>NZ_CP147737.1:2819148-3468722 GCF_037265215.1 Xenorhabdus griffiniae | reverse complement strand
GCCGCCCGTTCGCAGCAATTTAGAAACAACGGATTTTTGCCGCAATGAAATACTGTCAATTTCCCCAATCGCGCAGTCATCAGGCAGCCCCAGAGATTTTTCCCATTCTGGTAACATAATGGTCGCCGTCGCAGGGAAACTGCCCTCTAACAACAAATGGCTGTCCTGATCACTCCGCTGATAACTACGCGCCATAGCCCGAATAACCACACGCATTATCGATTTTGGCTGACGCGTCCATGCCATGCCTGTTGGTAATAACCCATTCAGCGCAACGGTATAATTATTCACACTGTATTGTTTCACGTGTATCGCACCTCACCTCTAATCGGCAAATGCCCTACTGATAATTCAATATTGGTTGCTGGTGATGTGATGACAAAACCTGCTGTTCCTGGCACATCCGCAATGGCGTATTGCAAATCGGATATGAATATCCGTCCTGTTCCATCAGGATTGCCATGTTCAAACAGCACATTATCAATTGCCGCCGCAATTTTACCCGTTACGTCCGTTCCAACATGCGCAATACCATTAATGGTAAAATTGATGGTGCGTTTTATTGGTGATAACGCCCAAACTAATGCGGTAGTTGGCCGTAACCGATAGATGTAATCAGCGACACGCAACTGATCCCCTGTGGCATGAACAGCGTATGACTCGTGAGATGAAACCCCATCCGTCCCGATGGGAAAACCACCCTGTCCGTTGTTGTCGCACATAATGTAAATACCGACCGTCCCAGCGCCCGCCGCTCTGGGTCTGACCCATGCACGGGTAATTCCTGATACAGCCAGCGCCCACTGTTTATAATCGTCATCAGAACCGCCCTGCGGTGAACCCTGATAGGCAAGGAGCATACGGGAGCGAAAATCTGATTCACGCTCAATATCAGTCCCACCGGTTATTGCGACAATTGCCCGCCCCTCCACATCCACACCGGCAATACTCTGATCCAATGTTAATACCGTACCAGCTGGTGCATTGCCTGCTGCACCGCCTCCGGCGTCATCGTCTGTACTCGCAGGTAATAATGCAATCAGGCGGGTATTGCCGTGTCCGCTGGCATCAATGCGTGTTTCAATGAGTGTTTTATACTGGTAACCATCACCTCGATTCAATATCGTACCAGCAGGAATAATGGTGCCTGCTACGCCCGTGAACTGATACTGTTCACACGCGGCTGCCATCGCCGGTTTGCGGAAAATTTTTTTTAATGCCGCCCAGCCTGCCAGCCATTCATCCGTGGACGTAAACGGCGTAGTTTGTTTGGCGATATAATCCAGATAGCCGTAATGCAAATGAGCCATCCCCGCATCCATATCAGCCAGTACGCCCATATTGGAAAAACGCAATAACGGTCCGGCCTCCTGCAATTCTGACTGCAAATAACTGCGGTTCTGTGCCCGTAGTTCGGTGAGGGTTTTTCGTTTAAACGGCATTTTCTCGCTCCCAGACCCAAAAAAAACGCAAATCCTCGTTATCCCGCCCCGGACGCTGATAACGAATAATCATGTTTAACCGGTTTGGCCAGACAATCTGGGTACGGATATCAATAGAGGCTGCGACACCATCGTCCAGCATCCATTGCAGCGCCTCCCGTGCATAGTCCTCGGCGGCCAACGCTACAGCAGTGGTTAATTTTTGCCGATGGAGCAGCCACAACCGTGACCCTATCTGATAATCGGACTCACTATCACCCCACCAACCACGCCGATCTGTGCCGTCAATTTCATCATCCGCCCGCGCCTGTCGGTCCGTAAATAAACTGATAATAATGGCGGTTTGCAGGTCGTTTCCGGTCATCAAATCCCCGCGCCCAATCGACCAGTCAGCATGGATATTTTTCACATCCCACCATGATGTTATGTCACTCATTTGACAGTCTCTCCTGTAACCTGGCTGGTCACGGTAGAACCGCCTGATTTCACACCGGAAACCGGATGGGTATGTCTGTTATATGAATCCCGTAGCTGTTTCATCGTGGTTTTGTTGCTGTTACAGTTATCAATAATATCACCAGAAACTCGTAACACGGGTGTATTCAGCAAAACCTCCGTTGAGGCATTAACCGTTACCTGAGCGGCATTATTGACTGTAACAGGCTGTCCCTGAGCCTCCACCGTAATCCCCGATTCAGTCAGCAGGATATGCAAACCCCACTGGTTATAAACCACGACTTCACCGGGATTTAATCCCCTGTGCCGATAGTGTTGATGATTACTGCCAATCACCACGGCATTGGAGCGATCTCCCCCTAGGAACGCCAGCACCACATCAGTATTGGCGGGCAATCCTGACGAGAATCCAAACTCGGCGACGCGTTTGGTATTATCCCGAACCTCCATCGCAGTCTGATACTGTACCTGCTGGATAACGCCTGTATCGTTACACGTCGTTACCCTGCCTAAACCGAGCATCATCATGGCCCGTCGATATAAATTTTTAGTGATTTCCATTTGGGTTATATCCTCCGTTTCGAGTTTCCATAATGGCGCTATAGAACTCATACGGTTGTACGGTAAATGCCGCAGGGGGCATTAATGTGAGTTCTGCCCGCGTGCCGTCGTCTTTATTACGAACATACGACACTTCAGATAACAGCCACTGTTCAGATTCCAGCCCAAACACGGGTAAATGTATCGGTATCAGGGTGTTGGGTGTCCACAACGTTCCGCCAACATCCCGCCAACTGTCAACCAGCACTTTGAGGACCTTAGAGCGCCCGTAGCGGCGGTTCATTTCCCAATTAATCGAGTCCTGCTCCTTTCCCCATGTATGCAGTGTGCTTTCGATAATGGTGACGTAATTGCGATAACGCATTTTTTCGGCTTCCGGATCTTTCGCCGTGGCAATGGTCACCACGTCGTAACCTCTTCCGGCTGATAATTCACTCAGTCCGCTGACATTCATTGACAGGCCGCTGTACTCTGAGAATCGTTCATTCATGGAGGATTGGTAATCGGCCAGCTCGATATTTTTCCCCTGTGCCACACCACTGGCCGCCAATTTGTCACTGACACGAGTCAAAAATAAATTACCGTCCGGCGTGTCGTAATAGAGCAGAGCTGACCAGCGTGTGATGCGATCAATGATTTCCTGCGAGGACTCCCCCCAATTCAGGGTAAATTGCGGCACGGATTTCATATCAGTCACGTCGGAGGTCACCTCAATGCCGTACCATTTCGCCAGTTTCTGGGCGATTTGTAGCGCCGTCGCTGAGGTAATGACGTTTTGCGGCCATTTGGCTGAGCAATCGACCAAATCCTGACATTTACTGCGACCGGTCACCCGTATTTGATGACTATTTTTGTTTATGGACGCGTTCCAGATATCGATATACCCCGTAATCACAGGGTCATCGCCTAGCAATACCTGACAGGATTGTCCAGCCTCGACCAGTTGTTTTTCACTGCTACCCGGATAATAGTCCATCAACATCAGTTCAAAATCGGACGGCAACCGTTCAATACCTCGCGTCACACGCACACTGTCCCAGCCATAAATACGTTTGCCGTTTATCACCAGTGACAATTCATCTGATTTTTTCATTGTCTCAATGCCCTGAATCGCGTTGGCATAAATGCCGGATGACGAGGATTGGCAGCCTGAACCAGTTCATCACTGCGAGCGGCATCCTGATAAATCCGGTTGGCCACATTCAGTGCAGGTAATGTAGTGGGTAATTCGAATTGAGCTAACCGGCCGGCCTCTGCGCCTTTCAGTGTGGCACTGGTGATAAACTCATCCCGCAATGACAGCAGAGAATCGTAAATTTCGTCTACCCCCAAATCACCGGCCATTACCAGCGCGGTATCCAGCGCCTGACACACACGCGTCAGCAAATCATGCGCCTCCTGATTATTTGCCGGGGTAAATTCACTGGCGACCTGTGCCATTGCGCCCGCGGACAACACTACCAACAATAAAACCGTCATTTCGGTAACGTGCCGATCAACTGCACCGTTCTGGTAACGAGTATTTTGAAATGCGGACAGATTTTCAAAAATCGCCACTTTCTCATCGATGCTGCCCGCCGAATGGATAATTGCCATCACGACATTGCCTGCCGCCTCGCTGAATGCCTCTACAGTCGATGCGGTCGTCAATTTCTCAATATTATCGGAAATGGTCTTGCGCCCCATCACCACATTGGCTGTGGTTTTTTTTACTACCTCAGCGTCATTATGCGGTTTATCATCCTGTGACCGGATACCCGTTGCTCCTGAGACCGTGCCACCAATTTTCCCACGCTGATAGCGTCCGTAACGTTCACTGCCGAACGTGGTTTTCAGCATATCACTCAGGTTTGTGACCTCATTCACCGAACGGGTGACCATACCTATCCATTGATCCGCAGTCTGTCTAATAATTCGTATTCCCTGCACCACGGAGCGAATTTCACCCCGCACCATTGAGATGTATTTTGCTAACATCGTGGTGTGCGTTCGTAGCCAGTTCTGACCGACCGCGGTCGCGGATTTAGAGCTATTGGTGACCGCGAAAACTTTCAGGCCGGATTCAATTACCGTCAACGTGAACTCAAATACCCGCCCTGATTCCACGCTCTCCGTCATGCGTAACCCGCTCTCCGTCACACTGACCGTCAGTTCGCCCAGCGTCGGATGTACCAACGTGCCTGTTGAACCCGTCTCACAGGCCGCGACCAGATTTTTACGTTGGGTAATGACATCCGGTGCGTTATAGATCACGCTATCCTGAATAATAAAACCTCTCAGTGTAATTCGGCGGGTTGCCCGACCTAGATCTTCAATCCATGCTGTATCGCGGTAGGGATATTCATGTACAGCCTGACGCCGACCAAATACACTCTCACCAGAAACGACGGCAAATGGTACACCACGAAATGACGCTGGGCGCAAATGCTCAACCCAGTTCCATGACGCATCGCTGCCACCCCCCAGCAATGAGGAAATGGCATCTTTAATAAAGGCCATATGAACCCTCTTGAAAAAATTTTACTGTCACTTGCGCAAGTCCCATTATGGGACTATCATTAAATTATGAAAATAATATCCGTTGCATCACTGAAAGCGTTTTGGGAAAAACACCCCGACGCAGAACAACCACTAAGAGCTTGGTTTGATGAGGCCAAAAAAGCCATATGGAAGACGCCTGCTGACATCAAGGCTCAATATCGCAATGCGAGCATACTGAAAAACAATCGTGTGGTATTCAACATTAAAGGAAATGATTATCGATTAATCGTCTCCATCTTTTATCCTGCGGGCTGGGTGTACATCAAATTTATAGGTACACATAAACAATATGATGCTGTAGATGCCAACACTGTAGAGCCGGAGTAAATAATGAATATTAAACCCATTAGAACAGAGCAAGACTATCAGGATGCACTGAAAGTCATTGCGCCATTATTCGATAACCAACCCGAAATTGGCACGCCTGAATTTGATTTTATGGAGGTCATGATGCTGCTAATCGAAGCCTATGAATCCGAGCATTATCCAATAGACCCGCCAGACCCCATTGAGGCTATCAAGTTTAGAATGGAGCAATCCGGTCTGACAGTTAAAGACTTGGAACCCGCTATCGGTAAATCGAACCGCGTTTATGAGGTTTTGAACCGTAAGCGTAGCTTGACATTACCCATGATCCGCAACCTACATTGCATGTTCGGTATTCCCGCAGATGTTTTGATAAAACCAACCAAAATAGCCCCGTAGGGGGCTATTTGCGATTTAATTCTTGCTTTTGTGCCACTCTCGCAAAATGTATCCAGCCGCTATATCCTCAATTTTCTTTCCTAATCTATCAGCCTCTATTTTTAGCTGGTCATGCAGCTCTTGAGGAATACTTACATTCAGCTCAACACCGCCTTTTTCTGCGATATCAGTCTTTGGAAAGTTAGTTGTATCACCATATGCCAACCATTCGAACGGAACATACAATGCACTAGCTAGCCTGCTTATTACTTGTGCGCTAGGTTTTCTTTTTTCTGCTTCATAACGAGAAATTTGTGCAGGAGCAACATTTGATTGTTGAGCAAGAGCATTCTGAGACAATCCAAGCATTGCTCGCCTTTCAATTATTCTTGCTGCTATGGAATTATTTTTGTTCATGACCACTATTGACCCTTTTGATTTTAATATATACTATTATAGTACATGATTGGCCATGACCAATAAAGACTTATGATTAATCATTAACTCAAAATAGTGAAGCCCCAACCATCGTGGGGATAGTTAGGGCTTCTAATTGTCTACTATCAAAGCAAGGAATATAGACATGACTAGTATAGCAAAAACGAGTAGTGAATTCACAACATTCAAATTCGATGGCAAAGATGTTCGTGTTGTTAAAAAAGACAATGAGCCTTGGTTTGTAGCAGTAGACCTCTGCAATGTTCTGAATTTACAAAACCCATCCAAGGCATTGAAGGTATTAGATGAAAATGAACGATCTAACTTTAAGTTAGGGCGTCAAGGTGATGCTAATATCATTTCAGAGTCAGGTATGTATACCTTAATACTTCGCTGTCGTGATGCTGTTAAACAAGGAACTACACCTTATCGAGTTCGTAAATGGGTAACATCTGAGGTCTTGCCATCAATTAGAAAAACCGGAAGTTACCATTCTTCCAAAACCACAGTCCAGCAACGTAATCCATTAAAGAACGCTGTTAACTTACTGGTAAGCAAAAAGAGCATCATGTACCCAGAGGCTTACTCACTCATTCACCAAAGGTTCAATGTAGAGAGTATTGATGAACTGACTGTTGAGCAATTACCTCTGGCTGTTGAGTATGTTCATAAGATGGCAATGGAGGGTGAATATCTTGGCAAAGCAGAGCCATCACTTGACACAAATGTACTACCCGACAACGGTAAGATATTAGTCACACTCCGAAACAGGCAAATACAGGATTACCAAACGGTAGATCCCAATAGTCACGTACTGACTCTAAACACATTCATGGAACTGGCACAAAGAGCAGGATATCTCATTATTCATAAAGAGAGTTTTTCTAAAATAGTTAACCAATGGTAAATTCTTAAGCCAGAGTACCTTAATTAAGCCCCGTAAGGGGCTGTTTCGCACTATCTGTTCTACTTGATATTCAAATTGCATGCCTTAGCAAATTTATTAACGGCAACAGTTGAACCGGATGCATTTCCTGAAAAAGATTGTTTATAATCGACTTCATCAACAGAAATTCCCGCTAAAATTTTTTGCTTTGCTGAACTTAACTGCTTTAATAACGACAAAATCTTTTCTCTATCAGTGCTTTTAGCTTCTATTGCATCAGAGTTTCTTCTTTGTAGCATTGCGTTAAACTCAATCACCTGATTGCCATCAACTTTCATTAAAAAAGTCGCAGGCACAGACCTAATATCGCTATCGTCTATTAGTTCAACATAAGAAACTGATAGATCATTACTATCGCATTTGAATACGATGCCTGATTTAGTGTTTTTGAGCTCTCCTATAAGAATTGCACTATTATCACCAAAAATGCTTTCTTCTACATTTGTAATCCAAGCTGCATTTACCATAAATGGCATAAAGAATAATGTTAGAAATAATTTCCTCATGAGATGACCTTATCAATAAAATACTGCATATTGGGTAACATCACTTTTTACTGTAGAACAAAGTAACCAACAACCCATAAAGGATAATAAAACACCCTATAATAACGTGGTTTTGCTTACTTGATACTAACCCTATGTTATGAACAGTTTCACCATAAGAAGAGACAGTAGTTCCCATGTTTAGAGCCACAACCAGCCAGATAATACCAATAAGTAATAGAAAACGCCCAAATCTATGCATTTATAACCTCATTAATAATGATGATGAAAATCACATTAATGATGAAATATAAGTCATTTTCAAGGATAACGCATGGAGGTTGTGACTTTTCCGGCAGAATTTAACTTAATCTGCTGACGCTGCTCGGTTTTATCACCATGTAGAGTAATTTCTATCTGAAACGGCTTGGTTCCTATAGCGTCCTGAACGGCTTTCGCTATCTTTCTCGCGGATTCTTCATCGTATTCAGCCCGTTTGTCCTGACTGTAGAGTAGGGGTGTCGCTGGCTGTTCCGATTGTTTTTTATTGATTGTTTCCTCGTTCTTTTCAACTACCCTGTTCTGGCTATAAACGGGCGGTTGTTCATGGTTATACTCGTACCAGAGCCGTTGGCGTTGCAGATTTTCCTTTGACCGTAATCCCGCCCAGCGCGGATCATGAATTGAGTCCATAATTGCACTTTGTAATGTTTCAGAGCTAAACTGCAACTCACTTTCCTTGAAAATCATGGGCTTCATAAGTCGTTCAATAAGTGCGGGGTCATGCATATTTAACCGTTCATTCGGGTTAATCCCCGTCCGTTTAGACACAAAATCAATATAACCAAACGTGTCATTATTATCTAATGTAGGTGCATACTTATGGATAATACGGTTTAACGTATCAATCCCTCTATCACCATAGAGCATTAATTGGCGGCTCATGGCTGATAATCCATCATGCATCGTTCTGAATTGGACAAAACTATTTTTAGGATTAGGACCATCCCTACCAATAGTATTAGAGGCATCTCGTAGATTGCCGGGGTTTTTATTCCGCTCACCGCGAGTGGTTTTGCCGTTTTTTTTACGCTGATTGGGATTCGGATAGTCAGGCGTTTTTACCGCAGGCATATCAGGCACTTTCTCACCCACATGACTGGGTTTTTCATTCGGGAAATAATACGCATTTAATTTTTTGATTAAGTCTTCTGACGCATATTCAAGCAATAAATCCGTTTTTTCTTTAAAGCCCAGTGTCTTCCTGAATTCATCATCTTTTTTTGCTTTTTTCAGTAATGCTAGCTGGTCGCCACCGTTATTAAAGCCGAGCGGATTAAAGAATGTGCCTGTTCCTGCCAAAAAACCATGAACCGGATTCTTATCTTGAGCCGCTGCTTTTGCCTTGTCCCATTGACCAACGCTCGTCAGCAACATATCATTTTTCCAGTCCCTCAACGTACCTGCGACTCTGGCTTCGGCTTCATTGATGCGCGCCCCGACGGCTTCAATTTGTTCATTGGCCTTATCTTGTATAGTTAGTCCAAACTGCTCGGATTTATCCAGTAATTCCTCTATTTTTAGCTTGCCATTTATTTTCTGTCCGCCATCTCTCAGGAATGATAAGGTATTGTCATCTAACCCCAAATGCTCACGTAGCGTATTTTGCGTTTCTGGTACTATGTTGTTCCATTTTGCCGCGAGGTTTTTCATTGTCTTGTAAACATCCGCGTTACCATTTTTATTCTTTGCTATTTCTACGCCAATTTCATTCAGCTGAGTTTTTGTTGAGCTGTTTCTGTTTGTGAGGGCGTTTTGCAGCACGGAATACAGTGATTCGACAGACTGATCCGTCTCATCCATTGAAGACCCGGTAGAAATCTGCATAGCCCCAGATAGACGGGTAAAATCCGCTACACTCATTCCGGCATTCTTTGCTCTTGTACTGCGAGTAATGGCTTCCTTGCCGGCATCCCGCATACCTTGATACAGTTTTGTTGCTCCATACCCGATAGCGCCAACACCACCGACGATCCCACCATATTTTTTCATTAGACCGCCATACTTAACGGTAAGTTCTCCGACATTTTTCAATGGGGGAATAATCGCCCCGATGTGCTGAACGTTATCTTTGGCAAATTGCGACATGTCGCGCAATTTATCACTGACGGAGCCAACATTATCCAGCGTTTCACTACCGCCAAAACGTAACTCTTCCCGAACGCCTCTCAATGATGGATACAGATTTTTTAGCTGCATCTCCATTTCTGCAATCGTTTTGGTGACGTTTTCATCCGCATTCATTTGAAAATCAAATACATTAGCCATTGCCTCCCCCTGCATTCATGATTCGTTCTGCCTGTTCAGCCCACCAATTGAGACGTGACCGACTCAGGAGCCACGCAGCCTGTGGCCCCCATTTATAAAAATACGTGACCTCTGCCGCTAGTCGCTGCCACTGTTGAAGTCCGGCTTTCCCGACAAAAAAACTAAAAGAAACTCCCGACATTGATTGAAGTCAGAGATAGACATCCGGTTTAATGCGGTTTCTGTGGCTCCGCTCACCAAAGCGATCAACCGACGCATTGCTGGAAGAGAGCTATTAAGATTCTTCGCCTGTGCATCGTAAAACTGCTCAACTTCTATTAGGCAGGGTTCCCGCAAATGAAGCTCTTCGTAAGTGATCTTTTGGCCTTTATCTTCAATTGGCGTATCTAACCGTATAATTTTTGTCTTTTCCACGTTAACTCCTAGTTTTCAGTCACCGAGACACCTTCCCAACGAACCTCGAACTCCGCATCTTCGCTGCGCACTTCCTGCGTGTTCACCGTCCACATGCCTTCACCGATGATGGTTTTGCCATTCCCCAGCTCTGCCACAATGGTGGCATTGGTCTGGTTGTTAAAATCTGCGACCGTGGTCCCACCACTGTCACGTACCCGGCAGGAAATATACGGCACGTTGGGTTTTTCTTTATACCCATGCACAGAATCCATGCCGGTTAATGTCTCGCGGGTGACGGTTGAGGGGCTGTAGGTAAAATCCCCCACAACCATAATGGACATACCATCTACCGTGACGTAGGCTGTACCCGCCAACCTTCTACTTGTATTTCCCATAGTTACCTCATGACGTCGGTTGCAGACGGAATTGATTGAGCAGTGCGAACACTCTCAACTGGTTGATCAAGGTGCCTGTCCAGAGGACATCCAGACGGTTCGGGTTGTGTGCGTTCACCTCGACTCGCAGTCCGTCTGCAAATGATTTAGCGTCCTGCACATAGCCGTTATATTCCAGTGTCCGGTACTGAGCGATGAGTTCCGCTCGGACAATATTAGGCGTGACGATGGCAGAACCGGGTGCAAAACGGGTGCCGTCTTTTGCCAGTTTCATTCGCCCAAATTTTGACGTAATTTGCGTGCGGATATAGCGCGAGACGAACATCAGCAAAAACAACGTTTCTATCTGCAAATAGCTGTCGTCATTGTCGCCGTAGGGGTTTTTCTGGTAGGTGCTGATTACGTTTTCTATCTGTACCGTGCCATCATCAGCCACCGTAAACGTCGAAATCCCACTGTGCAGCAGGTTATTGCGATCAATCAGGTCGAGCTGATTTTCTGCTGCGGGAGGCAATACACCCATGACAGGCAATGTTTGCAGCGGCCTGCCGGGGTCATTACGCAAACTCGGTGCTGTTGCGCCAGCGATTGCCGCCGCCCAAATGTAATTGGGGGATGGGGATTTGGTGACCCCCAGCAGCGATTCGTGCTGGTTATTCCGGCGTTCACCAGTATCTGCCAGTTCCCCGTAGGTGCCACTCACTGCACTGAATGAATGGCCGTAGAGTTGATTTTCCCATGACCAACGCCCACCGGTATCGGATAAAAATGATTTGAGTTCATCGAGTGACGTCGTATCAGTATACGGGTTGACGATAAAATCAAACGCCCGATCGCTGAGGTTAGCCAGTCCATTTTTCAACTCTGGGGCGCCCGCACCGCCTGCCATTGGGGTGATACGTAACGCCATACCTACTGGAGTTTCCTCACCGCCTGCCTGCCCCCGATAATTAAGGCTGATATCCATGCCGTTACCGTGTACGCCTTTGTTTTTCGCGGTCAATGTGACCGTGTTATTGGCCGCGGTTGCGGTCACTGGCAGAGCAATTTTACGGTTAATTGCGGTAGCCAGAGACTCGGCGATCTGCGGCATTTTATCCGTTGCCATGACCGTGACCTGCACACGCTGTCCGGCTATATACAGTGAAATCACGCCCGCATGGGTTGACTGGGAGGTGATCTCAATCGACCCTCTGGCAGACAGCAAATTATCGCCGTCTTTCAGGGGCAGCACCCACAACTCCGCGGCCTGATCGTTTGCCAGATACGCGGCGGTCATACCATGCAGTAATGAGCCGTGACCACACTGTGAGGCAGCCTGTTCTGCGGAGGAAATACGTACCGGAATATCTGGCGTTGCCGCCGCATTATCCAGCATTTGCCCGATAATGAGCGAGCGCTGGGTTGCTGTGGCACTATTCGCCATCGAGTTATCGAATTCCACAAAAAACAGTGGCGTTCTGAGGTTATTGGGAATTCGGGAAAAAGGAATTGCCATTATTCAGTCTCCTGAGTGCCTTTTTTGGCAACTTTGGTTTCAGCAACCATCTGATAAATTTCGACGTCGCCATCTCTTAATCGGCGATGCCAAAACAAATTATCCGGCACATCTGCACCGGATTCGGGCAAAAACTCGCCCCTGACCGGGCAGCGAACACGCCGCCCAGCAACGGGTTTTACAAGCATGGAATTACTCCAGATTAATATGAATATGGGGTTCTGGTGTGTGCTCAGGCATAGCGACAGTGATGTCTATGCTCGCCAGCGGATTTGCCTCAATGGGGTAAAAATCCTCCGGTCCCTGATAGTATTCGATATCAATGTCCATCAGGAGCTGCGCAAAATGTCCCTCGCCACTGGCATCGATATCAATTTGTGACCGAATTTCAGCAAACTGTTGGACTTCTTTTGTCAGGTCATAGCTGTTGATTACCGCCCGCTCGATTTGCTCCCGCAATGCCTCCAGTGCCAGTTCTGCCTGTTCCGCACCGCTATCAGTATCGTCGTCAAATTCCTCTATTCTGCCTGTGACCCTGACGGTGGTTACGGTATTAAACTGCGGAATATTACGGCCCAGCGATTTTTTATGATCAAACGGCGTTTGCACCAATATACACGGATAGTCACGCCCCCGCGTTGACCAGTCGCGCGGGGAATAAACACGGGATTTCGCATCCGTTTTACCGATGAGTGCCAAAACGACCAAATTACGTATAGTTGATGCGTTCATTGTTTACGTTTAACCCTGTTGAGTTGCAAATGTGTTCCACCGTGACTATCAGGTTGCACGTCACTCACGGTAAATTCAGCATTGATGCTGTACACAAACACACGGTCATGCTGTTGAGGCGGGGATTTGAATATCGCATCACGAACACCTAACAGGGGTTTGGTGGTATTGATACTGCTGTCCCCGTCCAGCGATTCCACCTGCTGAGTATAGGCGCGATCAAACACGCCCATAATGTCGTAAGGTTCGCCAGATTGAGGTCGCCAGTTCACACGCTCGGCAAATTGTTTATGCAGCGGTGCGAGCAAATGTTTATCCCAGTCGATTGGCATTACGCCCCCTGTTGATTGTTGGATAATAACTGTGATTTCAGGTCATCCAATTTCACGATAACGCCCAACTGAATCAATCGGTTAGCATCCTCACCGTAGACTTCAATCAACGTGTTCTCAGGGTAATCGATCCCGTTATGCCGGACAGTTCGACCGTTAACAACGACAAATTCAGAGGCTGGCTCGTCGTCATCATCTAATTTGATAGATTCTGTCTCAGGTTGAACCGCTGGCTGGGCGGAATGTTGAATCGGGTCTGTCTGCAATTCAGGCGGTAATCCGCCCAAATCGTCTGTCTGAGCGCCCGACTGAGTTTTTTTCGCCATCTCACACCACCGTTGCGCATAATGCCGCATTAACACGGCTAGGAATAACCAGCGGCGCAGACTGCACCATCAGAAAACGCTGCGCAGGATCTTCCTGTAACCACGATTTAGGCGCATACGCCATTGGGCCGTAATTAAATGCAGGATCGAGTATCGCACCAAATACCCGCGTCCCCATCAAATCCGCGCTAGACATAATGACCGTGCCATCCGGTAGCATGGGCTTCTTTTTGCCATCCACAGGGTCAATAAACCAGTCGTTATACACCCACAAATCAAGCTGCCCCCAACGCCCCTTATAGACGGCGCCTTTCTGCACCTGCGTACCCGGGTTAATCTGGTTACCGTAGGGGTTGAGAGCTGGGAACGTGATGGCGTTATCTTCGACTGTGGTGTCCAGACGAAATGCATTCCACGATTTAGTGGTAAATACCAAATCAGTAGGAACGGCACCAGAATTTTCCAGAATGCGCTGCGACCACTCCTCAATATCCTGCGTTGGCTGGCTGTTGGTTTTGCCTGCATCTACCCGTGTTGGCCATTTATCACTCCCGCTCAGAGTGACAGTCAATTCGGCGGAGCGACCGAAATTGACAATCTTCGTTTCATACCCTTCGCCTGAAACGGTGATAGTGCCGGTTGTCAGTGCGCTGGCTGCCATCCACTCCAGACGGCGGTTAATCATGTCGATCTGGTCGGCTAACTCAAATTGGATATTTAACATCTCACGCTCAGCGGCGGTATATTGACCGCCAATACGCTCACCAATTTGTCGACGAATCGGTTTACGCAAATCTGGCGCCCTCTTGTCTTTGATATAGGCAGGCCTGAACGTGTTGGTCTGGAATTTACGGGATTCAACCAATTTACCCTGCACCAGCGGGGAAACAAACGGGGCCATACGGCGCAGGCCGACATCCACATCAATCGCCACTTCTTCGGTGTCGGACTCTACTACGTTCGGGAAAAATTTATCCAGCAACCAGTTCTGACTGGTTATCAGGTTAGGGACAACCTGAATTAAAACGTTGGTATCGTAAATATTCATACATTCTCTCGTTAAATAGACGTCACAGTGCCTACGGTGACCGCATCAGGACGTCTGTTGGAATTAAATTAGGCGGTTACGCTGTCGCGCAGGAAAATAGAGAGTTTGCGGAGTTCGGTGGTTAATTCGGGCAATTTCCAGCTCTCATCATAAATAATGCGGTTCTGATTGAATTCACCCATCAAATAAACACCACCGCTAGCGCTACCGTCTGTCGTGTCTACATCATCTACCAGAATGGCACATGGGATTTGACTACCATCTGTTGCGGATTTTTTACTGAACACATACTCACGTGTCGCGGTGATTTGACCCAGCACCGTACCGCGCTTCAGAATGCCGGATTTCGCAATGGTCGCGGTATCAGTAACTAATTGCAGTTGCCCTGCAATGAGCTGGTCAGGCACATAAACCGACTGACGGACACCCGGTTGAAATGGGTTATTGGAAAATTGATCCATTATTTTGTTCCTCTATTGGTGTTGTATAAACCCGTCATCTGCTGCGCCAGTGCAGCCGCAGAGCCTTTCGCGGGCTGCTGAGCATCGGGACCCAATCGCACCTGTTGTTCGGTGCGCATTCTGCTGTCCAGTGACACTCTGGCAGGTGCAGGCTGAACTGCCCCCACCGCTTTTAATGTGCTGATAGCCTCACTCGCTGACATTTTGGTATTGAACGCCAAATGTGCTGCTATATCAGGGCGACCTGCTGCATATTTGCTGCCAAAGATACTGGCGCAGCGTTTGCGCTCAGCGCGACGGCCTTTTTTGACGTTCTCGTTTTCGCCAGCATCGGCATCATCATCGTCTTCCGCGTCTGGGTCATCGTCTTCTGACTCAGCCTTTTTCGCTTTTTTCGCCTTTTTGCCTTCCTTTTCATCATCTTCGTCTTCTGCATCCGGATCATCTTCTTCGGCGTCTTTCTCGTCTTCTTCCTCTTCCGCGCGAGATTTTGCCTTGCGTGCTTTTTCGTCTTCCTCGCGCTCATCAGTGGCACGAGCTTTGGTTCCTAACAAATGTGCAAATTTAAACATCGTTAAACTCCAGATTCTTTCATTAGTGTTTGAAATGCGATATCAGGTGTAGCCACAACATCAGCCAACCCCAGCTGAACACCCTCAGCCGCCAGATAGCAGGCGGCCTGTGTGTCACGTATTGTTTTTTCTGTCATCCCGCGGTTACGAGCGACGGTGCTGACAAACAATTTTCCCATTGTGTCAACATCCGATTGAATAGCCTGCTGCGCCTCCGTACTTAATTTTACATACGGGTTGCTCTCGGCTTTACGATCACCATAGGTAATTATCGTGACGGTTAATCCGTCCTGTTTAATTTTCTGTGACCAGTCACAATGGATCACAATCACTCCCACTGAACCCATACCACCGGTGCGCGGCACGGTAATTTTATCCGCGGCACTGGCGATGGCATAGGCAGCGGAGTAGGCATTTTCCGTCAAAATGGCATGAATCGGTTTTTCACCCCGTGACTGATAAATCAGGTCGACCAAATCAAAACAACCAGCAACCTCGCCGCCGGGCGAATCGATATCCAGACAAATTCCATTCACATCAGGGTCATTGAGCGCTGTCAAAAATGATTGACGAATCCCGTCATAGCCCGTCATACCACTATATGGCCGCAGCGTACCGAGTTTTTGCACCAACGTTCCTTGTACTGGAATAACGGCAATTCCCTCTAAAACGTCATAACCCGTATCACGCCTACGACGGGAAAATGAATCGCCCTCATCATCCCAGTCCATTCCAGCCTGAATCTGGGTGATACCAAAGCGGTCTGTCAGCGCGGCCATAACCACCTCAGCTTTGCGCGGATGAATTGCCAGCGGCACATTAAATAACCGCTGGGCTAAATGGGGTAAATTCATGGGTTGAATTCCTCTGTTTTGCTGTCGGTTGTCAGGCGGGATTGCGCCCAGCTGGGTAGCGGCAATCCGCGTTCCTGACACACTTGTATTTCATGCGCCCGTTGATCCATAAACTCCTCCCAGTCACCACCGGCGTTTTCCGCAATCTCAATTTCAAGTGTCGATAAACCGGCTTCCAGCCCCATAATAGCGCCCTCTTTTTCCGCTACCGGGTCAACCCAGCCCCGACCGGGACCAATCCAACGTGACCGACAATACGCCGCCCGTGCGTCCAGAAAATCCGGTGCAC
Organism: Xenorhabdus griffiniae; assembly: GCF_037265215.1. Classification (NCBI taxonomy): domain Bacteria; kingdom Pseudomonadati; phylum Pseudomonadota; class Gammaproteobacteria; order Enterobacterales; family Morganellaceae; genus Xenorhabdus; species Xenorhabdus griffiniae. The sequence continues at coordinate 3,451,938 of NZ_CP147737.1, read as the reverse complement.
CATTGGGTAATGGTAATTCCACGGTGTCGTGCAGTTCCTCGACGAATGCACTCAATATCGGCTGGGAAAAACCGATAGAAAAATCGTCACGACGACGGGTCAGGGTTTTCCATGCCTCCAGCATCGCTGCACGGGCAGAACTGTAGTTCACATCCGACCAATCCTGTGTAACCTGTTGGGTTGATAATCCGGTTGCCGAGGCAATGTTGCGCAGTACCGCACTCTCAAATATCTCAAAATTGCTGTGCGGTCTGGCGGCATTGACGGTCGTGATTTTTTCTCCCGGATACAGAATTGGCATTCGTGCCCCGTTTTGCAGGGATAACCGACGTTCGTTATGAAACTCTACCCGACCGCTCTGATATGCCCCCAGATTAGGGTCGTCACTCATCCCCGTATCACCCAATGCCGCCTCGACTGCTGCGGGGTCATAGGGCGATTCGATATAGGCGGCAAAGATGGAATTGAGTATTGCCGATTCCAGTTCGCTCTGGTCGTATTTGATGAGCATTTTCAGACGCTGAACAACCGGGGTTAACATCCCATTTCCGCGGTGTTGTGCCCCACGTTCATGGTCGTAATCATGGACCACGTGCGGTCGCCCCCACGAGGTTTCACGCGGAATACGCTCCCACGTCATGGTTTTTTTACCACTCCACCAATCCCCCATATGTGCCTCGCGGATATGATAGGCAATGGGTGCGCCGTCACTGTCGATTTCCACGCCGCCGCGCACGTACTCCATATCCATCATTTCCTGCGGATTACTGAGACGATCGGGATCGACAATCTGAATAGTGGTTGCATAACGCCCTCGCCCCTGACCTAACCGATCAGTCCGGTATTGCAGAACCGCCAGTGCGTCACCGTCGAGCAGTTTGTGACGAAATGCCAATCTCATCATCTGGGAGACGGTTTGTTTACGCTCCACATCACAGTAGCGTCCGGGGTCATCAGCCCACGAACGCCAGTGCGCCTCAACGACTTTGCGGTATTCTGCTGCCCATGTGACATCAAATGATTTATTACCGGTTAACAATGCCAGCATTCGGTAATCGGGTTTCAGAATAGGGCGAAAATTCGCGCCGATAGCATTATCCAGTACACGGGTAATGGAACCTGCCGCCCAGCCGTCATTACGCGCCAAATCCCGAACGCGCGACACAATGCGGTCACGATAGATATTGATTTCGTTATCCGGCGACCACAGTGCAGGCTGCCAATTTGCCAGTTGATCACTGAACGAATCGGCGGCATCGTAGGGAACGCGGCTACCGCCCGTCAGCATGGAATAACGGGGACGGGACGGTGCTAACGGTTTGCCGTCCGGTCCCAATATTTGAATGGTCATCAGAATCTAAACCTCGCAGGATGTCGTGTGCTGATACCTAACTGCATCTGTATCATCTGGATCAGCGCCAGCAGATGACCTAAATCTGTGGGTTGATAGGACACTGAACGCGTCCCGTCGCCCTGAGAATAGGAAAACGAAACACCTTTATTACCTGTCGCTAAATCAATGTATGCGGCCTGCGCGGTTTCCAGCGCAGCCAAAAGCTGGGCACGGCTCATGCCTGCCAGTAAACCAGTATTGCGTTTAAACATAATTTTCCTATGGCAACATCTGTGAAATGGGTTTACGTTTCTGGGGTGTATCCGGCTCCTGAATAACCACGCCGGGATATTGCAGGTTGATTTTGGTTTCCGGTTCAGCTGGAGGTGGTTTCAGCCTGCCGGGATTGGCCTCAATTGTGGTTGCCAGGACATTGAGTTTTAATCCCAGATACAGCAGGCCACATAACGCAGCATAGCTGTAGACCCGACAATCGAGCGCCTCATTCGCGCGTCCGGGGATTTGTTCCCAAATACGGTAACGCTGACCACCAGAAATTTTAATTACCGATCGCTCCGCCAGTAACTGACTGAAATAATTTAAGTCCCGGTCAACAGGGAAATGCATATAGGCCGGAGCCGGCTCACCCGCTTCGGGTGGCTCAATATGCAGCCGGGCACGGATAGCATCTTTAGCCGCATTGACGCCAATGATAATCGGTTTGAAACTGGATTTACTGCGAGGGGTTGGGCGTTTGGTCGGCCAGATGGGTGAGCGTGCGCCGCCTCGTGCCGATTCCCCTTTAATCGCCCAAATCCGCCTACCCAACCGTTCGCGGGCAAAATCATAGACCCGCTGGGTATGGTGACCACCGGAGTCCATGCAGGCCGCCATAATGGTAAAACCATAACCATCGGCACGTCGCCAGACCTGTTTTAAATAGGCATCCAGCCTCCGCCACGGTTCGTCAGTTTCCAGATCCCCCTCAATGACATCAAACGAAATTGACCAACTTTCCTCATTTCGTCCCCAACCTACAACCTCAATTTCAAATCGGCCATCTTGAGTATCAATACCTGCGGTTAACACAGCCACACCGTCAGGAACCTCTGCCGCCCAGACCTCGCAACGCTCCAGCATCTTACGTTCACTCAGGGCTTTTTCGCCCCGGTCTTCGTAGGGTTCACCCAGCACAAGGTTGATGAATGTTTGTCGCATCAGGGGATCATTTTTGACCCGTAACCACTCTGCGACCAGATGTTTCCATGCCGCATTGGGGAACAGGCTGTAACCCGCCCAGATATGAAAGCCCGCATGGCCTTTAAACGGTTTACTCGCGCGCCATTCACCCTGTTTAATCATGCCGGGCTTGTCGCTGTCCTGAATGACACAACCGTGATGGCGACAGACGTAATAGGCAGTCTCTGGTAACCCGTTGCCGCTTTCATCTTTTTCCCATTTTATGCCATACGGGGTATCAGGGCCGCCCCATTCCAGCACTTGATATTCACCACAATGCGGGCACGGCACATAGTAATAACGTTGATCGCTGTCACAGAACGCTTTTTCTATCCGACTGGTTTCTTTTACTGTCGGCGTTGAACCCAGCACAATCTTCCGGTTCCAGAATGTTTCACTTCGTTTGATACCCAGCGCAATCTGGTCACCTTCCGCTCCGGCGCCACCGGAGGGATAGCCGTCTACTTCATCAAACAGAATGATGCGGCAGGTGATACGCCGAAATCCGCCCGGTGAATTCGCCCCGACCAATGTCAGGTTAGCCCCGTTGGAAAAGGTCTTTTTCAGGATGGTCTGGTTAGAATCTTTAGCTTTCGCTTCGCCGGCGATATCTTTCAATACCGGCGTGTCCCGTAGCATCGGGGCAATTTCAGTCTTGCTGTAATCTTCCGCATCCTCTACGCGGGGCTGTACCACCAATATGGGTGATGGGTCATGTGACAGATAATAACCTACCACGTGATCCAGTATCTTGGTGTACCCGACACGGGCTGATTTCATGACAGAGACTTGGGTGACTGAGGGATCGGTGATGGCATCCATCATGCCATCCTGATATTTAAACGACCGGAATTTACCCGTCTGGGCGCTGTTTTCTTTAGACAATACCGCGTATTTATTAGCCCACTCACTTAAAGATAACGGCTCTGGAGGTCTGATATCAGCACGTTTCTGAACCAGTGCACGGGTGAAGTGTTGCCATGCATTATCCCCCCTCTGCCCTGTGTGTACTGTTATCAAGGCTTAATTCCTCCATCGCCTCATGAATGATTTCCTGCAAGGCTGCCACAAACTCCGTATCCGTTGAGGTAGTCGCCAATGCCCGCAATCGGGGACCATGTTCGGGCGCGATAGCAATCAAGCGGGTACGCATACGTGAGTATTCTTGTCCGACAGCCTCGATCATATCTTGCCACGGTAACACCTGACCGGATTTCAGGTCATAATCATGCTGGGTCAGCAACGCCAGATAGTTTTCCTTCATGGTGCGGGCTTCATCCAGTGTCATGTCTGCGCCCCGTTCCGTGAGGATACGCTCCACAATTTTTGCCGGTGTGTCCACTTCAGGCGTGTTACCTTGTTTGTTACCTGACCCGTTACCCTTGTTGTTACCCTGCGTGTTACCTTTGGGCTTTTTTTCGTTGCGGGTAACAGTTTTCCGGTAACGTTCAATGTTGGCGTTTGACGCTTCAACATCGATGTCGTCATCCGTCATAACCAGCCAGCCACGAGCTTTCCACGTGGTGACGGTCTTACGGCTGACCCCATGCAATTTGGCAAATTCGGACTGGTTCATCTGTTACCTCTGTGTTACCTGTTACCCAAATTTCAAAAGTTGATAGCTAGTGAAAAAACGCGGCGCGCAATGCCCATGATTTATAAAGGTTTTCAGAAGGACCCAAAATATTTATCTGTATCATCACTCACTTTCCTCTCCTTGTAGCGTGGAGTATTGACAATGAGAAGAAGAACCGCTGATACCACTATCTGAATCAGGCTCTGCAACTCCAGCTTCTATCAATACAGATAGCAGTTCCTCTCTACTCATTGCGTTCAGGCGAGCGATAGCTTCTTGTGCTAGTTGCATTTGCGTCTTTTTCATGTTACCTCTTTGAATACTCTGGTTGCCACTCATGTCGATTTTTTATCCCGCTCATAGCTGTATATTCTCTTTCCCATTACACAAACAGGAGTAAATGAATGCCAAGTAAAGAGATTATTTACAGTCATACGATTGAGCTTGGAGAGCTGTTAGACCAACTCAAGGATTTACCTCGCGACACACGAGTATCATTCAGTGGGTTGGACTTTTCTCGCGTGAAACGAACCAGTGAAGATATTATTCAGATTGAATTTTCACAGTCGGTCTATCGGACTTCTGAAGATGTTTTGGTGGTTCAAGATCATTCAGAATAGCTGCTGCATAAACGTTAGCTTTTTGTCTATTAACGGATACGTAGCTCTCATCTATGCGCCCGTTTATCACACGACTGAATAGTACATTTTCCGCACCCAGCTGAATAATCCACGTCACTGGGTGTTTCTTTGAGCCGCATGCTCTACTCAGTATTGCTTTCTCCTCCATCCGCTGCTTATCGAGTGATGGTGCAATATCTAATTCCTGTAGGTGATAGGTCAGTAATGATTTCAAATCATTTTCTGCTGCAGATTCTGCTTCGGCTTCTTTGCTTTGAATAGACTCAATATATCGCAATAATGACTCTATTTGTGTTTTCAACAAGGTTAGTTGCCGTATGTAACTGTGTATCATGATATTTATTCCCTGTTTTTATGGGTAATAGTTGGGACCGCGGTCTCAGCCTCATCAACTCGTCTTTTTGGTCGTGGTGGTGGACAGGACACATTGGCGGGATATGAACCATTCGACGTAATTAAAATGAATATGACGACTATCAATGTTATGACTACCGAGATTATCATTCCCATAGTTCAACCTCATCTAGTTGGGACCGCGGTCTCAATTCATTTCGCTGTTCGGATTGCCTCACTCAATGCCCTGCTTATCGCTCGCGGCATTAGTGCCTGAGCCATTTGTTGCGCACGTTCCTGATAACCGAGTACCGGTTCAACTGGCAGGGCATCGCCAAACCGAATAAGCAGTTTTGGCGGTCGCTGTTTCTGCCTCGGTCGGCGGGTGCCATTCGGTGAGCGTTTTAACCGCCTCTTGTTCTTTTTCACTTTCTTAGCTTTCTTACGCTGCCATACGCCATTAACGTCTTCTCCGTACCGTGTAGAGACTTCACCAATAAAGGTATCCTCTTTGCCTTTTAGCTGATTCAGTTTGTTACGCGGTAAGTTGCCATACTTGTTGAGTTTGACGTTCTTAGGGTTGAGCAAGGCAGAGCCATTCAGCTTATGCACGCCACCTTGTTCAAACGGTTCCAGATAACCGGCAGCCGTTGGCAATACATACACTTTCGCAGTCAGATCATCCTTACGCGCCCCTTTACTTCTTACCGCCTTAACCGTAAATGGTGTTGGGCTTTCCAGTTTGCGTTCAAATGCCACTTTCTGGGCTTTTTCTATCTCACGCGCGACCTGAGTGAGTGCCTGAGCCACGGCGAACGGGATTTGTTTTCTGATTGTGGTCAGGCGGTTGGTTAGATCATTTAATGTAGCCATCTTTTTCCCATAAATCAGAATAAATAACTACTCGGGTTGATATAACCCCGACAATTTTCGAGACCGCGAGTGACCAAAACCTATACAAAATTCTATCAACGCCACTCCTAGAATGACGTTTACAGCATTTTATAAAATCATCGTCTTTCGTACTTGCTCGCCCATGCCTTAGCGATACTCAGACAGTCATCAAACAGCTTACCTTTCCTGCTCGCTGATGCTGAACGGCGGTAATGTTCTTTTGCACGGTCACTCGCCATCCCCGCTATAGATGAAGAAAAGCCGAGCTTGGTTAACTCGGCCTGTACGTTCTTCTCGATAAATTGTTCGTGGTTCATGCGGGATCTCCCCCATCGGGGAACTCATCAAGTCCGGGCAATGTAAGCTGTGATAACTCAAGAATGGCCTTTTCAGCCTTGCGGATTTTCTTGAGGTGACGCTTGCGCAGATTCATCAGATCGCTGCCTTTACGCCCAAAGTTCTCATATGACCACTTATTGGCAGCAACCAGACGATTTTGCATTTCACCGATGGTCAGTTCTTTGAGGCTCTCCATATCCATCAAGGACAAATCTCGTGGCTGGCTTTCCTTTTCTATTAAATCCAGCACCCATTTACGTAGTTCCTTTGCAACAGGAGTGTCAGCCAGCATTCCCAACAGATAAAGACCACGAAGTGAAAATATACGAACTTTTGTCCTCAAATTGCTGTAAGTGTTTGATTCTTTCGAGGTCACTGTTGTAATGACCTCGGTCATGGCTGGAGTAAACTCATCAGAATTAGCGTTATACAAATTGGTTATTGACTTGGTTTTAGAGTAATCAAGCAATTGTGCAACCTGCTTGCCGGTAAACCAGATCTTCCCGTCACCATTATCAAAAGGGATAACTTCTTTTTCTTTGAAAGTTAATGCTGTACTCATCGGATATTTCCTTATAGAAAATCGAACCTGCTCACACAGAAAAACCGCCCGCAGAAATACCCTATTAATAACGGTTTTCTCAGGCTCGACTTTCTGTAAGGTTCTGCGTTTTTATTGGTATGCGTGTGAATGCACGGTGAAATTCAGATACAAAAATGCCACCAGCCCGTGAGCGCTGGGTACGCGATAGGAACGGGTGGCAGCATGGGTTATTCCTGTAGCCACTCAGGGAATGGGTAGAGAAATAAAAGCCTGCATATTTAACCACCTCAGGCAGTAGTGGTTTCCTGCTATCCACAGTCAAGGAAAATTGATATCTTGGTCATTCCACAGTCAGATGAGGAATGTTATTGATGAGTAAGCTTAGTTTTAAGTGCCCTAACTGTCGTAAGGATCTCGTTGTACGCTCCAGCGTCGATATCAAGAAAATAGACGACCTCAGAGGAACCAAATGCGCTTCTTGTGGTAGAGCAATCAGTAAAAATGACATTACTAAACAAGCTGGTGATTATGTCGCCAATATGCTCAAGGATGCCTTTAGGAAACGCTGATTTTAATTCATCTATTTTTTTATCTAACTTGCTGGTATCAAATTTTATTGATGCCAGTATTGGATCTTTCATTTCGTTACTCCGCATTCAGTCCTAACATATTCCTGCAAATAGCTCAGTTTTGCCCGGTCGTTGATGATGCCTTCTCGGATATCGAGAACAGCTTGTCCAGTTTCTCCAGTGAGTTCGACGGCGGTTGTAGCGCCCACGCTGCTGGAGGTAACGGTTTCAGACACGGTGCAGGCGGCTTTGATACGCAGCTTGCGACGACCAGCGGCAACATCAGCCCGAAGAATATCGATTTCAGTCTTGGCATGGGCGAGTTCCTGAGTGTGTTTGGTGTCCAGCTCGTGGAGTTGCTGGATCCGTTCTTGCTGCCGAGTGTTGATAGCAACTTGTTCATTGAAGTCAGTCGTTAGTTTTTTATTTAAATCATTTACTTCGTTTAACGATGCCATCAACCAACTAGACCAAGCAATGAGTCCGGCTATAATAACGAGTACTACCTTCTCGTAGGCGGTCATAGCATCTCAAACGCTTTCTCAAACGTTGCCTCAGAATACGGCTGATTGCCGTTCTCATGCCGGATAATGGCTTTTGCCAGTGCAATCAGCGTCGGTTTATTGATGTCCAGAACCTGATTTGGGTCTACGTTCACCGCCTCAGAAACACCGTTAATGTAAGCCGTGGTGTTGTTCTCATTGCTGGGTGCATAACGATTAATGATTTTAGAGACACTGTTATGCCCGCCTTTGTGGTAGTTGATTAACAACTTCATCAGTGCCCTGATGCCATACTCCGGCGATTTGAACAGGCAGAACCGAGGATTTTTTGCACCTGTCTCGATTCCAACTTGACCTTGCCAGTCATTCTTCGGGTTATAGTCAATATTACCCGGATTATGATTGCGAATGCCTCTGCTCACTATTTATCTCCCAACCGTTTGTTAATCGCACGAACAGCAAACTCGCGGATTTTCTCAACGCCAATAAAACCAACGGCGCCCCCGATAGCCGGTGCAAAATTGATAGGAATGCCAAACATCTCCAGACCACTGGATACACTCCATGATAAGGCCCCACAAAGCAGCGCCTCTACCCAGCGGTTCTTCCGCTCCACACCGTCGTAAATTAGTCGGCCGTAACAAATGGCTATTGCCAAAGCAGAACCGGATATTTGCGGCCACGAGTTTTTTAGGCCGTTGAGTAAGTCAGCCCATAAATCAGGATTTTCTTTCATCTTCATATTCCACCCCATTAGAACAATGGGCGTCCGTGGGGTGAACGATGGTTACCCCTGTGAGTAGGTTAAAAGTAATGGGTTGATAGTTAAGGTAAGCTGTTAGGTCAGCCAAAGATTAACCAGCAATTAGAGGGATGGCTGATTACCTCTAAAAAGGGGAAATAATGCAGTTCTTGCATAAAAGAATGCATCTCAATCAAGGCGATATCGTTGTGGTTGATTGCTCACACCAATGTAATATCTTGTTAATGACAGATAGTAATTTTAATAACTATAAGAACCGCCGAGGATTTCAGCATCATGGTGGGGGCGGTTTTTTCCGACAACTCCCAGCAAGATTAGGCGTTCCTTATAGTGGGTATTGGAATGTCACAATTGATTTAGGAGGAGGTTCAGCAAAGATCCGACATTCAATCTCGGTTATCCCAGCATAAAGATTCAGCTTTAGCCTGAGATAACGCAGCTTTAAGGGCGGTAATGATTTTTTGCTGTGTGCCGTCCTTTACGTATCCAGTTGAAGCCATTCCCTCGCCTTTCTCTTCATCACGATACCAGAGTATTTCGCCGTTAAGTTCGATGGATACTTTCATTTATTCACCTCGGATGTATGGTTGCAAACTTAACCCAATTTTAAACAAACTTAGAATCTGTTTTAACTATTACCACTTGTATTGTCAGGCTCACAAGTCAAGGTTGCCAGCCGCAATAGGAGAGACTGAGGTTCTGGGAGTGATTGCGGTGGCAGAATTAGAAAAGACCGCCTGAGCGATCTTTTAAGAAAATATTTCTATTTGTAAAGTAGCCATCTAACGCAATAATCAACTACTTTCTTGTGAACGAGTGCCTGTTGATGCTACCCCATCTAGATCACTGATTATAGATAATGGGTAAATTCCCATTTCTATACCACAGATAGTGTCATAGCGTTTTTGTGCTTTCAAGCGCATATCTGGTGACATTGAGTTGCTTTCATCATCTAAGTTACTTTTCAGTTGAACTTTTATGTGTCTTAGTTTTCTTCTGAGCCTGACTTCATGGGGGTCTATCGCAAATATTGTCCATGCAAAAGAAAATAGCTCACTTAGCGCAATAGAGATCAGGGGGACAGCAGCCATATAAGCATCCCTTAATACAGGATTACTAGAGAAAAGTGGCAACTTCATAAGAAACATCCCTATGCCTCCACCTCCGGCAACACTTAATAATTTACTGCTCGCTTTTTTCTGTTCAGACATGAGGGGTTGCTCTCCCCCTCTCATTTTTATTCTTTTCTGCTATGTCATCAATGAGCTTCATTAACTCATCATCATTATTGATATAAATAGTAGTTTTATAAGTGTTTTTATTTACATCAGTATATTTGATGTGAACTTTTGTTTCAGGCAATAGTTTATTGAGCAGCCATCTAATAGCTACCCTCGTAGTAATAAATATAGCGGGAAAGGCCGCCAGCAATCCCAGCGAACTCAATAAACTTATGTCTGGCATCATGTTTTATTCGCATTAGTTATGATTTTTCTCGCCTGATCAGCGAAATGTCTACCAACTTTTGTAATGGATAGTTTCTCGTCCACTACACCGTTAGTATTTTTTATAATTTTTTTCATTTTTACAGCAAATAACTCACCAAAGATTTTGGGGGCATCAGCGCCGGTTACTAATGTGATAAATTGGTCATCTTCCATTCTGACATTCCGTTTTTCACCATCTAACTCTACCCGCCAACCACTCTTCTTGTCCATATGTGCTGAGATAAAAGTAACTGTTGTATCAATCTCATCTACTTCTTCTTTGGTTTCAAATAATACTTTTGGTGCTTTGTATTTTTCAGCTTCATTATGATCTATGTCGAGAATGTTCTTTTCAGAACTACGGAACTCCTTTACAACAAAATTATCAACACCATCAATTAAAAGTGGCTTTCTGACGAAAGAATCAATAGATTTGCGAATTTCAGGTGAGTTAACAATTTTTTCAACATCCTTTGTGCAAATGATCTCTTCATTATCAACTCTTAATTTCACTAGATTGTTATTTGTCTCTGATTCGACAATGTCAACCTTTTTTCCGCTTAGTTTTTTTAAAACTTCCAGCACAGTTGCCCCACCCATAGCTAGAGGAATCGAGGATAACCCTAAAATTTGAATGATGTCTTTAGCACTTGCGGCACTCTGAATAACCTCAATATCAAAGCCAAATGACCCTGCTATCAGTTTTGCATCCACATTTACTTGGATATCATTTCCGCCATTAATAATTTTATTAGCGTCATAAATAGCATCCCCTAATCCTTGAAGGCTATTAGCAAATGCCAAAATATCCATCTTGTGATTATCAAGAGCTTTCCCTTTGTAAATGATACTAACTGATTGAGATTTATTCCCCATTGCTATAAGACTCCACCCATTATATAAGATGGTCGGAATTCTACGGTAATTAGCTCACTTAAGCTATTTTTCTTAATTGTAAATTTGACTCCACACACAGAAAGATTCAATTAATTTCATCCAGTTATATTAAGACTGCTGAATTGCCACAAGTGCTGCTTACCTTGTCGTTATCATGAAATAGTTGGACAACCAACATAAGGGGTCACTTCACACGCGCAGCCTTGAATTTATAACCGATTGAATTTGTTCCGATGTCGGAAATCCGATATCGGGTAATTTGAACTATCCGGAATTACCCGATGGTTGGATAAAGCCATCGAATTCATCTTGCATGGGGGTGATCTCTAACCCCGATCGGGGGTGTAAACTCTGAGTTTATTACGGGTAGATAGCAAAAAGCCCCGCACGATGGCGAGGCTTAGATATTCTGGAAAAGCACCTAAGAAACACTTACGGCGACTTTATCAGAAAGTATTGTTCATTTGCTCATTGATGTCAACATGTTCTATGCAATCTTTTTAATTTTCTCTACACGTTTACGTGAATTAAACGCATTTTGTAGAGGTTGATATAACAGGTAGACACTCGCGTTTAAAATCTCATCAACTTCACGACGACATGTACCGCGAGACGGTTTTTTAAATCGCCCCCCAGAACGGGTCATCATTTTGCGTGGATTTGTAACTCGGTGATAGTAAGATGCGATTGCCAGTTTCGAGGCGCCGTGGGCGTAGTAGCTCAGTAAAATACCGTACGCACGCTGGTCAATGCACATGACGGAATCAACAACCTGAGAAATCAACATCCCATCATCATCATTGCATATTGGCCTGTCTTGTCTCTTACGGGGTTCTACGCTCACCATGAACTGGTAAATCATGTTCACCTGACGCTTATCAATCCTGCCACTGTAAACCCATGCTCCCCACAAATTTAACCATCGTTCAATCCAGTTTTGTTGCTCTTTAGTGAGCTGTTTTTCCCTGATGCTACTCATTTCACCCCCGGCAATACTGTGTGATATTTATCATTGGCAGTGCTAAACATCACCCTGACACCGCGCATCACTTCCCCGACGACAATAGCGCGGTCTCTTTTCTGAATAATGTTGTAATCTTTGCCGTACTTTTCTTTTTTATGTCTGGCATCTTCAAGAGCCTCATAAAAATCATCGAAGATACTCATGCCGCCTCCCGTTTCAGTATTTTTAATTTCTCCTGAAATTCAGATTTAATCGCCTTACATTCCTCAATCGTCCATCGGTGGCGGTCATGATTCGATTCGATAGCCTCAACCGGTTCCAGGCCAATACGCCGGATTAACTCCACCCGATACGGAACCAGATTCCCCGATTTATGCTGGTTACAGACAACACACTGGCGATGGATATTCCGTTCATCAAATCTCAATTGAGGCGCTGCTGACGTTGTCCGGTAATGACCCGCATCCCATTGAGCAGATGTATACGTACCACAGGAAATGCACGGTAAATCGCGGTCTCGCTCTCTGATATATGAGTTAACTGCTCGTTGAGCTTGTTGAATCCAATAACTGCGGGGCTTTACTGAGAGTTTGCGGGCTTTGAGTTTGTCGCGGGCTAGCTTCTGCTGAATTTTATTATCTTTCTTTCGTCGTCGTTCCAGTTCCTCTCGTTTTTTCTGTTCTTGTTTCCTACCTCTGGCTATTGCACACTGGATTGAGCAGGTATTTTGTAATTGCCGTTCTGGTTCATACTGCTCGCCACACTCTTTACATTTCCGCCGTCTTAGCTTTTTCATCCCTTTCCGCCTTTTGTTTGTTGTATATCGCCCAATCTATTGCATCCAGCTTTTTCCGGCCTTTCGTATCAATGAGATGGATACCATCCTGACACGCATGGTTTTCCTCAACGTCAATTCGGAGTCGCTCTAAATCGGCGTAACTATGTTGAGCCAGCTTTAATCTGTTCCATCCGTAATTACGTGGTAATTTATCCACCGGTTTTCTGATTTCGTTCACCGCTCTTGCTCCTGTTTGAGTTTCATGTACTCGCTGTCAGCTGGTGTGGTTAACTCAATACCAGCATGAAAACACCACGCCTCAATTTGGCTCATGTAGTAATACATATCGCCAGTATCTAAATCTGACGTGTGGCGCAATTCTTGATGTGTTTCAATCTCACCAGTAACAAAATCAACGTATTCCACCTCAGCGTAACCCAGATAGGTCTTCTTGAGATTCCGTTTAACCCATTCTGGAGTACAGTAATCGCGACCTGATTTAACCAAATATGCGCTAATCTCCCCGTACCATTTATGTGATAGGGCATTCTGAGATAGTGAGCGTTTTTTTCTGTAGGGTTTGACTGAGATACTGAGTTTTTCGTGAGTGGCGAGTAGTTGTTTCAGGTTGTCGTAAAATAGTTTTTTATTCGATTCATGTAGGCAGAAATTATCCATGCCTAACCCCCGTCATAACCCCTCATAAGTTGCATTTTCTGCACACCAGTTCCGCATTTCTGCGCTATCAATTTGCGGATTGTATGCACATGGCGGTTCTTGCTTTGACTTATGTCCCGCCCACCAATACCAACCGCTGCGGTGCTCTGCTGTGCCGCATTTTTTACAGATGTGAACCCGACACATAGCTGACCACTGGTAATCATGGCCTGCTGAGTTGTTCAGTCGTTCAATTGCATCCCTCATCGTCATTCGCCCTCTGGTTCCATGCCTGAATTGCTGCCGATTCCGCCGCCGCGTAACTATCCTCCCATTTCGATAATGGGCCATCAGTTCCGCAATTCCCGCAATTAATCCAAGATGCGAAAAGTGAGTCCCTGTCCTCATAATCTGGACATAAATCGTCGCTACCACAAAACGGGCACGATTTGAGTTTATCTGTCATTTTGCCTCCACCAGCTCATCCGGTATCTCAACCTCGTCGCCTAATTTTGCAGCGACCACAGCGCGGCAGATGGCGATTTTAGGCGCGTCACCTGTTTGCACTTTCCAAATGGAAAAGTCATCCACTGTTACCGCTTTACAAGACGCCACCCAAGGGGAATCAATGCTCATGCGGGTTAAGCTATCTAGATATTCATCAATCAACTGTCCGCATTGTGACCAATCGGTAGATGGAGAATACAGTTTTACCTCTGCCTGAAATTCAATATGAACATCACCACAGAGGCTAACGGTGATAATCGGTTTCTTAAATGCCGCCGCGGCGACGTTATAATTACCAATCCATCCATATTCATCATCACGAGAACGACCGCATATATAAATATCCATACCAATCGCCAACGCCACAGCCCAATCCAACGCCCGTCCCGTTAGTTCCGATGTTTTGATTTTCATTAAAATGCCTTACCGCCAGATTTGGCGCGATTTTCTCGTTTATGGTCTGCCCGATGCCGGTTGTATGCTAATTTTTCAGCAATCGCGCCCTCAATGTCATAACCAAATGCCTCTGCGTAATCCAAAATACGAATGACAGCATCAGCCAGTTCCACCTCAGCCATAGGGCGATGAGGTAAATGATCATCCATCAGATTTTTGCGTTCACCCTCCATTGCCTCGCTGATTTCGGAATGGATTAAACAGAGCAATGTTCCGCGTTCACGGGGATTATCCCACCAACCGGCGGCGATATTTTGTTGGTGAATCTGTTGTTGTAGCTGTTTGATTTTCATTACTTTACCCTTTCGAAATAGTTAGTTACCACAAATTTATAAACTCTCTGGAATAACCAATTGGAGAGATTGTTTAATTGTTGGATAGGCCACGTGATAAGAATAATTACAGAGAGGGGAACTAAAACAAACGCGGCGATTGATATTCGAATTAGTATATTTTTTGCTCCTTTTTTGGCTTTTTTCATGCTAAAAGTCCTTACGGTGGGGTTAAAAAAGCCTGCATATAGCAGGCGAAGGAGGTTAGAATTTTTGAAGGTGTCGCTCTATCGTATCAACGGCATAAGCTGACGCTCTGATGGCCTTATCGATTCGCTCTTGATCAGGATAAAAATCACATTTAACCGTTGCTAATTGAGCCGTAATTATAAGTAATTTTTCCTTCAAAAAATAAATCAGTGCCTCATCTGTCATTGATTCCCTCTCCATTAATTCATCTGTTATCGTTGAATTAGTTAAATCACAAATTTCATCTTGAAGAGCAAGTTTTTCATCAAGCCATTTCTGAGGAGTTTTATTTCCCTTTTCAAATGTTTCCTCAATTCGCTCTTTTAACTCTTTGTATTTGTGGGTTAGCTTAAGTAATTCGCGCTTTCTTGTTTCCATTTCAACCCCTGTTTTATTGACTTAACCCAAATATCTTGTAGTTCATTTTCATATTAACATGTACCTAATGTGATGTTTTAGAGCATTCATAACAATAGATTTTTAAGGTTAAAATTCAATGTCTTCTTGATACCTATCGGATTTAACTCTAGTGAGGTCAGCGGGATCTAACCCTCCGTGCGCGTTTGTAAAATAATACGATTTTTCAGCACCGGGAGCGTGACGTGATTTGGTACAGATAATCTCAGTAATTCCTTTCAATTCCGTATTGGGATTATATTTATCATCACGATACACCATGAAAATAACATCAGCTTCTTGCTCAATAATTCCCGACTCTCTCAGATCTGCGTTAACAGGCCGTTTATTGGTTCTCTGCTCCAAATTACGGTTTAACTGAGCCAGAGCAACAACCGGACATTTTAGTTCCTTAGCCAGATTTTTTAACCCTGTAGCGATCTCACCAACTGACTGGTTCATGTTGTCGGGATTGGTCATTTTCATTTTTTGCAGGTAATCAACAATAATCAGTCCAAGGCCGCCAGTCTTTTTGTGCATCCGTCGGGCTTCTGCTCGTATCTGGTTGATACTCAAAGACGATTTGTCATTGGTATGTATTGATGATTTTTGAACATCATCTAGTGCATGAGCCAGTTTTGCCCACGCTTCATTCATCATTTCCTTTGAGCAGTTTTCACCCAATAAATCTTGTTTACAAACACGCGCATGATGAAATGCAATACGCTCTGATATTTGCCACTTGGGCATTTCCAAACTGAAAAACATCACTGGCTTACGGTTTTTCAATGCGACCGATTTCGTTATTGCTGTGCTCATCATGGTCTTACCCATGCCGGGACGACCGCCAATCACAATAAAATCGGTGTTGTTAAATCCACCAAACGCTCGGTCAATATCTGGCATCCCAAACTCAGTTTTATGTTTCCAGATATCACCATTGATCATCGATTCAATGATTTCTATCGATTCCTCCACCCCCTCCATGATGTGAGCGGTTCCACCATCATTCGCGCTACCGATATTTGATATCTGGTTCTCAATATCACCGACAATATCCTGAACCGCATTCACTCCACCCTCAGTGATTCTGGCGATACCCGTGTGCAAAACCGACAACATTTGGCGGGTCATTGATAGTTGCTTGAGTTTATCGATGTAGTTAGGCAGTAGTTGCAGGCTGGGTACGCCCTTTGAGCATTCAGCGATGTAGGCAAATCCTCCACAGTGACCCGCATCACCGCTTTGCTCCAGCTCGCTGTTTAGCAAAACCAAATCAAATTTACTGCCCGTTACATTGAGTTTTTTTAACCCTCTCAGGATCAGCCTGTGAGCGACAGAACTGAAATCATTTTCAGTCAGTGATTCCACTGCACTGATTGCCGCGTCAGCATGTTCATCACCAGAAATCAAAATACTGCCAATGACCGCCTGCTCTGTGTAAATATCAGAAAATTTGTCCATGTTAACCCCCGTTGCGTCGTGCGATATGTTCCCGTTTTGCCTGTTCGTAAACCTGCGGCCAGTTTTCTGGCTTGAGTATCCAATCCAGTGTTAGCCACGGTTTCTCCTCCAGTTGGCTGAACAGGGATGACTGACTGATCAGCTCAAAGCATGTCGCCATGTGCTGAACCTCTCGCCAGCTCCCTTTGTTGGTTTTACCGTTCCACACGGTTTCCAGATTCCGGTAGGCAGGCCTGCGTGATGTCCATTCCTGAGCATCGACGCTTCGAGCAGGGATCTTGTTATTCCAGAGGGTGATGAGTTCTGCATGAGGGCAGTCAGTAGGGTTTCTGTCAATTCGCTCTTTCCACTTAACCGCGTCTGATAGGTAGCCATCGAATCGGGTCATGCGGAACAGGTTTTCAGGTTTTAGTTTCTCTCCGTACTTCCATTGGGTTACCGCCCATTCAATGACCAACTTGATTTCATCTGGCGTGTAGCACTCCCCTTTGCTCTTCACAGTGGAGAGCGCTTTCAGGATTGGAGTCGTTGATTGAAATCGTGAGTTGGTAAGCTGGTTAAAATAATCCAATATTTCGAGAGCGAGATTTTCTTCCCCTGTGGGGGTTAGGGGGATCTTTTCTTTTTTCTTTAAAGTATTTCTTTTGTGTGTCTCTACATTGGAGACATCGTCTGTCTCTAAGTTAGAGACATTTTTTGTCTTCAAATTAGAGACACTGTCTCTAGATTGATTAATCCACTCTGTTGTGGCTTTGTTTACCCCTATTTTGTTACCATCAATAATCAAAAAACGCATTGAAATTAATTCATTTTTTGCCTTGTTCACATTTTGTCTGGATAAGCCTGTGATTTCTGCCACTTGAGAATCAGCAATACGATCAGATTTTTTACCGAAGCCGTATGTCTTTCTGATAATTGCCAGCATGACTTTTAACTGTCTGGCTGTAAGATCTGAACTCGCTATAGATTCCAGTAATTCATTGGCTATCCGTGTGAATCCATCGTCAACATCAGCCACTTTCCTCTCCATCGCCTCAGGGCGAGGCCGATAGTCATCAAGCCTTGCAACGTTACTCATGGCGTGCGCCTCCGGTCAGTTCCTCACGATGCTCCAGACGCAACTTGGCATCCTCCAGAGCACCCCGCAGTTTTTTAACTCCCTGCTCAGTAACCTGACGGGCTACCTGGTCACGCGCATTATTTTTATGCACGCCGCTGTGATTAAATTTGTTTTTCATGTATAATTCTCCTGTGAAATGTTGTTTTGAGGGGCTTGCATACCTCGTGTCGTTAAATCGACATCTCAAGTTGCATTTCAGAGACCTCAGTTGTTCGCGCAACTGGGGTTTTTCTTTTTGTCACTGGTGCCGAACCATCATTCGATTTATTCTTGGTTTTCCACAACTAAGAACCGAAGGAGGTTCGACATGTCTATGCAGGTAGAAGCTGCTGGTGTTTTTTGCTACAAAGACGAATCGCAATATCATGAATTCCTAAATATCTTTACTGATGCACAAGGATTTCCCGCGACTTTCGAGGAATGGGAACAACTCAATGAGAAACTCATTCAAAAAACGGAAAGCAGTGGCGTAATCGTCGTTCGGGCATATGCAGAGAGCACCAACAGTTTCGTCGATTTCTGTCGTCGTCATGAAAAGGGGGTCAATTCCGAAGGTCGCAGATATTTTGCCAGCGCTAAAGCGGCTGATTATCTCCGCAGCCGTTGACATCTTTATCGGGGAAATGTCGATTGTTTCCCCGTCATAGTTGATTGATACTTTGTTCATTACTTTTCTCATCCGTAAAATTCCTAAAGTGAAATGACAGTTAGACTTTGTTTAGAAAATAAAAAGAGAGATCAACTATCCTGAGATAGGTGATAGTGAGTTGCTCCAAGAGTGCCTAGAGCGGTCTGTAATGTTAAAGAGCTTGTTACTACACAGCTTTACTATATAAGTTCGGCTTGTATTTCAGTTTACCGTTAGTGATCTTGTTTAATTTGAGAGCAGCACGCTCAGGAATGATTTCTTTCCATTGAGAAACTGCGGCGTCGGACACGTTCAGTTTTTCAGCTATAGCTCTCTGACTACCGAAAAATTTTATTGCTTCATCTTTGAGCACTTTTTAAACCTCCATTTTTCAAGAACTCTATAATTATGAGATTAAAGGAATCTTAAGTCAATGGGATTTAAGATATCTTAATTATGAAAACGAATATCGGTCACCGCATTAGGTTGCGCAGGAAAGAGTTAAATTTCACCCAAAAACAACTAGCTAAGTTAGTTGGGGTTTCGCACGGTGCTATTTCGCAGTGGGAAAAAGAGGAGACGGAACCTAAAGGGGACAATCTTCTATCCTTAGCCTCGGCGCTTCAATGCTCAGCTCATTACATATTAAAAGGAGAGGAACAACCCCAGAAAAAGCCCGATCTAGAGTATGCAGGAAGATTAAAAAATGGATTAGTCAAAGTTGTAGGTGAAGCGGTACTAGGTTTAGATGGTGCAGTTGATATGGTGGAAGAACATAACGGTTGGCTGCGCATTTACAGCGATGATAGGGATGCCTATAGCCTCAAGGTAAAAGGGGATAGTATGTGGCCTCGCATTCAGTCTGGTGAGTTTGTTGTTGTAGAACCAAACACACCAGTACATCATGGCGATGAGGTATTTGTTAGAACTAAAAATGGGCACAATATGATAAAAATATTCGGTGAAACACGAGATGGAAAGTATCAGTTTAGCAGTATAAATAGCGATCATAGGCCCATCACTATGGAGCGCTCAGAGATAGACAAAATCCAATACGTCAGTGCCATCGTAAAAGCTGTTAGATATATAGATAACTGCGAAGATTTTTAACCCCTCACCTTGAAGGCCACCGCTAAGGTGGCTATCTGAGATCAATCTTAATTTCCCTTTAATTCATTACTATACGGAATTCACTGTAATTAAATTATAGTTTTCTTAAACTCACTATTGACTTTAAATTTAAGATATCTTAAATTAATTACATCGAACAGGCAGGACGCCCACGAAGTAGCCGCCAGTGGCATAAGAAGAACTGGATGACTCGACACCGCTCTTTAACATTATGGAACAGATTCAGGCATTCTTGAATCAACCACCACTGAGTAGGTTTTGGGGTGTAGTGGAAATAAGGTGAACGACTACACCACCAAAACTTACTTACGGAGGCGATATGACAACAGTAACCGTTATACGGAGTGACTACGCAGCTCGTCGTTATGAGCGTAGAGCGGCTTTCTTGGCAAAGAAACAACAGGAGACAGCGCAGAAACTCCAAAGCCGCTCAGTGGAAGAAATTTGGGATTCAATCATTAAGCCAGTAGATGAAATTGATGTACTGGCACAATTAATGATTGAGTTGAAGAAAGATACTAAGAACGACAACGGCAGCGGATCTTGCTGCATGAGTGAAGTGGCACTTTATTCAACCAAAACCAAGTCCCGCCGTAGATTGGAATCGGGCGGGGTGAGTGCGAGGGTTTAACACTTATGCGGCTGACTCAAATGCTAATTATATCCCATTCGATGAGTGGGCTATGAGGAGTAAGTTATGGGAGGGTTTTCATTATTGATTCAAGATCTCCACCCTCAAATTCAGATGACCAACCACAGGAGCCACAATGGTAAGGAAAATTAGGGAATCCACTACCGACCGCTTTAAGACAATTGGGACAATACACAGCCCTAATGTAGCCGCCAGAGGAATCTTTTCTAAAGGTCGCTCCCATGTGCTGGATAAATTGATCCTTTTCCCGATAACTCGCTACTTCCTTCTCAAGTTCGCAGTTCTTTATTTTAAGCTCGGCAAGTTCTTTCTCGGTCGCTTCATTGGCTTTTTGAATTACTTCAATTTGCTCGTAGATGAAAGTGATTCTCTCTCTGAGTACCTCGTTCGTTTGAATAGTCGAAAGAGTACCAAGGGCATTTTTGACAGAAGAAATAAATAAACCTATATCCATTAATTCAATCCTTCTTAGTGTTAGGGAGATTGAATAATAGCCGATTTCTTTGTGTTGGGGAATACGAAGAACCACTGCCGTCTGAGGTGGTTAAATATGCAGGCATATTTAAAAATATCCCCGCCGTAGACTAGAAAGCGGCGGGGTTAGTGCGAGGGTTTAGAATACACTCTTCGCCAACTCAGAAAGAACTTGTGTTGCAGCGCTAGCATTAGCAAATAGTGTATCAACACACTTGCCAACAACAGATTCAGCACCCTTTTCTTTCACCAATTGCAAAAGGGTTTTCTTTTCTGACTCAGGCAAATTAGCAGACATAATAATGGTTTCAATCTGCTCAAGGGTATTTTGGTGAATCTTGATAGTTACCGTGTTGATTTTATTTCCGATGGTGTCCATATTGGCATAGTCAACACCCGCAGCAGTTAATGCCATCTTGTTAAGATTAAATGAATAAGGCTCATCATCGGTAGTGCCAATCTCAACCGCACCTAATTGAACTAATCCAATAGATTGAAGGTAACTCAGATCTTTCGCTAATTTTTCCTCACCAAGCTCATCAGTAAGATACTGAAATTTTTCAGTGCTTATCGGACTCATTAAATACTCTCTGTCATTCATTGCGCGGATAATCATATCTTGCCTCTCTGATGGCGTGGTCATTATTTGTCCTTTTTGTTTGCTGGGGAGATTGAATTATAAACGATTTTGTTGCTGGGGAGTAGCAGAACCACCTCGCCTGATGTGGTTAAAAGCAGGCACATCAAATCAACAACAGTAACAGCGAAATGTTAAACAACAGGAGATAGACATGAAATTTGAAGAATTGACACTTGAATCACAACAAGCAGCGCGGGAAGCTCTGGTAAATGTAATTAATATAGAAATGGAGTCTCGCTGCTATATCGATAATGATAGGGCGAAATACATCGCCCGGAATATTAGAGATAGTTTTATCGCTCTTGAAACAGAAAACCCAAAACGAGGAGATGGTGATGATGAACCTGAAGCTGAAGATTAGTCTTCATCCAAACCAGACCATCTTCTGGTTCCGTTTGATTTAGTGACAAGAATAGATGGATTAGATTTTATTTTCTTTGCTGTATCTCGCGCTAAATCACAAACTTCCTGTGTGGATTTTGTGCTAGAAATTGAGTACTCCGCATCTGGCAGTTGAAAAACCCTGCCGCTTTCAGTGGTGATCGCGCGTTCAAACCCTGCATTTTCCATTTTCTCATGCAGCCTATCATAATCCTTGGAGTTTGCATTGTGCAACTCAACGCGAACAGTGAAATTTGCCATTTTTCTTATTCCTTTTTGACTGTGGAATAGCCAACTTATCATTTTTCCTTGACTGTGGAAAGCGAGGAACCACTGCCGCCTGAGGTGGTTAAATATTCAGGCGCAATAATAACTAATAGTGAGGGTGTAATGACTGATTATGAATTTAATCGGATGAAATCGGATATCTCAGAAAGAATGGCAGCACTGGAATTTTTGCGGGATAAAATAGGCTGCTTTCCAGGTTACATGGATAATATTTACACAGGGAGATTATTCAAAGGCTGGCGTTTTATAAAGTCACCAGAACCGGAAAATGAAATACCCATTGCAAATGGGTTGCAGCCAGCCATTACTAAAAGAGAATTCGATTTAACCGTCGGTGGAAATTAACTAACTCCAGCTCATTTCCGAGTGGGCTGTGGTGAGTGACTCTGATATATTCATGGATTCGACAATGAATTCATGAGGGAATATGTGTGTTAGTAGCAGAAATGTATAGCCTTGAATGGTTCAAATTTATGTTTTTGATGTGTTGGTGGTTAACGCTTCCAGTTGGAGTGTTATCTATGTATATAGGATGCACATCTAAGAACAAAATAGTTAAATTTATATGCGTGCTAATAGCGTTAGCATTATTAGTCCCTACGATAACATTATTATGTATGGCATAAAATTTTAAATAATAATCACCAGCCTCGCCAATGCGGGGCTTTTTATTACCTGAATATAGGAAAATGATAATGAGTAAAATCACACTAACAATTAAACAATTTCAGCGCATTTGTGATTTCGTAGGAATCCCCTACGAGAAAGTAGAAGAAATAAGATTAAGCGAAGAATTTACTATTGGCACTAATTTAGCAATTCAGGATGACGGTGGTTTTTATATAGAACAACTGGGTGTCTATTGCACTGATTACCCAGAAGACGGTGCGATGCCATTGGAGGATAGATAAACAATGCCTAAACACATTCACGCCGATTTAATTATGGAATACGCGAAATTAGCTCAGGAAACGGATAAACCGTGGGAGCATTTTCAATATGGTGCATTTAACTGTGTTGATAATGTCATCTGGACAGATTGCGATCGCGCCATCAATTTTGATATCCATTTGATGTACCGACTAAAACCCCGCACTATAAAAATTGGGGTATATGATGTTCCTGAGCCAGTGAGGGAGCCGTTGCCTGAACTAACACATTATTACCTTCCAGATATTTACGCAGATTCTGAAGAAATTATGCTTTGGGATGGAGGCATAGATGATATCACTTGGCTACAACGCGGACTAATCCACCTCGACCTCGAATCCGCCGAACTGCACGCCAAAGCGCTGATTGCGCTGACCTCTAAATAATCCAAACTCGAAAATCACAAATCGTTTTCACTAACGAGGGACTGTTACATGCGTAACAACATGTTCGACGGGTGTGCGGTCGTACCCACAAAACCGCAAGCAGTTAGGAACCGGCGGCGCATGGAAGCGCCGAATTACTCTCTTTCTCATCTCATTAACTGTATTTATTCCGATTTAACAGAGGTAATCATGTATCCAATCACGCTCAGTTATACCTATGCGGAAACGACCAGCAAGACGCTGCATGGACGCACACAGGTAATATTCAAAGACCCCGCAGACCTGCAAATTGACATGACATTCTCAGAGTTCACCAAACGCTCCAATCCAGACCCTAGCGAAATAATAACTCATCTCGTGAATAACTGTGATGAGGTGAGTTTGGTTGAGGCGATTATCAAATCAGGGATGGGGCGCAAAATATCAATGGAATTGAACAGGCAATTACATCGGGAGGCGGCATGAGATTCGATTACAACCCCTACGGTGCTCAGGATGAGCAATATGAGCGCAGAATGGAAGAGGCAGCCTATCAGGAAGCTGTAGAGGAACAACAAGAAAACGACGCTCACAGATTATATAACTCATTACCAGAAGGGACATGCTCTATTTTCTCACCACGGATGAATGAGATATTCAGTGAACTGTTCGATGCGGGCGATGAGGTCGATGAGATGGTTAATGACCTGCTACGCAAATTATGTTTGTGTCAGGTGCAGAGGAGACAAGCATGAAAAGTTATTTGAAGAAAGCCGAGCGGAAGCAGGCGTTTGCAAAAATTGGAATTTACGGTGATGCGGGGTCAGGGAAAACCAGAACAGCAACGGAAATAGCTGTAGGGTTATGGAAAACATATAATCTCAAAAAACCTGTTGCTATGTTCGATACAGAACCAGCGGCAACATACATAATTCCGTTTTTTGAGGCTGTTGGTATTGAATTTTTAGTTTATGACGAGAGCCGAGCAATTAAAGATTTGATGGGATTTTGGCGGGAAGCGGAACAGGAATGCTCCATTATCATTGCAGACTCAATTACTCACGTATGGAAAGATTGTCAGGATAGTTATCTAAAGCAACTCAATACTCAACGCCAAAAGAATAATCCACGTGCAAAACCTGTTTATCAGCTTGAATTCCATCACTGGAAGCCTATCAAAGCCAAGTGGGCTGAATTTACCGACTTATTCCTCTCTTCAAAGATCCACGCAATAGTTTGTGGTCGTGCAGGTTCTATTTATGAGTACCAAAAAAATGATGAAACAGGAAAGATGGAACTCATCACTAACGGTACAAAAATGGCAACCGAGAAAGAGATGGGATATGAACCATCGCTACTCATCGAAATGATTAAGCACAGAGAAAACGGCAGAATCATTAACAGGGCGCTGGTAGAGAAGGATCGCACTGACAGGCTCAATGGACAAGAGTTCGACTTCCCTACTTTCCAGACATTCGCTCCACATTTTGATTTTCTCAACATCGGCGGAAAGCACTTTGATTCAATGGAGCAGCATGACAGCTCAATGCTGTTTGTTAACGAAATCACGGATGATGGTTTTCAGTACGAAAGGCGCCAAAGAGAAATCATGTGCGAGGAAATAAAGGGGTTATTCGTAAAATTGGGGCTGGATGGGAACAGCAAAGAAGCTAAAGAACAGCGATTGGACGTTATGGAAAACATTTTTGCCACACGGAGCTGGACAGCTATTGAGGGGATGAATAGCGAAGTATTAAAACAGGGGTTTGGGAAAATAAAATCCATGATTATGGAGACACAAACTAATGATCAAGGAGTCCAGTAAATATTTTCAGGGGAAACCCTGTCCGCATGGACATACGGAGAGGTTTGTAGCAAATGGAAAATGCGTTATCTGTAATCGTAAATGGGCTAAAGAGTATGCGGAAAGGCAAAAACAGGGGAAAAGCTGAAACCCAGATTATACCATTCCACCGATTTTCAACACCGGGTATTTGTGCTCGGCAATCCCAATATTAACTAAATAATCAAAACCATTTCATCACTACGCTGCTATGCGGCGGGAGGATTATTGTGTCACCAACCATATTGGATATGTGTTGCGGCAGCCGGATGTTTTGGTTCGACCGCAATAATCCCAATGTTATTTTTTGCGATATCCGGCGAGAGCGTCATATTTTATGCGATGGCAGGGAGTTGAATATTGAACCGGATATTATCTGTGATTTCCGCGCCCTGCCATTTACCAGTAATTCATTTCAGTTAGTTGTATTCGATCCGCCTCATCTGGAACGAGCAGGTGAAAACGGTTGGCAGCGGAAGAAATACGGCATATTGGATAAAAATAATTGGCGCGATGATTTAGCACAGGGATTCAGGGAGGCATTTAGAGTATTACGCCCAGCAGGAACACTGATTTTTAAATGGAATGAAACGCAAATCAAAACCAGTGAAATATTAGCGCTGGTATCTCAATCACCATTGTTTGGCCACCCGTCAGGAAAAAGGGCAAATACACATTGGGTGGCATTCATGAAGGAGAGTCCCTCATGCAATACACCCCATGGAACCCAAATCCAAAAGCAGTTCTCAGAGTTAACGACCTCTACCCCATTCCGACACACTGCCGATATTGTGGCAGGCACGTGATGATTGAGCATCATCTGAATGTATTTAAACGTATCCATGACAACCGCTGGCCGTGGTTATACCACTGCTGGACATGTGGTGCGCGTGTCAGCATGCATCAGGGAACGGATATCCCGATGGGGTCACTGGCGGATAAACCGACACGGATAGCGCGTCTATCAGCCCATCAGCATTTCGATTACGTCAGAGAAAAATGGAATTGGGCGCGCACGGAGGCGTACCATTGGTTAGCAAAACAGCTAGACATTAGTCCTAGCAAATGCCACTTCGGCTGGTTTGATACTGATATGTGCGAACGGGCAGCGAATATATGCAGGGAGTTTAAATAATGACTGATTTTACATCACTGGCAGACGGCGGCGAATTATCCCGTGAAACATGGAATGATTTTGTTAATCGCCTCAAATATCAACATAAAGGGGCTGGCGTTGACCAGCATTTTACAACGAACCCATCATTCACAGTGAGAGAACGAGTTAAAGTTGTTGGCCTCGAAGATGATGAGATAGGCATATATTGCGATTGTTGGGAATATTACTCCATTGAGGCGGCATTAGATAGTTTTGAAGATACACAGAAAGAAAGAATATTTAAACACGCCCAAGAGGAATATTTATCTGATTGGTCAGAATTAGATGATCACGACAAAGCTGAATGCATAATATTTGTATTAGAGGATGCCTATGTTTTCCACTGGAAATATGACTACAGAACCGTAAACACGCATTTAACCCGTGAAGCTGCCGAAAAATTTATTCAGCGCAAGCAACATAACTACGAACAACTATCTGTTTATGTCGAATCTTTCTATTGGTGCTGGGAAATGCGCACACTAATTGATGGGATATTGACGGGTAAAATTAAATATACAGGTGATGATAATGACTAATTCAGATTTATGCAAAGAAGCGTTTGAGTTGGCGCGGGAAATGAAAAAACGTAGTGAATTAGCGTTGTTAGCATACGATAGTTTTATGAAATCAAACAGCGATGCTGATAGATTTAAATTCCAAGCAGCGATTGATTATCTTGATTTAATGAGAGCACCTAAGAAGTTAATCACACTTTGCGAAGCAGTAGAAAAGCTCGCTGAATATGAGATTATTATTAATGCGTACCATCAGGATGATGCGGACTGGCATAAATTGGCTGACATAAATGGTGCTATTATATGTGCATTAGTTGATGGAATTGTCAAGCTGCAATCGAAAGTATCTGAATATGAAAATATGGCGCCTGTGGCTATATAATTTAGCTGATGGTAAGGTTTATAAAAGCATTGATGATATAGGTGATAACAAAAGCATATTTGCAGTAAATCTATACCGCCACCCAAACAAATAACGAGAATATAGCCATGAAACAAGTTCAAGCAATGACGACTTTGGTCTTAATTGATGGAGTAACTTATCAATTAGTGTTACCAAAAAATATTATCGCGATTCAAGCCCAACAAGCATTAATGATGGTTAAAGAGTTTGGCGGTCTCATTATTCCATGTGATTTTGCAAATATTAACCCTATGGAGGCAGATGGATTGCCATTTAATATAAGTAACAGTAGGGATGGAGAATGAAATACAGCCTCATCGTAGCTGATCCCCTGTGGCAATATAATAACGCAGCCAGCAACGGAGCCGCCAATAACCACTACTCTACTACCGATTTTTATTCCCTCACCCGATTACCCATAGAACAAATAGCCGCTGAAAATTCCGTACTCTGCATGTGGTACACGGGGAACTTTGCATTGGAAGCTATTAAGCTGGCTGAGGCATGGGGATTTACAGTTAAGACCATGAAGCTGTTCACGTGGATAAAGCTGAATAAGTTAGCGATGGAACGTATCAATAAGGCTATTCGGGAAGAAAGGCTGTTCGATGCTCATGACTTTATGGAACTGCTCAACACCGAAACACGGATGAACGGCGGCAACTACACCCGCAGCAACACCGAGGATGTATTGATCGCCGTTCGTGGTAATGGACTGCCACGACAAAGCGCCAGCGTGAAACAGGTTATTTATTCGTGTCTGGGTGAACACTCGCAAAAGCCGCGAGAAGCTCACTACCGATTAGAGCAATTATACGGTGATGTACCACGCATTGAATTATTTGCCCGTGAGACAGTCGAGGGCTGGGATTTATGGGGTAATGAGTCACCCCAAAATAATATCGAATTTATTAGTGAGGTTAAATTCACCACCAATGACTAACAAATTCGAGAACGGAAAGAGTGTCGGTTGACTATTTAGCGTCAACCGTTTTGCAAATTAAATCGAATTTGTCAACCGAGCATCATGAATAACCAATCATTCGAGAACGGACGACGACAGGTGGCGAGGGAGTGCCTGAATGAGTTAAACAACCTACCCAAATACGACGATGTCGCAGTCGCCGCAATTCTCGATAAATACACCCCCAAATTTAAACCACTCAACCACATGAAATTCAGCGCTAAATCAGTGCTGGCGTATTATGTGCGGATGATTCAGAAGGAGATGAAGGATGGATAGATATCCCCTGACATTTGCGGAAGCATGTAATTTTGTTGGGGTCTCACCACCAACATTACGGAATTGGATTAGAACAGGCCGATTAGTGGCAGCCAGAAAAGACCCAACTAAAAAACAATCCCCCTATCTTATCACTCGTCAAAATTGCATTGCCGCATTAAACAATCCGATCCACACTGTAACCGTGAGCGCGGTTGACGCTAAGGAAGGTAACAAATGTCAATATTCCGCAGAAACAAGACTTGGTACGCCGACATCACGATCTCGGGCGGCCAGAGAATTAAACAGTCTCTTGGCACAGAGGACAAGCTGCAAGCGCAGGAACTGCACGACAAATTAAGGTCTGACTTATGGCGAGTTGATAAACTGGGGGATTATCCTGACGTCATATTTGAGGAGGCCTGCGTCAGATGGCTGGAGGAAAAGTCTGATAAAAAATCTCTTGATACTGATAAGAGCTTGATGGGTTTTTGGTTGGAGTGTTTTTCGGGATGTTTATTAAAGAATATTACGTCAGCGAAAATTTATGCCGCTGTTAGCAAATTACAGAATAGAGCAACATTAGCGAGATGGCTGGCAAAAAAAGAGACATGCATCAGAAAAGGGAAGGATATCCCTGCTTATGTTCCTAAACCAGCGGCGCAGTCCACTAAATCATCATATTTGGCACTAATAAAATCTATTCTCAGAGCCGCTGAGCGGGAATGGAAGTGGATTGATAAGGCTCCAATCATAAAAGTAAACCAGCCAAAAGGTAGGCGCATCCGATGGCTGGAGCCACACGAAGCTGTTAGATTGATATCTGAATGCCCTGAACCCCTTAAATCTGTTGTCAGATTTGCACTAGCAACAGGACTAAGGAGATCAAATATCATCAACTTGGAATGGCAGCAAATTGATATGCAACGCAAAGTGGCGTGGGTGAACCCCGAAGACAGTAAGTCAGGAAAAGCGATAGGGGTCGCTTTAAATGACACTGCCTGTCAGGTTCTTCGAGATCAGATTGGTAATCACCACCGATGGGTGTTTGTGCACAAAACAGCATCAATGAGAAGTGATGGAACCATGACGCCAACAATCAGAAAAATGCGTGTTGATAATAATAGATCATGGAATTCTGCATTGAAAAGGGCAGGGATAGAAGATTTCCGGTTTCACGATCTACGCCACACTTGGGCTAGCTGGTTGGTGCAGTCAGGTGTTCCATTATCCATTTTACAGGAAATGGGAGGCTG
This sequence comes from Xenorhabdus griffiniae, assembly GCF_037265215.1. Classification (NCBI taxonomy): domain Bacteria; kingdom Pseudomonadati; phylum Pseudomonadota; class Gammaproteobacteria; order Enterobacterales; family Morganellaceae; genus Xenorhabdus; species Xenorhabdus griffiniae. Next base: position 3,422,070 of record NZ_CP147737.1, on the reverse strand, counting down.
GGAGTCAATCGAAATGGTTAGACGTTACGCCCATCTAGCACCTAACCATTTAACCGAGCACGCGAAACAAATAGATACGATTTTTAACAGTCACGTCTCATCTGCGTCCCAAGTGGCAGTTAGTGACAGAGAAATAAGCATGTAACCTATTGATTTAATTGGTGGGTCGTGGGAGGCTCGAACTCCCGACCAATTGATTAAAAGTCAACTGCTCTACCGACTGAGCTAACGACCCAATTAGATAATTTTGATTTTGATATTTAAATGGTGGGTCGTGCAGGATTCGAACCTGCGACCAATTGATTAAAAGTCAACTGCTCTACCGACTGAGCTAACGACCCATTCTAAATATCAATGTGATACTGGAGACGAAACAACCCGATGAAGTGGTGGGCGATACCAGATTCGAACTGATGACCCCCTCCTTGTAAGGGAGATGCTCTACCAACTGAGCTAATCGCCCACTTCACGATGACTATTACCGACATCAATACCACTGATTCATGATTGGTGGGCGATACCAGATTCGAACTGATGACCCCCTCCTTGTAAGGGAGATGCTCTACCAACTGAGCTAATCGCCCAATCATAAAATCATTTTTATCACTACGAGAAATATGGTGGGCGATACCAGATTCGAACTGATGACCCCCTCCTTGTAAGGGAGATGCTCTACCAACTGAGCTAATCGCCCCGTCGTGATGGAGTCGCATTATAGGGATAGTTCGAAGTGAGTCAACGCTTTTTATCACTAAAACAATCGTTCGTCGTAAAATTAAACAGAATGAAACAATTATAATCACGATATGGTATCATTTAGATACGTTATTTTAGCTTTTCTTAATAACCTGCCGTTAACGCCATTGAGGAATTGAAGTGCAGTGATAAAATAACTCCCACTGTTGTTACTTCAATCATCCAACACGCTCTCTAATAAAGAGAAACGTAATTAAGGCAATTCCTGATGAGTAAAATTAAAACCCGTTTTGCACCAAGTCCTACTGGCTATCTGCATGTTGGTGGTGCGCGTACTGCTCTTTATTCCTGGTTATACAGTCGCCACAATCAAGGTGAATTCGTTCTTCGCATCGAAGATACTGATCTGGAACGTTCTACCCAAGATGCCATCGATGCAATTATGGACGGGATGAACTGGTTAAATCTGAATTGGGATGAAGGTCCTTATTATCAGACCAAACGTTTCGACCGTTACAACCAGGTTATTGATGAAATGTTAGAGCAAGGTACGGCTTACCGCTGCTATTGCTCTAAAGAGCGTTTGGAACAATTGCGTGAAACTCAGATGGCTAATGGTGAAAAACCACGTTATGACGGGAAATGCCGTGATAGCGAGTGCCAGCATAGTCATGATGAGCCACATGTTGTGCGTTTCCGCAACCCACAAGAAGGTTCTGTCATTTTTAACGACAGTATCCGTGGCCCGATTGAATTCAGTAACCAGGAGCTGGACGATTTGATCATCCGCCGTACCGACGGTTCACCAACTTATAACTTCTGTGTGGTCATTGATGATTGGGATATGGAAATCACCCATGTTATTCGTGGTGAAGACCATATCAACAATACCCCACGTCAGATCAATATCCTGAAAGCGCTTGGTGCACCTGTCCCAGAATATGCCCATGTTTCGATGATCCTCGGCGACGATGGTAAAAAACTGTCCAAGCGCCACGGGGCAGTCAGCGTAATGCAATACCGTGATGATGGTTATCTGCCAGAAGCACTGTTGAACTATCTGGTTCGTCTGGGTTGGTCACATGGCGATCAGGAGATTTTCAGCGTTGAAGAAATGACTAAGCTGTTTAGTCTCGATGCCATCAGCAAATCTGCCAGTGCATTCAATACAGAAAAACTGCAATGGCTGAACCATCATTATATTAATACCCTGCCAGCGGAAAAAGTTGCTGTACATTTAGCATGGCATATTGAACAACAAGGTCTTGATACTCGCACGGGGCCTGAACTGGTTGATTTGATCAAACTGTTAGGTGAACGCTGCAAGACGCTGAAAGAAATGGCTGAATCTTGCCGTTATTTCTATGAAGAATTTGCCGAATTTGATGCAGATGCGGCGAAAAAACATCTGCGTCCTGTTGCTCGCCAGCCATTAGAAGTTGCCCGTGCGAAACTGGCAGCCATTACTGAATGGACACCTGAAAATATCCATCACGCCATTCAGGCAACGGCTGACGAACTGGCAGTTGGGATGGGTAAGGTAGGTATGCCACTGCGTGTTGCGGTAACAGGTGCGGGTCAGTCTCCAAGTGTTGATGTAACGATCCATGCTATTAACCAAGCTCGTTCATTATCTCGTATTGATAAAGCCCTGGCTTATATTGCTCAGCGTGAAGCGCAATAAATCGTCATTTATCGATGTTACGTCATAATGTGGCGTGAATAATGAAATGAAAGGCACTCAATTATTGCAGTGCCTTTATTTTTGCCCTCCCAATGGGTCATTGATGGCTTTTTCAGCGTTTACACGGGGAATATTAATGAATTCATTGACAGAATTCTCCGGTTTTCATATGATTCGCCCCGTTCTACAGGATTTTGATTTGGGGCTATAGCTCAGCTGGGAGAGCGCTTGCATGGCATGCAAGAGGTCAGCGGTTCGATCCCGCTTAGCTCCACCAAATACTTATCTTATTTACTCATCAGAGATAAACAGTATCTGGCATTCAAAGTCCGAACCACATTCGTGGGGCTATAGCTCAGCTGGGAGAGCGCTTGCATGGCATGCAAGAGGTCAGCGGTTCGATCCCGCTTAGCTCCACCAAGATTCTGAAATCCCTGAAAACGCAAGTTTTCAGGGATTTTTCTTATCTATCCGTATTAACCATCCAATCAAGATATAAAGTCAATTATTAAAAATTTGGCGTAACTTTCATCACTTATTGTATTCCCTATTGCGCCGTATAGCCCCCATCAATCGCATAAAATGCGCCAGTCGTAAATGAGCTTTCGTCAGACAATAGAAATGCTACCGTTTTGCCACTTCTTCTCTGGTTGCCATGCGTTTCATTGGGTGACTATTTGCCATCCACTCTCTGATGTCTGTTGGCAGGGTTTGCATATACGGAGTATCAACATAACCTGGTCCAACTGCATTGATGCGAACACCTTTATCTGCAAACTCCAGGGCAGCCGAACGCGTTAAACCAAGCACACCATGTTTAGCCGTTGTATAAGGTGCAATACCAGGAATGCCTACAATCCCATTAGAGGAAGAAAGGTTAACAATAGCTCCGCCTCCACTTTGAAGGATAGCCGGAATACCATATTTCAAGCCAAAAAATGTTCCGCTGAGATCGGTATTAATCACATCATTCCAATCATCAATGGAATAATCACAAATAGTGATACCATGCGGCCCAGTAATACCCGCATTATTGACCAACATATGCAATCCACCAAATTGCTTTACTGTGTTGTCAATCAATGCCTTGACTGAAAGATGATCCCTGATATCTGTTTCCATTGGGATCACATATTGCCCGGTGGGATCAAGCTGTTTTGCTTTCTGTTTAGCACGGGAATATTGACGCCCAGTAATAATTACCGTCGCTCCGCGCTGGAATAGTTCTTCTGCAATGCCCTCGCCAACGCCCGTTGTCGCACCTGTAACAATCGCAATTTTCCCGTCAAAATAGTTCATCATAATCCTCCGTATGGATGTGGCTCTCCATATAGATGCATGTGATTGGAAACCACCCAATATTTTAATTAATCACGCAGGATATTAATGCTATCAGGGAAATGGTTAAGCGATTTATGTCACTGATTTAATCATCATAAATAAAAAAGTTTTATCCATCAGGAGCCTTTCAACGGTTTTACCAGAGAGTCCAATCCTTCAATTTTAATTGCAAGCGTTATCTCCATCAACTCGCCCAGTTTTCCCTGTGGGAACTCCCCTTTGCGCGCAAACCAAAGTAAATACTCTTCCGGCAAGTCAATCAACATTCGCCCTTTATATTTACCAAATGGCATAGCTGTATTCGCTATTTCCAACAAGTTTTCTTTGTTCATCATATCAACCTCATTACCTCACTATGAGTATAAAAAAGTGGCGCCTGCTTCCAGAACGCCACTTTCTATTGTCTTCTGTCAAACCCAATGAAACAGATTAGATGCTCAAAATCAGCCCGGTAATTGCTGCGGACAGGAAGCTCACCAGCGTTGAACCAAACAGTAATTTCAAGCCAAAGCGCGCAACAGCATTACCCTGTTGTTCATCCAGCCCTTTAACCGCACCAGAAATAATCCCAATGGAGCCAAAGTTAGCGAAAGAAACCAAAAATACGGACAGGATCCCTTTCGAATGTTCACTTAGTTGAGCAGATATCTCTTGCAAGCTCTGCATCGCCACAAATTCGTTGGAAACCAACTTGGTTGCCATGATACTGCCGACTTTCAGCGCTTCATCACTTGGAATACCAATGATCCATGCAAACGGATAAAACACATATCCCATACACTCCTGGAAAGTAATACCAAAGACCAGATGGAAAATTGCGTTAACTCCTGCAATCAAGGCAATAAAACCGATCAACATCGCAGTGACAATCAAAGCAACTTTGAAGCCCGCCAAAATATAATCGCCCAGCATTTCAAAGAAACTTTGCCCCTCATGGAGGTTGCTCATATGAATATCTTCTTCATTCTCAACAGAATAAGGATTAATGAGAGATAAGATGATAAAAGTGCTGAACATATTCAGTATCAGTGCCGCGACTACATATTTTGCATCCAGCATCGTCATGTAAGCACCGACAATAGCCATAGATACGGTAGACATTGCCGTCGCCGCCATCGTATACATCCGGCGTTCAGACATCTTGCCCAGCACATTTTTATAAGCAATAAAATTCTCTGATTGCCCCAAAATCAATGAACTCACCGCATTAAATGATTCCAGTTTACCCATACCGTTAATTTTAGACAGCACAGTACCAATCACACGAATGATAATGGGTAGCACTTTGATGTGTTGCAAAATACCAATCAGGGCGGAAATAAAAATGATAGGACACAATACATTCAGGAAGAAAAAGGCCAGGTTCGCTTCTATCATGCCACTGAAAACAAAGCTGGTACCTTTTGCAGCGTAAGATAATAGATGGACAAATAAATCGTCAAATCCTTTAACTATCCCCAAACCCACGTTAGAATTCAGGAAGAACCATGCCAGAAAGAGTTCGATTATAAGCAACTGAATAATATAACGAATCTTAATTTCCTTCCGGTTATTACTCGCCAAAACCGCCAGGCCGCCAATGACGACCAAAGCGAGTAAAAAATGTAAAATATGAGACGTAGTCATAAAGAAGAGCTCCAAACACGATTCTGTGCAAATTTAGATCTGTATTTTATGTAACACATGACAGTAAAGTTTGATGATTATCACGTTAATTTACTATTCAAGTGACTACAAATCTCTATTTAGCTAACTCGATCACATTTTAATAATCGTCTCCCTAAGTGGAATGCGTATTATTCCCCCAATAAACGGAGCATTTCCTCTTCATCAATCACAGCAATTCCCAGTTCATTGGCTTTAGCTAACTTGGAACCCGCAGCTTCACCTGCAATAACCAGATCTGTTTTCTTAGATACACTTCCTGTCACTTTTGCGCCTAAGGCTGTCAGCTTATCTTTAGCTTCGTCTCGGGATAAACGGCTCAATGAACCCGTCAATACGACTGTCTTACCAGCAAATGGACTGTCGATTTCATCAAGGTTCAGGCTTTCAGTCGATTGCCAATGGATACCAATATTGTTAACTAGATCATCAATTACCACCTGATTGTGTGGCTCATTAAAGAAATTCACAACATGGCTGGCAACAACACTTCCTACATCCTGCACCGCAATCAGGGCTTCAATGTCCGCTGCACGTAATTTTTCTAACGTGCCAAAATGAGCAACCAGATTGGCGGCAGTCGCTTCACCCACTTCACGAATACCCAAAGAGTAAATAAAGCGTGCAAAAGTGGTTTTCTTCGCTTTCTCCAAGGCATTAATGACATTTTGCGCAGACTTAGGCCCCATTCGCTCAAGACCTGTTAATTTTCCGGCTGTCAGTCGGAAAAGATCTGCCGGCGTTTTGACATACTCTTTATCTACAAGCTGCTCAATAATTTTTTCACCCATGCCATCAACATCCATGGCACGGCGGGAAACAAAATGTTTCAGTGCCTCTTTACGCTGCGCTCCACAGAACAAGCCTCCGGTACAACGAGCAACCGCCTCACCTTCAACACGCTCTATATCTGAGCCACAAACCGGACAATGTATGGGAAAAATCACTTCCTGAGTATCTGCTGGCCTGTTTTCATGAACGACGCTCACGACTTGTGGGATAACATCTCCGGCACGACGAATAATCACCGTATCACCAATACGCAATCCCAGACGATCAATTTCATCTGCATTATGCAGCGTGGCATTACTCACCGTAACACCGGCCACCAATACCGGCTCCAAACGAGCAACCGGAGTAATGGCGCCAGTACGCCCTACCTGAAACTCGACATCACGGATGATAGTTATCTGCTCTTGGGCCGGAAACTTGAAAGCCGTCGCCCAACGTGGCGCTCGGGCAACAAAACCCAACCTTTCTTGTAATTCGAGGGAATCGACCTTAACGACAATACCATCAATATCAAAGCCCAGTGTCGGCCGCTTCTGCTCAATGTCATGGTAGAAATCCATCACTCGTTGAGTACCCTGGCATAACTTCACGTTGTCATTGACAGGCAGCCCCCAGCGCTTGAATTGCATCAGACGTTCATAGTGACTCGCTGGTAACTCTCCGCCTTCCAGCACACCAACCCCATAACAATAAAACGTAAGTGGACGTTTGGCAGTAATACGTGGATCAAGCTGACGCAACGATCCAGCCGCCGCATTACGGGGGTTGGCGAAAACTTTATTGCCTGTGCGACGCGCTTCTTCGTTGAATTTTTCAAACCCAGCTTGCTTCATAAAGACTTCACCACGGATTTCGACGCGGGCAGGAATATTGTCCCCTTTCAAACGCAAAGGAATAGCACGAATGGTACGGACGTTGGCGGTAATATTCTCCCCCGTTGTCCCATCGCCACGCGTCGCAGCCTGTACCAATTCCCCATTTTCATACAGCAAACTGACCGCTAAACCATCAAGTTTTAATTCACAACAAAACACTAAATCCTGGCTGTTTTTCAGACGATCACGTACGCGTTTGTCAAACGCCAGATAGCTTTCTTCGTCAAATACGTTATCCAAAGACAACATCGGGATCTCATGGCGTATCTGCTCAAATACTGTTAACGGCACTGCACCCACACGCTGGGTAGGAGAATCCGCAGTAACCAGTTCTGGATACTGCTCTTCCAGCACTTTTAATTCTCGCATCAAACGATCATATTCTGCATCAGGGATCTCTGGTGCATCCATAACATGATACAAATATTCGTGATGACGTAATGTTGTTCTTAATTCTTTGATTTTTTGGATGATATTTTCCATGATTTCTCACCAGAGATGAAAAACCCCCGACTAGCGGGGGCTTGATACTAATAAAAAGAGGGGTTATTCACTGACATTGAGCGTATCACGGATACGCGCCTTATAGAGTTCGATCATCTGTGGTGTCAGCAACTTGCGCTCACCATCCAGAACAACGCCTCCCACATCAGCAGCAATGCGCTGCGCCGCCTGTAACATCAGTTTAAAGTTCTGATTGGAATCACCATATGAAGGTACAAGCATAAATATGGAAACGCCAGGAGTAGTGAAATCGACCATTTGGTCTGGATCAAACGAACCCGGTTTTACCATGTTAGCTAAACTGAACAACACAGCACCGCTACCCGATGGGTTTAGATGGCGATGAAAAATATTCATCTCACCAAACCGGAAGCCTGCCTGTAAAATGCTTTGGAACAGCACTTCACCATTCAGTTCTTGCCCATGATGAGCGGCAACATGCAACACCAACACGGTCTCTTTTTTAGTCTGTTCAGATTTAGACTGTGCTTCATTTTTCGCTGTCTTTGATTGCCCGTCCACAATGTCAAAGTCTGACTCTGCAACTCTGGCTTCTTTTGATTCAGCGGATTCAATCGGATCAAACAAGCCAAGTTGTGGTTCTTCTTGTTGATCATCGACACCTTTCACCTTGACTGTAGAAGCATCGGATTGATGCCTTGTAAGTAAAGGATCTGTACCATCATCAGGCACTATGGCTGACGATTCAGGCGCATAACGTTCGATAACCGGCCCTGCACGATGTTCAGCCTGCGGTTGCGTCGACTCCTGAACATTCGATTTTGGCGTATTATCAAACAGCTCTTCGCCATCATCATCTTCTGGCTCTTCCTGACGCCCCTGTTTATGACGTTTAACTGGGCGATCACGAAAGAGTGATGAACGCTCTTTACGGCTGGTCCACAACCCATGTAATAGCAAAGCTATTATGGCTATCGCACCAACAACGATTAATATCAGACGCAAATCCTGCATCATTGCTATCTCTGTTGTTTAAATTAATTGCCATCACGGCGGAATATTCTTTAGATAAGAGTATTTGTCAAATAGGACAAGTGCAAGTCTCTACATACTTTTCTTACCATAATGAGAGATTTCCTCTGTTTTTTCGGATGTTTTTTACTCATAAAACGACTGGTCAGTAGAAAATCCTGCCTATATCATACCGTCTCAATCATCTAAGAGAGAATAAGAAAATATGACGAATTCGACAAGGTTGCCAAAACATGCGAATGGATTCCATTATATTGCCCAAGGTTGGCAATTCATAACCCGCCCTGGCATTAAGAGGTTCGTTCTATTACCTTTATTGGCTAATATCTTATTGCTAGGTGGTTCATTTTGGTGGCTATATCATAAATTAGGGGATTGGATACAATGGGCTCTCGATAAAATACCAGACTGGATGCAATGGTTAAGCTATTTAATTTGGCCACTTGCGGTTATCTCTATCTTACTGGTTTTTACTTATTTTTTCAGTACACTGGCTAATTTTATCGCTTCACCATTCAATGGGTTGCTGGCAGAAAAATTGGAGGCTGACTTAACAGGCATTCCGGCACCCGATACTGGGGTTATTGACTTACTCAAAGATACGCCCCGTATTCTGAAACGCGAAATAGTGAAAATTCTTTACTATATTCCGCGTGCACTTGTCCTATTGTTACTTTACTTCATTCCAGGAATAGGCCAAACCGTCGCTCCTTTCCTTTGGTTTATTTTCAGTGCCTGGATGCTGACAATCCAATATTGTGATTTTCCATTTGATAACCATAAAGTCAGTTTTACCACTATGCGCAATACATTACGCCAAAATAAAATAGATAACCTGCAATTCGGTGCAGCAGTCAGCATTCTGACCATGATCCCGATTGTGAACCTGTTTATCATGCCCGTTGCGGTTTGTGGCGCAACTGCGATGTGGGTTGATCGCTACCGTGCTCAACATGCCCTGAATCGCACATCATCAAATTAATTTGATCTTCTGTTTACTCCCTTTTGCCGACTACACGCCTCCTGACAGGTGACAAGCATGTCAGGAGGCTTTGTTTAAAAATTTATGCTCATCTTAAATACTCAGAAGAATATACCCAATGAATTTCAAGTTGCAGCTTGCAAGTCAATGTAATTGTTTATATCTCCCCGCATAGCGGGGAGATATAAGACGCATCTTGAAAGACGATTGGTATATAAATGGTTTTCATAATACTGAGAGTATCAGATGTTGGCGTTCCTTACCCCGCGCTCCGCGCGGTAAGGAATACTCCTATCATTTTGAAACGTTATTTATATGTATTAAACTTCAAGTTGCAATTTACAACACGACATGAAACCTGATTTCTCCCTGCTTCTCGGGGAGAAATCACACACATCTTAAAGTTAGATTGATATAAAATGTCCATCAATTATTCTTTTATATAATAAGAATAGACTGAAACCTTATTTCCATAAATATGATGTTAGCGTATGGTTAACCAGTATTTACGGTATGTTAGGGGCAAACGAACAATGAGCAAAATTTATGAAGATAATTCGTTGACTATTGGTCACACTCCGCTAGTACGTTTAAAAAATTTCGCGAATGGTCGCATCCTGGCGAAAGTAGAATCCCGTAACCCCAGCTTCAGTGTTAAATGCCGCATTGGTGCCAATATGATCTGGGATGCCGAAAAACGGGGCATTCTGACCAAAGATAAAGAACTTATCGAACCAACCAGTGGTAATACAGGGATTGCACTTGCCTATGTTGCAGCTGCCCGTGGTTATAAGCTGACATTGACCATGCCTGAAACAATGAGCCTTGAACGACGTAAGTTGTTGAAAGCACTTGGCGCAAATTTGGTGCTGACCGAAGGTGCAAAAGGCATGAAAGGCGCGATTGAGAAAGCTAACGAAATCCATGACAGTAATCCTGACCGTTATATACTCCTGCAACAATTCAGCAATCCCGCCAATCCTGAAATCCATGAAAAAACCACTGGCCCTGAAATTTGGGAAGATACTGACGGTAATGTAGACGTTTTTGTTGCTGGTGTAGGAACTGGCGGCACAATTACGGGTGTTGCCCGTTACTTAAAAAATACGCGGGGCAAACCAGTCACTATCGTTGCGGTAGAACCAGAAAGTTCACCTGTTATCAGCCAAAAATTGGCGGGTGAAGAACTTAAACCAGGCCCACATAAAATTCAGGGAATTGGCGCTGGTTTCATTCCTGATAACTTAGATTTAACATTAGTTGACCGCGTATTTAAAATCAGCAATGAAGAAGCGATGCAGATTGCACGTGAAGTCACTGAAAAAGAAGGTATTCTTGCGGGAATTTCTTCCGGTGCTGCTGTTGCTGCGGCCATCAAAATAGCGCAAGAAGAAGCATACCAGGATAAAAATATCGTGGTAATTTTGCCTTCGTCGGCGGAACGTTATCTCAGTACAGCACTGTTTGCTGACTTACTCAGTGAGTAAAAATCACTCGATAGAATTTTTCACTCTATTGACAAAAAAGCACCTTCAGGGTGCTTTTTTGTGCATCAGATCAAAGTTTAAAACTTTCCTAGATGATTTATTCAAGTAGCTTTAGTATTTAACCAGTAATTATTTTGATGCACGAAATTAATCGCCAACCAGACGGCAAATAAGGTTATTCAAACTAAAGCCTTCTTCAGATAACGTGTATTAACACCAAATCAACAATTGAGTGCATCAAGTATGTTAATTATTTGATAATGATTATTATAATCCCACTAAATTTCAAGTTAAAATTAGCAACACAATAACTTGAAAAGTGAAGGGAGTACGCTTTACTTCATTATCATTTTAACGGTTGTATAAGCCGCAGGGGATTCAGCGATAACCAATGGAATTCTCTTCGCTTATCAACGCATATTTAAGTTATTGAGGAAATATTATGTTCCAGCAAGAAGTTACTATTACTGCACCAAACGGCCTCCACACTCGCCCTGCGGCACAATTTGTTAAAGAAGCAAAAGGCTTTGCTTCTGACATTACTCTGATTTCTGGGGGCAAGTCTGCCAGCGCAAAAAGCCTGTTCAAATTACAAACGCTGGGATTGACTCAAGGTACAGTTGTAACGATTTCTGCTGAAGGCGAAGATGAACAACAGGCTGTTGAACATTTAGTTAAATTAATGGGTGAATTGGAATAATCGTCCGTTCAATCAAGCCAGTCTATTTCATTCAGCTTATCCCCAGATCAATAAAATCTGGGGATATTTAGGGTTCCCCCTAAATCTTAATGAAAGGTAATCACCCGTAGTAAGGTCATATAATATGATTTCAGGTATCTTAGTATCACCAGGAATTGCTTTCGGTAAAGCGTTATTACTGAAAGAAGATCCCATCATTATCAATCATAAAAAAATTATTCCTGAACAAGTTGAACAAGAAATTTCCCGCTTTAAGCAAGGCCGTGACAAATCTTCCGCACAATTAGAGATCATTAGAGAAACAGCCGAAAAAAATCTGGGTGCAGAAAAAGCTGAAATCTTCGAAGGCCATATTATGTTGCTGGAAGATGAAGAGCTAGAGCAGGAAATTATCACACTTATTAAAAAAAACCTGTTAACAGCAGATGCAGCCGTTCATTCCGTTATTGAAGATCAGGCCAATGCGCTGGAAGAACTGGATGATGAATATTTGAAAGAGCGAGCCGCCGATGTGCGTGATATTGGTAAGCGCTTACTGAAAAATATTCTGGATATGCCAATTATCGACTTAGGTTCCATTGAAGAAGAAGTCATCCTGGTTGCCAGTGACCTGACGCCATCAGAAACCGCACAACTCAATCTGGACAAGGTATTAGGTTTCATCACTGATCTTGGTGGCCGAACTTCTCACACGTCCATTATGGCTCGCTCTCTGGAATTACCAGCGATTGTTGGTACAACCAATGCGACCAGGCAAATCCAAAATGGTAATTACCTGATTCTGGATGCCGTCAATAATCACATTTATGTGAACCCATCTGATACCGAAATCGAGAAACTAAAAACCGCGAAAAGTGAGTATCTGACAGAAAAAACCGAACTGGCGAAGCTGAAAGACTTACCGGCCATCACGTTGGATGGACATCAAGTTGAAGTTTGCGCCAATATCGGTACGGTACGTGACATCGCTGGCGCTGAACGCAATGGTGCCGAAGGTATTGGTTTATACCGTACTGAATTTCTGTTTATGGATCGTGATTCTCTGCCGACCGAAGATGAACAGTTTGAGGCCTATAAAGCAGTGGCAGAAGCAGTTGGTAATCAAGCCTTCATTATTCGTACAATGGACATTGGTGGCGATAAAGATTTACCTTACATGAATCTGCCAAAAGAAGAGAACCCATTCCTTGGCTGGCGTGCGATCCGTATTTGCCTTGACCGTAAAGAGATCTTACATTCTCAATTACGTGCTATCCTGAGAGCTTCTGCATTTGGTAAACTGCGCATTATGTTCCCAATGATTATTTCTGTTGAAGAAATACGGGAATTGAAAACTGAGCTTGCGTTACTCAAAGAGCAATTACGCAATGAAAACAAAGCATTTGATGAATCGATTGAAGTTGGCATCATGGTTGAAACGCCTGCTGCTGCAACCATTGCTCATCATCTTGCAAAAGAAGTTGACTTTTTTAGTATTGGGACAAACGATCTAACTCAGTATACTCTTGCGGTAGACCGTGGTAATGAGCTGATTTCTCATCTCTACAACCCAATGTCACCAGCAGTGTTGAGCTTAATCAAGCAGGTTATTGATGCCTCACACGCAGAAGGTAAATGGACGGGCATGTGTGGAGAACTTGCCGGTGATGAGCGCGCCACGCTGTTGCTCTTGGGCATGGGATTGGATGAGTTCAGCATGAGTGCAATATCAATTCCACGCATTAAAAAGATCATCCGTAATACTAATTATGATGATGCAAAAGCACTGGCAGAGCAGGCTTTGACTCAGCCAACAGCAAAGGAATTGATGGATTTGGTTGACACCTTTACCAGAGAAAAAACACTCTGCTAAAAATTAGCCAGAATACGGTCCCATTAAACAATTAGGAGAAGATTCATGGGTCTGCTTGATAAATTGAAATCTCTGGTTTCAGACGATAAAAAAAATAGTGGCAGTATTGAAATTATCGCGCCATTGTCAGGTGAGATAGTCAACATCGAAGATGTTCCAGATGTTGTGTTTGCCGAAAAAATCGTTGGTGATGGTATCGCGATTAAACCAACTGGCAATAAAATTGTCGCTCCTGTTGATGGCACCATTGGTAAGATCTTCGAAACTAATCATGCTTTTTCTATCGAATCTGATAGTGGCATTGAGCTATTCGTCCATTTTGGTATTGATACCGTTGAACTGAAAGGTGAAGGTTTTAAACGCATTGCCGAAGAAGGTCAACGGGTACAAAAAGGTGATTTGGTTTTAGAGTTTGATCTGGCATTTCTGGAAGAAAGGGCTAAATCAACCTTAACTCCTGTTGTTATTTCTAACATGGATGAAATTAAAGAGTTAACGAAAGTCAATGGCTCCGTAGTCGTAGGTGAGTCAGTCATCATGAGAATCAAAAAATAACAGAAAAATCATTGAGGGATATTTGCCTCTTTTTCTGTTAACCGATTCATTTTAATTGATGACCTGCCGGTGAATCGCCACTGCTTTATCAGGCTAGTTAGTAGAATGCTCGATAAAACAGGGCGATTTTTTTATGGATGATAAAAAGTTAATTAAATACTCCTGTGGACAAGTACCTGTCACCACGATCACAAATAATCGCTACAATGACTGCCCCAGGATTTTCGGCTGCGATGCGTAACGCGCCAGCAACGGCGCCACCAGAGCTGACGCCACAGAAAATACCTTCCTTTTTGGCCAACAAACGCATGGTATTTTCCGCTTCTGTTTGGGTGATATCCAGGATCTGATCCACCAGCTCTTCCTGATAGATTCCGGGCATATACGCCGGAGCCCAGCGACGAATACCAGGAATATGGCTATCTTTCGCCGGTTGTAATCCAGTCACCTTCACTCTGTCAGACTGAGATTTCAAATAGCGGCTTACTCCCGTAATCGTGCCTGTTGTTCCCATACTGGAAACAAAGTGTGTGATGCGTCCCTGTGTTTGCTGCCAAATTTCTGGGCCAGTAGTATTAAAATGTGCCAGCGCATTATCCGTATTATTAAATTGGTCCAGAACTTTTCCTTCCCCATTCTTCTCCATTTCTTGCGCCAAATCCCGCGCACCTTCCATTCCCAATTCTTTACTGACTAAAATTAATTCAGCACCGTAAGCCCGCATTGATGCCTGTCTCTCAAGGCTCATATTTTCAGGCATCAATAATTTTAGGCGATATCCTTTTACCGCCGCGATCATCGCCAGCGCAATCCCCGTATTACCACTCGTTGCTTCAATCAAAACATCGCCCGAAGCAATTTCCCCACGCAATTCCGCTTGCAGGATCATCGAAAGCGCAGCTCTGTCTTTTACCGAACCCGCAGGGTTATTACCTTCCAGCTTCACCCAAATCTCAGCATCAACACCTTTTGTAATTCGTTGTAATTTTACCAGCGGTGTATTACCTATAAATTCTTCCAAGCTTGCCACAGCATTACCTAGTTCGTATGAGAATGGATAAACAAATAATCATATTAAGGAAACTGTAGCAAGCCATTAAGCAAAAAATCCCTACTCCTTTGCATGACGGGAAATAGGGATTCAATATAAAGATGAATTAGATCAGGCAGATTCAGCAAATCGCAACACTTTTAATGGCAAATTCCCCGCGTACAAGCGAGCACCTGTGCCACCAATAAAATAGTCACTTCCCCTAACTGGTATAGATGAATCATCCCGCCAAATCACAGACAGGTATTCATCGCCCCATCCTAGCGGTTGAACAGATAAGAGGGAAAAATGACCGCGCGGACTCACTTCCACAACTTGCACTGGCAAAGGGCAAACAGGTGTTTGCCTGGCACTAAGCATCATATCCCAAGGCCGGAAAAATACATCAACATTTCCTTGATGTAGCGGTGTGATATTCAATGGAAAAATTTTCCCACCAATCCAAAGTTGGGAACCTTTAATTTCACCACTCAGTTTGTTTATTTCTCCCATAAATTCAAGGACAAAGCGGCTATCCGGTTCATGCCATACTTGCTGAGGGGTGCCGACCTGTTCAATGCATCCTTGATTCATAAGTACCACCCTGTCAGCCACCTCCATTGCCTCTTCCTGATCATGGGTGACAAACACGCTGGTAAACTTCAACTCTTCATGCAGCTGACGCAACCAACGACGTAACTCCATGCGAACCTGAGCATCTAATGCACCAAACGGCTCATCTAATAAGAGGATCTGTGGCTCAACCGCCAATGCTCTCGCTAATGCCACACGCTGTTTTTGTCCACCAGAAAGCTGCGATGGATAACGTTCTGCCAAATGAGCAAGTTGCACCATATCCAGCAATGCCATGACCTTACTACGCAATGCCTCAGCACTGGGACGCTGGCGACGAGGAAGAACCGTCAAGCCAAAAGCCACATTATCAAATACCGTCATATGGCGAAATAAGGCATAGTGCTGGAATACAAACCCAACATGCCGATCTTTTGCATGTAATCGGCTGACATCCTGGCCGTGAAATTTCAATTGGCCGGCACTCTGCTGCTCAAGCCCGGCGATAATCCTCAGTAATGTCGTCTTGCCAGAACCCGATGGACCAAGCAGAGCTACCATCTCACCAGATTCAATATCCAGTGAAATGTCATTCAGTATCTGAGATCGACCAAAAGATTTACTGATTTTACTGATTTCAATACTCATATCCCGCTCCTAACCTAGCCTTGCTGGCGGCTTAAACGCCATTGCAATGCACTTTTGACAATCAGAGTAATAATCGCCATCACCGCCAATAAAGCCGCAGCCGTAAATGCGCCAACCGTATTATAATCTTGATACAACAACTCAACCTGCAAAGGCAGCGTATAGGTTTCACCACGAATTGCCCCCGATACCACAGACACAGCACCAAATTCCCCAATCGCCCGCGCATTGGTCAAAACGACGCCATATAACAATGCCCAACGAATATTTGGCAATGTCACACGCCAGAACATCGTCCAGCCAGAGGCACCCAACAATATGGCCGCTTCATCCTCCTGATTGCCCTGACTCAACATCACCGGCACCAATTCACGGACAACAAACGGACATGTCACAAACACAGTCACCAAGACCATACCAGGCCATGAGAACATCAATTGGATGTCATAACTTCCTAACCAGCCATTTGCACCATAAAACAGCAGATAAAGTAATCCAGCTACAACCGGCGAAATCGCAAACGGAATATCAATTAATGTCAGTAATAATTGCCTACCGGGGAATTGGAAACGCGTCACTAACCATGCCGTCATCACACCAAAAACCAAATTAAGAGGAACAGTGATAAGCGCAATCATCACTGTTAGCCAGATAGCGTGCAGCATATCGGGATCGAAAAGGTTCTGGACAACCATGTCGATTCCTTTGGAAAAAGCGGTCAAGAAAATCCATGCTACCGGTATAACCAACAGCAAAAGGGAAAAAAGTACACCAGTGCCGATCAGTAACCATTTTCCCCAATTTACAGTGGGACGTTGTGCCACTGTGTGTGCTGAAAATTCAGTCATTACTGTCCCCCTATCCGTTTACCAAAGCGGCTTTGCAATATATTGACGCTAAACAGCAGTAATAACGACGCTGCGAGAATAACTGAAGCAATTGCACTAGCCGCCGGATAATCAAACTCTTGCAGGCGGACAAAGATCATTAGAGAAGCGACTTCGGTTTGCCAGGCAATATTGCCTGCAATGAAAATCACGGCACCAAATTCCCCCAGGCTACGCGTAAAAGAGAGCACAGTTCCGGCAATCAATGCCGGCGAAACTTCTGGTAATATAACCCGCCGAAAAGTTTGCCAACGGCTTGCTCCCAATGTCTGTGCCGCTTCCTCATATTCAGGCCCCAGTTCTTCAAGCACAGGCTGAACAGTACGCACAACAAACGGCAGACTCGTGAATGCCATTGCGACCGCAATCCCCAGCCAGGTATTGGCGACTTTGATATCGAAATGGCCCAGCCAGGCCCCATACCACCCAGTTGCAGAAAAGAGTGTCGCTAGCGTTAGACCAGCAACTGCCGTCGGTAAAGCAAATGGCAAATCCATCAGACCATCTAATAAACTGCGCCCGGGAAATTGATAGCGCGTTAATATCCAGGCCATCAACATACCAAAAACCATATTGAACAAACTGGCAATCGCTGCCGCCAATAATGTCACCTTATAAGCGGCAACAACCTGCGGATTAGCGATGACCTGCCAATATTGCTCCCATGTCATACTCGAAAGCTGTACTACCAGAGCACTTAATGGCAATAACAGGATAAGGCAGACATAAAACAGGCTACAGCCTAAACCCAGCCCAAATCCGGGCAAGACACGTTTGCTAAATACCCGCATTATTTGCGCCCTTCTTCCAATAACTGATCAAGCGTACCGCCAGTATTGAAGTGAGTTTTCATCACTTGAGGCCAGCTACCGAATTGTTCTTCGAGGCGAAACAGTTTAGTTACAGGAAAATGGGAGTGCTGTGTTTTCATCACATTTTGATCAATCACACGATAATGAAAACTGGCTATGATTTGCTGGGCTGACGGACTATACAAATAATTTAAATACGCTTTGGCAACCGCTTCTGTACCATTTTTCTGAACACGCTTATCCACCCAGGTCACAGGGAATTCAGCCAAAATATTTACCGGAGGTACAATGACCTGGTAATTATCTGCCCCATACTGTTTGCGAATGTTATTGACCTCAGATTCGAAACTAATCAGTACATCCCCTATACCCCGTTCAATAAAGGAAGTTGTTGCGCCACGACCTCCGGTATCAAACACCGCCACATTCTGTAAAAAATGCTGCATCAGTTGGCGAACCTTCGCGGGATCATGCGGATTTTTTTGCTGAAAAGCGCCCCATGCAGCCAGATAGGTATAGCGTCCATTACCTGATGTTTTTGGATTTGGGAAAACTAATTTCACATCATTTCGCACCAAATCTTCCCAAGATTGGATATTCTTAGGATTATCTTTGCGTACCAAAAACGCCATAGTGGAATAATATGGAGAACTATTATTCGGCAAACGCTGCTGCCAATTAGCAGGAATGAGATTGCCGCGATCGTGCAAGATCTGAATATCTGTGACTTGGTTATAAGTGACAACATCCGCCCGCAATCCATGCAAAATGGCCAATGCTTGCTTAGATGAACCGGCATGGGACTGTTTGATAGTCAATTTATCCTGCGGGTTCTGTTCATTCCATTGTTTTTCAAATTCCGGGTTCAAGCGCAAGAATAATTCTCGCCCAATATCGTAAGAACTATTCAGCAACTCAACAGCTAAGGCGCTAGAGCTATAAACGTTGAGACAAGCCAGAAACAACAGACTAGTCACTCCGTTTAATAATTTATTTTTTATTGCCACTATTTTCATCCAACACCTTATTCTTCACACTATTTGACAACAATTTCTCTACTGTATCCAGAATCTTTATAACAGGGTAGTTTACTGGCTACTGTTTTATATACCGAATTTTTATGAGAAATGATGAAAAACGATAAGGTGTAGAAAATATCAGGTTACAGGTGCCAGCCGCTTATCAAGTAACTGAACTCTGGCACTCTGCCCTTATCATGCAAGTGGATTAAAAGATTTTTGACTTGATATAAAGCGATTTGTAGGCTTTTATCAGGATTGCCAAATAATACGCGAAACTTTCCAGCCTTTCAGAACATCATCAGAAGGCATTAACCCTTCAGGGCCTTCCCAAACTCCGGTAAAAACATAGCTGACATGCTGACTTTGCGGAGCAGTACAAATAACTGTAGGCGATGCAGTGAGATCATGGGAACGGTGACATTTTCCAAATGCCTGGTCATAGAGACTGGAGAAAGGTGTACCTATTTTCGTTCCCCAAACGGTTTTAACCTCATCATCCAACACGTCAATACGATTAACTTTACCATTGACCAGACCGTGAAATTCCAGTTTTACCTGACCTTCTTCCATGCCCTGAATAACACTCACTAACTTGCCATCTTGCATCTCCATGCCACTACGCAGACGATATTTTCCCTCCAACCCTTTTTCGATTGCAGATTGAGACATCTCCGTCTGTTTATTGATTGTTCCTATACCCTGCTCGGAAACACTTAAGGAACTGCCAAACCAATTAAAAGGTGACAAAGCAGGCCATGACATTCTTAAAGTTCCGGCACAAGCCGTCAACAAGAGTGAGCATCCGACTAAGCTGCTGGCAGCCATAACTCTCTTCCGTTTAGAACAGACATTAAATGCAAAAAATTTATCCATCGCTATTTTCTTACCTTCGATTCTATGGCGTTGTCATTTGATATCTATACGCATTAAACTTCAAGTTGCAATTTACGACACGATATGAAACCTGATCTCTCCCCGCTTCGCGGGGAGAGATCACACGCATCTTGAAGTGAGATTGGTATATCAGACCACATTCTAAAAAAAACATTCAATTGTAAATATACAAACCATTCATCAACAGAAACATAAAAACTATGTTTAAAAGATATTATTTATCAAGTATTGCTCATCTATTTATAAAACAAACTGTATGATCAAATAGTATTATAAATTTTCATTCTTACCTGGCCAGGTGATGTAACTCAGGAAAGAAATTATGAATATTCCTTATCTATATCATGTTAATCATCAACATCCTTCTAACTGGACTGTATTACAAGGAAAGTCCACATACTCTATACCTGAGCATTATTCTCTATCCAAGGATGAGAATGGGAATATTAAAGTAATGCTTTACATTGACGATGAAAAACCAATAATGTCAAAAGATCTTCTTGTTATAAAAAACAAATACATGAGAAGATGGGCACACTCTATTCATGTTTCATCAAAAAAGTAATAGTTGAAAAAGATAATGGCTAAATAGAGAGTATAGAAATATACCAATCTCACTTCAAGATGCATGTGATTTGCTCCCCGCGAAGCGGGGAGGTATCAGGTTTCATATCGTGTTGTCAATTACAACTTGAAATTTAATGCATATAGAATAATTCTATTCAACCATTTCATGGCTTGTATATTTATCTAACGATTCATTTAATCAATAATCAATCGCTTGCTAAACATGACATTTTCTTGGCCCAAATAATCATATTCCATCTTTTCGCACATACAAATTGTTGCATCATTTTCTTCTGGAACCACAATTAAAATACTGGGGCAACCTCTGGCCAATAATTTCTTTTCCAGGCGGGAGATCAATGCATTGGCTATTCCCCTGCCCCTGAATTCAGGGTGCACTCCAAGATAATAGGCATGACCACGATGTCCATCATAACCGCCCATCACTGTACCAACCACTTCTCCCGCAACTTCAGCAACCAAAAATAAATCAGCGTCATGAGTCAGTTTACGCTCAATATCTATTTCTGGATCATCACCAGAGTTAATCAAATCACAACGTTCCCAAAGTGTGATAACGGCTTCAAAGTCGTCTTGCCGAAATACCCGAATTTCCATAGTTAGCACGCCTATTTAATAAGCAATTGAATCAATGTTAATTATCACTGCTTTTATTTTGGAATCAATATGAAAATGCGTTTATTGCTACTATTATGTTTCTATGTTTGTCCATGATTTTTATTTTTATATTAAAATCAAATAATTAATAACACATTAAACTGTATATACCAATCTAACTTCAAGATGCGTGTGATTTCTCCCCGCGAAGCGGAGGAGAAATCAGGTTTCATATCGTGTCGTAAATTGCAACTTGAAGTTTAATGCGTATACGTATAAACATTTGTATAAATATTTAGGATGATTATGGCTGTTAAACTCAACAAACTTAGTGGCAAAAAACTTAAAACCCTATACGAAAAAGAAGAAGAAACTATCGGCTCGATGGTAAAAAGTTAAATCACCTTACCATGGCTGCTATCCTGATATGAACCTCAATAAAGACTGCTCTTATTGAGTTACGGGAAGAAGCCCCAAAATGGCTACCGCCACCTGAACGTAGAAGCAATTAACTATGCTATATAGGGCTTTGGGGGTTAGGTCTACATTCCACTCACCATTTTAAATATCTATCTGTATTTAAAATAACAGGTATATGGTTATTTTTTAGCTATATATCAACTATACCAATCTAACTTCAAGATGCCTGTGATTTGCTCCCCGCGAAGCGAAGAGAAATTAGGTTTCAATAGTGTTGTAAATTGCAACTTAAGGTTTAATGCGTATATACATTCTCTTCATTGGGATAAAAAAGGGGGTAAATAGAGGATACAGTCAATGAATATTATATTAATTACAACAACCCCAGTTGTAGCAAAACTTTCAGAGGTTATACAAAGGGGGTATAACTGAGCAGAGGAAAAAAGATTTATAGAGAGGTATCTCAGGCAGGCAAGTAAAAGCCAGATAAATCAAAAGACGTAAAATAAGGTTTTAGGTTGATTTGGTGTTACCAGAAATTTAAGCAATGTAATCTTCTGATTTACTTTAAAAACAGAAAGTAATCTCAAATTTATTACTGCCTTTTCATTCAAGCTTGAATAGATAAATATTACTATTGTATTCTGCTTCATTTATTCAATATTTTTCTGAAATCAGATCACAGGGAACAAGATGTCGCATATTATTTACTTGTCACTCAAAGGCAAGAAACAGGGATTAATTTCAGCCGGGTGCTCAACGCCTGAATCCATTGGAAACCGCTATCAGGCAGGTCGGGAAGACGAAATACAGATATTGAATATCAGCCATTCAGTGAGCCGTGACCAGAACGCGCATCATCATCCCGTTAGTTTTTCCAAGCCTATTGATAAATCCTCGCCGCTCTTAGCAATGGCAATTGACGGTAATGAATTATTAGAAGCCGTTTTTTTGTGCTACCGAACCAGTCAATTGGGGCAATTGGAAGCCTTTTATGAAATCAAACTGACAGGAGCAACCATTGTTGATTTTACCTGTCATTATCCTCATTCGATAGACAGTAATGACCAGATACCGTATGAAACGGTGCAGATTGATTATAAGTCTATTTCCTGCAGGCATCTTACCGCAGGCACATCGGGTTATAGCATTACGCAATTATCTGGGCGTGAAGAAGGCAAACCACTCTTGTCTGGGTTCTCGAATGTTAAGCCACTTAAGAACCCGCTGGTTACAGAGACGCCTGTAAAACCCGCTAAACATCATGCCCGTTATCGTTGTGTGGATGATGACAGTAATCTTTTAACCGAACGCAAATATCGGGTTTACCTGCCAAATGGTCAGATAAAAGAAGGAAAAACCGATAAGCAGGGTTACACCCAATGGCATCTCACTGATGACAAAAAGAAACTTGAATTTCATATTTTAAAGGATTAATACCATGCCAACTTATACTGTTTACACCAAAATTGAATCGAATGTGCCTGCCGAAAAATTGCTTTACGACTTGATTATTTATCGTCAAGATACAGCAGGAAATTATCATGTATTGCTTGATGTTGCACAGGGACAATTACAGAGTAATTATGAAACTCAACACCATATTACTCAGGAAACAGATGATGATCTTTCCGTGATATATATTATGCAAATCATGCTTTATCGCAAACATGGTTCAAATACAATTCAAGCATTGCAAACTCCGTTTAAAAAAATGTATACCCTTGGGGAGTTCGTCGCAGGTCAATCCTATTCAGATAAAAAACGAGAAAATGCCTGTTATTTTGAAAGTACGATTGAAACAAAACCGATCAGCGAAGGTGATAATACGGTTGAATTAAAAATTACTATCCCTGAAAGGGCATTTATTGCGAAAGAATATCCAATTGGTCATCCTGATGATCCATTTGAGA
The DNA here is from genome assembly GCF_037265215.1 of Xenorhabdus griffiniae. Classification (NCBI taxonomy): domain Bacteria; kingdom Pseudomonadati; phylum Pseudomonadota; class Gammaproteobacteria; order Enterobacterales; family Morganellaceae; genus Xenorhabdus; species Xenorhabdus griffiniae. The sequence continues at coordinate 3,398,560 of NZ_CP147737.1, read as the reverse complement.
AAAATAAATTTGAATCGGAGGTTCAAAGCAGACTGTCTAAAAGATCCGTTCCCGATCAGGGCGGTGCAAGTTTATGTGGTCCTGCGGCATTTTTTTATTGTTTACAAATGGACAGACCAGATATTTATGAGCAGGCTGCCCGCGAGTTATGGGTGCATGGAAGAACTAAAATTGGGCAATTAGAGATTAAGCCGGGTGATGGTTGTCTGCACCCTAAAGGTTCATTTTATAATCAGTATGGTACAAGAATATCTGGGTTAGACTGGTTGACATTAGCGAGTTTACGAGATTCAGAAAATATCATTTTTAGTTATGATGAAATAGACGATCAGGTTGCTGGTATTACAATGTGGGGAAAGTTAACAGAGTGGTTTGAAAAGGCTGGTTATGAAAAAGTTTTTAGTAACGTCGGATTATCTCATTGTAATATAAATGATTTAATAGCTCTAAATGATTACGCATCACAAGAATATAAAGTAATTACATTGATATCTGACACTATGTTAAGAAAGGGACGAAATAATGGTGTTACATATAAAAGTCATTGGATTGTATGGAATGGAGTAGTAAAAGAAAATAAACGACAAGTTGAACTTGAATTATTTTCATGGGGTGATACATATCAACAGATAAAAAGCAATACTACAATGGATTCCTTTTTGAAACAACTATTCGGAGGAGTGGTTTTTAAACCATTAAAATAAAATGAATAAGCATTTAATGATAATAGCTTTTTTCTTTCTCACTGCCTGTGGTAATTCAGTTTCGTTTTCCCCTAAAGAAAACGAATTACCAGATGCTAAAGTAGGTAAGTTGTATTATAGCACTATAAATATAGAGGGTGGACGTGTTATAGGGATGCTAGCTGGTAATAGTGTAAGACCAGACGATTTAGGACTACATGCTCAACATTGTGAATTACCTAAAGAGGTGATAACAAAAAACACTATATCAACAAAGGATAATAACTGCATCATAATAAGTGGTATTCCTGCCAAGGCAGGAACGGCAACAATTAATATACATGGAGCTATCTATAGTAATATGTTTAAAAGCCCCGAGGAATTTAATAAAATCTACACTATAAAAGTAAAAAATAAATAGCCATTAGCAAAATGGCGATTTAAGTCGCCATTTTTATATTTTCGTATACTAAATAAACTTTCAAAAGTGAAAAATTAATCGCGCTCTTGAAAGAAGAGATGAAAAGAAAGCCAAGAACACCAACATCAGATTTACAATATTTTTTTAATACAATGGGAAGAATTAGGTGAATAACAAATATTTAAAGGCTTTGGGTGGGTTAATATTATTGATTATATTTACACCCATTATGATTTTAGTAATTAGTTATGTTTTTTCATTATTCATTATGGAAGATGAAATAACATTTTCTAGTGGCGTTATCATAGGGGTTTTGTCTTCTCCTATATTGTTTTATTCTATATCAGGCTCTATCTTTTTCTTTTTATTTGATAGACTGCCAAAATATAACAATATAATTATTAAATACCTGACCAGGCTGATGATTGCCTCATTTATTATCAGCTTTCCGATCTCTTTGTATGTTGATTATAAATTAAAAAGCGAGGGTTATATTACATGTGATAAAATATCGTGGATGTCACCAACAACCTACGTGAAAAATTTATCACTGTGTAAATAGAAATTTTCGCAAATATTACATTCCTACATCCCCTCATATTTAGCCTCTAAATTTAGAGGCTTTTTTACTATTTTCACAGTGTTAACTACGGGATCACGTATTCATAGTTGTGTATAATAGCTATTTTTTCAGAAGAATTAGATGGCGGTGATGGAAGTAAAATTCGGATTTTGTCAGCAAACTGATTGCGTAAAAAATGGGGTAAAGAAGATGCCAGTCACCAACGCTATCACTGTTTTCCCTTGTAACCGGACTTTTTTAGATGTTCTTGACAAACAATATGGAATAAGTGATAAAGTAATAGCATTTATAAAAGAAGAGATAAGAAGAAAACCAAGAACACAGGAAACTGACTTACAATATTTTCTCAATACAATGGGAAGAATTAAGTGAATAATAAATATCTAAAAGCATTAGCTGGATTAATACTTCTATTATTTCTCTCATTTATGATATACCTTGTGGGAAAAGGCGTTTTTTCATTAATCTTTATGGAAGATGAAATAACATTTTCTAGTAGCGTTGTCATAGGTTTTATATCTTCTCCTATATTGTTTTATTCTATATCAGGTTCTATCTTTTTCTTTTTATTTGATAGACTGCCAAAATATAACAATATAATTATTAAATACCTGACCAGACTGATGATTGCCTCATTTATTATCAGCTTCCCGATCTCTTTGTATGTTGATTATAAATTAAAAAGCGAGGGTTATATTACGTGTGATAAAATATCGTGGATGTCACCAACAACCTACGTGAAAAATTTATCACTGTGTAAATAGAAATTTTCGCAAATATTACATTCCTACATTCCTACATTCCCTCATATTCAGCCTCTAAATTTAGAGGCTTTTTTACTATTTTCACAGTGTTAAATAGCGTTTCAAAATGATAGGAGTATTCTTTACCCCGTGCGGGGTAAGGAACGCCAACATCTGATACTCTCAGTGTTATGAAAACCTGTTTAGGTAGCGTTTGGCTTTTGAACGTTTAACCCACTGATTTCGTTTCACCACTCACAAACTTATACTTTCTTTTCTCTCACATTGTTCTTATCTTATGTTTTGTTTATAGATTTGTTCAGCGGCTATGTACAAACAAAAAGAACAAATTCGTTAAAAAGTGAGATTTATTTTAATAACATCAAATGGTTAAATTTTAAACATGAATACACCTAATCTATATCAAGTTAAGAATTTTTTCCTCTCATTACAGGATCACCTTTGCAAGCAACTAGAACAAATTGATGGTCAATCAACCTTCATGGAAGACTGCTGGCAACGAGAAGATGGTGGTGGCGGAAGAAGCAGGGTGTTGACGGAAGGTAAGGTTTTTGAAAGAGCCGGTGTGAATTTTTCACATATTTCCGGAGCTTCAATGCCCGCTTCGGCTACAGCTCATCGTCCTGAGTTAGCAGGTCGCAGTTATCAGGCGATGGGAGTTTCGCTTGTCATTCATCCTCTTAATCCCTATGTCCCAACCAGCCATGCAAATGTACGTTTCTTTATTGCTGAAAAAGAAGGGGAACTTCCTGTATGGTGGTTTGGCGGTGGCTTTGATCTCACACCTTATTATGGTTTTGAAGAAGATGCTATTCATTGGCACACCGTTGCCAAAAATTTATGTCAACCGTTTGGCGATGATATTTATCCAAAATATAAAAAATGGTGTGACGATTACTTTTTTATTAAACACCGCAATGAACCACGTGGCATTGGTGGCTTGTTTTATGACGATCTAAATACGCCTGATTTTGATACCTGCTTTAATTTCACGCAAGCTGTCGGAAATGGATTTTTATCAGCCTATTTACCGATTGTAGAAAGAAGAAAAGATATCACTTGGGGTGATCGTGAAAGACAATTCCAATTATATCGTCGTAGCCGCTATGTTGAATTCAATCTTGTTTGGGACAGAGGAACACTGTTTGGCCTGCAAAGCGGTGGAAGAACTGAATCTATATTAATGTCAATGCCCCCATTAGTACGTTGGGAATATAACTATTCTCCAGAAGCTAATTCTCCTGAATCTGAATTATATACTTCATTTCTGATAAAAAAAGACTGGGTATGACAATTCAAAACAGGAATACAAGGCAGTTTCTTTATTCCTGTTTTACTCCTTGTTTATAAAAAAATTAACCTAAAACAGATGGATTATTTATCATAATACTGATAAAAACATTTATTATTTTTCATTAGCAATACCCTGCCATAAAAAGTCAATACTTACACTAATGACTCGCCTATTAATTACAGCTAGTATTCAATCCGGGCCCAAAAAAACGAATACAACATCTAACAACAAAACAGGGTATTATTATGAGCAATAATCAAACCAACATATATAGCTTAATTCCTCCATTTGTGCTGGAACATATCTCTGATGATTGTGATGCATATACTAATCAATATGTATTAAAAACATTAGGTCATGTTTATCAATTGATGAATACTCCTGCTGAAGACACTGTTTCTCAACAGGATAAACAAGAAACTAAAAAAGAGGTGAACGATAAACTGCATCGCACTATCTATGATGCTAAAAATAAAGAGGAATTCCCAGGAGAAGAGTTATCTCGCAGTGAAGGTATGTCAGAGAGTTTAGATGATTCAGTTAATGAGGCTTATGAATATATTGGCAAGACTCATGAATTCTATAAAAAAGTTTTCGGCCGCAATTCTCTTGATAATAAAGGAATCAAGTTAGTTGCTACAGTACATTTTGGAAAAAATTATCTGAATGCATTCTGGACTAGAAAACAAATGGTATTTGGTGATGGAGATGGAAAATATTTCAATCGTTTTACTTCTGCCATTGATATTATAGCTCATGAGTTAACCCATGGTGTCATCGAAAGCGAAGCTGGACTAGATTATATCTATCAGTCTGGTGCACTTAATGAATCCATCGCAGACGTATTTGGCATTATGGTAAAACAATATGTTAATAACCAAAAAGTCGATGAATCCAATTGGCTATTAGGCCAAGGTTTACTTGGGCCAAAATTTAATCCAGAAAATAAATCCGATGTTAGCTTACGCACCTTTATTAACCCCGGAAGTGCATTTTCTGGAGATAAGCAAGTTGGTCATATGGATCTATATGAAGACCTTCCCTTCATAATTGATAATGGAGGCGTTCACATACACTCAGGCATTCCTAACAGGGCATTTTATTTAGTGGCGATGGAGTTGGGAGGCTATGCCTGGGAAAAAGCAGGAAAGATTTGGTATGAAACGCTACTGGATAAACGTCTATCTTCAGATGCAGATTTCGAGGATTTTGCCAAATTGACGATTGATAATGCTGAGAAATTATTCAACAAAAAAACATCAAAGATTGTTAGTCATGGTTGGAAAGAAGTTGGTGTTCTACTTTCCAAAGAATAATGAAATAACCATTAATAAAATACCAATTCATATTTTGGTCAGTAACGTTAAGATAATCCTAAAATAAATGATAAAGGGTTAAGGATAACCCTTTATCATATTTATAAATTAATATTTTTGAACCCAACAAAAACACCTTCCATTAGTAGAAAATATCATCACTTAGACTAATAATTAATTAAAGTCCCTAGAGATAAAAATATGCATAACACCTAAAAAGCGGGGGTATCATTATGCGCAACCATCAAAATAAATTAAATAAATCTGGTATCATCCCACCATCTTTATTGGAATACGTTGTTAAAATTTGCGGCCAAGTCGACAAAGCGTACATATTGAAAACATTAGATCATGTTTTCAATATGATGAATAGCTCTGCTGAAATGGATGCATTAATTCATGGATATCAACCAGGTTTTGATAATAAATTAAATAGAACTATTTACAATGCTGAATATAATGATCAATACCCAGGGAATAAATTAATTTTATGCGAGGGCATGGCTATGATTGATGATATTTCAGCCACTGGCGCTTATAATTATCTTGGTAAAACATATGAGTTTTATCAGAAAATTTTTGGCCGTAATTCAATTGATAACAAAGGTCTTAAATTAGTTGCTACTGTACATTACCAAAAAAACTATATGAATGCATTTTGGGATAATAATCAAATGGTCTTCGGTGATGGTTATGCACCTTATTTTAACTGTTTCACTTCCTGCATTGACATTACTGCGCATGAATTAACTCATGGAGTAACTGAAAGTGAAGCAAATCTTGACTATGCCTATCAATCGGGTGCATTAAACGAATCAATCTCAGATGTATTCGGTATTATGGTAAAACAATATGCAAATAACCAAAAAGTTAATGAATCTGATTGGTTGATAGGCCAGGGAATATTTGGCCCAGCACTTAATCCGAACAATGACCCTAATGTTGCCTTACGCTCATTTAAAAATCCTGGATCAGCAAACCCGAAGGATAATCAAGTTAGTCATATGGATCAATATCAGGATTTATCCGTCAGAGATGATAACGGAGGTGTTCACAAATATTCTGGTATTCCTAATAAGGCATTCTATTTATTGGCAACCGAGTTGGGAGGGTATTCTTGGGAGCAAGCGGGAAAAATTTGGTATAATACATTATTGGACAAACGATTATCCCACAAAGCCAGCTTTGATGATTTTGCACAGCTAACCATTGATAATGCTAACAAATTATTTGGCAAGAAAATTTCAGATATTGTGACTCATTCATGGAAACAAGTCGGAACTTTACTCTAAAAGTTGTAGTATCTCTCTAATTATTCAGGACCAGGGAAGGTCTTGATTACATTTATATATTTATCTTTAATTTAATTAATCATCTTATCCCTTCATGCCATATCATAAAAAGTCATAAATAGGTTTTCATAATACTGAGAGTATCAGATATTGGAGTTCCTTACCCCGCGCAGAGCGCGGGGTAAGGAATACTCCTATCATTTTGAAACGCTATTTATAATAAAAAATTTACATTTTTAGTAGTGACTAACATGGTTAGTTTAGCTACTATTCAGATTAGATCAAATATACACCAACACCATAACATACATATAAAATAGGGCATTATCATGATTGACAATAGAGCAAGAAAACAAAACATCATTCCCCCTTATTTATTAGAATATATTGCAAAAAACTGTGATGCTAATGATGAGAAGTATGTTTTGAAAACCTTAGATCATGTTAATAAACTCATGAAGCAATCAACCAAAGAAGACACCTTAGACTCTGAAAATAATCCTTTATTATATAAAAATAGGAAAAACCCTAAATCAGAAGATAGTTATTAATTAAAAAAAACAGTCTTACCCTCTGATTTACATAATTTTTAAGATAATAAGAAACTTAATTATAAAAACTAAATTTACAATAAACCCATTAATAAGTTTGACAGATTTTCAAAGCTAATTAACGTGAGCTTCGCTTAAGAAAGGAACTCAGTGTCTAAGGCACGATCAAAGTTTTTATCAAAGAAAACACCAGAGTGAAGATGTCATTTTCAAAAAGCGCTTGCACCAATTAGCAGAGCAGAATCGGGGGGGATTTCATGAAGCATGAAGACTATATTCAGCATGACGGTTTGAGTCTTGGAGAACTTGTACGAAAGGGCAAAATAACCCCGGAAGAACTGTTGGATGCCGCCATTACCCAGATGGAACGGATCCAGCCTGCGATCAATGCCGTATGCTGGTCTGAACTCGACTTGGCGCGCGATCAGGCAAAGCAAATGCACCAAACCCTGCAATCGAACAAGGAAACACTCAAAGGTCAGTTCCTTGGCGTTCCAATGCTGCTGAAAGACCTCGGTATAACGGCAAAAGGATTTATCCTCACCAATGGATCACGCCTTTTTAAAGGCGACAAAAGCAGTCAAGATAATGAATTGGCCTTGCGTCTTCGCAAAGCTGGGTTTAATTTTTTCGGGCGATCTAAGACACCTGAATTTGGTGCGAACTGCACGACTGAAGCTCTTTTTTATGGGGAACCAACGCGCAATCCTTGGAATACCGCTCTTTCTTCAGGCGGATCTTCAGGCGGGGCGGCGGCGGCAGTCGCGGCCGGTATCTTGCCAGTCGCCCATGCTTCTGATGGTGGCGGTTCCATCCGAATTCCCGCCTCATGCTGTGGTCTCTTCGGTCTTAAACCAACCCGAATGCGCAATCCAACAGGGCCGATTGCAGGTGAAGGCTGGGGCAGTCTTGGCGTGGAACACGTCATTTCGAGGTCAGTACGTGACAGTGCAGCTGTTCTGGATGCGACACATGGTAGGGACATCGGGGCTCCCTACTGTGCACCTATTTTTACAGGTCGCTATCAGGATTTAAATAAGACAGAACTTCAGCCATTACGCATAGGTCTGGTGACAAAATCCCCTTCCGGATTACCCGTTCACACCGATTGCCTTGCAGCCGTTGAAGATGCTGCGAAATTGTGTGAAACATTGGGTCATCATATCATGCCGACAGAATTGCCTGATATTAATTATGCGGACTTTGGCCATGCCATGCGTCTGATCGTTGCGGCAAGCATTGCACAAGCCGTGCGGGCAGGTTGCGCCATACATAATACGGCACCTAATCTTGACCTTCTGGAAATATCCATTTTCACTGCAATTGATTTTGCAAAAAAACATTCAGCTGTAGATTACACCGATGCTGTTGCACTGATACATCAAATTGGCCGCAAACTTGGATTTTTCATGCAAAATTATGATGTACTTCTAACCCCTACACTTACCTCTCCTCCCGTTGAAATCGGTCGCTATGCGGCAAATCGGGACTATGTGACTCATCGTTCCGATACACTGCAATTTACGGCATTCTTGCCATATTTTAACGCTAGCGGGCAACCTGCCATGTCAGTCCCCTTGTACTGGAACAGAGATAACTTACCTATTGGCGTACAATTTGCAGCCGATGCAGGGCGTGAAGATGTGTTATTCCGGCTAGCCTTTCAATTGGAGCAAGCAAGGCCATGGTTTGACAAGTTAAGTCCTTTGGCTTTTTAACAAAAGGACTAGCCGATGCAGACGGGCAAAAACTCGCGATCACAGACAGCACGATACAATGCATGCCTGAGATACTTTAGTTCCCTTTTTAAGCAAAGCTCAGTACCGTCTCAGTCATTAAGCTGCAAGCGGTATTTCTACGTTAAATAATGTGCCTGATTTCTCCCCGCTTCGCGGGAAGCAATCACACGCATCTTGAAGTTAGACTGGTATATTCTGTTTTTATGATGGTTAAGCTATTCTTTGAATACAGAAAATAATAAAGGGCTAAGAATAGCCCTTTCATTTATATCAATATTTTTAAACAATTACCGCTTTTTCAGATGTTCCATTAAACGCTTACGTTTACGGAGCTGAGATGCTGTCAATGTATTTTTCTTATCCGCATAAGGGTTAGCCCCTTCTTTAAATTGGATGCGGATAGGTGTTCCCATGACCTTCAAAGAGCGGCGGAAATAATTCATCAAATAACGCTTATAGGAATCAGGTAAATCTGTGACCTGATTACCGTGGATAACCACGATAGGTGGGTTATATCCACCAGCATGAGCATATTTCATTTTCACCCTGCGACCACGGATCATTGGCGGTTGGTGATCATCTTCTGCCATGCGCATAATACGAGTCAATAAGGAAGTGCTCACGCGACGGGTGGCACTTTCATAGGCTTCCAGAATTGATTCAAATAAATTCCCAACACCACTGCCATGTAACGCAGAAATAAAGTGAATACGGGCAAAATCAACAAACCCCAAACGCAGCTCAAGCATATCCTTAACGTGATCTTTGTCTTCCTGACTCATGCCATCCCATTTGTTGATGGCGATAACCAGAGAACGACCACTGTTAAGAATAAAACCAAGCAGGGAGAGATCTTGATCAGAAATACCTTCACGGGCATCCACTACCAGTAACACAACATTGGCATCTTCAATCGCCTGAAGCGTTTTAATCACAGAGAATTTTTCAACTGTTTCAGTGACTTTTCCACGCTTACGCACACCCGCTGTATCAATCAAAATATATTCACGGCCATCACGCTCCATAGGAATATAAATGCTGTCACGGGTTGTTCCTGGCATATCATAAACGACAACACGCTCTTCACCGAGGATACGGTTGGTTAATGTGGATTTACCCACATTAGGACGACCAACAATCGCAAGTTTCAGAGGCAATGTTGTGGGATCAAATGCCTCCTCCTCTTTTTCTTGTTCAGCAGAAGCATCAAATTCGGCTTGCTCCATTTCGGCCCAATAAGCCGCGTTAGCTTCTTCCTCAGTTAACTCAACTTGTTCCGTTTCTTCTTTATCAGAATATGGCAACAACACACGTTCAATCAGTTGGGTCACACCACGACCGTGGGAAGCCGCGATGGAATAAACATCACCTAAACCGAGTGAATAAAACTCAGCTATCGAGGTATCAATATCGATACCATCGGTTTTATTCGCCACCAGAAAAGTTGCTTTTTCACGGCTACGCAAATGCTTGGCAATCGCATGGTCAGCAGGCATCAATCCCGATCTGGCGTCAACCATAAACAGAACAATGTCCGCCTCTTCTATGGCCATCAGAGATTGCGTAGCCATATGCGTTTCTACGCCTTCTTCTGTACCATCGATACCACCCGTATCAATGATGATGAATTCCTGCCCTTCAACCTCTGCCCGTCCATACTTACGATCACGGGTTAAGCCAGGGAAATCCGCTACCAGCGCATCTCTGGTTCGGGTTAATCGGTTAAATAAGGTAGATTTTCCAACATTGGGGCGCCCAACCAGCGCAACGACAGGTATCATTTTTTTGATGCCTCATGACTAGATTTAAATCGATATCCTGCTGAAAGCAACTTTCACCACTGCAAGATACAAGATACTAAAAAGACGAAACGGCCCCTGTTATTGTCCAGGAGCCGTATAATTCCGTGTTATTTAAAACACGTTCGAAGTTAGCGGGTATACAGATAAACTGTCCCGTCCTTCGCTTGTAACATCAGTTTATCGCTGGCAACAACCGGACGACTCAACAGACCAGAACTATCAATCTTGTTCTGCGCTACAAATTTGCCATCAGCCATATTCAACCAATGCAAGTAACCTTCAGCATCACCAACAACCAGATAGCCATTGTACATTTCTGGGGCTGTCAGGTGACGGTGCAAGAGATCATTTTGCGACCATAATGTCACACCATCACCCTTGCGTAGGGACAAAATACGATCATCTTGATCAACAACAAAAATATTGCTGTCAGTGACCACCATATCATGCACTGATCCCAGATCACGTTTCCAAATGATCTGGCCTGAACGCATATCCATTGCCACCAAATTGCCGTTATAAGCAATCGCGTAAATAACATTGTCAGAAATGACCGGAGTCATATCGACATCATTCAAGCGATCTATTTCGGTAGAACCTGTTACCTGAGAAATTCGCTGCTGCCAAATTAGTTGCCCTTCAGACAACAACACCGCACTAATGCGGCCATTGTCGCTACCGACAATAGCTGCACCATAGGCTACGGCAGGAGCGGATTCACCACGAACAGATAATGCAGGTGTATCCAGGTTAACTGACCAGGCAATATGACCATCCGTTTCGTTTAATGCCTGCAACATACCATTACCGGTATGAATCAAGACAAAACCATCACTCACTACAGGACGGGACAACGCTTCGCCAGCAACTGTCGATTCCCATTCAACCTTACCGTTCGTTGCATCCAGTGCGATGACTTTTGCTTTTTCTGTTCCGATATACAGACGATCACCGGATACAGTCAAGCCACCAGAAAGCAGTGCGGGTAAACGGGATGACAATAAACCTGCTTTTTCTGACAGATCCGTTGCCCATATTTCTTTGCCGCTGTCTATATCAAATGCTTTGACAATACCATGACGGTCAGCAACGTAAGCTGTTGAACCTTGCCAGGTTGGTGATAAATGAGAGTAATACTCCCCCGTACCACTCCCAACGGACTTATCCCAAACGATACGAGGTTTGAATTGATTTTCAACCTTCGGTAACGGTGACATTGTTACCGAATCCTGTTCACTTGAACAACCTGCCAGCAGAACAGAAGCAACCAATCCAACCAAGAGTGTTTTTCGCAGCTGCATTATGAAGTTGGCTCCCTTAGTTGGATAAATTATTAAGTTTGATTTTCATAAAATCCTTAATTACCTGCGGGCCATCAAGTCCAAGCCCTGTAGAATAGGCTGCACGTGCGCCAGCAATATCCCCTTTTTTAGCCAGAATATCCCCGCGAATATCCTCAACCATAACCTGCCAGCCTTTGCCTTTGACCAAATCCAGCGTTTTCAATGCAACATCTGTTTTATCTTCCGCCAATTGAACCCGCGCCAGACGAAGGTTAGACACTGCTTGCATATTCTCATCTTTGGCTTTACCGGATGCGGCTAGCAAATTTTTCTCTGCCTGAGCCAGATCATTCTGAGCAACAGCCTGTTTTGCCAGCTCCAGATCAGCCATAACACCGTAGACATTGTCCGTCTCATTAGCGAATTTTTCTACGGCAACAACTTTTTCTTTCGATCCCGACGCCAGTGATTTGTTCAAATCTTCAAATACTGCCGCCGTATTATGCAACTGGTTGGTTTGATGAGTCTGCCAGTAACGCCACCCCAACAAAACACCAATGCCTAACACCAGACCAACAGCAAGGTATTTACCGTTGGTAGAGAAAAAACGCTTGATCGCGTCAACTTGTTCAGTTTCTGTAGTATAGACTTGCACTAGAGTCTCCCTCCTTAGCCTAACAGTTCGCTCAAACGCGCTGCGACCGCTTGTTGTGACAAGGTTTCTTGTTCACCGTTGCGTAAATCTTTCACTGAAATATTGCCTGCCTGAATTTCATCTTCACCCAGAATTAAGGCAACTTTGGCACCGTGTTTACTCGCACGCGTCAACTGTTTCTTAAAGTTACCGCCGCCATGATTGGTCATCAGACGTAATTCTGGCAGTTGATCACGGATTTTTTCGGCCAATATCAATGCCGCTTGCTGGCTACCTTCACCAAAGGAAGAGAAATAAACATCAGCAACAGCCAGATCAGCAACAAAGTCAGGATTGACCTCCTGCACCAACAGGACCATACGCTCCATGCCCATGGCAAAACCAACCGCTGGTGTTGCCTTACCGCCCAATTGTTCAACCAAACCATCGTAGCGACCACCGGCACAGACGGTTCCCTGTGCACCCAACGCCGATGTCACCCATTCAAAAACCGTACGGTTATAATAATCAAGACCGCGAACCAGACGCTGGTTGATGCGGTATTTGATCCCGGCGCTATCAAGTAGCTGACACAGTCCATCAAAGTGCTCTTTTGATTCGCTATCAAGATAATCAAACAGCTCCGGTGCATCATTCAAAAGTTGCTGAACTTCAGGGTTTTTAGAGTCCAATACACGCAGTGGATTGGTATACATGCGGCGTCGACAATCCTCGTCCAATTTCTCTTTATGTTGTTCAAGGAAGGCTACTAATGCCTCACGATAATTGGCACGGGCTTCTAATGAACCAATCGAGTTCAATTCAAGTGTAACGTGATCAGCAATACCGAGCTCGCGCCACCAACGTGCTGTCATTAAAATAAGTTCAGCATCAATATCTGGCCCTTGTAAGCCAAACACTTCAGCCCCTAACTGATGGAATTGACGATAACGACCTTTTTGTGGACGCTCATAACGGAACATAGGCCCGATATACCATAAGCGCTGTTCCTGATTGTACAGCAGACCATGCTGAATACCGGCGCGGACACATCCTGCGGTATTTTCTGGGCGCAGGGTCAAGCTTTCACCATTGCGATCGTCAAAGGTATACATCTCTTTTTCAACAACATCAGTGACTTCCCCAATTGCACGTTTGAATAACGGGGTCTGCTCTACAATCGGTGTCCGAATTTCGCTAAAACCGTAACCTGACAGCACACGCTTTACCGTCGATTCAACTCGTTGCCAGATGGCCGTTTCAGCAGGAAGGCAATCGTTCATGCCACGAATAGCTGGGATATTTTTTGTCACGTTTTATCTCTTATTAATATTTATACAATGCCACCGATTATAAAAGCGAATACTTGCAAGGTTCAATCTGCAAGCAAATCTATACGCATTAAACTTCAAGTTGCAATTGACAACACGATATGAAACCTGATCTCTCCCCGCGAAGCTGGGAGAAATCACACGCATCTTGAAGTTAGATTGGTATATATGCTTATATCCCCAATAAATTACTCATCAAGCTGATTGATGCTGATTCGGTTTTTAGCATCAAGGATAGCTGCCTTCGCCCGAATTTTCGCCTCAAGTTGATCAATCAAGTTGTTATTGTCAAAACGCTCTTTTTGGCGAATGCCATCTTCATAAAAGCCGCTTTTTGTTTTCGCACCCGTTACGCCAAGCGTTGAAACTTCGGCTTCCCCAGGCCCATTCACAACACAACCAATGATCGAAACATCCATCGGGGTGATTAAATCCTCAAGACGCTGCTCAAGCGCATTAACCGTACCGATAACGTCAAATTCCTGGCGTGAACAAGTTGGACAAGCAATGAAATTAATGCCCCGTGAACGGATCCGCAATGCTTTCAGAATATCAAAACCAACTTTAACTTCTTCTACTGGATCTGCGGCCAACGAAATACGCAACGTATCGCCAATACCTTCTGACAACAAAATGCCAAGACCAATCGAAGATTTCACCGCACCAGCACGGGCTCCGCCTGCTTCCGTAATCCCCAAATGCAACGGTTGATCTATTTTTTGCGCCAGTAAACGGTATGCACCAACCGCCAGAAAAACGTCAGAAGCCTTGACGCTGACCTTAAATTGGTCGAAGTTCAGGCGATCAAGAATATCCACATGACGCATTGCTGATTCAACTAACGCTTCTGGTGTGGGTTCACCGTATTTTTCCTGTAGATCTTTTTCCAACGATCCGCCATTAACCCCAATGCGAATTGGAATGTTATTGTGGCGGGCGCAATCCACAACCTGACGAATACGATCTTCGTTACCAATATTGCCAGGATTGATGCGCAGACAGTCAACACCATATTCTGCAACTTTCAAGGCTATGCGGTAATCGAAATGAATATCGGCAACAAGAGGGACATTGACTTGCTGTTTGATGGACTTGAACGCTTCGGCTGCATCCATTGTTGGAACAGACACCCGAACGATATCAACACCTACACGCTCTAACGCCTTAATTTGGTTGACTGTTGCTTCAACATCAGTTGTTCGTGTGTTAGTCATTGATTGCACTGCAATCGGTGCGCCATCCCCGACGGGAACATTACCGACATAAATACGTGTAGATTTACGTCTTTTTATCGGTGACTCATTATGCATTTTTACATTACTCCCCTACATCCCTGTATTTTTGTTTATAAGAATTACAACTATGCTGTGGTGAATAACTTTGCCAAAACGGTTAGAACCTTTATTTCAGTGTCAGTTTAGCCGTGACACCTTTCTTCACAAAGGAACTGAGATCCACGGGTTTTCCCCGGAACTGGACTTTAACCTTGGCTGGTGCGCCAATATTCACCGAGTAAGGTAAATCACCGGAAAGTTTTAGGCTATCCCCTTTCTTTTTTATGCCACTAAACAATACTTTACCTTTAGCATCTTTGACTGCCAGCCAACATTCACCACTGAAATCTATCACTAATTCATCGTTGTTCGCAGTGCTGATACTATTTACATCAGTCGATGACGGACTCACAACAGCACTATTCACCTCTGCATTGGCAACCGCAGTTGTATTTTCTGGCGTTGCATTAGTTGCAGACTGATTTGTTGCTGTGGATACCGGCGCGCCGGAAGACACGGGAGCCTTGCTGTTTCCTTCTGTGCCTTTTGCCTCTGCCGACAATGTTTTTTCCGGGGAAACACCAGATTGAACAGTCGCTTCGGATTGATTTTCTTTAAGAGGCGCTACATCATTCTCCCCGACACTTGCCGCCTGTCGGTCATTTTCAGAACCTGCTACCTGGCTATTTTGGACGTTTGATTGTGTGGCCATTGAAGACAGTTCTGTTTGTTGTACTTTATAGTTCTGCCACCACCACAGGAATGTCATCCCCAACAGCAAAACAATAACAACCCATGTTATTTTCATTAGCCACCCGTCACGTTTCTTGCGCTTTTTTCCCGCGGAAAAACTTTGCATAGGTGCCGTTTTTATGGCCTTAGAGGGGATCTGTTTATCCAGGATACTCAAGATTTCAGATTCAGGCACCTGAACTAATTTTGCATAGGCGCGAATATAACCACGAATGAATGTCGGTGAAATATTTGACGGGATATTATCTTCTTCAATATCACGAACAGTGGACAGTTTAAGACACAAGCGATCTGCCACAGTTTGCTGAGAAAGCTCATGTTTTTCACGAGCCTGACGCAGAATCTGACCTGTTGTCAGATTAGCTTCTTCTGGATAAGTTTCAGTCTTCATTAGCAAGGGATACTGGTACTGTTCTGGGTTAAAGAATTTACGCAAATTAAATGAATAGAACATATCACTTAATTTGTGTAGCGAAATCATCTAAATACTGCGTTGAACGCCAAACATCATTCATCACAGCGATAACGAGCTGTGTCGCTTTTCACGCTTACCCTACTTTCCATGATCAATTGTTCAGCTTTTTCATACTGCTTTTGTTCACAAAGGAAAATATGGTAGTGATGTACTACGGTATCACTTTCAGCTGCATACTGCATAGCCATTCTATAATGCTGACTGGCGGTTTCTGGACGGCCTGCATATTGTTCATGCAGTGCCATACCCAGATGTGCCTCTGGATGATGAGGTTCCGCCAGCAAGACTTTTTGAAAATGATACTTAGCGGCCGGTAAATTTCGTTCCGCCAAATAAGCTTTCCCTAGCTGCAATCGTGTATCTATGGCAACAACCTGATGAGTGCGATGCGTTGATTGTTCCACACACCCCGTTAACAGGCCAAAACAAACTATAGACCAAATTATTGATTTCCGTATCATACCATCTTCATTTATAAGGATATGTTAAACTTTGCCAGATTTTTAGCCATTAATCGATATTAAACAAAAAATTAGACTGTTTTTACCTGAATAGGTTCACCTGCAAGGCGTTTTTTCATGGTTCGCTTGGTTCTGTCAATGACATCACCGGCAAGCTGTCCACATGCGGCATCAATATCATCTCCCCTCGTTTTACGCACAATGGTTGTAAAACCGTATCCCATCAGGACCTTGGCAAAACGATCGATGCGGCTATTTGAACTGCGTCCATAAGGTGCACCTGGGAACGGGTTCCACGGGATCAGGTTGATCTTGCTGGGGGTATCTTTCAGGCATTCGGCTAACTGATGAGCCTGCTCAACGCTGTCGTTGACATGATCAAGCATCACATATTCCACCGTTACACGTCCCTGGTTAGCATTGGATTTTGTCAGGTAACGACGTACTCCCGCCAGAAACTCTTCAATATTGTACTTGCGGTTAATTGGCACAATTTCATCACGAATGTCGTCAGTGGGTGCATGTAAGGAAATTGCCAGTGCAACATCGATCATATCCCCCAGTTTATCCAGCGCAGGAACAACACCAGACGTTGACAATGTTACACGGCGTTTCGACAAACCAAAGCCGAAGTCATCCATCATGATTTCCATTGCTGGCACGACATTATTCAAATTGAGTAATGGTTCCCCCATTCCCATCATCACTACGTTGGTAATGGGGCGACGACCACTGGATTTCAGTGATCCTATAATCTTGGCAGCACGCCAAACCTGACCAATAATCTCGGAAACTCGCAGATTACGGTTAAAGCCCTGCTGAGCCGTAGAACAAAATTTACACTCTAAAGCACACCCCACCTGAGATGAAACACACAGTGTCGCACGATCATCTTCTGGGATATAAACCGTTTCAACCTGTTGATCACCAACAGTAATCGCCCATTTGATTGTGCCATCAGCAGAGCGTTGCTCTTCTGCAACTTCAGGTGCTTTGATTTCAGCAACTTGTTGTAATTTTGCCCGGAGCACTTTGTTGATATCGGTCATCTGCTCAAAATCGTCATAGCAGTAATGGTAAATCCATTTCATGACCTGATCGGCACGAAAAGGTTTCTCTCCCATATCGACAAAAAACTGACGCATTTGTTTACGGTTAAGATCGAGCAAATTGACTTTACCGTTTTTCTTTTCAGGCGTGACGGATACGGCGGAAGTTGCAGGTGGTACGGTTTCGTTAAGTTGGGACATTGTTACATCGCCTCGTTATTACACTTTCGGCTCTATGCTGATCTGATTTCAGCATTAAGTTTTCATGCGGTGACTGCCAATTCAATGTTCATTCTCTCTTTTAATCAGAGCCATATTGAATGGACATTGAAATAAAATAATAAACGCCCCGCTGAACCAAATCAGTGGGGCGCATCATTGTACAAACTTTACTATTTATATGCTACTTAAGTGAAGAACTTTAAAAACGTGGGAAAATTTCATCGTCACTGAAAAAGTAAGCAATTTCACGACTTGCAGATTCAGGAGAGTCTGAACCGTGAACCGCATTTTCAGTAAAGCTGTCGGCATAATCTGCACGCAGAGTGCCAGCCAACGCATTATCAGGATTGGTAGCCCCCATTAGATCGCGGTGACGTTGAACGGCATTTTCACCTTCCAGAACCTGTACCATAATTGGGCCAGAGGTCATGAACGCCACCAAACCATCAAAGAAAGGGCGGCCTTTGTGTTCAGCATAAAAACCTTCCGCCTGTTCGCGCGTCAAATGCAACATTTTGGCGGCGATAATTTTAAACCCAGCACTTTCAAAGCGGGCATAAATAGAACCGATAGCATCTTTCTTCACTGCGTTGGGTTTAATAATGGAAAAAGTACGTTCAATTGTCATTGCGTAACCTCTTTGGCACTTTCAGCGATGATTCATTTTAATTTTTACGCCCCAAACAAAACTGAAGGGCTGCTCAACCCTGTATCTGACAGGGATAAAAATAGGCGTTGATTATAGGAGGAGAGTTTCTGCTTGCCTACAAAAAACATAACATTTTATTAAAACTTTCTTAGCGAAAATATCATTTTTTAGCATAAATCACATTTTTGCTTCGTTATATACGCATTAAACTTCAAGTTGCAATTTACAACACGATATGAAACCTGATTTCTCCCCGCTTCGCGGGAACATCTTGAAGTTAGATTGGTATACACGATGAAAATAATCATTTTATAAAATAATGCCCGTTCAGGCGATGAATTCCCAAACAGGCATACTGACCAGGATCATTGAATTCGTATTTTTCACTCAATGACAATTATAAAACCTTCTCTGTTACACATTGAATAAAAGGCTTAATTTCGTCAGCCCTTTCTTTGCTTATATCTTGTTTACTTTCATCAGAGACGATAAATTCTCCGGTGAACTTTTCTTTAGGATCTTGGGGGGGTTTATCTGACGTACCAATAATACTGATAGTATATTTGTGTCCCGTCGGTAATAGTCTGTACACTCTCTTGACGAAGAGATCCCTGTTGTCTATTCGTTATTGATGTATCAGCAAACAAAGCAGGTATATATACGCATTAAACTTCAAGTTGGATTGGTATAAAATGTACCCAACAGCAAAACATATGAAAAAATTTTCATCTTTTTTCCTCACTGTTCACGTTGAATTAATAATAACCACTATGCTATTGACTTGCTCTAATCGTCTTTGAATTCCAATGTTTCATGCTGAAGAAAATAGTGTCATCGTAAAGTTATTGATTAATAATCGGGATAGTATCACGCAACCAGCTACCTAATTTTCGCTGATAAAAGGGTTGGGTATGATGAATCAAGAAATGGCTGATGCCTCCTTCTTGTTCATCAAGCAGGCAAAAATCGACAGATTCCTCTTCATCAAGATATTTGCAAGCCAGTTCACCCGCTTCTTGAATTAACAAGTTAATTTCGTTTTCTGCCAGTGTCACACTGAGTTCCAAGCCAATTAATACATTGGGTTTTTCATCTATATTCTTATTATGGGCCATAATTAAAAAAGCCTGTCGAACAGGTTTATGTTGTTTAAATAATTCAATTAATGACTCAATAAGCTGAGTTGGCTGTTCTTCTGGCTGGCTTAGAGTAATGAGACTTCCGCCAGGAACCTCTATTTCAGTAGCGATAGATCCATTTAATAAGTTCATGAAAATCCCCGATGGTACTGTTTAAATTGAAGATAAGGTCATCGAAAAATTCAATAATAGCTCCCCATAAGAAGAGGAGCTATTAAGCAAGATATTTCAGTTTATTTCGCTTTTGTCAGCAATAAATTGGCAATGGTACGTACACCATATCCCGTTGCACCCGCCGCCCACTGTTCAACAGCGGATTTACGGTAAGTTGCTGAACAATCAATATGTACCCAACCTTTTTTGTAATTTTCAACAAAGTGCGACAAAAATGCTGCTGCGGTACTTGCTCCTGCCGAATGTGCCGGTGACGCAATGTTGTTCAGATCAGCAAAGTTGGATGGTAGCTGGTTACGATGGAATTCAGCCAGCGGTAAGCGCCAGAACAATTCATTTTCATTATTGGCCGCAGCCATTAAATCAGATACCAGTTGATCATCAAAACCCAATACTGAGTGGTAATCATTTCCTACTGCTGTTTTCGCTGCGCCAGTCAACGTAGCAGCATCAATAATAAGTTGTGCTTTTTCTGCACTAGCATCAATCAAACCATCAGCCAGAACCAGACGCCCTTCCGCATCCGTATTCATCACTTCAACCGTTTTACCATTGCGGTAGTGAATGATATCGCCCAATTTGAACGCATTACTACTCACCATATTATCTGCAATACTCAGGAACAGTTTTACACGATGTTTTAAGCCACGACTGATTGCCAGAGCCAGTGCTCCCGTTAATGTCGCTGATCCCCCCATATCTGATTTCATAGAGTCCATGAAATGGGAAGGTTTGATGCTGTATCCACCGGAATCGAAAGTAATGCCTTTACCAACCAGGCAGGCGAAGACAGGTGCTTTTGCATCTTTTGTTGGATTGAAGTCTAATGCCAGGAACACAGGATCACGAGAAGAGCCACGGCCGACAGTATATACCCCTGCATATCCCTGTTTACGCAACTCATCTCCTTTGATGATGCGATAACTAACGGCATCACCCGCTACTCCACGCAATAAATCAATAGCTCTCTGAGCAAGCTGGTCTGGCCCCAAATCTTCTGCTGGAAGGTTGATGGTATCACGCACCCAGTCAATGAATTTGATCCTTCTTTCTAGTTCCTGTTTTTCCACCGCAGGGAGTTGTGGCCATTCAATTGTGCGTAATCCTTTAGGTGAACGGAAGCCCAGCCAAAATGACCAACTTTTTTCCAGATCCCAGCCATCACCCACTAAAGCAATATGGCGAATTCCTTGTCCGTCAATTTTACGCCCAGCACGTTGAATTGCGCCCAGCTTGCCATTACCTTCCAAGTGGATTGTGATCCCTTGCTCATTTGAACTAATTAGTGCTTTTTCACCCCAGCAAGCGTTAGCTGGCTCATAAGACAGTGTTATAGGCATGATTTGTTTTGTCATTTTTTCTCACTTCTTATCTTATTTGTTCACTGTTACACAGTGAGGGTTTATAAAAAAACTGGCAATTGCCAGTTTTCCACTAAATACAGACTATGCCAAGCTATTGAGCAAGAATCGGTGAAATTACACGTTATTCATATTCGTCCAGCCACACCAACAAAATAGCTTCCAGTATTTTTTCGTTGGATTTCTGCGGATCGTCATCAAACCCTTCCAACTCACAAATCCATTCATGCATGTCGGTGAAACGCACTGTTTTTGGATCTAAATTAGGAAATTTATCATACAGTGCTTCGCCAATATCACGACTGTCAGACCATTTCATTTTCTGTTCTCCTGTCAGTGTTCGCGCGCATGGTTAATGGTGTATTTGGGGATTTCAACGACTAAATCCTCATCGGTAACTTTAGCCTGACAGCTCAAACGGCTTTCAGGCTCCAAACCCCATGCTTTATCCAACATGTCATCTTCCAGTTCAGAGCTTTCTTCCAGTGAGTCAAAGCCTTCCCTGACAATACAGTGACAAGTGGTACACGCACAGGATTTTTCACAGGCATGTTCAATCTCAATGCCATTACGTAATGCAACATCCAGAATGGATTCGCCTTCCTTCGCTTCCAAGACTGCCCCTTCAGGACAAAGTTCGTTATGAGGTAAAAATACAATTTTCGGCATATATTAAATCTCATCCACAGAATGACCCGCCAAAGCCCGGCGGATTGATGTATCCATACGGCGTGCTGCAAATTCTTGCGTTTGCTTGTCCAGTTGTTTTATTGCACTTTCAATTGCCTCAGGGGAGGTTCCCTGAGCACTTTCAATTAATACATGTGCAGCAGCATCAATTGCTGCCAGCTCTTCTTGATCCAGCAAATCCGCATCTTTTTCCAATGCACCGGTTAAACTTTCCAGCATTCGAGCGGCTTCTACTTTCTGTTCAGCTAATTTGCGGGCCTGAACATCTTCCTGTGCATTAGACATAGAATCTTTGAGCATATGGGCAATTTCTTCATCCGATAAACCGTAGGAAGGTTTCACCTGAATGGAAGCCTCAACACCCGTGGACTTTTCTAATGCACTGACACTTAGCAAGCCATCCGCATCGACCTGGAAGGTCACACGAATGTGTGCACCACCAGCCGGTAATGGCGGAAGACCACGCAGTGTGAAACGCGCCAGTGAACGGCAATCACTGACCAGTTCTCTCTCGCCTTGCACCACATGAATGCTCATCGCACTTTGACCATCTTTAAAAGTGGTAAATTCTTGCGCTTTAGCAACGGGAATGGTGGTATTGCGTGGAATGACTTTTTCAACCAACCCTCCCATTGTCTCCAGGCCAAGTGACAGCGGGATAACATCAAGTAACAGCATTTCGCTATCTGGTTTGTTACCCACCAGAATATCGGCCTGAATTGCAGCACCCACTGCGACAACTTTGTCTGGATCGATAGACGTTAATGGTTCGCGGTTAAAGAATTCTCCCACCATGCTGCGTACCAACGGCACGCGTGTTGAACCACCAACCATGACGACCTGCAAAACCTCGTCAATCGTTACGCCTGCATCTTTCAGCGCCCGACGGCAGGAGAGTAATGTGCGTTTAACTAAAGCGGCAATCAATTCGTTAAATTCGGTACGAGTAATGCTGCCCTGCCAGTTAGCTATATTGATTTCTGCGCTCTCAGCTTCACTCAAGGCAATTTTGGTTTGGGTAGCAACATCCAGCAATTGACGCTGTAATCCGTGGCCGTTATCACTGATCCCAGCCTGCTCACGTATCCAATTTGCTAACAACGAATCAAAATCGTCACCACCAAGAGCGGTATCTCCCCCCGTTGCCAGCACTTCAAACACGCCTCGGCTAAGGCGAAGAATAGAAATATCAAATGTTCCGCCGCCAAGATCGTAAACAGCGATTATCCCCTCCTGGCCGGAATCAAGACCATAAGCAATGGCTGCCGCAGTAGGTTCATTCAAGAGACGCAGAACATGCAAGCCCGCTAAACGAGCAGCATCTTTAGTGCCCTGACGCTGAGCATCGTCGAAATAAGCAGGCACTGTGATCACAACACCATCAAGTTTACCATCCAAGGTTTCTTCTGCCCGTTGCGCCAACGATTTCAATATTTCAGAAGAAACCTGAATAGGATCTACCAGCCCCGCCACAGTATTGATCAATGGCAAACCATTTTCACTGGCCTGAAGCTGATATGGCAGGTTAGGATAACGCTGTTGAATGTCAGCCAAAGAGCGTCCCATCATCCGCTTGACTGAACTGATTGTATTGGCAGGATCAGACGCAGCCTGTTGACGCGCCTGCCAACCAACTTGAATCTCTCCTTTACGATACTGTACAACAGAAGGAAGTAAGTGACGGTTATCACTGTCTGCCAATGTTTCCGCCTGACCGCTACGGACGGTCGCAACCAGAGAGTGAGTTGTGCCAAGATCAATCCCAGCAGCCAGACGGCGCTGGTGCGGTGCGGCAGATAAACCTGGTTCGCTGATTTGTAATAAAGCCATATGTGCCCCTATAAATCTATATCAGCCGAAATTTACTCAACTGAAATGCATTCAGCCAAAAATCCGCTAAAAATCATCCAACAACCGCTCTTCCAGTTGTTCAACCTGCTGTTGCAATTTATCCAGAAAGCGTAACTTACGGACGGTATCAGCTGCAATTGACCATTCGGCAGCATTGAGTTGCTGTTCCATCTGCTCACTGCGTGTTTTAATCATTTTATGCAAGCGAGAGGAAAAATCGTTCAAGGCTGTCTCTGAATCTGCGCGATGTTCAATGGCATCAAGCTCTTCACGCAATTCCAACTGCTGCATCAAAAAAGCCGTATCCTGCATCGTGTGCTGTTCGTTGGATAGATCAAACCCTTGTTGAGATAGCATGTATTCTGCGCGTTTCAGGGGATGTTTTAGTGTCTGATAACCATCATTAATGGTAGCAGCTTGTTGGAGTGCCAGCGCTTTTTCACGTTCTGGCTGGTTGGCAAAACGATCAGGATGAAACTGGCGTTGCAATTCCTGATAACGGGTCGCCAACTGTTCGCGATCAATCGCATAACGTGCAGGCAGCCCAAATAAAGCAAAATAGTCCATAAGTTACTCTTAGTTTCGCAAAATGCGGGGCAAAAAATGGGGTTAAACGTGGAAACTTTCTCCACAACCGCATTCGCTGGAAACATTGGGGTTGTTGAATTTAAAGCCTTCATTCAGACCTTCTTTAACGAAATCCAACTCAGTACCATCAAGATAAATGATGCTTTTACCGTCAACGATGACTTTCACGCCTTTATCTTCAAAAACCTGATCTTCTTCATTTACTGCATCAGCAAATTCAAGCACATATGCCATACCAGAGCAGCCGGATGTTCTCACTCCCAAGCGCAACCCGACACCTTTTCCTCGATTGGTCAGAAAAGCCAAAATACGTTGGGCTGCACTTTCTGTCAGGGAAATTGACATACAACACCTCACTTTAAAACTAGTAAAGGTGGATATTGCTACAATATCCACCAGAATTATGTTCTTTTTATGAAAAATTATTTGGCTTGGCGCTTGCTCTTGTAATCAGCAATAGCCGCTTTGATAGCATCTTCTGCCAAAATCGAGCAATGGATTTTCACTGGTGGCAGTTCTAATTCTTCAGCAATTTGCGTGTTTTTAATTGCCTCAGCCTGTTCCAACGATTTACCTTTCATCCATTCTGTTACCAAAGAACTGGATGCAATGGCCGAGCCGCAGCCATAGGTTTTGAAACGTGCGTCTTCAATGATACCTTCATCGTTGACTTTGATTTGCAGTCGCATGACGTCACCACAAGCGGGTGCTCCTACCATGCCACTACCCACTGTTGGATCTTCGTTATCGAATGAACCAACATTACGTGGGTTTTCATAGTGATCAATTACTTTGTCGCTGTAAGCCATATCGTTACTCCTGAAACCGTCTGATTAATGATGAGACCATTCGATGGTGCTAAGATCCACACCCTGCTTGAACATTTCCCACAATGGAGAAAGATCACGCAAGTGACCAATCGCGTTGTGGATCAGTTTGATTGCATAGTCTATTTCTTCTTCTGTGGTAAAACGCCCCAAAGAGAAACGAATAGAACTGTGCGCCAGTTCATCATTCATACCCAGTGCGCGCAGGACATAGGAAGGCTCCAGACTCGCTGAAGTACATGCCGAGCCAGAAGATACTGCCAGATCTTTCAATGACATCATCAATGACTCACCTTCAACATAGTTGAAGCTAACATTCAGAATGTGTGGCGCTCCCTGTTCCAAATCACCATTCAGGTAAACTTCTTCAATATCTTTAATACCGTTCCACAAACGCAGACGTAAACCACGCAGGCGTTCTGCTTCTGATTCCAGCTCTTCTTTCGCGATACGGTAAGCTTCACCCATGCCAACAATCTGGTGAACAGGCAATGTACCTGAACGCATACCGCGTTCATGACCACCACCATGTTGTTGAGCTTCAATGCGTACGCGAGGCTTACGACGAACATACAGCGCACCAATCCCCATCGGACCATAAAGCTTATGGGCAGAAAAGGACATCAAATCCACTTTTAGCTGGCTGAGATCGACAGGCACTTTACCAACACTTTGGGTTGCATCAACATGGAAAATAATGCCACGACTGCGGCATAATTCACCAATAGTCATGATATCCTGAACAATACCAATTTCGTTGTTAACGTGCATGATAGAAACCAGAATGGTGTCTTCACGCATGGTCGCTTCCAACTCTTTCAGATCAATCAGGCCATTGCTCATTGGCGCCAGATACGTGATCTCAAAACCTTCGCGCTCCAGCTGACGACAAGTATCTAAAACCGCTTTATGCTCAGTTTTGCTGGTGATAATGTGCTTGCCTTTCTTCTGATAAAATTTTGCAGCACCTTTAATTGCCAGGTTATCTGATTCTGTCGCACCTGAAGTGAACACAATTTCACGTGGATCCGCGCCAATCAAGTCAGCAATTTGATTGCGCGCAATATCAACCGCTTCTTCAGCCTGCCAACCAAAACGGTGTGAACGGGAAGCTGGGTTACCGAAGACGCCGTCAATAGTCAAATAATTCATCATCTTTTCAGCAACACGTGGATCAACTGGTGTTGTTGCTGAATAGTCCAAATAAATGGGTAATTTCATTGCTCACATGCTCCGTAAGACACTTTTAATACTTTTCATTGCCACACAAGTATTTGCCGCAAGTTACGCACGCAGATTAACGTTAATCGTCTCTTGAAGTCTGCCGTTAGGGCCAGGGGTACGACGCTTATCGCCGTCTTGACGATCAGCAACATCCAATACTTCTTGGTTATTCACTAATTCTTCTAAACTGATACTACTCAGGAAGCTCGTGATGCGATCACTGAGGTCACGCCACAAAGCATGAGTCAAACACCGATCGCCGCCTTGACAACCTTCTCGCCCCTGACAACGAGTGGCATCAACAGATTCATCAACAGCTGAAATCACTTCGGCAACGAAAATTTTACCGGCATCTCTGCCCAATAAATAGCCGCCACCTGGACCACGGACGCTAGAAACCAGACCATTTTTACGCAGGCGGGAAAACAACTGCTCAAGATAGGAAAGGGAAATCCCCTGACGTTCAGAAATATCGGCTAACGGCACCGGCCCTTCTTGTGAATGCAACGCCACATCTAACATGGCTGTTACCGCATAACGTCCTTTTGATGTCAGTCTCATAACAAAAACTCCGTGGTGAAATATGGGTGAAATTGTGGCATTCCTGAGTATTTTAGTCAACTATTTAACCGAGTAATTTACTCAACTATTATTTGACACTCTTTCACTTTTTCACTTACCTATCCCGCCTGTTTTCCGCTATTGTCCAGTTATCTATTATCCCGTTACATTGTATTTTCTAGCGACTGCTTCCTGTTACTTTCTGCTACAGTTTTTATCTGCATCAAACTTCAAATTGCAATTTACAACACGCTATGAAACCTGATTTTTCCCGACGAAGCGGGGAGAAACACACGTATCTTGAAGTTAGATTGGCATACTGTATCAATTTATTTTTTATCCCACTTTTCCATGGAAGTCAGTATACCACGCAGGATATTCAGCTCTTGAGTTTCTGGCCGGGCACGAGTGTAAAGACGTCTTAATTTATTCATTATCTGGCCCGGATGCGCTTTGCGAATAAAACCAGACTCTTTCAATACCTGTTCAAGATGCTGATAAAAACGCTCCATATCTTCAACAGGGGGATACTCTACTTCGTGCTCTGGAGACGTTGCTTCTTTTAACTCCTGAGCCGCAAGGTATGCCATGCGAATTTCATAGCTAACCAACTGAACCGCCATTGCTAAATTCAATGAACCATATTCTGGGTTAGTTGGGATATAAAGGTGATAATTACACTTTTGCAACTCTTCGTTAGTCAAGCCAACACGTTCACGGCCAAAGACAATAGCAACTGGTGAGTGGCTGGCGGTTTCGACACTGCGTTCACCACATTCACGTGGCTCAACCATCGGCCAGGATAGGGTTCGGGAACGGGCACTGGTGCCAATGACTAACTCACACCCGGCCAATGCTTCATCCAACGAATTCACAATCGTTGCATTGCCGATAACATCACTTGCACCGGCTGAAAGTGCGATAGCGTGAGAATCAGGTTGGACAAGCGGATTCACCAGATACAGGTTGGTCAATCCCATTGTTTTCATGGCCCTGGCGGTTGATCCCATGTTCCCCGTATGGGAGGTTTCTACCAGAATAATGCGGATATTCTCTAACATGACGGCTTTTAAATTCAGTATAAGAGCCGAACATCTTAACACAGCATTAGTCATTTTGACGAACTACTGCTATAATGCGCGCCAATTTATTTCCCGTTCTTTAAAATCCTAGTGGAAGATACCCCATGCATCCGATGCTAAACATCGCTATACGCGCTGCGCGTAAGGCCGGCAACTACATTGCCAAAAGCTACGAAACTCCTGATGCTGTTGAAGCAAGCCAAAAAGGCAGTAATGATTTCGTTACCAATGTTGATCGTGAAGCAGAGAAGCTGATCATTGACATCATCCGTAAATCTTACCCTAAGCATACGATTATCACCGAAGAAAGTGGTAATCACATAGGAGAAGAAGATGACTTCCAATGGGTTATCGATCCACTGGATGGCACCACCAACTTTATCAAACGTCTTCCCCATTTTGCTGTTTCCATTGCCGTACGCATTAAAGGCCGCACAGAAGTGTCTGTGGTTTACGATCCAATGCGCAATGAACTGTTCACCGCAACTCGTGGCCAAGGCGCTCAATTGAACGGTTATCGTCTGCGTGGCGCTAATGCCCGTGATCTGGATGGCACTATCCTTGCGACGGGTTTTCCATTCAAAGCTAAGCAGCACACTATCCCTTACATGAATGTGCTGGGTAAATTATTTGAACGCTGTGCAGATTTCCGTCGCACAGGTTCTGCAGCTCTGGATATGGCGTATGTCGCTGCTGGACGTGTCGATGGTTTCTTTGAAATTGGCTTAAAACCTTGGGATTTCCTGGGTGGTGAATTGCTGGTACGTGAATCAGGTTGTATTGTCACTGATTTCGTTGGTGGCCATAACTATGTCAGCTCTGGCAATATCGTTGCAGGTAGCCCACGTATCGTTAAAGACATTCTGTCTGAAATGCGTGAAGAATTGACTGAAGCATTGAAACGTTAATTCGTTATTATTGACTTCAAGGGCACCTATCAGGTGCCCTTTTTCTTATCTTCGTTTTTTTATTAGCGCGAAAGTGAATGGGCTTCAACTTTTGGTCTTAAGAACAGGGCCGGTAAAGCAACCAGCGCCATTACCCCAAATATGCCACTTCCTATCTGCTCATACATGAAGCCGGCAACCATACTCATGACAGCAATACCGCCCCCCATCGCTAAAGCAGAGTAAGTTGCTTGCAACCGGATAATTTCGTTTTCCTTTCTGGCGCCAATAAAACGCATTGCGGCCAAATGGCAAACGGTAAAAGTTCCACAATGCAGGATTTGAATAATAATCAACACCGGTAACTCGGTTGAGGTTCCCATAAGCCCCCAACGAACGACACCACAAATCCCCGACAACAATAGTAAATTACGGGCACTCCAACGACGGAATAATTGTTTACTAAAAGTAAAGACAACAACTTCAGCCACTACACCCAAGGACCAGAGATAACCAATGGTTGATGAGGAATAACCCGCTTGCTCCCAATAAATGGAACCAAAGCTGTAATATCCCGCATGGGCGGCCTGCAATAAAGTGACACAGAGTAAAAACCGCCACACTGATTTTTCAGATAAGAGTTCTTTAAAAGAAACAGCATTGGTATTGGCGGCTTTAATCTTACCTACTGGCATGATGGAGGGTTTCAACATCATACCCAGTAACATGGCTGTAACACTGAATAGCAAGAAAGCAAGAATGATATGGTGAGTACCAAATAACTCATGACCGATCCAATTATTCAAACGATCAAACGATATATTCCAGTCAAAATTCAGGCTACTGATTGAGAAATTTATCCCATTGGCAGACATCAATATGCCTGCCAACGAAGAACTAATAACAAATGCAATCGAACCCCAAACCCTTACCTTGCCATAATCAAACGTAAACTGCTTGTGCCATGTTCCCGCTAAAGCATCTGATAAGGGGACTAATGGTGAGAAGAATAAATTGAAACCAACCATGATAAAGAAAAGCCATGTCCAATGGCTACCAAATACAAAGCCAATGGCAAAAAGCAAGGCCAATAATGAGAGAAGACGTAATGCATTAATTAATTTAGCGGGGTTTTTTACCGTAGGAGAGATAACCAGACTGCCGACAAAGCGAGCTACCATTCCAACACCTAGCAAGATCCCTATCATTGAGGCATCAATGCCTTCACCTTTTAACCAGACAGACCAAAAAGGTAAGAATATACCGTAAGAGAAAAAATAGGTGAAATAACCCAGGCCCAACCAAAATGTCGATGGAACAACCATCCAAATGCCCCCGTTTTTGATACAAAAAACCCGCTCAAAACTGACGTTATGAGTCGGGTTTATTACTAAACTACATTTTATTTAAATTATGCGTAGACCGGATATTTTGCGCAGATATCTAATACCTTTTGCTTAACACTTTCAATGGTTGCTTCATCATTGATGTTATCCAGCACATCACACATCCAGCCAGCCAGTTCACGGGATTCTGCTTCCTTGAAGCCACGGCGGGTAATTGCAGGCGTGCCGATACGGATACCAGAGGTGACGAATGGGCTGCGTGGATCATTAGGTACGCTGTTTTTGTTCACGGTGATATTGGCACGTCCCAAGGCCGCATCAGCATCTTTACCCGTAATGTCTTTGTCCACCAGATCCAGCAAGAACAAATGGTTTTCGGTTTCTCCAGAAACCACTTTGTAACCGCGTTGCAGGAATACTTCTACCATCACTTTCGCATTCTTGGCAACTTGGTGTTGGTAGGCTTTGAATTCAGGCTCCATCGCTTCTTTCAATGCAACTGCCTTACCAGCAATAACATGCATTAACGGCCCACCCTGGGAACCAGGGAAAACAGAGGAATTCAGTTTCTTGTAAAACTCTTCATCACCCCCCTTCGCCAAAATCAAGCCACCACGTGGGCCAGCCAATGTTTTGTGCGTTGTGGTTGTGACAACATGTGCATGAGGAACTGGGTTTGGATACACCCCTGCGGCAACCAGACCTGCTACGTGAGCCATGTCAACGAACAGATAAGCACCGATTTCATCCGCAATTTCACGCATCTTCGCCCAATCGACAACACCAGAATAGGCAGAAAAGCCGCCGATGATCATTTTAGGCTGATGTTTTTGCGCTTGATTACGAATATCGTCGTAATCGATTTTGCCATTTTCATCAATACCATAAGGCACGATATTATAAAGTTTGCCAGAGAAGTTAACTGGGGAGCCGTGAGTCAGATGGCCACCGTGCACCAGATTCATCCCTAAAACCGTATCGCCGGGTTTTAGCAGTGTCATATACACCGCAGCATTTGCCTGAGAACCAGAGTGTGGCTGGACATTAGCATAATCTGCGCCAAACAATGCTTTGGCGCGGTCAATCGCAAGCTGCTCAACCACATCAACATACTCACAGCCACCGTAGTAACGTTTACCCGGGTAACCTTCCGCATACTTGTTAGTCAGCTGAGAGCCTTGTGCCTGCATTACTCTTGGGCTGGTGTAGTTTTCAGAAGCAATCAATTCAATGTGTTCTTCTTGACGACAAACTTCCTGTTCCATCGCTTGCCACAGTTCGGGATCGTAATTCGCAATATTCATTTCACGCTTTAACATTGGGTTCTCCTGACTCAGCTACATCTCTAAAAAAATACCCCTGAGGGCCAGAATGGCACACAGTGTAAACTCTTTTTATCGAATGAGATAGTCTTGACAAAATAAATTACGCAAACGTTTGCACTTCATCCTGGTAACCCATTAGAAACTAAATAACCTACTGTTTCGCTAATGATTATGGATTTATTACTGAGATTTGTGATCCTGGTCGTGATCCACGTTAATTTAAATTCTATTTTTTTGACTTAAGGAAAGATAATTATCTTTTCTCAATCTGATACATTCCCAAACCCTATAAGTTGCATTTAAAATGCAATTTATAGATTTCAGCATTATGTGAGAAAAATTCAGGAGATCCCCATGCTAGATAGTCAGGTTATCGCAACCATAAAATCGACCATTCCATTAATTGTTTCCACAGGCCCTAAGCTAACTGCGCATTTTTACGAGCGCATGTTCAAGCATAACCCTGAATTAAAAGATATTTTTAATATGAGTCATCAGATCAACGGTGACCAGCGGGAAGCGCTTTTCAATGCTCTTTGTGCTTATGCTGGCAATATCGATAATCTGTCAGCACTCTTACCTGCCGTAGAAAAAATCGCCCATAAACATGCCAGCCTCAGTATTCAACCTGAGCATTATCAAATTGTAGGTAAGCACCTGCTGGCAACGATTGATGAAATGTTTCATCCTGGTGACGAAGTTCTCAACGCCTGGGGAGAAGCTTACAACGTATTAGCTAATGTCTTTATCAATCGAGAAGAGGAAATTTATCAAAGCGGTGAATCCCTGGAAGGAGGTTGGCGTGATCTACGTCAGTTTCGTGTTAGCCGGAAACAACCACAAAGTGATGTTATCACTAGCTTTGAGTTTTCGCCTGTTGATGGTGGCAAGGTTATGGATTATAAACCAGGGCAATACTTGGCAATCTATGTAGAAGATCCCACATTTGACAACCGTGAAATCCGCCAATATTCACTGACTGCCGCGCCAAACGGAACCAGTTACCAAATTGCCGTCAAGCGTGAACCTCAGGGCAAAATTTCAAACCATCTGCACGATAAGGTACAGGAAGGGGATATTGTGATGCTGGCTGCACCACACGGTGATTTCTTCCTTGATGTGCAACCTGATATGCCAGTTACACTGATTTCTGCCGGAGTTGGTTTGACACCGATGATGAGTATGCTGCAAGCCCTACATAACCAACATCATATTGGCGCAGTAAATTGGTTCCACGCCGCAGAGCATGGCGGCCATCATGCTTTCGCCAATAAGGTGAATGAAATTTCCCAATCTATGCCTAATTTGTATGCACAAGTTTGGTATCGTGAACCCAGAGATATAGATCAGAAAGGCATACATTACCAGCATATTGGGCTGATGGATCTATCGCTCGTGAAGGATGCAATAGCAGTGGAAGGGATGCAATTCTATTTCTGTGGTCCTGTGGCTTTCATGCAACATATCGCCAAGCAATTGCTGGCAATGGGTATTGATGAACAACATATCCATTATGAATGTTTCGGCCCGCATAAAGTCATTTAGTACGGTTTTCTAATACACCCGAATTCTGGATAAAAAGTTGAACTAAAAGCCTGTTCCAGGATCAATATTTTTGACTAATAAAATGTCGATCTAAAAAAGAACAGGCTATGGACAAATTAGTTGAAGTTTTTGTGATGTCGATGATTTTTGCCATTTTAGTAAAATAATTTATACCAATCTAATTTCAAGATACGTGTGATTTCTCTCCGCTAAGCGGGGAAATCCGGTTTTATATCGTGTTGTAAATTACAACTTGAAGTTTAATGCGTATAAACTAAATTATTTTACTTATGATTTGATTATTTTAAAAAAATGTTACCGCATTCACATAATCATAAATATTAGCGTTTATTCCTATTGTTATTTTTAGCAAAATTCATAGTCTTTTAACGCTGTTAAAAAACTATAGTTGCATGTATTGCAAAGGAAAAACCATATTATGAAAATTAAGGCTCTTGTTGCAGTCGCTGTTTCTGCTGCACTTCTGACAGGTTGTAAGAATATTGATCAGGGAATGCTGGCTCATTCTGGAATGCAATTATTCCAGGCAGCAACACTAAGTGATTCTGATGTCAAACAGTTATCTAACCAAGCATGTAAGGATATGGATGCACAGAATAAAATTGCGCCGGCATCCAGCCAATACACTAAACGTCTGAACAAAATCGCCAAAGCATTAGGTAGCGAAGTTAACGGTACATCAGTTAACTATAAAGTTTATCTGACTAAGGATGTGAATGCATGGGCAATGGCTAATGGTTGTGTGCGTGTATACAGCGGCCTGATGGATATGATGAACGACAACGAAGTCGAAGGTGTTCTGGGCCATGAAATGGGTCACGTTGCACTGGGTCACACCCGTAAAGCAATGCAGGTTGCTTATGCGACCGTTGCTGCACGTACCGCAGCGGCATCAGCCGGTGGTGTCGCCGCACAACTGAGCGATTCTCAGCTCGCAGCTCTGGGTCAAAAGCTGATCAACTCACAGTTCTCACAACATCAGGAAAGTCAGGCTGATGACTTCTCTTATGATCTGATGAAAAAACGCAATATCAAAACTGAAGGTTTAGCAACCAGCTTCGAGAAACTGGCTAAACTGGGCAGCGGTGAAACCAGCATGTTTGATTCACACCCACCGTCACAGGAACGTGCTCAACACGTTCGCGATCGTATCGCCGCAGATAAGAAATAATAAAGATAAGTGATAACGGCTAGAACCGACATGTCATCTCCCATTATGGGTATGGGCTAACCGGTAATATTGCCGTTATCACTTTTTTCAGATGATTTTAGTGACTTGATTAAATCGCTTCTTCGTCCTGCTCACCGGTACGGATACGTACAACACGGGCAACATCGAAAACAAAAATTTTGCCATCGCCAATTTTGCCTGTTTGTGCAACCTGCATGATTGTTTCGACGCAGGTATCAACAATATCATCCGGTACGATAATTTCTATTTTTACCTTTGGCAGAAAATCCACCATATATTCTGCGCCGCGATACAGTTCAGTATGCCCTTTCTGACGGCCAAACCCTTTCACTTCTGTCACCGTCATACCAGTGATACCCACTTCAGCCAGCGCTTCACGCACATCATCCAGCTTGAAAGGTTTGATAATTGCATCAATCTTTTTCATCAAGTTTTCCTGTAATTACCAATTGTTACGCCCGAAACCAGATGTAATCGGGTAGCGCCGATCTTTACCAAAATCACGCGGCGTAATGCGTGGGCCAATAGGTGCCTGGCGACGTTTATATTCATTAATATCAACCAGTCGGATCACCTTGCGTACAATGGCTTCATCAAAACCTTCGGATACCAGATCAGCCACTGATTTATCTTTTTCAACATACCCTTCGAGAATCGCATCCAGAATGTCATAGGGAGGGAGGCTGTCCTGATCCAGTTGATTTGGTGCCAACTCCGCTGACGGTGGGCGATCAATCACACGCTGAGGGATTGCCGGAGATACGGTATTACGATATTTAGCCAATGCAAATACCATCGTTTTAGGAACATCTTTCAATGCATTAAAGCCACCCGCCATATCGCCGTACAGGGTTGAGTACCCTACTGCCGATTCACTTTTGTTACTGGTGGTCAATACCAGGCGACGACGCTTGTTAGACATTGCCATTAAAATCACTGCACGGCAACGTGCCTGTAAATTCTCTTCTGTCGTATCTTTTTCTGTTCCCGCAAACATGGGGTCAAGCTGTGCCATAAACGCATCAAACATGGGTTCGATGGAAACAACGTCAAATTCAACCCCCAGCAATTCTGCTTGTTCTCTGGCATCGTGGATACTTATTTCTGAGGTATAGCGGAATGGCATCATGACCGCCTGCACGTGATCTTTACCCAAAGCATCCACAGCAATTGCCAATGTCAACCCTGAATCAATCCCACCTGACAAACCAAGCAAAGCGCCTTTAAAACCGTTCTTTTGCACATAATCACGTACAGAAAGCACTAACGCCTTATAAATTTGCGCCAAAGGAGGCAATTGAGGGATCGGATTTGCCATAGGTTCAATGTTCATTTCATTGAAACGACATTGTTCAACCTGTTCCTCAAATGCCGCCATGCGATGGGTTATTTCACCATTGGCATCAAAGACCTTAGAACAACCATCAAAGATAAGCTGATCTTGCCCCCCCACCTGATTAAGATAAATAATTGGCAAATGAGTACGCTGGCAGTGGGATTTAATTAATGTACTACGGATATTCGGTTTTTCACGATTATAAGGAGAAGCATTAATCGACAAGACGATTTCTGCCCCCGCCTGTTTCAAGGCATCAATGGGGGCATCAAACCACAAATCTTCACAAATCAACAAACCAAGGTTATAACCCTTGAATGGGATAACACAGTTTTGATCACCCGCGTCGAAATAACGCTCTTCATCAAAAACGCCATAGTTTGGCAATAACTGTTTGAAGTAACGAGCCACAATTTCCCCTCGCCAAAAC
Source organism: Xenorhabdus griffiniae (assembly GCF_037265215.1). NCBI lineage: Bacteria > Pseudomonadati > Pseudomonadota > Gammaproteobacteria > Enterobacterales > Morganellaceae > Xenorhabdus > Xenorhabdus griffiniae. The sequence goes on along the minus strand of NZ_CP147737.1, from coordinate 3,362,405 downwards.
AGGGAAAGTGCGTTGAAAAGTTTGCCATCCTGTTGCCACGGATGCCCTACCAAGATACCAACCTGAGCGCTTGCCTGTTGCAAACGTACCAATTGTTCATGGCAACGCTGATGTAAATCAGAACGGAATAACAAATCTTCAGGAAAATAGCCAGACAGCGCCAGCTCAGAAAACATAACCAGATCAGCGCCTTTTGCCTGCTGCTCCCGAACTGTCTGCAACATACGTTCGCTGTTACCTTCAATGTCTCCTACCAACCAATTTAACTGGGCAAGAGCGATATTAAGAGTACGACTCATAGAATGCGGCTCTCCTGGGCCATAAATCATCTATCCGCTTTACTGGGTCTTAGCAGCAAAGCAATTTATTTCTACTCAGTGTAAGAATTTCTGCGGGAGCAGAAAAGTTATTCCTTAAAATCGTTAGCATCCAGCTCGTGGCGTGCCAGCAATTTATAAAACTCTGTCCGGTTCCGCCCTGCCATACGAGCGGCATGGGTCACATTACCTTTGGTTATCTGCAACAATTTACGCAGGTAATTCAGCTCAAACTGACCACGGGCTTCCACGAATGTCGGCAATGCCGTATTTTCCCCTTCCAATGCCTGAGTAACCAGAGCATCACTGATGACCGGAGCCATCGTCAATGCCACACACTGTTCGATGACATTAACCAATTGACGAACATTGCCCGGCCAACTTGCTGCCATCAGGCATTTCATGGCCGTAGTGGAAAAACTGCGCACAAAAGGCTTATGGCGTTTGGCAGCGTCACGTAACAGATGATTAGCCAATAGAGGGATATCTTCTGCGCGTTCGTTCAAGGCAGGAATTTTCAAATTAACAACGTTCAATCGATAATAGAGATCTTCCCGAAACTCATTACGTTGCATGGCCTTAGGCAGATCACGGTGGGTTGCCGAAATAATTCTGACATCAATGTCGATATCCCGATTACTCCCCAATGGACGGATCTTGCGCTCCTGTAGCACTCGCAAAAGTTTAACTTGCAACGCCATCGGCATATCGCCGATTTCATCAAGGAATAATGTTCCTCCTTGCGCCGCTAAAAATAACCCTTCCCGACTGCTGACCGCGCCTGTAAACGCGCCTTTGGCATGACCAAATAATTCAGATTCAAGTAATTGCTCAGGTAAGGCGCCACAGTTAATAGCAATAAAAGGCTTCTTCGCTCTGGGACTTGCCCGATGAATAGCTTGCGCCAATACCTCTTTACCGGTTCCGCTTTGCCCATTAATCAGAACACTCACATCGGATTGAGCCACCATCTTTGCCTGTTCCAGCAAACGCAACATCAAAGGGCTTCGGGTAACAATTTTCTCGCTCCATTGCCCATCAATGGCTGGCGTTGAGAGTTCCAGCGCATCATCAATCGCTTTATAAAGTGCGTCACGATCAACAGGCTTGGTCAGAAAACTAAATACACCTTGCTGCGTTGCTGCCACCGCATCAGGAATAGAACCATGCGCAGTCAGAATAATGACCGGCATACCGGGATGCTGTTTCTGGATCTCAGCAAACAGTGCCATACCATCCATTTCATCCATGCGTAAGTCACTGATCACTAAATCTACTTTTTCTCTCGCCAGTATGCGTAACGCTTCATGACCACTCTCTGCGGTCGTGACACGAAAGCCTTCACTGGTCAAACGCATTCCCAATAGTTTTAACAAGCCGGGATCATCATCAACTAAAAGAAGATGGGCGGAATTGCGTACTGTCATTATTATTCAGCTCCTTTTTCTTCTAATTTTTCTTCTGAAGGATTGGCTTCCGCTTTAGTATCCGCGTTTGTGGCGGGTTTCTCTTTCAGTTCTGCTTTATTATCCGGTGACGTGTTCGTATTAGGAGTAGCAACGCTACTTTGTTCTTGTTTACGGGAGGAAAGTTGGCGTTCAATATCGGTTAAATTTTCGAGTTTGCGGGACATTGAATGAAGCTCATATTCTAAACGTGCTCGTGTTTCTTTCAGACGATCAATTTTGTTATCACTGTCAAACTGGAAGCGCTGGAATTTGGCTCTTTCTTCAGCAAGATTAATTTTCAGATATTGCTGCTCACGCCACAGTTGAAGTAATGGCCGTAAACCGATAGGAAATTGTGCACTATACTGATTAAAGTTTTCCACCGTTTTCCGGCGTTCAGCTAATACAGAAGTCGCCCTGCCAATTAAAATACTTTGCTTAAGCACTTGCTGCCAATCAGTCGGCGTCTCTGGAGCAAACCGTTTCGCCGTCTCACGAGCTTCTGACGAAGTCAACCGATCCGTACAATCGATAAATCTCAACCAATAAAGTCCGTTTTCCATCGCCGCAGGCTTTGTGATATCCCAGATTACATCACAATCCTTAAGACGATAATCGGTAACATTTTGTTCTGGCAGGATAGACTGCGCCAGGGTTGTCAAATTGTCTGAACCACTCGTTTTAACGCATCCTGCCAGCAAATAGGGAACGCACAATAGCAATATCGCCCGCAAGCGCAGGGCCGAAGCACGTACCAAGATAGATGGCCTGACCACCATTTTTTTCATTGGGTTAGTCACAATATTTTGCTGTTCCGTCTCCGTCATAAAGCGGTAAGTAAACCTGTTATACATATTATTTAGTCATTCTCTGCGGTTAATGGCAGTTCAATTCGAAAACATACATCAGCAAATTCGGATTCTACCAGGCAAAGCGCCCCCTGCATTTGTTTAATGCAATCTTGCGCGATACTCAAACCAAGACCGCTTCCTTTAACTGCGCCTTTTCGTTGCAGTTTTCCTTGGTAAAATGGCTCGAAGATCATACTTTTCTCTAACTCTGGGATAGGCGTTCCTGTATTGGCAATGTCAATTTGAAGGTTTTTCCCCACTTGCCGACTCGCGATCCAAATGTTACCGGATTCAGCGCCATAGTGCACTGCATTGGAATAGAGATTATCAATCACCCGTGTTAGTAAGCCAGGCTCTGCCCAACAATAATCCATATCCAATTGAATTTCCGTATGAATATTTTTTGTCCGTGCCGGCAGTTGGTGTGATAATACGACACTATTCACAATTTCTTTTAAAGAAACAATCTGATGTTCGGCAGCGCCATCCGCTAATTTGCGGTTATATTCCAGTAATTGCTCAATAAGCTGCTGTAAATGCCTGCTACTACTATCCAAGATACTGACAACTTCCCTTTGATCTGCTGTCAGAGGTCCAGCAATTTCATCAGCCAATAGCTCCGTTCCTTCACGCATACTTGCCAGAGGGGTTTTCAGTTCGTGGGAAATATGGCGTAAAAACTCATGACGCTGAGACTCAAGCCAGGATAAACGCTCACTCAGCCAAATAATGCGTTGAGCCAATGATCGCAATTCCCGTGGTCCTTTAAAGGAATCAATCTGATTTTCCAATGATTGCCCTTCTCCAAGCCGATTGATCATCCGTTCAATGCCTTTTACTGGCCCAATGATCATACGTGTAAACAAGGTTATCAAGAAAGCACTTAACAAGAATAAAATAAGGCTCTGCCAACCGAAAAATTGCCCTTTGTCGGCGATATCTTTTTGCAGTTGTTCACCACGGCTAAAAATAATATTACGGGTTTCCTGTACCAAAAGATTATTCGCCCTGGAAAATTCTTCAAGTAATTTAGAAGACGTTGCTTCTGGCGCCCCATTACTACAGGCAATGTTGCTCAAGCCCGACAATAATTCATTGAATTTCTTTGTATACTCTGCATTAGCTAGCATCGCCATCTGATTACCAAGCATATTCATGTATTGCCGATATTGGCGTTGATAAAGCTTTTCTAACCGACTATCACCTAATACACAGTATTGGCGGTAACTACGCTCCATCTCAAGGGCGACGCTAACCATTGCTTCGCTACGGCGAGCGTCCACCAGCGTTGAACGATTAATCTCAGCAGCCTGGGTACTAAGCTGATCAAGACTTTGATAAGCCTGATAAGCCAAAACCAAGAGCGGTAATAACACTAACCAGAAAGCCATGACAACCAACTGGCGCAATGAGCGTGGAAATAAACGCCATTTTTTCAAAGAAATCATCTCATAACCTGTAATGACATTGATACTACAGTGACTTTTCTCTTATTGAAAATGGTCAGAATAATAGTTGAAAACGACGGATAATTGAAACAATGAGTCATTGAAAGTGATGCGGATGCATACATAAACAGGGTGGGCTGTAATAATGATGGCGGGACGGTAACTTTTTTTACCATCCCGCCAGTGAAGTTCCTTCATGTAAACATGTAGGCGGTGCCTCACTCCACGTGTCGCCCTGTGTTTGATAAGGCCCGAAGGCGAGTATCATTAAGTTGGACGGTAGGCACCTTACTTTGGCGTCATTCCGGGCTTTATGTGGCATGTTTCCACCCAATTGTGGGCCGACATAAAAAAGTTGAATGAGCAACTGCTCTGTATTATGCACATTACATGCCAACTTACAAAATTATTTTTAACCAATTGATATAATTGAAAATAAATAAAATCTCAGATTTATTGCATTTTCTTATTGGTATTTATTCATATCTGATAGGCATGAGTGTCGCCTATTTATGACATTTTACCATCAAAAAATATTTTTCAAATAATATCAACAAATTAAATGTCTCATTTTTGAGACACCCAAAAACGCCTTTGTCGCGATATGGAGACACTGCAAAAATGGCGATAACTTAACATTAATTTATTTTCTATCAATTCTTAATAAGTTTTATTTAAAAACAAGACGAATAAATCTCTTGATGCCCCACAGGGATGAAATGAGGTCAGTATGCTAATCAATGGATTTAATGCGTGACCAAATCCTGTTTTTAAGTTCATCTAATTGTGATACTTGAGTAACTACTACTATTCATTCTATTATAAATAGGTTTTCATAATACTGAGAGTATCAGATGTTGGCGTTCCTTACCCCGCGCTCCGCGCGGGGTAAGGAATACTCCTATCATTTTGAAACGCTATTTATTATGCTGAATTAAAAACAAATTACGATTTAATCTGATAAATTTGGGATAGCTATGCGATTAACTCATGACAAAAAAATTAGGAAATCAATCATTAAACTGTTTACATTTACAGAGCAAATTACCCTACTCAAAAGCTTTACATTAATAAAAAATGAAACTTCCGACGATTTTACTGCTTGGATAAAATGGTTAGCTTATGAAACTCTGGCATCTGTAAAAAGAGTTACTCTATTTTTTATTATAATTGCCATTACATTATATATGGTTCCCTCCAAAGCACATTGGATCAATTACCTTTTCTTTATCTACTTAGCCTCCTCCTTTTGGGCAATATTAAATCAAGCTAAAAACATCGGATGCAGTTATGCTATAGGGATAAAACTGTTTTTTTTTGCTTTCACCAACAGAATATTTTTCGAACCTAGTTCAGAGCATCACTCTAGTCAACCGATAAATAAAAAAAGAAAAAAAATCCATATCGAGAAAGACACTAAACTCAGAAAATTAATTATAAAAACATTTACATTTAAAGAACAATTAACTTTAATTAGACATTTCTCCTTTGAAAGAGAAACAACTGATGGGAATTTTCTTGCTTGGATAATAAAAATGTCCGATGATTCTTTTTCATCATTAAGAGCAATGTTAATCTGTATATTTATTGTTTTTATAGCCACCGTAATACAACATCCTGATGCATTATATTATATTGTTATTGTTTTCTTGATATTTATGTTACCTCTTAGCATTTTAACTTTTATAGTTTCAAACTATCGACTCGCAGGTTGCAACCTCATCACCTGCATCAAATTATCTTATTTTCAAATCAAGATAAAGATCTTTTAAATTATAGGCCATTTTTGCAATGGCCTATTTAAAAACCGATGTTAATCTACAGTTAAAATATAAAACACACAAAACATCGGTTCACTTTCCTTCATCTTCATTTATAATCAAATTAAATTTACGAATGGTATTTTCTCCTTGTAAAATAAACATAGGTTTATTCATCGTCTCCCATTTTCGCTTATAATCTTGTTTTATAGCCCTATATAATCTATTAGATGAATTACCATCAATCCAACTATTAAGAAGTCTTTTAGAAGCATTTACTCTTCTATATGCCCCAAAAGTTAAATATGAACTTACCCCAAAGTCAACAATATCATATGAGAATTCTCCCATTCCTTCATTAGCGCCCAAATTTACAAATGCATATTCAGTAAGATCTTTTAAAGGATTTCCAAGATCATACTTCCCATTAGTATATTCGTATACAATAGGGGAGATTGCTTCAATTGTATTACTTGCTCCTGTAGCCATAGCAAGCATACCTATTCTTCTCATATTTGAATATGTACCTGCTGGGCCTAAAGCCTTTCCAACGTTAAAAACATAGCGTCCACCGACAAATTGAACTACACCACCTAAAATCTTTCCTGTTGTTTTAGCATATTTTATTACTCCCGTATCTTCAAAAATTTCTGTTAATTTATATTTTCCATAATCAAGTCGCCTAGCTTGTTGATATGCTTCCTCTTCACTTTCGTATTCATACTTAAGCTCTCTAACTAATTCTCTCTTTTTTTCTATATTTCCCTGATTATTATTATAATCTCTTCTTATGTCTTCAATTACATCGTTTATTTCTTTACGATATCTAGCCTTAGCTCCAGGATCATCTAATATATATCGAGCGGCAAGATCAGTTGTTCTTCTCAGCTTAGCTTCATAAGTAATAAAATCATCTAATGTATGTACAATATATTTAGGCATGATAATCTCAATATACTCTATCTTCCCAAATGCTGTACGCACTGGTTCCTGCCATCACATGTTCCCAAGTTATCGATTCATATTTTATAGATACGCTTTCCTGTGGCTGAACATCATTATGAGTAACCGAATTTGGATAAAAACAATTTAATCGAACTAATGTAGCTCCTGTCAGTTTTACTTTGTAATAAAGTTCCAACCCACCTTGCATTGATGTCCTATAGAAATGGAAAATACATGTCAACTTTTCATTTTTAGTTAAGGCTTGAGATAATAAAGGAGATGACTTATCAATTGGTTTTCTAATGTCAATAGGTTGATAATTGACATTTTGATCTCTTGACATATCGGATGAGAATTCATAAACCAAAATTTCATTTTCATGTCCTTTTTGATATTTATTACAGATGGAATCTATAGTAGAGCATCCTTGTGATATCAACCCTTGATTATCCCCATTAATTTCTAAGTAAATAACATTTGCCATTTCTAATATATTCTCCATTAGTAAACGAAAAAACATTTATTTCTTATTAAAAGAAATATCCTGCCAAATCTTCACATGTAGATTTGGCAAAAATTCTTCAATAAAGTTGAATATATCATTGAATAAATAAAATTAAAAGAGAGAGAAGAACAAAGATACATCTTTAAAACATATGATAAAAATCATATCAATTATAAAATATGAAGCACACATTCAATCAATTGACCAACACAAAACATAATGTTAATTTAAAACAAAAATACCGATGAATTTATCATTAATTTATGATGATTTAGAACCGTCCAATGTTTTTTGATTGATAGGTTATTATTAAAATACATAGCATGAGCATCAAATTAATAACTAAAAATATCATTTTATCTCATAGCCTATATTACTAATATCAAACTATTCAGTCAGGACGAGATTCCGGCTCTACGGCTCCCCTACCTAAATAGCGTTTCAAAATGATAGGAACATTCCTTACCCCGCACGCCTCGCGGGGTAAGAAACTCCAACATCTGATACTTTCAGTATTATGAAAACCTATTTAGCAAGAATTTTCTGTATTCAATAAGGCCCTGAAAATGCATCAGGGCCTTTACCGTTAACCTAGCTGTTTGCGCGCATTACGGAAAATTCGCATCCACGGGCTATCTTCTCCCCACTCCTTAGGATGCCAGGAGTTGCTAACTGTGCGGTATACCCTCTCAGGATGAGGCATCATCACGGTGACTCTGCCGTCAAGGTTGGTCACAGAAGTAATGCCGTTCACAGAACCATTCGGGTTTGCCGGATAGTTTTCTGTCACTGAACCGTAGTTATCCACAAAACGCAATGCGACTTGCTGATACTTTTCAAGTTCCATCAAACTCAGGTCGTTTCTGAATTCCACCTGCCCTTCACCATGAGCCACTGCGATCGGCAAGCGCGAACCGGCCATATCTTTCAGGAACAATGAAGGGCTGTTTGCCACTTCCACTAAGCTAAAGCGGGCTTCATAGCGTTCTGAACGGTTACGGACAAAGCGCGGCCAGTGTTCCGTGCCAGGGATCAATTCATGCAAATTGGACATCATCTGACACCCGTTACATACACCAAGTGCTAAGGTATCCGGCCTTGCGAAGAAACTCGCAAAATCATCACGTACCCGTGGATTAAACAGAATGGATTTCGCCCAGCCTTCACCTGCACCAAGCACATCCCCATATGAGAAGCCACCGCAGGCAACCAATGTTTGGAATTGATCTAATGTGATCCGCCCCGCCAATAAGTCACTCATATGAACATCCACCGCCTCAAAGCCCGCTCGGTGGAATGCCGCCGCCATCTCAACATGGGAATTAACGCCCTGCTCACGCAATACAGCAACGCGCGGACGCACTTGTTTTGCAATATAACAAGCAGCAATATCTTCCGCAGGGTTGAAGGTTAATTCTACATTCAAGCCCGGATCAGCCACATCCTGTTTTGCCTGATGTTCTTGATCTGCGCACTCTGGGTTATCACGCAGACGCTGCATTTGCCACGTTGTTTCTGCCCACCATAAGCGCAATGTGCTGCGCTTCTGACGATAAACTTCCATATTGCCACTGGAAATCACAAAATCATCGCCCGCCTGGGCTTTACCTAAATAGTGCACACATTCATTTAATCCATAATCTGCCAACAGGTTTTCAATTTGCACCCTGTCAGTCTCACGAATTTGGATCACCGCACCCAGCTCTTCATTAAATAATGCGGCCAAGATATCTTCATCAAATGCACTGATATCGGTATGCAAGCCGCAATGACCAGCAAAAGCCATTTCCGCTAATGTCACTAATAGCCCACCATCCGAACGATCATGGTAAGCCAACAATTTTTGTTCTGAAATCAAATGCTGGATCGCATTAAAGAAGCCCGCTAATTGCTCGACATTGCGAACATCTGCGGTTTTATCCCCCAGTTGGCGATAAACCTGCGCCAATGCTGTTCCACCCAGCGCATTTTGTCCTTTACCCAGATCGATCAGCAACAACGCATTGTCATCTTCAGTAGATAACTCTGGCGTCACGGTACGGCGCACATCTTCTACTCGTCCGAAGGCACTGATAACCAATGAAAGTGGTGAAGTCATTTCACGCTCTTCCCCATTTTGACGCCAGCGGGTTTTCATTGACATCGAATCCTTGCCAACGGGAATAGTCAATCCTAAAGCGGGACACAGCTCCTCACCCACCGCTTTGACGGCGGCATATAAACCCGCATCTTCACCAGCATGGCCTGATGCCGACATCCAGTTAGCTGATAACTTCACGCGTTTCAGATCCTGGACATAGGCGGAAGCAATATTGGTCAGAGCTTCACCCACCGCCATACGCGCCGATGCCGCAAAGTCCAACAATGCAATCGGCGCTCGCTCGCCTATTGACATGGCTTCGCCATAATAGCTGTCCAAACTGGCGGTAGTAACAGCACAATCTGCGACTGGAATTTGCCAAGGGCCAACCATTTGGTCACGGGCAACCATACCGGTGATGGAGCGATCCCCAATCGTAATCAGGAATGTTTTTTCCGCTACAGCGGGCAAATGCAAGACGCGTTTTACCGCTTCTGCGAGATCAATACCCTTGCGATCCAAACCTTGCCCTTGCGCTTGCAAGACCTGCACATTTTTCACCATCTTTGGTGTCTTACCGAGCAAGACATCCAGCGGCATATCGATTGGCTGATTATTAAAATGGTTGTCATTCAACAGTAAATGTCGCTCTTCCGTGGCTTCCCCAATCACAGCGTAAGGCGCACGTTCACGACGGCATATTGCTTCAAACAGAGCTAACTGCTCTGGTGCTACCGCTAAAACATAACGCTCCTGGGATTCATTGCACCATAACTGCAATGGGCTCATACCAGGTTCATCGTTAAGGATATTGCGTAACTCAAAACGCCCGCCTCGACCACCATCACTGACCAATTCAGGCATGGCATTTGACAAACCACCAGCCCCAACGTCATGGATAAATAAAATCGGATTCTTATCCCCCAATTGCCAGCAACTGTCGATAACTTCCTGGCAACGACGCTCCATTTCAGCATTGTCACGCTGCACAGAGGCAAAATCCAAATCAGCATCAGACTGACCTGATGTCATTGAAGATGCCGCACCGCCCCCTAAGCCGATATTCATACTTGGCCCACCCAACACAATCAGTTTTGCGCCGACCGAAATTTCCCCTTTTTGGATATGTTCTTCACGGATATTGCCGATCCCGCCTGCCAACATGATGGGCTTATGATAACCACGCAATTCTGTACCATTATGGGAACAGACTTTTTCTTCATAGGTTCTGAAATACCCAGCCAATGCTGGCCGCCCAAATTCATTATTAAACGCTGCACCGCCTAATGGACCTTCCAGCATGATGTCTAATGCACTGACAATCCGATCAGGTTTACCAAAATCCGCTTCCCACGGTTGTTCAAACCCAGGAATTCTCAAGTTTGAAACTGAAAAACCGACCAGCCCAGCTTTCGGTTTGGCTCCTCGTCCGGTTGCACCTTCATCACGAATTTCACCACCTGAGCCCGTTGCTGCGCCAGGCCAAGGCGAAATCGCGGTTGGATGGTTATGAGTTTCTACTTTCATTAAGATATGGGCTGGCTCTTGATGGTAGTCATAAGCACCGGTGGAGTCAGGGAAAAAGCGGCCAACATTAGAGCCTTCCATAACCGCTGCGTTATCTTTATAAGCAGAAAGCACGTAATCCGGCGTTTGTTCAAACGTGTTTTTGATCATTTTGAACAAAGACTTGGGTTGAGCCTGACCATTAATAACCCAATCAGCGTTGAAAATTTTGTGGCGACAATGCTCAGAATTTGCCTGAGCAAACATATACAGCTCAACATCTGTTGGATTGCGCCCCAACGCCTGAAAAGCGCTCATTAGATAATCAATTTCATCGGTAGCCAGAGCCAGCCCTAATTCAATATTTGCCGACTCCAATGCTGCCCGCCCCAATTGCAAGATATCAATCTGTTTTAACGGTGCAGGTTGTTGGTGAGAAAACAGGACTTCAGCTTGTTCAAACTGAGTGAACACACTTTCCATCATGCGATCATGCAATAATGCCGACAATGTTTGCCACTGCCCGTCATCCATGCCAATACTCTGAATATAATAGGCAATTCCCCTTTCTAAACGGACAATCTGCTTCAGTCCACAATTGTGGGCAATGTCTGTCGCTTTTGATGACCAAGGGGATATCGTGCCAGGACGCGGAGTGACTAATATAAGTTGTCCTTTAGGCTCCAATTCAGCCAAAGAGGGGCCATATTTTAATAGCTTATTTAATTTCTCTCGCTCATCTTCTGTGATTGGGGTATTAACTTCGGCAAAATGCACATATTCTGCATAAATGTCGGTAACAGGGAGATGTTGATCTTGACACTGGGAAAGGAGCTTAGTGATACGAAATGCCGATAAAGCGGGTGAGCCACGCAGAATTTCCATAATAATAGGTTCTCTCATCTTAGACGCAAAGCCTGACTGATGCCTCAGGGGAAACTGCAAGCATTATAGAGGAATGTTTCCTCTGACGAAACCGTTTGCGTGGTGATTTATCCACCCAGCAATACACTCAATAAAATACCAAAATGGGTTCAATAGGGTTGCACATCTCCCTTTTGTTACGCAAAATTCTCAATTACTGGAAATTTAACCATGCTATTATCTTGTACTTCATACGGTTTCAAATCGTTCTGAAAAGAGATAACTATTTGAATAACATAAAAATAAATTACTTTGTTATCGTAATTATCACGCTCCTTTCTGCTGCTATCATCGGCCTTAATATCAATTGGCCGAATAAACAGCAGGAGCAGATAAACAAAATTCTGGCACGAGGAGAGCTGCGGGTTAGCACTATTAGCTCTCCTCTACTCTCTCTTAACAGTAAAAACGAACCGACAGGATTCGACTATGAGTTAGTCAAGCGGTTTGCCGATTATCTGGGGGTTAAACTTGTGATTAAGTTTCGTCCCAACATTAAGCAACTGTTTGACGATTTGGAAAACGATAAAGCCGATTTCCTGGCTGCCGGTCTTATCTACAATAAAGATAGGCTGGACCAAACACGCACTGGCCCTGCCTACGCTTCTGTCATACAACAACTGGTTTATCGCAAGGGGGAGGCACGGCCACGTTCGTTTGGCGATCTAAAAGGTAAACTCATCGTCACGGCAGGCTCAGCCCATGTAAGCGAGCTGAGAAAGTGGAAAGAAAAGTCTTATCCTGAATTAAGTTGGGAAGAAACACCGCGCGAAAATACACAACAATTGCTCGAACAACTTTCCGAGGGAAAAATCGACTATACCATCAGTGACTCCCTTAGTTTAGCCTTGCAGCAGCGTATTCATCCCAATCTGGCAGTTGCTTTTGATGTCAGTGAAGAAAGTCCTTTAACCTGGTATTTAAAACGCAATGGCGATTATAGCCTCTACTCCGCTATGCTCGATTTCTTCAGTATGTTGACTGAAAACGGCATTATGTCGCGGCTACAAGAAAAATATTTCAGTCATGTCGGTTCATTCGATTATTTCGACACTATTTCATTTATTCGTGCCATCAATAAGCTCTTACCAACCTATCAGCCAATTTTTCAACAATACGCGGGATCGCTTGATTGGCAATTGGTGGCTGCCATTGCATGGCAAGAATCACATTGGGACCCACAAGCCACTTCACCGACTGGTGTTCGTGGATTAATGATGCTCACCCGCCCAACAGCAGAATGGGCTGGAATTCATGATCGACTGGATCCAGAAGAGAGTGTAAAAGGAGGAATGGCTTATCTGAACTACCTGATGGAGCGTTTGCCAAAAACCATTCCTGAAGATGAGCGCATTTGGTTTGCCCTTGCTGCTTACAACATGGGGTATGGCCACCTTCTTGATGCCCGTAAGTTAACCGCTGCGCAAAAAGGTAATCCAGACAGTTGGCTGGATGTTAAAACGCGTCTTCCCCTGCTCAGCAAGAAAAAATATTACGCCAATACAACATATGGTTATGCCCGTGGCTATGAAGCTTATCGCTACGTTGAAAATATTCGGCGTTACTATTTGAGCCTGGAGGGATACCTTAGAGCAAAAGCCAACCGCGAGAAAGTGGAAGGGAGTGAAGTGGCAACGGATACGACTATCACTCCTCCCCAAGCTGAAAATGACAAAATAACAGGCAATAACGCTGAATCTCACGAAAAAGCGGCAGAGAATAAAACACCGACGCAATCTGAAACAACCATTAAGCCCTAATTGATTAGGGCATTTCCTGTTGCTGAGCTTTCAATTTTTTCAATGCCTTATGCTGCTCCCTGCGTTGTTTAAAAAAAGCACTCAACATAGTGGAGCACTCTTCCGCCAGCACACCGCCGGTAATTTCAATTTGGTGGTTCATACCTGGATGGCGCAAGATATCAATCAACGATCCTGCCGCTCCCGTTTTCATATCGCTGGCACCATAAACTAATCGTTGTATCCTGCTGTGTACCATCGCACCTGCGCACATGACACAAGGCTCTAAAGTGACATACAGTGTCGTATTTAACAGACGATAATTCTGCAATTGCTTCCCGCCCCGCCGTAACGCAATAATTTCTGCATGAGCGGTAGGATCATGGTCAGTAATTGGGTGGTTAAATCCCTCAGCAATCACCTTATTATCAGCTACCAATACAGCACCAACAGGGATTTCTCCCTTAGTCTGTGCTTGCATGGCTAAATCTATTGCCCGACGCATCCAATATTCATCATTAAAATTTTCGGTCACTGCCCATTCTCTTGCTTATAAAAATTCCGCCTATTATACCCAATACCTCAATCTGCTAGTTCAATCTCATCAAGAAAAGCATCAAGGAACAATTTCATCCGCACTGTCCTTTCACTCACCATTTTTCTACCGGATACCGTCTGAAACCTTGATTCAATTTTATCTTGCCAGTCAAAGAAGTTAGAACGGTATTAATATCCACTACTGGATTGCTGTTGCCATAAATGAGCGCCCACCAACGCTTTCCAGGGAGAAAAATCTGCCAACCATTTTTCCGCCTGTTCCGCACTCACTTTGTCTTCCTGATTGAGCAAATATTGGAGATTACGTCTGACAGCTACATCACCATGTAGTGAGCCATCCAGATAATTGAATCCCCGTAGCAAAGCATAATTCACTGTCCACATGCCGATGCCTTTGATAGCAAGCAAACTCTCTGTCAGTTGTTTTATTGCATTTTCTCTTTCTGGAATATTGAGTTCCAAATCCCCTGAGTTAATCAGTTGACAAACATGCAATAAGGCATTGGCTTTACCCACAGAAAAACCACACTGACGGAGATCATACGGCGAATATTGCATCACTTGCTTATAATTCGGGAAACACAGTAACCCAGAAGAGTGTTGACGCCCCACCGCCTGAATAAAACGCCGCCTGATGGAAATTGCTGCGCTTAAACTAGGGGCTGTTGACGTTTTGAGTTCACCATTTACTCAACCCACATCGGTAACCATATAATGACAAACGCCAGTGCCAACATACTGGCGTAATTTCGCGCCAATTTATCGTATCTTGTCGCAATAGCTCGAAAATGTTTTATTCTGGCAAACGCATTTTCGACCAAATGCCGATAACAGTATAAAACTTCATCAATACTTTTATCGGGTTTTCGGCTATTTTTTCGATAGGGAATGACCGTTTTTGAACCTTGTTTTTCAACGAAATCTCTGAAAGTACCGCTATCGTAACCTTTATCCGCGATCACAAAATCGGATGCGGGTGAATGGGTGACCAAACTTTCTGCATGTACAATGTCGTGCGTTTGACCCCCTGACAGCTCAAAATGGACAGGCAAACCATAACTGTCTACGGCCAAATGAATTTTAGTCGAACGTCCACCTCGACTTTTACCGATGGCTTCATCTTCTGTTGAAGCTGCCCCTGAGCTATGTTGATGAGCGCGGATAATACTCCCATCAATGAATAACCATTCGGTGTCTGTATTTTCAGATAACAATTTGAATAATAATTCAAAAACACCTTTCTTTGACCAGGCGTTAAAGCGCTTAAAAAGCGTATTCCATTTGCCAAATTCATCGGGTAAATCCCGCCACGGACATCCCGTTCTCATTCGATAAAGGATCCCTTCGAAAGTCAGGTAATGCGCGTCTTTGTGGTAAATACATCCATGTTGTTGCATTAATACAGCTAGCGTATTCCATAAAGATTTTGATAACATTGTTCTTGGCATGATGAGCTGGGGTAATGGTTTTTTCGCGAAGACAATGATACCAGATCATCATGCTGTTCAAACTTCCCTCCACGAAACGTCAACACGCCCTAATTTGTTGCCCAATAATCGCCCAACTTAGTGCTTCAAAAGGTGCCGCGGACTGATAAATGCGTAAGCCTGTTTGTCTGTTAACCAATTCGCCAATAACGGGATGATCTTGATAGATAGATTCAAAGATATCAACAGGTTGTTTTAAACCAAGCATATGAGAGGCTAACGTCGATAATGCTTCATGTTGTGAAGAACAGTCTTTATCACCATCAATATCAAGTTGTATTTTCGCTCTATTCTTTTCTATTGTGATGGTTAAAAGAGCTGGATTTTCATACCAAATAATCCCTTTTTTAATTTGATTATGTTGTACTATTTCAGAAACGCCCATTTCATCCCGCTGATGAAAGGCTAAAAAATCGCTCGTGTGATAATTATTGGGTAATATAACTTCCGTTAAGCAGCTTGATTTCATTGGGGTCGCTCCAGAAGACACACAAAATTAATTTCACTATCTAACAGACTTTAAGTTTATATCAATCTCACTTCAAGATGCATGTGATTTCTCCCCGCGAAGTGGAGGAGAAATCAGGTTTCATAGAATGATGTAAATTGCAACTTGAAGTTTAATGCGTATAGATAAATAGGTTTTCATAATACTGAGAGTATCATATGTTGGAGTTCCTTACCCCGCGCTCCGCGCGGGGTAAGGAATACTCCTATCATTTTGAATCGCTATTTATAATAACAATTCAACCAATACCGTCTATAAAGAAACATCATCGATTTTATATTTAATTAATTCCTTATTTAATTTTCGGATTTGATATTTTGACGGGCTTAACATCAATAAATAGATACCAATCACCATCAGTAAAATCATACTTAACATGACGAAAAAGAAATCTAAAACACTCCCGATAGTATTACTCAAGGCATCAACTTTGAATAAAAACACAACTAACACAACAAATGCTAAAGTGAAAAAATAAGTTGAAAATATTTTCTCAAAACAATAAGTAAAGTAATAGTAAAAACTGACATTAATTTGCACCACACCAGAGTTTACGACAATATATGTTTTCAACCTCTTAAGAATATCTATATATTCAGGACTCAACCCATTTTGTTTCAACTTAATAAATATATTTCTAAATTTATCAGATTTTATCTTTGTAACATCAAACATTATTTCAGATGCAATTTGATGTTTAATATATTCTTTACTCAAACCATCTAAATAAACGTTATATTCGTTAAGATATTTGATATACTTTATGGCCTTTCTCTCTCTAAACACACACACATCGGCATAAATCTTCTTTAATACGGACAAAATAATACCAATAAAAGTCCCGATAGATCCCAAGACTTTCACAATATCATTGCCATGTTTTACGATGTATTCAAGCATGTTTTTACTCTAAGGTATTGAAAATATATTTAAGTATATACCATGATAAAAGTATTAGACTGCTTTCTGATGTGTTAATATATGCCTCCAGATAGCTTTTCTTTGCACAATGCATTTATCTGTAACCATGTTTTTGTAAATATATTGTATGAAATAACAAAGGATGTCTGGAGCAACAAATCAGGAAGAATTAAGTCTGCAACTTAAAAGACTTAATTGATTTAAGAGGTTGAAATGGCACTATTAATTACCAAACGCTGCATTAATTGCGATATGTGTGAACCCGAATGCCCTAATCAGGCCATCACAATGGGTGCAGAGATCTACGAAATTGAGCCTGAACGCTGTACCGAGTGTATCGGGCATTACGAAAAGCCAACTTGCCAATCTGTCTGCCCAATTACGAACACCATTATTCTTGATCCTAATCATCAGGAAACTGAAGAGCAGTTATGGGATAAATTTGTACTCCTGCATCATGCTGATAAGATCTGAATTTAATTTTCCAATATCACCGTCGCACAGGCATAACGCCGTTCATCTGCTAGTGTGACATGCATGGATTTTACCCTTAATTTGTTAGCCAGCACTTCGGCCTCTCCATGAAGTTTCAATGTGGGTTTTCCCAGTGGATCATTAATCACTTCAAATTGATTAAAGGCCAGTCCATTACGGATACCAGTTCCAAAAGCTTTAGCTGCCGCTTCCTTGACCGCAAACCGTTTTGCAAGGAAGCGGACAGGCTGGTTATGCTGTTGATATTGCTGCCATTCCCTATCACTCAGAACTCGCCTTGCCAGACGTTCTCCCGAACGCCCGACAATTTCTTCAATGCGGGATATTTCAACAATATCAGTGCCTAATCCAAGAATAGCCATTAACGGCGTGCTTCCCGCAATAAAGTTTTCATATCCGCAACAGCCGCAGATAAGCCACTGAATACAGCACGGCCAATAATGGCATGTCCTATATTCAATTCATAAATTTCAGGTAAGGCTGCAATGCGCTGCACATTGTGATAGGTCAAACCGTGGCCTGCATTGACTTTAAGCCCTTTCGCGGCTGCATAGGTTGCGGCTTCTTTGATACGCTGAAACTCTTTTTCCTGCTGTCTCTCATTCTCTGCATCTGCATACGCACCCGTGTGAATTTCAATAAATGGCGCCCCAACTTCGACAGCAGCATCAATTTGTTGGTGATCCGCATCAATGAACAAAGACACTAAAATCCCCGCTTCTGATAAAGTCTTAATAGCCGCAGCAATGTGCTCTTTTTGTCCAAACACATCCAGTCCACCTTCAGTTGTGACCTCTTGACGCTTTTCAGGCACTAAGCAACAGAAAGCAGGTTTGATTTGGCAAGCAATCCCCACCATCTCATCTGTTACCGCCATTTCAAGGTTCATGCGGGTTTGGATTGTGTTTTTTAATAATTGAACATCTCTGTCAGTAATATGGCGGCGATCTTCACGTAGGTGAACCGTTATACCATCTGCTCCCGCTTGCTCTGCAACAAATGCTGCCTGAACGGGATCGGGATACTGTGTCCCACGGGCATTACGCAAGGTTGCAATGTGATCAATGTTGATACCTAACAATACCTCAGCCATTTTTAGCTCCTGCAATAACATAAGATTCAGTAAAGTCTACACTCTTCATCATGAAAAGGTGGCTTACTTTAGTTTTCATTTTTCTTGTTGGGGTTATCAGTTTTTTTACGTACGAATTGACGAAATAGCTCACGGCTCTTTAACGGTTTTCCCCCCAGATAAGGTTTCAAAGCAATGCGAGTGAAACGCTTCGCCGCTTTCAAGGTCACCTGATCGGGAAATTCGCTATTTGCCAGTGCCTTGAGTTCATAACCTGTAAAACTGTAGTGATCCACAACCAAACTGGCAATAAACCCTTTTTCTTCACGATAACGGTAAGTCATGGTATCCGATATAGGTTCACCACTTCCTGCACAGTGAAGATAATCTACTCCGTATCCCATATTGGTTAGTAACGCTAATTCAAAACGACGCAATGCACATTCTGGTGTGTATTCACTCGCTGCAAGCGCTTGTAAACATTGGAGGTAGTCAAAAAAAAGCGCGGGATATGCCGTTCCTTGCTCAAGAAGTCTGGACAAGAGTTCATTCACATATAAACCGCTGTAGAGCACACTTCCCGTTAAGGGAAGAGCCAATGAGATAGGCTCTGCGTCTCTTAATGTCTTGATTTCACCCCGACCACTCCAACGAATAAGCAGCGGGGTGAAAGGTTGCAAACAACCTTTTAGATTGGAGCGACGGCTGCGTGCCCCTTTCGCTAAAACACGTACCCGCCCTTCATGTTCAGTAAAAAAATCCAGCAATAAACTGGTTTCACTGTAAGGGCGCCCGTGAAGCACAAAGGCTCTCTGCCAGCCGTCCACAAATCAGCCTTATAAGTCGTCAACGTAACCGAGGCTACGCAGCGCTCGTTCGTCATCAGCCCAACCGGATTTCACTTTTACCCACAATTCCAGGTGGACTTTCATATCAAACAGCTTTTCCATATCCTGACGGGCTTCTATGCCAATCTTCTTGATTTTGCTGCCTTTATTACCAATCACCATTTTCTTCTGACCATCACGCTCTACCAGAATCAAACCGTGGATGGTATAGCCTCCACGCTCATTGGTAACAAATTGCTCAATTTCCACTGTCACAGAATAGGGGAGTTCATCACCCAAAAAACGCATCAGTTTTTCACGGATGATTTCTGACGCCATAAAACGCTGTGAGCGATCAGTAATGTAATCCTCTGGGAAGTGATGATCCGCCTGTGGCATATGATCACGTACTATGTTGGCAATAGTATCAACATTCATGCCTTTTTCGGCGCTAATCGGCACAACATCGAGAAAATTCATCTGTTGGCTAAGAAAACCGATATGTGGCAGAAGAAGGGTTTTATCCGTTACATTGTCCACTTTATTGATAGCCAGTAAGACAGGACAACGCAAATGACGTAACTTATTCACCACCATTTCATCATCGGGTGTCCAGTGCGTACCTTCCACAACAAAAATAACCAGTTCGACATCACCAATAGAGCTGCTCGCCGCACGGTTCATCAGGCGGTTTATCGCCCGCTTTTCTTCAATATGCAGACCCGGTGTATCAACATAGATAGTTTGGTAAGCCCCTTCCGTATGGATCCCCATGATGCGATGCCGCGTCGTTTGAGGTTTACGGGAGGTAATAGATACTTTTTGGCCCAATAACTGATTCAATAACGTTGATTTACCAACATTAGGCCGACCGACTATTGCAACGAATCCGCAATAGTTTTTTTCTTCGCTCATTCAAGCTCCAGTTGTTTTAATGCTTGTTCCGCAGCCGCCTGCTCTGCCTTGCGGCGACTGGAACCGACTCCTCTGACCGGTTGTTCAAATCCACTGACCTGACAGTGAATTGTAAATTCCTGATCATGGGCTTCCCCACGAACCTGAACAACCAGATATGTAGGCAACGGCAGATGACGCCCTTGCAAATATTCTTGTAAACGGGTTTTAGGATCTTTTTGCTTATCGCCTGGGCTAATTTCATTCAAACGGGTTTCATACCAATTCAAGATAATCTTTTCGACTGTCTGAATGTCGCTATCAAGAAAAATAGCGCCGATTAAGGCTTCAATGCTATCCGCTAAAATGGATTCGCGACGATGTCCTCCACTCTTTAACTCACCCGGCCCCAAACGCAGGCATTCACCTAATTCAAATTCCCTGGCTAGCTCCGCCAGAGTATTACCACGCACCAATGTTGCCCGCATTCGGCTCATATCCCCTTCATCAACACGGGGAAAACGATGGTAAAGGGCATTAGCAATGACAAAACTCAGGATGGAGTCACCAAGAAATTCCAAACGTTCATTATGCTTGCTACTGGCACTGCGGTGAGTCAATGCTTGAAGCAACAAATCGTGCTGTTTAAAGCTATATCCTAGCTTATGTTGTAACCGGTTCGTTATTATGGGGTTCATGTGCTACCAATTCAGTTAGAATTCATCAAATAAAAAGCACACGCAACAGACCTGTGAGGCGATATTAACCCGCAATTTCTCTTGGGGATATTTTTGCGGTATGCCTTACAAAACTGTTGCGTTTGCACTGGCTCCCAAAGTATTCATCCTCTTTAGGAGCCAGTCATCTCGTTTGAAAGAATATTCTACACTGTGAGATAAATTAATGCTGCGCTAATATATAAATATTAGTGAATTCCACCAATTCGACTAAAGCGCACACCAGTAGGCCATTCACCTTCCTGTTTTTCAAAGCTCATCCAAATGGCAGTTGCACGGCCTACCAGATTTTTCTCCGGTACAAAGCCCCATGAACGACTATCATCACTATTGTCACGGTTATCACCCATGGCAAAATATTGCCCCTTAGGAACAACCCAAGTCCCTACTGGCAAACCTTCTTGAGAGAAACCAGGGAAACGTTGTATTACAGGAATGGTCAAAATATGGTGCGACACATTACCTAAAGTTTCGACTCTTTCGTCCTGGCGAAGAGCGTTCGGCCCTACTGACTCATCAACCGGAACTTGATAAACACCACTTATACGAACGCCTTCTGGTGTCACAGCCTCTTTTATTGTCCATTCACTTGGGAACACATTCCGATAAGTAACCGGTAAATCGCCCTTACATTGCGCATTCCAGCCACAGCCCGGGTAAACCTGAAGCTCTTTGTTGACATAATCGTAAACGATCTTATCTCCAGGTAAGCCAATAATGCGTTTTACAAAATCTATGCTTGGGTTCTTCGGGAATTTGAAAACTGCAATATCGCCACGCTTAGGCTCGCCAGTCTTAATTAAGGTTGTTTGCGTAATGGGATCTTTTAAACCATAAGCAAATTTTTCAACCAGAATAAAATCCCCGATCAACAATGTCGGCATCATTGAACCAGAAGGGATCTGAAAAGGTTCATAGACGAAAGAGCGCAGAACCAACACAATGGCTAACACTGGAAAGACAGATGCAAGTGTTTCAACCCATGAAGGTTTGTTAAGTCCTTTAGCCAAAGCTTCCTGAGCTTCTGCTCCTGTCGCCTGTTCCTGAATATGAGCAAGTTTTTTCTTACGTTCAGGTGCGAACTTAAATCGCTCTATGCACCAAAGAATACCAGTAATTAACGTTGCTAACGTTAATATCAAGGCAAAAGTGTTAGCCATTTGAACTCCTTACGACCTTGTGTTAATTATCTTTGCCAACATGCAGAATCGCTAAGAAAGCTTCCTGCGGCAGTTCAACATTGCCGACCTGCTTCATGCGTTTTTTACCTTCTTTCTGTTTCTGCAATAACTTTTTCTTACGGCTGACGTCACCACCATAACATTTCGCCAATACGTTTTTACGTAATTGCTTAACGGTAGAACGCGCAATAATGTGAGTTCCTATGGCAGCCTGAATAGCAATGTCAAACTGCTGGCGTGGGATCAGATCTTTCATTTTTTCCACCAGCTCACGTCCACGGTACTGAGAGTTGTCACGGTGAGTAATCAATGCCAGGGCATCAACACGCTCACCGTTAATCAAGACATCTACACGAACCATGTCCGAATCCTGGAAGCGGATAAAATTATAATCTAACGAGGCGTAACCACGAGATGTTGATTTTAAGCGGTCAAAGAAATCCAGAACCACTTCAGCCATTGGAATTTCATAAGTTAGTGCAACCTGATTACCGTGATAAACCATATTTGTCTGCACACCGCGTTTTTCTACGCAGAGTGTAATGACGTTGCCAAGGTACTCTTTCGGCAACAACATGTGACATTCTGCAATCGGCTCACGCAATTCATTAATGTTGTTTAATGGTGGCAACTTGGATGGACTATCAACATAGATAATATCACCACTGGTTGTCTCAACTTCATAAACAACTGTTGGAGCCGTTGTGATCAAATCAAGATCATATTCACGTTCCAGGCGCTCCTGAATGATTTCCATATGCAGCAAGCCAAGGAAACCACAGCGGAAACCAAAACCCAGCGCAGTCGAACTTTCTGGTTCGTAGAATAATGATGCATCATTTAAGCTCAGTTTGCCCAACGCATCACGGAATGCTTCATAGTCATCAGAACTTACAGGAAACAGACCAGCATAAACTTGCGGTTTGACCTTTTTAAAACCAGGCAGGGCTTTTTCCGCAGGCTGGCGAGCCGTTGTCAGTGTATCCCCAACTGGCGCCCCCAGAATATCTTTGATGGCACAGACCAACCAGCCTACTTCACCACAATTCAACACATCACGATCAATGCGTTTCGGTGTGAAGATACCCAATCGGTCAGCGTTGTATACCTGTCCAGTGCTCATTACCTTAATTTTGTCACCTTTACGCAACGTACCGTTTTTAATACGAACAAGTGACACAACACCAAGGTAATTATCAAACCATGAGTCAATAATCAGGGCCTGTAATGGAGCATCAGGATCGCCTTCTGGTGGCGGTATCTCTTCCACCAGACGTTCAATAACATCCTGTACACCCACGCCCGTTTTTGCAGAACAACGAACAGCATTGGTCGCATCAATACCAACAATGTCTTCGATTTCTTCAGCGACACGCTCTGGTTCAGCAGCAGGAAGGTCAATTTTATTCAGAACTGGAACGACTTCCAAATCCATTTCAATGGCGGTATAGCAGTTAGCCAATGTCTGGGCTTCAACCCCCTGCCCTGCATCAACAACCAGCAAAGCACCTTCACACGCAGCCAATGAACGGGAAACTTCGTAAGAGAAGTCAACATGCCCTGGCGTATCGATAAAGTTTAATTGGTAGACTTGCCCGTCATTTGCCTTGTAATCAAGGGTTACACTTTGTGCTTTGATCGTGATCCCGCGTTCACGTTCAAGATCCATTGAATCCAGTACTTGCGCTGCCATTTCGCGATCAGACAAACCACCACAAATTTGAATAATCCGGTCAGAGAGCGTGGATTTACCGTGGTCAATGTGGGCGATAATGGAGAAATTTCTTATTTGCTTCATTATTAAATCTTTTTTGCCTTAATATTTCTGAATCATTCGCCTATGGACACATTGATGGACATAAAGCGACAGTTTATTGGTTCGGCCACTGGCCTGAGGAGCTGTATTCTACATGTCAAACCCGTGAAAACCAAACCCGTGAAAACTTAGCCATGCCTGTCGTTTTCAGTATGACCCAGTTGTTTTCAGTAATGATAAATTAAAGTTGAAGCTCGTATGGTAAAACAGATTATTCTTGCTGTAGAACCTTAATCGAATCAGGAGGTAAACCAATTTGTAACACAACAGGCTGGTATGCTTGCAAATTATCCCAATACGCCGCGATCTTGCGAGCAATGAAGAAACCAGCGACTCCACCGCCAACCCCGCCTAAGCAGGTCCATAATTGGTCAGTCGTCCAAAATTGAAAAAGTGCGGCAACCAAAAACAACCCCAACAAGGGTGTCAAATATACCAGCATAGCTGAACGTAGCAGACTGCTTTCAGGAATGCCTACTTCAACCTTCTGCCCCGGTTGGAGTGGTTGAGCAATTTCCAGTTCCAACTGATGGATGCTTTCTGGCCCTATCTTTTCCAGTAAATAAGAACCACAGGCTGCTTTGGTTTGACAGCTACCGCAACCTGAAGATGAGCCATAACGTAATAATGCCCGCCCTTTGTGCCAACGGACAACAGTTGCCCACTCTTTAACCATCAATTTTCTCCCGTAAACGTCACGCTTGCTGCAATTTGTTCGGCTGTTGCGAAAGGCAGCTCACCAATGACTGTTATGCTGTTTTTGCCTCTGGTCAAAGTATAAACCGTTCTTCTGCCCTGTCGAAATGGTTGTTCATCGACAATTTTTTTATCTGAGTTCACCACATTTACAGAAAAATTAAACAATCCATCACCATACATAATGGACTCTAACCATTCTGTCTCTGATAGTTTTCGGCTGTTACGTGAAATTTCTTTGAAACCGTCAGGCATTTTTCCAACCAGCCAATTGAATTTCAATTTATCAGCAGGAGGAATGAGCAGCATAGGTGGTAATTTCAAATCAGTAATTACATTCAATTCCGTTTTAATCGAGTCATTCACAGTTGATGACACGACACGGAATTGTTCAATGACTGTTTTATTATCCTTATCTAATAGGTCTATCAGCAGAGGAAGATGATTTTTCTCATCAATCAACAGGTTATAATTATAACGGGATTTATCTTTCGATATGATGCGTACAAAACGCACAGGATAATCGCCAAAATTCGTGCTGCCTGCATCAATAAAACGGTAAAATTTTTGTAATTGGGCAAAATCGGCAAAGATGATCGGTGGAAGATAATCGACGATATGAGAACCACGGATACTAAATGAGTCTAATCCAGGTTCGTAATAGCTGATTTGGTCACCGCGCTGGATAATTTCCCTACGTGAACCATCCATTTGGATGATTTGAGCCATAACCTGTCCATCAATAATGGCATGACGGTAACGCAAGGGAACGAGAAATTGCTGTTCTAAGATGATGAAGCCAAGCTCGTAATCCAGCGTTTGCACTGCCTTACTCATATCCTGTAACAAAGCCTCAGCGTTGCTTTGTTGCGCTGAGGCCTTTAGAGGATTTATCAGGCTACTCGCCAATAAAAAAACGACAAGCCAAGTACGTTTCATCACTGTTGTTGTGGCGCTTGCTCTTCAGGAGACTGATTAGCCTGAGTGACACCATCATTTTTTTCAGCGTGAATGCGCCGAGCGAGTTCATATTGCTGCAACATCGCATCAATTCGTTTATTGCTTTCTCGCACTTGCATATTCAAATCACCACCGAAAGTTTCTTCTTCAGCTGGGGTTGCTAAGCCAACTGTTGAAGCGGTACCCATCACCGGCAATGTGTTAAAAGCGGGGGCTTCAAATTGGATATCTGTTTCAACACTGTTATCACTATTATACTGCTGG
The DNA here is from genome assembly GCF_037265215.1 of Xenorhabdus griffiniae. NCBI lineage: Bacteria > Pseudomonadati > Pseudomonadota > Gammaproteobacteria > Enterobacterales > Morganellaceae > Xenorhabdus > Xenorhabdus griffiniae. Next base: position 3,336,466 of record NZ_CP147737.1, on the reverse strand, counting down.
ACACCGATAATCACGGACAGCGATACACAGGCTGCAACACCAATTTGTGCAATTTGACTCTTCCATGCACAAATTTTATGCCAGAATGGCATGTTAGCCCATGTTTCAGGTTTTGGCTGAGATTCCAGAACAGCTGCTGGATTAATATGAATGGGTTCTTTTTCAAGTGCCAACGCGACTTGACTTGCAATATCCAAATGCAATACATCCCCCACATCGCCACGCAGCACATCACGCACCAGATGATAGCGTTCCCACTGTTTCTGCATGACCGCATCTTCAGAGACCAAATGAACTACTTCACTATCAAGAGCTTCTCCATCCATTAATGCGGAAAGTTTCTCTCTTTGCATGCCAAAGTACCCTTCAATATTGTTTTATTCCACTGTTTTCCATTCGTTATTGTTGGATAAGTGGTTGAACTTTATTATCAATTGCTTCCCTTGCCCGAAAAATTCGTGAGCGCACAGTGCCTACAGGACATTCCATGATGTCGGCTATCTCTTCATAGCTCAATCCATCCAACTCCCTCAACGTAATCGCGACCCTCAAATCTTCTGGAAGCGACTCAATCGTGCGGAAAACGACTTCCTTTAATTCTTCAGACAACATTAAGTTCTCAGGGTTCGAAATTTCTTTTAATGAACTTGACGTATCATAATTTTCTGCATCGTTGGCATCCAAATCATTAGATGGTGGACGGCGCCCCTGAGCAACTAAATAATTTTTCGCAGTATTAACGGCAATACGGTACAACCATGTATAAAATGCACTATCACCTCGGAAAGAAGAAAGTGCCCGATAAGTCTTAATGAAAACCTCCTGAGCAACATCAGGAACGTCACTTTGAGGTACGTAACGAGCAATCAGGCTCGCTACTTTGTGCTGGTATCTCATCACCAGCAAATTAAATGCTTTTTGGTCGCCCTTCTGGACGCGTTCAATCAGCATTTGATCCGTTAACTGCTCGCTCATCCGAGGTTCACTCTCCTGAGGTAAAACTCCACATTTATACTTAAATTAAACCAATATGATGTTCTGATTTCCCGAACAAGCATGACTTTGAGTATCAGTTCACTGTGAAGTTCAACTTTAGTTGTAATTTTGATTACAGCCACCTGTTATTTCCGTATTGCACTTTTCTAAATCATAGCCGCTATTTCACAGGATACGCGATTTTAAACTGAGAAAAGAAAACCTTTGTTTTATTATACCGAAATATCTCATTCACCATCTCAATAGTGCTAATCTCATCAATAATAAAGATAAAAATCTGTTACCAACTGACGAAAGTCCTCTGAATATGTGCCATCCGAAGAACGAATCGTTAATTCACTCACTTGGACATCCTGTTTTTGTCGTGACAATCCCAGTAATAGCCGATGCAACGGCTTATCTTGCCTGTCACGAACATTGACACGGAAATGGGTAAACCATCCCAAATCTGACGCCATTTTTTCAAATTGTTCACCAATTTCATAAGGGAGTACCAGACAAAATAACCCTGTTGGTGTAATCAATGCCCGTACACACGCCAATAACCCCTGATGCGTCAATGACTCCGTATAACGCGCCTGATTACGAGCTTCGTTTCGACATGCAATAGCTGGCTCAAAGTAGGGAGGATTGCTCACAATCAAATCATATTGCGCGTTAATTTTCCGCAACGCATTTTGTCGCACGAAATCATGAATATCCTGCTGATATACCGTCATGCGGGAAGGCCACGGTGATTGCCGTACATTATCCACTGCCTGCATTGCAGCAAGTTCATCCAGCTCCACCGCATCAATAAAGGTATCTTCTTTGGTGCGTTGGGCTATCATCAATGCAATCAAACCACTGCCACATCCAATATCCAGACATCTTTTCTTGTTATATACTGGCGCCCAGGCTCCCAACAACACCCCATCCGTCCCGACTTTCATCGCACATTTATCATGTCCAACAAAAAACTGTTTAAATGTAAAACCACCGCGGCGAAAAGTGGGTTTCTGTATCGATGCCATAACCTATTCTGCTGAAATTAGAATTTGTCATAGCATAAATCTTATAGCCGGCGGATAAAAGTAACCTACTTATTGGATGCTTTTATAGGATGAAGAATACGCCCAACCTGTTTATAATCGGCGACCCAAACAGAGGTATATGATGACTGCGACAAACTTTTCCGAATTCCAACTTGATGAATCCTTGCTTGAAGCACTGAACGACAAAGGCTACGAACGCCCGACCGCTATTCAGGCGGCAGCCATTCCTGCGGCTATGGACGGACGCGATGTATTAGGCTCAGCGCCAACCGGTACCGGTAAAACTGCCGCTTACCTGCTACCGGCTCTACAGCATTTATTGGATTTTCCTCGCAAAAAATCAGGACCTCCACGCATCCTGATTTTGACACCAACCCGTGAACTGGCAATGCAGGTGGCAGAACAGGCAAAAGAGCTGGCGGCCCATACACATTTGGACATTGCCACAATTACAGGTGGTGTTGCCTACATGAATCATGCGGAAGTATTCAGTGAGAATCAGGATATTGTTGTCGCAACGACAGGGCGTCTGCTGCAATACATCAAAGAGGAAAATTTCGACTGCCGTGCAGTGGAAACGCTGATCCTTGATGAAGCGGATCGCATGTTGGATATGGGATTTGCCAATGATGTCGAAACGATTGCAGGCGAAACCCGCTGGCGTAAACAAACATTGTTATTCTCCGCGACGCTGGAAGGGGAATCCATCCGTGATTTTGCTGAGCGTCTGTTAACAGATCCGGTTGAGATCGATGCCGAACCTTCTCGCCGTGAGCGCAAGAAAATTCAGCAATTTTACTATCGGGCTGATTCGTTAGAGCATAAAACAGCCCTGCTGTGCCACCTTCTCCAGCAGCCTGAAGTGACGAAATCCATTGTTTTCGTGCGCAAACGAGAGCGTGTGCGCGAACTTGTCGATTGGCTGAACCAAGCAGGCATTCAAGCGTGTTTTCTTGAAGGTGAAATGGTGCAAGCCAAGCGTACAGATGCTGTCAGACGCTTGAATGAGGGTAAAGTCAAGGTCTTGGTAGCAACCGATGTTGCTTCCCGTGGCTTGGATATCGAGAATATCAGCCACGTCTTTAACTTCGATTTGCCTCGTACCGCGGATGTTTACTTACACCGAATTGGTCGTACTGCTCGCGCAGGCCGTAAAGGAACTGCCATTGCTCTGGTTGAAGCACACGATCACCTGCTTTTAGGCAAAATCAGCCGTTATCTCAAAGAGCCTTTGAAAATGCGAGTGGTTGATGAACTTCGCCCACAAACCAAAGCGCCAAGTGAGAAAAAGAGCAATAAGCCATCCAAAAAAGTATTGGCAAAACGCAAAGAGAAGAAGAAAACAGAAGAGACAAAGAAAAACCGCGTAAAAGTTCGTCATCGCGATAGCAAAAATATCGGGAAACGCCGCGCTCCTTCTGGCAATCCCAGACCAGAATTAACTGAATCTAAATAGCGCTTCAAAATGATAGGCGTATTCCTTATCCCGTGCTCCGTACAGGGTAAGGAACTCCAACATCTGATACTCTCAGTATGATGAAAACCTATTTAGCAACGATTAATTAATCACCGATTGTAGAACATGGGCGAAGCCATACAGTGAATTCGCCCATGTTCCGGCAGACTGAGCGCTAAATATTATACGGCAAATGCTGCTCACCTTGCTGCAAGGTAATATCTGTATCTGTAACGTCCGTTGACGCCAACATGGTATTGCCATTATTCAACCAAGGCTTTTGTTCCGCCATCAATTCGAGGACAGCTTCCAAAAAATGAGCCTTAAAAGTGTGGAGACCATATCGATTAGGCAACATGACATCCCATATATTTTCTAATTCATATTCATACTTAAGCTCTACTTTGTGCCCCATCGGTTGACGAATTGGCAATGTTTTTTGCAGGTTCCCCAGCCAATCATGTTGGACGGTATAATGGCGTATCAAACCGCTGTCAGCCATTTCACGAGCAACTTCGGGTGATACGCCCATATATTTCAATGTAGCGTCAGAAACACTAACAGAATTGTAAATAACTGCTGGTTTCCCTGTTGCCAATGCTGCCACTGTTGCTAATCCGCCCCCCAATGAATGCCCTGTAAAAATGACATTTTCACCAAATACTTCTAACGATTTATGTGCCAATTCCACGGCTTGATTATACTGCTTTTCATTGAAACCAAGCCCTTGACGAATACTTACCATAAAATCCTGTAATTCATTCGATCCTGTGAAAGAGACAATATATAGTCCCTTATTGTGGTAAACACCGGCCTGAAATCCTGTTGAATAATCATTCAGAGTATCAGGATCAATCCCTAATTTTGATAAATCCTCATCAGACAGGCGCACATAATCGCCAATCCCTAAACTCGTTTGTCGATAAACATCACGGGTAACCAACGTCAAGTTATAATCGACCAGTTTAGATTGTTTTCCCGCAATATCATTTGCTTTCAATTCAGGAGCTGCCATCGCGCTGGCATTTAAATTATTAACCAATGATTGATAGAGCGCATTCACCTGCTTGGTATTTTCTGAAAGTGAAATGCTTGGGGAAGAAATGTGTTCAACTTCGTCAGGTGGTGATTGAGCTGAAGAATTAGGTTGGGGTTGTAGCGCATTTCCTTGTAGTGAGTAGATCCCTGGTCCACGGAAAAAATCGGTATTAACTGATAAAGTCATAAAATTCTCCTACAGATTATTTAAATTTGGTGTGTTTTAAAAACCCAAACTCACTATCGGCAGAATTTTTAACAATATTAAAACAAATTTAATCCTTAATTAACAAAATTAATTCCCACAACTAAAACATGGAAATAAAAAAGGGAGTATTAATTCTCCCTTTAAATTTTTTGCTTGATACAAAAATTACAGGCTTTCTGTAAACGTACGCGCAATAACATCACGTTGCTGTTCTGGAGTCAGTGAGTTAAAACGCACAGCATAACCAGATACACGAATAGTGAGTTGAGGATACTTTTCAGGGTGTTTTACGGCATCTTCCAACGTTTCACGACGCAGAACATTAACATTCAGATGTTGCCCGCCTTCTATACGTACAGCCGGCTTGACCTCCAACGGGATCTCGCGATATTCAAATTGCCCCAGTTCCTCTTTAGCAACAATCTGGCCTTCATCGTAATCTGCTTTGGCACAGATGCAACGCGCTTCATTTTTTTCATCATCCAATAGCCAAAAAGAATTCATCAATGCAGCATTATCAGATTGGGTAATTTGAATTCCAGTAATCATTTATACCTCCAGAATCATCATCTTAGTTATTCAGTCAATCCATAATTTAATCAACCATCGTTCTTGATTTCCTGTATACCAGCACAAATGAGAAGATTCTTTGATTGTAATCAACTAATTTCATAAGGTTATTGATAATAAATTCATAACATTATGTTTTAAATCATCTTTTATAGTAGAATTGAATGAAATTATTTTCATATTTTTTCAAAAAAATTTATAAAAATAGATTTTCATCCTGAGAATTAAGCTTAGATTGGGATCTGAGGGTTTCCCTATCCCAAGGGAATCGGTAAGCTTAAGTCATCTGATAATCATTTAGAAAGGGATTGGCTATGTCCACACCTCTCACATGGCACGATGTCATCGGCAATGAAAAGAAACAGCCTTATTTTGTTGATACATTGGCTTATGTTGCCAATGAACGTCAGGCTGGAAAAACCATTTATCCGCCTCAAGCCGATGTTTTTAATGCCTTTCGCTATACTGAATTGGCTGATGTAAAAGTCGTCATTTTAGGACAAGATCCTTACCACGGCCCGAATCAGGCCCATGGTTTGGCTTTCTCTGTACAGCCAGGTATTCCTGCACCGCCTTCTCTCGTCAATATGTACAAAGAACTGGCATCGGATATTGCTGGATTTACTCGTCCAAATCACGGTTGCTTAATAAGCTGGGCAAAACAGGGGGTGTTATTACTCAATACCGTACTCACCGTTGAGCGCGGTAACGCACATTCTCATGCGCATTTGGGCTGGGAAACGTTCACTGACAAAGTTATTGCAGCAATCAATGAACATCGCAATGGGGTCATTTTCTTACTTTGGGGATCTCATGCCCAGAAAAAAGGCCACTTCATTGATATCCAACGCCACCATGTATTAAAAGCCCCCCATCCTTCACCTCTGTCCGCCCATCGAGGTTTCTTAGGCTGTAAACATTTTTCACAGGCCAATAGCTTATTGGAAGCTCAAGGATTATCTCCAATAGATTGGGAGCCTCAATTACCCCAATAACCGATCTCTGCCTACAAAAATGCCGCCTTTCTAATGGCGGCATTACATCACGAGAGACCGTAACCTTTATTTAGAAACCGCAACCATTGCAGGACGCAATAGACGACCATTTAAAGTATAACCTTTCTGCATCACCAACATAACCTGATTAGGTTCATGCTGATCTGATTCCATCATGGTCATCGCCTGATGCACTTCTGGATTGAAAGGTACATTAATGTCACTGACCACTTCAACGCCAAACTTACCCACTGAATCAATAAAAGATTTCAGCGTCAGTTCAATACCTTCAATCATTGGCAGTAACGCTTCATTGGTACGATCAGCCGCATCTAATGCACGTTCCAGATTATCGATAACGGGCAAAAGTTCATTGGCGAATTTTTCCAATGCAAATTTATGTGCCTTTTCTATATCCTGCTCAGTACGACGGCGAATGTTTTCGATTTCAGCACGCGCACGCAACATAGCATCACGTTCATTAACCTGAGCCTGTTTCAGTTGTTCTTCCAACTCAGCAACACGCGGATCAACAACGCTTTCAGTCTCTGGCGCATCTGCCTGTTCCGCATTCATTTGTTGCTCTAATACATTTTCTGTATTTTCTGCGACTTGCTCGTCAGGTACTTTTTGGTCTTTACTACTCATGAATATCTCCGCGTATTTTGTATTATCTTCGCCATTTGAGCTTATTATGGGGATCAAAACGCGGGATTCAAGGGAACAATCATTATTGTGAGGGCAAAACCATATGCTGAAGGAAATAACAGCAATGAATAATGAATTCAAATGCATCGGTATTGTCGGTCGTCCACGTCACCCGGAAGCGCTGGCCACCCACGAAATGCTGTACCACTGGCTGGTATCTAAAGGTTATTGCGTCATTGTGGATAGACAGGTCGCGAAAGACATTAATTTAAAAGGCGCTCAAACTGGAGGATTGACAGAAATTGGTAAAATTGCCGATCTTGTGATTGTTGTCGGTGGTGATGGCAATATGCTCGGTGCAACCAGAGTATTATCACGTTATAACATCAAAGTCATTGGTATCAACCGAGGCAATTTGGGCTTTTTGACGGATTTGGATCCCGATAATGCCTTACAACAACTATCCGAAGTTTTGGACGGCAAATATCGAGACGAAAAACGTTTTCTGCTCGAAGCACAAGTGACAAAAACGGGACATAAATCCCGCCGTAGTACTGCATTAAACGAAGTCGTACTTCATCCAGGCAAAGTTGCTCATATGATTGAATTCGAAGTATATATTGATGAACGTTTTGCTTTTTCTCAACGTTCAGATGGATTAATCATAGCAACTCCCACTGGCTCTACGGCCTATTCACTGTCGGCAGGAGGACCTATATTAACCCCAAACTTAGACGCTATCGTGCTAGTGCCGATGTTTCCACATACGCTCTCGGCTCGCCCTCTCGTTATCAGCAGCGAAAGCAGCATTCGCCTGAAATTTGCCCAGAATAGCAATGACTACGAAGTCAGTTGTGACAGCCAGATCGTCCTGCCAATCCAAGATGGTGAAGAAGTGATCATCAAACGCAGTGACTACAATCTGCATTTAATTCACCCAAAAGATTACAACTACTTTAATACACTGAGCACAAAACTGGGCTGGTCGAAAAAAATGTTCTAAAAATAGATCTTCCTACTTTACTGTATAAAAAACCAGTTTATACTGTATGGAAGCACAGACATGTTTTTATGCACAGGAACGTGTTTATATACAGTAAAAAAGAAGGAGGAGCACGATGCTGACTCAATTGACCATCAGTAACTTTGCTATCGTTCGCGAACTTGAAATTGATTTCCGCGCAGGCATGACGGCAATCACAGGTGAAACCGGAGCCGGTAAATCCATCGCGATTGATGCATTAGGTTTATGTCTTGGCAATCGTGGCGAAGCTAACATGGTTCGTCCAGGTGCTCCGCGTACCGATCTTTGTGCCCGTTTTTCACTAACTGATGCTCCTTCTGCCCGCAAATGGCTTATAGACCACCAGCTAGATGGAAGTTTTGATGATGATAATGAGTGCCTACTGCGTCGTACAATTACCGCTGATGGGCGCTCTCGCGGTTTTATCAATGGCACCGCTGTACCACTTTCTCAATTACGTGAATTAGGCTCTCATCTAATACAAATTCACGGGCAACATGCTCACCAATTATTGTTAGAAAATCGTCACCAAAGGCGCTTACTGGATATTTACACGGGCGATTTCGAACTTCAGCAAGAAATGAAACAGGCTTACCAGCAATGGCGCCAAAGCTGCCAGGCTCTCTCCCAATTCCAACAACAAGCTCTTGAGCGTCGTTCACGTCAGCAATTGCTGGAATATCACCTGAAAGAACTGGATGAACTGTCACCACAACCAGGCCATTATCAAGAACAGGATAGTGAATATAAACGGCTGGCAAATTGCGGGCAATTCTTGTCCGTCAGCCAAAATATCCTCCAGATTTTAAGTGATAATGATGAACAGAACATTACCAGTCTTCTTAGCTATGCCCGCAGTGAACTAACAGAGCTTGCCAGCATGGATCACAAACTCAGTGGCCTGCTTAACATGCTGGAAGAGGCGGCTATTCAAATCAATGAAGTGAGTGACGAGCTACGTCATTACAGCGACCAACTGGAACTGGACCCCAATCGTTTATTTGAACTGGAACAGAAAATCTCCCAACAAATTAGTATGGCTCGTAAACACCATGTTGCGCCAGAAGAGTTACCTGCATTACATCAACAACTGTTGGAAGAGCAATATCAGTTATCCCAGCAGGAAAATGATTGCGCCCACCTTAGTGAACTTGTCAGCTTACATTATCAGCAAGCCCTGACTGTGGCAGAAAAATTGCATCATGTTCGCCAGAAATATGCCGCAGAATTAAGCCAACTGATAACAAACAGTATGCACCAACTTTCTATGCCTCACGGCCGTTTTACCATTGATGTTACCTTTGAAGCGGAGCATTTAAATATTGATGGCGCCAGCAAAGTTGAATTCAATGTCACAACCAACCCCGGCCAACCCCACCAGCCGTTAGCAAAAGTGGTATCGGGTGGTGAGCTTTCCCGTATTGCACTGGCAATTCAAGTCATTACAGCGAAAAAAATGGAAACCCCTGCGCTGATTTTCGATGAAGTTGATGTAGGTATCAGTGGTCCAACAGCGGCCATTGTTGGGCGCTTGCTACGTGAATTGGGGGAATCGACCCAAGTTATGTGTGTCACCCACCTACCCCAAGTCGCAGGATGCGGGCATCAGCATTTTTATGTCAGCAAACAGACAGACGGTGAAGAAACAGAAACCCAAATGCAACTATTGGATAAAAAAGCACGACTTCAAGAACTGGCACGGCTTTTGGCGGGAAGTGAGGTTACAAAAAATACTTTGGCTAACGCAAAAGAACTGTTAGCGGCATAAATTGAGACAACTTTCTTGTATAATTGCAGTCATAGGTAAATGCATAGAGGTTTTCAACCTCTTCAATGTTTATTATTATCGACGGCCTAACTCCTAAAGGAATGTAATTACTATGCGCTGTAAATTGTTGACTGCCGCTACTGTATCACTTGTTATGCTGACTGCGGGTTGCTCTATGTTTGAGCGAATTGTTTATCGTCCTGATATTAATCAAGGGAACTACCTTACGCCGGCTGCGGTATCAAAAATCCATAAAGGAATGACTCAGCAGCAAGTTTCTTACACTTTGGGAACACCAATGCTGACCGATCCATTTGGGAGTCAAACTTGGTATTACGTATTCCGCCAACAACCAGGCCATGGGAAAACAACTCAGGAAACACTGACACTTACCTTTGATAGCAAAGGCGTGTTAACTGATATCAAAGATGAAAAATCACTGCCAGAGAATCAGTGAAATGTGTGTTTTATTTATTCGCCAGTAGATAATCTGGCGAATAAATAGACATTATCGCGCATTGTTCTTCGCGCGCTCTGCTCGTTTACGGCGCATTTCTTTTGGATCAGCAACCAGAGGGCGATAAATTTCCACGCGATCTCCCTCTTCCAATGTATCAGTCAGTTTGGCAGGGCGGCTATAAATACCAACTTTATTTTTAGCCAAATCGATATCATTACGTAATGTCAAAAGGCCGGACGCTACAATCGCCTGTTCGACGGTTGCTCCTTGCGGTACTTTCACATTACGCAGATATTGTCGTTCAGGCAGAGCATAAACGACTTCGATATTAATTTCAGACACTATAGACCTCACGTGCACGTTGGGTAAAAGCCTGAACCATATTCCCAGCCAGCTCTTTAAATACCTTACCAAAAGCCAGTTCAATCAATTTGTTGGTAAATTCAAAATCGAGATGCAACTCAACCTTACAAGCATCTTCACTTAACGGAGTAAAATGCCACCCTCCCATCAATTTACGGAAAGGCCCATCAACAAGTTGCATACTGATGCGTTGATTATCAAATAACGTATTGCGCGTTACGAACGTCTTACTGATCCCTGCCTTAGAGACCTCAACAGAAGCCGTCATTTCATTATTGCTACTGCTTATAACACGGCTACCTACACATCCTGGTAAAAAATCCGGATAAGATGTCACATCGTTGACCAATTTATACATTTGTTCCACGCTGTAAGGCACTAGCGCAGAGCGACTAATCTGTGGCATATCATTTCCTGTAAAACATAACAGCGCTGAATAGTATCACTTAAACATGGTTAAATAAAAACCCGATGACATTTTAGAACAATAAATACGCACTTATCGCTAAATATCATACAGAAGAGATTTCTTTCACTAACGCATACAGTATAATACAACGCATTATGACAAAGAAAAAAGCATACAAACCCGGTTCGGCAACAATTGCCATGAATAAGCGAGCCCGCCACGAATACTTCATTGAGGAAGAACTCGAAGCAGGCTTATCCCTACAAGGTTGGGAAGTCAAATCACTGCGCGCTGGCAAGGCTAACATCAGTGAGAGTTATGTTTTGCTCAAAGATGGTGATGCTTATCTTTTTGGTGCCACGATTACGCCATTAAATGTTGCTTCTTCCCACGTAGTTTGTGATCCGACAAGGTCACGTAAGCTACTACTTAACAAACGCGAGCTTGATTCACTGTATGGTCGAATCAATCGAGAAGGTTATACTATCGTCGCACTTTCCATGTATTGGAAAAATGCCTGGTGCAAAATCAAAATTGGCGTTGCAAAAGGTAAAAAGGCGCATGATAAGCGTTCAGATATCAAAGAACGTGAGTGGAAATTAGACAAAGCGAGAATTATGAAGAATTCTGGGCGTTAATCACTGGCATTATCACTCAATATTCTGATATACTTGCTCTTAATACACTTGGGGCTGATTCTGGATTCGACGAGATTCGCGAAACCCAAGGTGCATGCCGAGGGGCGGTTGGCCTCGTAAAAAGCCGCAAAACAATAGTCGCAAACGACGAAAACTACGCACTGGCAGCTTAATAACCTGCGCAGAGCCCTTTCTCCCTAGCCTCCGCTCTTAGGACGGGGATCAAGAGAGGTCAAATCCAAAAGAGATCGCGTGGATGCCCTGCCTGGGGTTGAAGCGTTAAATCTAATCAGGCTAGTTTGTTAGTGGCGTGTCTGTCCGCAGCTGGCAAGCGAATGTAAAGACTAGACTAAGCATGTAGTACCAAGGATGTAGGAATTTCGGACGCGGGTTCAACTCCCGCCAGCTCCACCACTTTTTAGTTTTTTGAAGTACAATGAAGTCTACTAAGCCCGCACAGCACAAGCTCTGCGGGCTTTTTTACGTCTATTGTCGTCCAGTGAGAATTGCTGAGAACCAGTACTTATGGCACCCTGAATGGGACCCACTAAGAAGGGTCCAAAAACCAAGGGTCCCAAAATGGCAAAAATCGCTAAGAAACTCACTGACACCGAAATCAAAAGCACTAAGCCAGCCGACAAAGAAATCAACTTGTTTGACGGTGATGGTTTGATTCTACGAATCGCTCCTTTGGCGAAAGGAGGGAAGAAAAATTGGTATTTCAGGTATGCAGTACCAGTGAGCAAGAAAAGAACCAAAATGAGCCTTGGGACATATCCTCACCTTACCCTTGCAAAAGCCAGAGCCTTTCGTGATGAATATCTCTCCTTACTGGCAAATGGTGTTGATCCCCAAGTCCATAACAACGATAAGGCGAATGCATTAAAGAGTGCTACTGAGCACACCCTCCAAGCCGTAGCACGGAAATGGTTAGATGAGAAGGTAAAGACCTCAGGTATCTCACAAGACCATGCAGCAGACATCTGGCGCAGCTTAGAGAGAAATGTCTTTCCTGGTCTGGGTAATGTCCCTATCAATGAGATCCGGCCTAAGCTCTTAAAACAACACCTTGATCCTATTGAGCAACGAGGCGTGTTGGAAACTCTACGCCGCATCATTTCCCGTCTGAATGAAATCTTCCGGTGGGCAGCCACTGAGGAACTTATTGAGTTCAACCCGGCTGACAACCTTGGCCAAAGATTCAGTAAGCCAAAAAAGCAAAATATGCCTGCCCTTCCCCCAAGCGAATTGCCAAGGTTTATGGAATCTTTAACGAATGCGTCAATCCGGTCGGAAACACGTATGCTAATTGAATGGCAATTGTTGACATGGGTTCGTCCGGGTGAAGCCGTTCGCGCAAGGTGGTCTGATATTGATACAACCAACAGCATTTGGAACATTCCTGCTGATTTTATGAAAATGAAAAAGCCTCATAAAGTTCCTTTGAGTAAAGAAACTTTGCGCATCCTTGAATTAATGAAATCAATAAGTGGACATAGAGAATGGGTTTTCCCCAGCATTAAAGCGCCTCTTAATCATATGCATGAACAAACAGCCAACGCAGCTATCATCCGAATGGGGTTTGGAGGCGAGCTTGTAGCTCACGGTATGCGTTCTATTGCAAGAACAGCGGCAGAGGAGTCTGGTAAATTCAGAGCTGAAGTTCTTGAGGCAGCACTTGCCCACTCTAAAAAAGATGAAATTATCGCAGCATACAATCGTGCAGAATATCTGATAGAGCGACAGAGTTTGATGCAATGGTGGAGTGATTACGTTCAAACTCAGAGAGCTAAAGCTATCGCTGCTTGACTGATAGAGAGGATTAGCAAAAAGGATAGGGATAGCTTGAAATGCCCATATGCTGACGGATGCCTCGTAGCTAAGCCATTCTCTCGAATTGAAAGCGCACATGTACATAAAACCAGTATAAAAACATAAGGTTATATAGCTAAACTTTGATACGTGTGCTTCCATATATTTTTAGTGTTTGCTATGGTGAAAAAACTATACTGATGTTTTTTATGCTTTCATTGCTTGTTTCCTTAGTGGGCTACCATATGGATTTCTTTGAAAAAACTAATTCTGACAAAAATTCAATAGGTTTTACCTATCAAGATTACGTTGCTTTAAAACATGCCTTAGAGCTTAAACCAGAAGAACACATTGGGATTGAAGTTTATGACGATCTCCATCTTGAGAGCATCGAGGGTCATAAAACCTTTATCCAAGTTAAACATTCAATTAACAAGTCTAATATAACTAATAAAGACATAGACTTATGGAAAACATTATATAACTGGTCAGAGGCGATTAAGACCATAGGCGACAAAAGCATTAGCCTTATTTTTTACACTAATAAAGGGCTTACCTTAGAGCCTGGTATAGTGCAACTTTTAGCTAACGACACTAAGGACATTGAAAAAATAAAAGATGAAATAAAAAAGATAGAACAAGATCACAAAAATAAGTTAGATGAGCTCTATAAGTATATTTCTATCATTAACTCACTCGATAGCAATACTTCTGACAGATTATTTCATAGTATAAGTTTTCAACATAGTAAAGATGGGATCATATCCCAAATTAAAACATTACTAAAAACATTAGCAATCCAAAATGATAAATTAGATGATGTCTTTTATTACATATCGGGTGCGTTCTTTGAACGTAAATATGATCTAATTAAAAATCACACAAAGATAAATATAAGCTATGATGATTTTCGAAATAATTTTGGAGTAGATAGGATTATTCAAATTTCAAGAAATTGTATAAATAATTTCGACCAATACTACGATTTTGAATCTGCATACCCTACTAACGTTGAATCAAAGATCTCTTACAAACAACTCAAAGATTTGGATTTGAATAGCGATTCAATCGTAAAATATATAAATGAAATGGCCAAGACAGAAGCTTTCATTCAAAAATTACAAAGCTCTGGGGATTTAACAACTCAAGAAGAAAAACTAATATATCAAAAAGCGCTTGATGAATGGAAATCACGTCATTTAGCAACGTATACACGAAGCTGTTTTACAGAAATAAATGAAGATCATCTCAATAAAGCCTTCTCTGTCTATACTGAATTGACAGGAAACTGTAATATTGTGTTGGATAAAAATCAATTACCTAAGTCTATGACTACAGGAACGTTCTTGCTCCTTTCAGATAAACCCAAAATAGGATGGCTTCAAAATTGGGAGTCAGTCTATAAATGAAAATATATAATAATGAGCTTTTAGGTATATTCTCTTTGCAAGAGGTGCTATCAATAGCATCAAATATTGAAATAAGCAATGCAATGCTAATTTTACCAATTATATTTCATAAAAAAAGCTTAGATTACCTTGCCCACAAGAGAACCAATACACTATCCTTTCAAGATCTACTATTAACCAAGCCCGAAATAATAGTATCCATAAATAAAAGATTCTATAATTTCCTTCCATCCTCTGTAAATTGTGTTTCATTATGCATTGAAAATGGAATAGCTGAACTAGACCAAGGTAAATTAGCATTTAAAAACAAGTTAATATTAGATAATGCGATCCCATTTATTGGTAAAAGAGCCGTAAAAATACAGGCAGCATCTATAAATGTTGCACGTTTATTATTAGAAGAACCACACAATATATATGACATTTGTGGAGTTAGATTATAATGCAGATTACTAATATTTTGATATGGCAAATTGATTCAACCTTGAGGAATTTAGAACTTGAGGAAAATAAGGTAAATGTTATAACAGGTGATTCTGGCAAAGGAAAATCCTCAATACTGGCTATTGTTGATTATTGCCTTTTATCCTCATCATCTGATGGTATATCAAAAACAAATGTCGATAATTTTGTAAATTGGTATGGGATTAGATTAAGTATTAACGGTAAATATTTCACTATTTGTAGAAAAGCGACACACTTTGAAGAAGATGATCTAGTTTACTTTGACAAAAATGGAGGCATTCCACAAACCCCTATTAACAATATCAAAAAGGATGTTTTAAAGAAACATCTGAATTATGAGTTTGGTATTAATAGTTCTCTAAAAATCCCTTATGGTGGTAGATTCATACAACAAGGGTCAAAAGTATCTTATAGATATTTTATTCCCCATTGCTTTATAGATCAAACAACACTAACCTCTTCAGAACATCTTTATTCAAAAATCTCTGATTTAAAGACAAGAGAGCGTATTGACCGAACCCTTGACATGGCTCTTGGCAGTGAAAACGCCGAAACTATGATAATGAGAACGAGGTTAGAAGAATTACAAAGGAATCTTGCACGTATCGAATATAAACAGTCGGCTAGCAAAGACTCTTATTTCAATTTCGAAAGTGAAATAGAATCACTTTACGACAGGGCGTATCATTTTGGTTTAATAATTGAAAACAGCAAGAATGAACCAACTGTAAGTGATAAATTTGAAAATTTGAGAGCAATAGTTAATTACAAGGATATAAACGAAATCCCAGCAATTAATGAAAAAACAAAAATCGAAAAAGAACTTTTCCTCTTAAAAAAAGAACTGGCAGATATTAATGAATATATAGAAACAAATACTGAATATAAGAAATTTTTAAAAGATAACCAAGACTCACTTTTAATAGCTAAATATCTAGATGATAATTATAGCAACATATTATATACAAAAAACATCTATTCAATCATTAAATCTTTATTGAACCAAAGCTCAGAGATAAAAAAGGCTATAGCCGAAAAAGGACAAAACTCACTCATATCAAAAACAAATGCTAAGAGAAAAGAGTTAGAACTTAAAATATCATCCTTGAGTAAAAAACTTGCAACTGTTAGCGATGAAAAGATTACACCAATCGAACTTTATCGGTTCATAGGCGAACTCAGCTCTGAAATTAAACGGGTAGTTGTTCTCCCTAAATATGATTACGCTGATACTATAGAAAAGATAACTACTAAAATTGATGAGTTAGAAAGCAAGATAACAGATAATAATGCCTTTAAAGAATATACATTGAGTTTACTGAACGGAAAAATAAAGGAAATATTCACGCGGATGCCTTTAAAAGGATTTGAGGATGCAACTCCGATATTCAACAAGGCCAAAAAAACACTTGATTTAATAAATAAAAATCAAGTTGAAAAAATGATAGATATTGGAAGTGCTTCTAACTATATGTATGTACATGTAGCTTATTTCCTTGCACTTCACGAATTGGTAAGAGATAGAAACGTACCGTGGGTTCCACGATTCTTGGTAATTGACCAGCCCAGCACTCCATATTTTAGTACTGCTGGTGAAAAAACTGATGACTTTGCAAGTCTTGATGCAGCCCTAAATGAAATTAATTCTTTTGTTGAGAAAATGCGGTCTTATGGTGGTTTCCAAATAATACTGTTAGAGCATATTGAAGAGTCTTATTGGCTTGACAGAGAAATGACGAACTTTACTCTTGTTGATAATGAATTAAGAGGCAATTATGGTTTAATTCATTTCAACTAAAATCGTACTGATATTATGAGGGCACTATGATTGCATATATAGTGCCACAACTTATCAGCTACGAGGTTTATAACCAACATCCAGAATAAATTTTGAAAGCTCTGAACGTGTTATGTCAATATCATATGCGCTGCATAACATAGCAAGTGCTTGAGCAAATTTTATTCTTATCTTTTGCAGGTTTTTATACATCTTCACATTAGCATCAGCGGAATTAGATATCTTATGAAGACTCATAAGTTCTTCACTCATGGTCAAAACCAAATTTAATAAAACTAATGAAACCGACTCATCATTGCATTTCAGCCTAACATTTTCCGTCTCTTTCTTTATTTCTTCCAGGCTTTTTATAACTGCGTAAATAATCTCCTCATCAAGAGGAGCCGTTAAGACTTTCTTTGGTTCAAGGAATTTTATATAACGTTCAATTTCAACTTTATTAGGGTTTTTCTTGATTAAATCCTTCAGGGTAATACCAGATATCGAAACACCAGAACCAATAACAGAGATAATATCCATTATGATCGACATACATAACTCCTATCAGACTCAAAATTAATTTCTTTCGAAGAATATTCCTTATCGCATTCCTAAGCAAAATCAATGAGAAAAAGCACTTTTTGTTCAAGAAAGCTGGACAGTGCTAGATATTCAAACGGTAATATTATTATGATTGCTGAAACATCTACTTTCCATTTATAAACAAAGAGTTAACTTAAATCATGGATATAAGAGAGTTTATCGGTAACTATCGAAATCATCCAGTGCTGTTCATTGGAACTGGATTCAGTTTGAGATATCTGTCAAATTCCTTTGATTGGAATGGTCTCATATCTGCTTCGAGCTTACCGGAGATAAAGAATCTTATCTTGACATTAAATAAAAATGTCAAATAAATGGTGAGTGTAAATATGAAAAAATTGCAAGCGATATAGAAAAATTATTTAACGAAACTTTATCTAATGACAGAAATGGTAAGTTCAAAAAAATAAATGATATTTTCTATACTGAAATGGATAAAGGTGTTAATTTAAGTAGATTTAAAATATATATAACTAAAATATTATCAGCCACGTTAATTAAAGAAGAAAAAAATGACGAAATAGCTGAACTGATAAAAATGAGAAAAAATATTGGTTCAATTATTACTACTAATTATGACACATTGATTGAACAGTTTTTTGAATTCGAACCACTAATAGGTAATAGCATACTTTTAAGTAACCCTTATGGTTCTGTCTATAAAATACATGGTTGTGTCTCAGCCCCTTCTGAACTAACGATTACAGAAGAAGATTATGACTATTTCGATAACAAATATGAACTAATTAGAGCACAATTACTCTCACTATTCATTCATAATCCGGTTATCTTTATTGGGTATAGCATAAGTGATAGAAACATACAGCAAATTTTAAAGACTATTTTTTCCTATGTACCTACTAACTCAGATATAGCTAATAAAATTAGAAGTAATTTTTTACTTGTCGAATATGAAAAAGATTCACGATCTAATACCATATCTGAACATGATATATACATAGGGAATGCTACCACTATAAGAATAAATAAAATCAAGACTGACGATTACGCTTCGATATATGAAAGTTTATCAAATTTAATCTTACCAGTTTCAGCAATGGATATTAGAAAAGTTCAAAAAGTCTGGAATGAAATAAAAAGTGGTGGGGATATAGAAGTAAAAATCACAGAAGATTTAGACCAGTTAAAAAATGGACAAATGGTATTAGCCGTAGGATCTCATAAACGAGTCAAGTATGAGTTCCAAACCAAGCCTGAGATGATGCAAGATTATTTCAAGATTGTTGAGGAAGCAAATAAGCAATT
Source organism: Xenorhabdus griffiniae (assembly GCF_037265215.1). Taxonomy (NCBI): domain Bacteria; kingdom Pseudomonadati; phylum Pseudomonadota; class Gammaproteobacteria; order Enterobacterales; family Morganellaceae; genus Xenorhabdus; species Xenorhabdus griffiniae. Next base: position 3,317,527 of record NZ_CP147737.1, on the reverse strand, counting down.
AATTATATTATTAAATAAACAGAAAATACAAAGTTCCCAGTTCTTTCCAATCTTTGCATTCAGTGAAATCTGCCCTGAACTCGATAATGTAGAAATTTATAAGGAACAGCAAAGAAGGAAACTTGTAGATCATTTTGAGCGGACATCTGCTAACAATTGCAGCAATACTCATAATACTATTTCAGAAATTATTGAAGACAGGGCATTACCTATTTCAAAAAAAGATGACTGCATCTTTCATAGTTATTATCAAGATAAAATACCATCTAAAGATATTAAGAGTTACTTATTATCTTTCGAAGATAAAAATAGCACAGTATATAGACGGTTATTATGCTTGTACGATTATAAATCTTATGACATTTAAATTTCAATTAAAATATTCGAGGAAAACAATGAAGAAACTCTTTCCAATATTTATATTATTACCTATGGTTGTCCACGCAGAACCATCAAAGATTGTTTCTCCAATTGATCACGCGCCGTTGTTCCATGCCTGCTCCGAAAAGCAAGAAAACTTAAATATCTCAAGCAACCAATTAATTGATAAATTGGTTGCTATATATCATATAAATAGAAAGACAGCAGAAAGGGTAGTATCCCTATTAGATACTATACCTGCTGCTGTGCAACCAGGTTTTGACTGTTCGAATGTTGACACCGAATATAATAACATCCATAAATAAAGAGAAATAAAAGGCCTTCTTGTTCATAAGAAGGCCTTTTATTGTATATAGAAAACCCCCAGCTAGGCTGGGGGTTCCGTAGAGCTTACAGCTCTACGTCCGCTATAAAAACCCCTTTTGATTTGTTAAAACACCTTGCGGTCTGGCAACTGCAAAAGTGAATGAAGAAATCGAAAGGGGGTCCCACCATGAGGGATGAAAAGAGCTTAGCGCATACCCGATGGAACTGTAAATACCACATAGTCTTTGCCCCAAAATACCGAAGGCAGGTGTTCTACGGAGAAAAACGGAGAGCGATAGGCAGCATATTAAGAAAACGCTGTGAATGGAAAAACGTGAACATATTGGAGGCAGAATGTTGTGCGGATCACATCCACATGCTTCTGGAAATCCGGCCCAAGATGAGTGTGTCGAGCTTTATGGGGTATCTGAAGGGGAAAAGTAGCCTGATGCTTTATGAGCAATTTGGTGATCTCAAATTCAAATATCGCAATCGTGAGTTTTGGTGTCGGGGGTATTACGTTGATACAGTGGGAAAAAATGCAGTAAGGATACAGGAATACATAAGGCATCAACTGGAGACGGATAAATTGGGAGAACAATTATCAATCCCGTATCCCGGTAGCCCGTTTACGGGCCGTAAGTAATCAATAGAATGCAAATGTCAGATCGCCATGCGCCTGTTAGGGCGCGGCTGGTAAGAAAGCCTTATAGGCGCATATGAAAAACCCCCGGCTATGCCGGGGGATACTTATTTGTAACTAATGAACTTCTTTTTGTAAAAAAATGTAACAAAAATGCATACCATTTTTTGCCTGTTTTGAGTCTGATTTACTCCTTCAGATCACTCCCGCCAAAAATCATTGAGCACTTTTTGCCAAAGAAATTGGAGTCGGCTACAAGGTGAGAATGAAAGAAGGCTGCTGATCACCATAGGGCAAAAATCTATCCTTTAACTGCCAGAGTGATCAACCATAGTGGAAATCCCTATAGTTCCCACAAATGACGCAAATCTGAGTCATGGTTGAAATTCCAACCATCTTTTTTAAGGTGGGATATCATATTTTGGGTGTTGAAATTTCCTCTATACCTTTTGCTTATGTGAGGTTAGCAACTGAAAAATTTTTTGCAGTTGATGACCTTACACTCACAGGGTTACTTAATGTAACTGAGTGACTCACGACGAATTTCGTCGGCAGTGAGCCACGCCAAATAGTATTTAATCGCTCCAGAATCAATGGCCTTTATTTATCGTGACGCGTCACAAATAACGTAATCAGTGATTGATGGGTTAAAAGGTGAGAAATACCAACAGGTAAATTTCACTTTATGTTAAGAATAATAAAAAATTATTATAAAAGACCAAATTCACTCCCGTCTACAGTCTGAATTTGATAACGCTCTTTCACTACTTGTCCATTTAAAAAGACCACACAGTAATAATGATAATTATGCTCATTTTTAGCTATCTTAAGTTGTCGCATTAGATACCTTTCTAAACTTTCTTCTCCAAATATCTTACTCATCACATGAGCATCCTTTGAGCAGGGATGCACTGCAACTTTCCCTGTATATGCTCTAATGTAAATATTATTCAGATGTCCAGACAATAACGAAGCAAAAGAAGTTGCTCTAGGAGGTAATGACATTAAACCCATACCATTTATATGGTCGTGTGAGTCCGATGTCCGACAAGAAATAAGTCGTATACTATGTAAATTATTAATGCTCGTCCACAACGGGATTCGACCAGAAAGCCTCTGAGGAGAATACAAGCGACCATCAATTACAACACCATGTTCAGCCCCGTATCCATGACACACAATAGTTAGTCTATTTTTTCCGAACGCTTTTCTGTGTGGCTCCTCAAATATATAAGCATCTGAGTAAATTTTAACGAGTCTCATACTTATACCTCCCCCTGCCTCAAATTCCACACCGAATCTTCCGGCATCTGGACACGGACATCTAATCGGCAGTCTTCTGGAATATCACAGGGTTCAGCATTGGCATAGTAGACCTTTTCACCGTCCACGATGTCTTTTATCCGCTTGTTCTGAAACTGCCTGGATAAATGGGTGTGCTGGCGGTGGAAAGTGCGAATCGTGATACAGCCGTCTTTTTGCACCTGGTCATCAATGTAGATGAGTTCCAGCCCGTTATTGTTCTTCGGCGATGAGATATACCGCCATGTACATGTAGTGACAATACCATACTATACGCAATTAACTTGAAGATGCAGGAATTAAAGTCTGGAAATTATCGGTCAGTCGGGTAGTCAATTCCTGTACTTTCTCGGGTAATGTGACATGAAAAAAATGATGAAGGGTTTCACGGAATGTTTTTGCATCAGGGAAATAAACATTGTTTCAGACCTGCTCATTCGCGTACTTCCATAATCGTTCAATTGGTTGAGATTCGGGCTGTAAGGCGGCAGATAATGCAACTCAATATTCAGAACTTCGGCAAAAAATTGAACCACTTCAGAGCGGTGGTAGCCGGCTCCATCCAGGATGAGATGAATTTTTTGTGAAAGCGGATAAGTTTCCCTGATAATAGTCTCTTCAATCCGTTGCCAATTCAGTGCAACCCATGATGTTGAGACGGGTACGGCTGACTGTCGTTTCATGGATACGCAGCGCTTGCGCGATCATCTGGGCAGTCCATCCTTCGGAAGCCAAAAGCACGACTTTAATGCGCTCACGCACTCGTCCATCAGTCAGATTAATTTTCATGTTCGCGATAGTGATCTGATTTGAGGGAAAAATCAAGCATCTTCAATGACGATGGGTATATTCCTAACTTACTCCATTGGAGGAAGTTGGTCAGGTGGCGTATAACTCTTTGAGTTGGCTTAATTCCGTCTACCCAACGGAATCACTTTGCTGCGGAATTTACGAGCGAGATGTAAATATGCAACCTGGTTCAGAATGGCATACGAAAATACACATAATACACTGATATTTATTAAAAATTTTATTTTAAGGAAGCTGCTCTACATTCCCCGTGCATCAATATCTTGATTCCTGTAAGACGCCGGAATTAAACCCAATCTTTTGATACTTTGAGAAACTTGCATTGCAGGGAGCCGAGCGATATGCTTTTTTGCATATCGCTTCAAACTCCTCGTTTCAGGGTATTTAAACGTTATCTCAATGAGGTATGGCTGTTTTACTCAAACTCAGTGTTTCACCGTATTTTAATGTTATTAATAAGTTATAAGGTCAGGTTAAAGTTTTACATGACCCTGTGAGCTAAGCCGTATAAAAGGCTTTGCATTGCCCGTAATACCTGGGATTTGCCCTGCGGGTTGGTGGAAATAACCAAAGGTGGAATTCTGTCTTGCGTTCTAGATAATTTAGGCCGCTACACAATGTCTATGAATTAAACAACTAAAGCATGTATCTTGTTCCGGGGAATTGTTTATCGATGTTACCTTTAACCACTTTATATGCCTGACTCCTGTCACCCTGCACATATTTTATAAAAGGATTATTCCAGATCACACGGTCAGTGGGGGCGGACATATAAGCAAAATTGATTTCTGCATCTATAAAAGCATCTCGCGCTTTTTCTAGCCAGTCTCCTCTTCCGATATAACATGCTTGGAATTTAATCACGCCAACCCGATGAAGAGACATTTTTTTCAAATCGCTAGCCAGTGTTTCCGGGCTGTAACAACCTAAAGCGTACTCGCTGGCATGTGCAAAAATATCTAAGCGGTCATTTTCCGTCATCGATTGAAGATAATGGAAATTATTATAAATATATTTTTGTTCCTCCCTTTCGGATTCTCGCCCCACCAGTTCAAGCACATCCTTATATTTTGACTTTAAGTAGATATACTCTTGCGGTTTTCGCTTTTTAAAGTTGTAAGCTAAGACTATTTCTATCTTACCAAAAGGCCATTCATGGGACCTAATTAACGGTATTCTCCCAGCAGCTTTGAATATTTTATTTTTTAAATTCATTGCATTACCCTCTTTGCTAAACACGGCCATATGAATCAGGGTACCGCCTCATATGATACGAGAACGTGATTACACTTTCTTTGACCGTCACCAGATTAACAGTTTTCTGAGGTACTCGGAATTATCACGCTATTACAGTTAACGATATTTGTGAATCAGTAATGCTGACACACAAACAGCTATCTCATTTGAGCTGGTTGAGCCGTTCGCGAGGTATACGGGCAAGGGATAGGAAGGGATAGGTTTACTATAGGGCGCTTAAGGCTGAACTGGACAAATTCGCTCTGCTACCGTGGAAGCCATAGATTATCTATTTCCAGTGGTTCGTCTAACGCCTCCAAGGCACCCAAGAATAAAACTTTCCGCCAGCATACGCTTTCTGACTTCGCTTTCACTGAGCCTGAACTTACAACCTATGGCTCTTTAGACGTGCCACTAACGTAGTGATATTCGATAAAAATCGCACTCCTGAGCCATACCCACATTACGCAACTTGGCAACGCAGCCATCTATGATCATGCCGTCCTCGTCACTGCACGATAGCTTGTTATTACCGGAATAAGTCACCGCGTTTTTAAACCCGGCAGATATCGACTTCCAACCAATGTTAACCCTGCCTTGCACTACCCATTCGCCCCAATACGTTAATATCTTCGGTATATCTCTGTGCATGATCGTTTACCTGCTTCGCGATGCACTCGCTAACTAGTACAGTTTAGCATTGGTTGAGGATATAAAAAATAGATGATCCAACTTTGAATGATAGTGATTTAAAAGGACTTTTACTCCATTGGGGTAGAGAGATATTCGTAAACCAAAGTTGGACTACCTTGATTAAGAACACCAGAAAATGGACGATATGGGAATTCCTTCGGTGAATCGAAATATACGGCGAAGAAATTACTCTCATTGCTAAGAAAACGCACTGTTAATCTGTTTTTTACAAGCGGGTACGTAGTTCTAAATGGGTCGGTTGGGTTTATAGGCATAACAACCTCCGCAAAAACATATTTGAGATAATCAATAACCCCATCTTCACCCAATAACAAGCGAATGATTACTAACAATTAATTAAATAGGTTTTCATAATACTGAGAGTATCAGATATTGGTATTCTTTACCCCGCGCGGTGCGCGAGGTAAAGAATACTCTTATCATTTTGAAACACTATTTAACCATAATGAGAAAAAGCATTGTAATTCACGACTATGTTAGTGCTTATCCAAATCCGATCAAATTACAAGCTGGAGATATTGTTTCGATCAGCCATAGCGATATTGATTACCCTTACTGGATTTGGACGACAAACTCCTTAAATGTCAGTGGCTGGGTTCCTCAACAAATTCTGAATCTCATTTATCCTGATAATGCAATATGTCAGGAAGATTACACGGCTCACGAGTTAACAGTAAAAGCGGGAGAATATCTGTATCTTGACCGAGCATTAAATGGTTGGTACTGGGCATATAAAGACTCAGGAGAAGCAGGCTGGATTCCTCTGGAATATATTAAATTCTAAGATGCCATATTGATACAGCCATCCCAGTATTAACCACAATATTGTGACTATACTGTCCTCTTATTTATCAAGGTATTCAATAACATTAATGGGATACATTACCGGACAAAGGAGACAAAGTAATGAAGTTTGTTCCCGATTATAATCATATTCATGCAGCACATTCTCGTATTAAACCCTATATCAATAAAACTCCTGTATTCACATCAACAACTGTCAATGAATTCTTTGACGCTCAAGTTTATTTCAAGTGTGAAAACTATCAAAAAATGGGGGCATTCAAATTCCGCGGAGCCATGAATGCCCTATCCCAGTTTAGTGATGAACAGAAAAACGCAGGCGTTATTGCTTTTTCATCAGGCAATCATGCACAAGCAATTGCGCTGGCAGCTAAGTTACTGAATATTTCTGCCACCATTGTCATGCCACACGATGCTCCCCAAGCTAAGATAACAGCCACAAAAGGTTATGGGGGTAAAGTCGTTTTTTATGACCGATATACTGAAGATCGCGAAGAAATCGGTCGGCAACTGGCAGAAAAACACGGCATGACACTCATCCCACCTTTCGATCATCCACATATCATTGCAGGTCAAGGCACCGCGGCTAAGGAGCTATTTGAAGAAGTCGGTGAGTTGGATGCCCTATTTATACCTCTTGGCGGTGGGGGTTTATTGTCTGGCTCTGCGCTTGCCGCTGCTCACTTATCCCCTACATGTCAGGTTTTTGGTGTCGAACCAGCAACCGGTAATGATGGTCAGCAATCTTTTAAAAAAGGTGAAATAGTTCATATAGATACCCCAAAAACCATTGCAGATGGTGCTCAAACACAACACTTGGGACAACACACTTTTGCTATCATTCGCCACCTTGTCAAAGACATTCTTACTGCGTCAGATGATCAATTAATTGATGCTATGTACTTTTTGGCCGAGCGAATGAAAACCATCGTCGAGCCTACCGGCTGTTTGGGATTTGCTGCGGCAAACGCAATGCGGGAACAATTGCAAGGGCAACGTATCGGAATTATCTTGAGTGGCGGAAATATTGATATAAAACAATATGCACATTTGTTAGCAAACAAGATCTCATGAGCATTCATTATTTAATCATGCCCCCGTTAGCATGATAAAAATAGGCAGAAAATTGCTACTTAACTTTTTCCTGCTCTTTCTTTAACTTCCGCCATAACGTTGTGCGGCTAATGCCCAGATATTCTGCTGCCGCACGCCGATTACCTGAAAACCGTGCCACAATATCGTGTACTGAAGGCGTATTTTCGATAAGAGAAACTGTCTCAATCTGGGCTGCTTGCGTAACATCAGAGCCAGTTTGGCGTTCAGGTGAAAGCGATAATATCAATGCAGGGGTTAACGCCTGTTCTGGATGAGCACTTAAATAAAGCGCTATCCGTTCCATTAAGTTACGTAGTTCACGCACATTTCCCGGCCAATGATAGTCATGCAACACATCATAACACCCAGCAAGCGCCTGTATCCTCGATGCAGTAACAGGTAAGTTAAGTACCGCAAAAGCCCGTTGTAAGTATTCTAGCGCCAACAAACCAATATCATCCCCCCTCTCCCTTAATGCAGGTATGTTGATCCGCAATACACTCAAACGGTAGAACAAATCTGCCCGAAAACGCCCTTCCCTGACCCAAGTATCTAAATCACAATGCGTCGCACAGATGATCCGCACATCGACGGCAATCGGACGATATCCACCAACCCTGACAACCGATTTTTCTTCTAATACCCTTAATAACCGCGTTTGCAAAGGCAATGGCATTTCACCGATTTCATCCAGAAATAGCGTCCCTCTATGTGCAATTTCAAATAACCCCGCACGCCCGCCACGTCGTGAACCGGTGAAAGCGCCTTCCTCATAACCAAACAGTTCAGCCTCCAGCAAAGACTCTGTAATCGCGCCACAGTTAACGGCAACAAATGGCCGCGGATACTTGCCCGCTAGCTGTCCATACCGCAAGGTATATTCATGATGAATAGCCTGCGCCACCAGCTCTTTTCCTGTACCGCTTTCTCCCTGAATTAAAACTGTTGCCGTCGAGCGGGAGTACAGCATAATTGTATTGCGCACATGTTCTACTGCAACAGAATGCCCCCTGATATCGTTGATTGTGTGCCGTGTGCGTAGTTTATCTTCTGTAGGATAAGGAGAAATCACTACCTGATTAAGTTTGCTCATTCGGGCCATCTCCAACGCATCCCTAAATGCCTGCCGAATCGAATCTGCTGAATAGACAAAAACTCCCACTAACTCAGCTTCATAAGCAAGATCGGTAATCAATCCTGCCCCGACAATCACTTTTATGCCCATCGCCTTCAACGTATTGACCTGCGCCCTGGCATCTTCCTCTGTGACATAACTGCGTTGTTCAATGCGCAAATTGAAATGCTGCTGAAATTCTTCTAATGCAGGCAACGTATTTTGGTAGGTAATCACACCAATTCGGGAACTGATTTGTCGGGCACGGGCCAATGCCTGCATAAAATCAAATCCGCTGGCTTTAGCAATAATCACAGGCACAGATAAACGGCTTTTTAAATAGGCCCCATTAGATCCTGCGCAAATCACCGCATCACAATGTTCAGTTTCCAGTCGTTTGCGAATATGTTGGACCGCACGTTCAAAACCCAACTGAATCGGCGTGATATTCGCTTGGTGATCAAACTCCGGTGTAATATCACGAAAAAGATCAAAAAGTCTGGAAACAGAGACGGTCCAGATAACGGGTTTATTGTTATCACGTTCCTCTGCGTGTGCTGATGCCATATCTCCTCCCCTGTTGCTTGTGTTCTGTTTCACCACCAAAATATGAAACAAAAATGAAACACAATTGATTCAAGATGAAACAAATATACATTATAGCCAATAGCTAAACAGTAGCTACTTATCAACCAAAATCTATCCACCCAATTCATTTAGATAATAAAAACATATAGTTGACACATCCCTATTAGCCCATCTGCCCATTTTTTAAATATTGGCATAGACCTTGCTAAAAACCTTTTTACAGTAACAACAAAATACAAATTGGTTTCATTTTGGTAACAATGGGGTTATATATGGCACTTTCTTCCGCTGGTTTAGCTTTTCGTCAGGCAATAGAGGACGAATCTCCGTTACAAGTCGTCGGAACCATCAATGCAAACCATGCATTACTGGCAAAACAGGCAGGCTACAAGGCGATTTACCTTTCAGGTGGTGGTGTTTCTGCAGGTTCGCTGGGGCTGCCAGATTTGGGGATCTCTACGCTGGACGACGTGTTGATTGATGTCCGCCGTATTACTGATGTCTGTGACTTACCGCTGCTTGTCGATGCCGATATTGGGTTCGGTTCCTCGGCGTTTAATGTCGCCCGCACAATTCGTTCTATTATTAAAGCAGGAGCCGCGGGTGTGCATATTGAAGATCAGGTCGGTGCTAAACGTTGTGGTCATCGTCCAAATAAAGAAATTGTTTCCAAACAGGAGATGGTAGACCGTATCAAGGCTGCCGTTGATGCCCGCACCGATGAAAATTTTGTCATTATGGCCCGCACGGATGCACTGGCAGTAGAAGGGTTAGATGCCGCACTGGACAGAGCCACAGCTTATATCGAAGCGGGCGCCGATATGCTGTTCCCTGAAGCCATCACCGAGCTGCATATGTATCAGGAATTCGCGTCCAAGACGCAGGTCCCTGTTTTAGCGAACATTACCGAATTCGGTGCGACACCACTCTTTACAATCGAAGAATTAAGGCGCGTCAACGTCGCCATCGCCCTTTACCCGCTATCAGCATTTCGGGCGATGAATAAAGCGGCCGAACAGGTCTATACCACTTTGCGTCGAGATGGCACACAGAAAAACGTCATCAATATGATGCAAACCCGCAATGAACTTTATGAAAGCATCAACTACTACGATTTTGAACGAAAACTGGATGCCCTGTTTTCCCAGAAAAATAGCAGAGGTGATACTCATGAGTAAGCAGAATACGGCAATGGAACTCTCTGGATCTACATCATTTAAGCCCAAAAAATCAGTTGCACTGTCCGGTGTTACAGCAGGCAATACAGCGCTCTGTACCGTTGGCAAAAATGGCAATGATTTACATTACCGTGGTTATGATATTCTCGATTTGGCCGCCCATTGTGAATTTGAAGAAGTCGCTTATCTTCTCATCCACGGCAAACTTCCCTCCCACGCAGAATTGACATCCTACAAAAACAAATTGAAATCCTTACGTGGCCTGCCAAGCAATGTCAAAGCCGCATTGGAGGCACTGCCTGCGGTGGCCCATCCTATGGATGTCATGCGTACCGGCGTTTCTGTACTGGGTTGTACTTTGCCAGAAAAAGAAGATCACAACCTAGCTGGTGCCCGCGATATTGCTGATCGCTTACTCGCCTCTCTCGGTTCAATACTGCTGTATTGGTATCACTATAGTCATAATGGCCGTCGCATCGAAGTTGAAACCGATGATGATTCCATTGGCGGACACTTTCTCCATCTCCTGCATGGCCAAAAGCCACGGGGATCATGGGAAAAAGCGATGCACACCTCCCTGATCTTGTACGCTGAACATGAATTTAATGCGTCTACCTTTACCAGCCGAGTCATTGCGGGCACGGGATCAGATATTTACTCTGCCATTATCGGAGGAATTGGTGCCCTGCGTGGATCGAAGCATGGTGGGGCCAATGAAGTTTCATTCGAAATTCAGCAACGCTATGACACTCCCGCGCAAGCCGAAACCGATATTCTGGCCCGTCTGGCGAGAAAAGAAGTTATCATCGGTTTCGGCCATCCGGTTTATACCGTCTCCGATCCTCGCCATAAAGTCATTAAAGAAATTGCCCTGCAACTTTCCCAGGAAGCAGGGACACCCCAGATGTATGACATTGCTGATCGGATTGAATCCGTGATGTGGGATAACAAAAAAATGTTCCCGAATCTTGATTGGTTCTCAGCGGTTTCCTATCACATGATGGGGGTTCCTACTGCCATGTTTACCCCACTATTTGTGATGGCCCGCACTTCTGGTTGGGCCGCTCACATTATTGAGCAACGTATTGATAACAAAATCATCCGTCCATCAGCTAACTATATTGGCCCTGAAAATTTGGCATTTATACCGCTTGAACAACGTTAATAATTCGATTTAAGGATTAAATTATGTCTACCTCTGTTGTTAACAACCGACCTGATTACGATCAAGTGATTGTAGATATTGTGGATTATGTCATGGACTACACCATAACATCCCCAATTGCTTACGCCACAGCCCACCACTGCCTGATAGATACCTTGGGTTGTGGATTAGAGGCGCTGGAATATCCCGCCTGCACAAAACTATTAGGGCCAATTGTGCCGGGAACAACGGTACTTAACGGTGCACGCGTACCAGGAACCCAATTCCAGCTCGATCCTGTTCAGGCCGCCTTTAACATTGGTGCAATGATCCGCTGGCTCGATTTCAATGACACCTGGCTGGCAGCCGAATGGGGACATCCTTCTGATAATCTTGGCGGAATACTTGCCACCGCCGACTGGTTGTCCAGAAATGCGATTGCCCGCGGAGAAAAACCACTCACCATATGGGATGTTCTGACAGCGATGATTAAGGCGCATGAAATTCAAGGCTGCCTGGCATTAGAAAATGCTTTCAATAAAGTCGGGTTGGATCATGTTGTTTTAGTCAAAGTGGCTTCCACGGCGGTTGTCGCTCAACTGTTAGGGCTGCAACGTGAGGAAATATTAAGTGCGGTTTCATTGGCCTGGGTTGACGGACAATCTTTGAGAACTTATCGCCATGCCCCCAATACCGGCTCGCGCAAATCCTGGGCTGCGGGAGATGCAACTTCCCGTGCCGTGCGTCTGGCTCTGATAGCCCAAACCGGTGAAATGGGTTATCCCTCTGTATTATCTGCCAAAACCTGGGGATTTTATGACGTTCTGTTCAATGGTCAGCCATTCACATTCCAGCGCCCTTATGGTTCTTATGTCATGGAAAATGTGCTGTTTAAAATCGCTTTTCCAGCCGAATTCCATTCACAAACTGCCGTAGAAGCAGCAATGATCTTGCATCAGCAACTGAAAGAGCACAACAAACGCATTGAAGATATTGCACAAATCACTATCCGTACCCACGAAGCCTGTATCAGAATCATTGATAAACAGGGACCATTGAACAATCCCGCCGACAGGGATCACTGTATTCAATATATGGTTGCCGTCCCGCTGATTTTTGGGCGTCTGACGGCTGCGGATTATGAAGATGATATCGCTGCCGATCCACGCATTGACACCTTGCGGGAAAAAATAGTCTGCGTTGAAGACCTTGATTTCACCCGTGACTATCATGATCCCGAAAAACGCTCCATTGCCAATGCACTGACGTTGACATTCACCGATGGCACTCAATTGGACGAAGTTAAAATCGAATTCCCGATTGGACACGCCCGTCGCCGTAAAGATGGCATTCCGCTATTAGAGGAGAAATTCAAAACCAATCTGGCGCGTCGCTTCCCGCAAGAGCAGCAACAAAAAATTTTAGCGATATCTCTTGATCTGATGGCATTGAGAGATATTCCGGTAAACGAATACCTTGATTTGTATGTCATATAATTTGTATACCCTTGAGAGATGAATGTAGGAGAGATTATGTCATTCCAAAATTTCTATCAGCATTCAATTGATGATCCCGATACTTTTTGGGCAGAACAGGCCAAACGCATACACTGGCAACAGCCTTTTGAACAGCCCCTGGATCATAGCCATCCCCCTTTTGCCCGTTGGTTTTGTGGGGGAAAAACCAATCTCTGCTACAATGCGCTAGACCGCTGGCTGGAAAGCCAACCCGATGCCAGGGCACTGATTGCCATTTCAACGGAAACTAAAATCAATAGCGAGCGAGTTTTCACCTATAAAGAACTGCATCGGGAAGTGAATCGTGCCGCTGCTATCATGTTGTCGCTCGGCGTGAAAAAAGGTGATCGTGTCGTTGTTTACATGCCAATGGTGGCTGAAGCCCTGTTTATTTTACTGGCCTGTGCCCGTATTGGGGCAATCCATTCAGTCGTATTTGGGGGTTTTGCTTCTCACAGTCTCGCTACCCGATTAGATAACGCTGAACCCGTTTTAGTCGTCTCAGCGGATGCGGGTTCACGTGGGGGAAAAATCATTCCTTATAAGCCTCTGCTTGATGAGGCCATTGAATTAGCCAGGCACACGCCACGCCATGTTTTGATGGTAGATCGCGGACTGTCCAATATTCATTGGGTGAACGGCAGGGATGTCGATTTTGCCACATTACGGCAGAAGCATCTTGATGCAGAAGTGCCTGTCACATGGCTCGAATCCAATGAAACGTCTTGTGTGCTCTATACATCAGGCACAACCGGAACCCCGAAAGGGGTTCAACGCGATGTCGGCGGTTATGCCGTGGCGCTGGCGACATCAATGGACGTTATTTTTGGTGGTCAGGCAGGCGGCGTTTTTTTCTGCACATCGGATATTGGCTGGGTTGTTGGGCACTCTTATATTGTCTATGCTCCCTTAATCGCCGGCATGGCAACGATCATGTATGAAGGTCTCCCGATACGACCGGATGCGGGCATTTGGTGGCAAATTGTCGAAAAATATCGTGTCACCAGAATGTTTTCTGCCCCTACGGCAATCCGCGTTTTGAAAAAATACCCGACGGATTGTATCGCCAAATATGATATCTCATCGCTTGAAACACTCTATTTAGCGGGAGAGCCGCTTGATGAACATACCGCCCGTTGGATTGCCGAAACCATTAATGTGCCTGTTATTGATAACTATTGGCAAACTGAAACGGGCTGGCCCATTATGGCGATTGCCCGCAGTCTGGATGACAGGCCAAGCCGTTTTGGTAGCACCGGTTTTCCCATGTACGGTTTTAACGTCAAGCTACTCAACGAACTGACTGGTCAGGAATGTGGTGATAATGAAAAAGGAATGCTGGTTATCAAAGGCCCTTTGCCGCCAGGTTGCATCCAGACTATCTATGGTGATGATCGACGTTTCATTAATACTTACTGGCGTCACTTTGATCAGCAAGTCTATTCGACATTTGATTGGGGAATACGTGACAGCGAAGGTTATTATTTTATTCTGGGGCGTTCGGATGATGTGATTAACGTTTCCGGCCACCGTTTGGGAACGCGGGAGATTGAAGAGTGCATCGCCAGCCACGAAGATGTCGCAGAAGTTGCCGTCATTGGTATCAAGGATGAAGTGAAAGGACAAACCGCCGTGGCGTTTGCTGTCCTCAAAGAAGGACGAGAAATCCAGAGTGCTGACCATTTTACCACATTGGAAAAGGCATTAATGGCGTTGGTGGATAAGAAAATCGGCAGCGTTGGACGTCCGGCACGCGTCTATTTTGTGACGCAATTACCGAAAACCCGTTCAGGAAAAATGTTGCGCCGCACCATGCAGGCTATTTGTGAAGGACGTGAACCAAGCGATATTGCCCTGATTGAGAATCCCGCTTCATTGGAAGCCATTCGGGATGCGATTTCCCATTAAGCAACCGTCATTAAACAATGGATGAAGGGCAGCCATGATAACCATTGATATTTGGTATGACTTTCAATCGAGATTCTGGGTTCCTCTGGGAAAAACGAACGATCTTCGAAGGAAGAGCAATGGTGCAGCGGGCTTATTGGCAAAGTATCTCAATTTAAAGCGCCTAAGAAGATACGGGCATATCGGATCTATGATGTATCCAATGCCCGCAAAAAATTAAACATACTCAGACCAAAGGAGGAAGAAAAACAAAACACTATCCAGAAGATAAAAAACGAAATGAACTTCGTTTACATATAAAAGTCGACGCAGATATTGAATCAACGAAAGAGCATAGTAGAGTCAATATTTTCAGCATCATGTGGAATTCAGAGGCTGGAACGCTTTCTATGTCATGAGCAGTCTGCAGTAAGAATAGGGGAAGACCATATTTGAGGTTAAATAGTGATAATTACCTTAGATAAATGCCCTAATTGCTGAGGCATAGAGTGGCTAGTAACCCATCTATGATTATCATTTGATTGAATTTCTTGATTAATCAAAAAATCAAAAGGAATGTGATGACCATATTCATTCACTATCATTTGTTGAACATAATAGTAAGGTATTGTCCAAGCAGATACATACTGCATAATAGCATTAATATCTGATAAGCATGTAATCATGGCTGGCACAATATTGACGTATCTCCCTATAGATGTCATATCTGTTGTATGATGGCGATTAGCGGTCAATATACCGATATAAAGTGGTTTTTGTGAATGACGATGCCATAAAGCCGAAAGCACCTCTCTCAGATTACCAGGAGTCTTTAACACTTCTGATATTTGAATTACATTTTCGACTGTTTTTTTATCCAAAATTTTTCTGAAATTATTGACGAAAATAGAAGCAGATTCACGATAATTTTCTACTATCTCTGGTTCATTCGTTTTGAGTATATAATTCACATATCCGTCACTTAACGTGAAAGTGGTTTGGGTTATTACGTTATTCAGAAGATTTGCAGTGAAACCATCAAACAGAGCACGGTGAATATATATATGAATATGTTTATGTTCCTCTTCGTTATTAATAATACTGAATAAAGGTAATTCCTTGCTAGTTCTCCAAGATGAATCTAATTCCTCATTCGTAAATTCAATAAAATCACCTTTAGGATTAATTAACATTGAGACAATTCCATTATAAACTAAACCAATAGTATTATCTTCTTTTCTGAGATGGTATTTAAATATAGAGGTTTGATTTGCCAATTTTTTTATCTTTTGTAACATTAATTCTTTTTCATCGCATTGACTAGTTATTGTAAAAAAGAGACGATGCTCTCTTGAGCTTAATGATTTCTCTTGAGCTAGTAAATTCATCTCGTGGCTAAGGGGTAATTTTTGTGGTAATAGGTGGGATTGTTTTGCAGCTTGAATAAGCGTAGCAAGATGTTTTGGTGTTGGCAATTGAACAAAACTTTGGACTTCAATTTCAATTCCTTCACTGGATTTAATTTCGAGAATAATATCAATAACCTGTAGGGAATTCCCTCCCAACATAAAAAAATTGTCATTAGGATTAATATCATCTCTTTGCAATAAACGACAAAAGAGATATTTAGCAATTTGGAGGGCGCTTTCTTCATCATGAAATTTTGATATTTCAGTATTTGTTTTATTTTTATAAATACATTCAGATAATCTTGATATATCCAGTTTACCTGTCTGATTCAGAGGAACATGAGATAATGAAAAAATTTTAGCGTTTAAAGCATATCGAGGCAAAACACTACGAATAGCCTCAGTTTTGTGTTTATCAATTTCTGTATACTGACTTTTTATATATAGTGATAATACTCCCTGTTGAAATACTGCAAAAACAGCATCTATAAATGCTAAAGACATAACCCTGCTCTCAATTTCCTCTAATTCAATGCGTACCCCATTAATTTTTATCTGTCGGTCTTTTCGACCAATAAAGTGAATAATTCCATAATCGTCTAATACACACAGATCACCACTGCGATAAAATAGTGTACCGTCATATTCAAAAAATCGTATTACATTTAAATCATGATCTAAATATCCAGAACTGACATTGATTCCACTAATGACTAATTCACCTATTTCACCCTGTTTGGTAGGTTCATCATTATCACCAACAACCATGACCTGACAATTCGGGATGGGGCTACCAATAGCAATACGCTCTTTTTCATCCTGCCCCAGAATTTCGTAAGCCAGACTATCAATGGTACATTCCGATGGGCCGTATTGATTAAATATCCTCGCAGTGCATACCCGTTTAATCATATTATATAGTGCGAGAGTAAATACTTCTCCTCCAACATATAGCACTCTCAAACTTTTTAGGCAAGTATCAGGAGAAAGAGTAGTCATAAGTTTTGACAACACTGAAGGAACAAAATCAGTAATAGTAACTTTGTATCTCTCCATCAGTTCAAAAGTCAGTAATGGATCTAACATTTCTGTATCTTCTTGCAAGATAAGCCGTGCACCAAAACAAAGGGCACCAAACAACTGCCATAGTGCAGGATCAAATGTAAAAGAGATATTGTGTAATAGGGTAT
The DNA here is from genome assembly GCF_037265215.1 of Xenorhabdus griffiniae. Lineage (NCBI taxonomy): Bacteria > Pseudomonadati > Pseudomonadota > Gammaproteobacteria > Enterobacterales > Morganellaceae > Xenorhabdus > Xenorhabdus griffiniae. Next base: position 3,300,209 of record NZ_CP147737.1, on the reverse strand, counting down.
CTTGTGAAGTGATATTGACTAATTGATGCCGACTCAGAATGACATTTAGCAGTGAGATATGTTTGATGGCAATGCCTTTGGGCTGCCCTGTTGTGCCGGAAGTAAAGGTATAACAAAGGATATCATCGGGTGAAGTTGAAATAATGATTTCTTGTGTGGACTGTTCAATGGGATTAGCCAGTGCAGCTATAATTAAATCATCATTGACAATCAGTGGATGTGCAACACTTGATAAAATGTGTTCGCGTCTCTGATTGTGATCATTACTTTCGATAATAACGAAAGGCTTTCCAAGCTGAATTGCGGTTAAAATAGCCGTGATGATATAGATTTTCTGACTACAACCAATTGCAATGGTTTTGAAATTTTGATCATGCAATGTATTAAGATAGACCGACAAGGTACAGGCACGCTGATATAGTTGTTGATAACTCAATGAAATCTGACGATTGCATAATGCTGTTCTTTCTGAAAATTGTTTGAAGGCATAATAAAATAAGTGAGTGGCAATACTCTCCGTTACATAGGTTTGTGAAAGATAGGGGCCATCAATGATCGAAATGTGTTCTGCTATTTGAGCAACAGACAATGAATGACTGATTTTTTGCAGAAACTGAGCGATCTGGGCTTCATTAAAATATATCATATCAACACATAAGGTCAGTTCTAAGCGTTGAGGTTTTTGCTGGAAATAAATTGTGAATTTGTGTTGCCCGTGATTTGGTAATAGGGAATGCTTTCTGATACCTTCTAATAATCTGCATGTTTCATAACCAATAAAAAAATCAATATCCATTGGTTCAGCTAATGGGGCTGATGACATCATTTCCAACATAATTTTTTGGTTCTTGGAATAAGCTTTATCAAATGATGCTTCGGAAATATCTGAAAAATATTGAACCTTGTGGTGAACAACCGAAAAATTGATGCTTTTCTCCTTTTTACCAGAATTTAAAGCGTAAGCAACAGTGATATTATTAACTTTAGATATTGCCTTTAAACCACTTGCAACATGGGTCATCAATCTCACAAATAAAGAATATTTGTCATTTATATTGGCACAGAGACGAAAATAATTCTTATATGTCTTAAACTTCATAAACATTCCTTTTATTTCATAAGATCATGGATGAAAGTTATCACGAAAAGTTTCTATCATTGAGCTGAAATGGATACCATCAATAACGGCATGATGGATGGAAAAACCAATGAGCCACCCATTATCAATTTCATGTAAAACACATTTTGATAATTTCCCTTCAATAGAAATTGGTTCAAGCAGGATATTTTTCATCCTGCCAATGGCAACAGCTTTGCTTGCTCTTGGATAAATAATAATATCAATATCACTCTGATCTGGTTGCCAAAATAATTGTTGAGTAAATTCCTTAATTCGGCAATTAAGTATTGGATAACGTTTTATCCAATCTTGCAAATTTTTCTTAATATCGGTTCCAGTAATACAACTGTTAATTTCAAATAGATTGGCAATATTCATGGCATCAGAATGAGGATGCATTTTTGAATAAAGCCATAAACTCTTTTGTTGATCATTAAGTTTCCTATCTTCAAGAGAAGAGCTTTTTTCTTCTTTGTGGCTGAATAACTCAACTTGATTGATCATTTGAAGTGTATACTTCACTAATTCACTAATTCACTAATTCACTAATTCACTAATTCACTAATTGTAGGAGAGGAAATTAACGCATTGAGAGGAAGAGTTGTTCCTGTTTTCTTTTTAAGAATATCAATGAAATCAAGTAAAAGTATCGAATCCCCCCCCATATCGTAAAAATTCAACGTAGTATCTTTGATTTCTTCACCCAATAGTTTTTCCAATATATCGAGTATGAAGATATCTGTTAGTTGTTCAGTAGATTCAGGTTGAAGTGGCGTTAGTATTATTTGTTTGGCAATCTTTAACGGAATGTAACATTCTTGTTCTTCTTCCCAATGATATTCTGGATAAGGTGTTTGCCACCCTAAACAAGCATTGTTGACGGCTAGTACAACAAACCCATTTGTTCCACCAATACCAAAAGAACTGATCGAGCCAAAAAGCATTTCAGCATTACTTAATTGGGATTGCTGATACAGATTTGAAAAACCAGTAATGAAAGGTGTTATCTTAGGATTGAGTTGTCTGAAATTTGCAATTGGAGGAACACACCTGTGAACAAGAGAATAAATGGAATTGATTATACCAAACAAGCCTGAAGCCGTATCCGTATGACCAATTTGAGATTTGATTGCACCTAATGCCACACTATCTTTTGCTGACAAGCTAAATGCACTTGAAGTACTTTCCATTTCAATCAAATCACCCAATATGGTGGCAGTGCCGTGTAATTCATGGTAACTCAGTTGATTAGCGTTGATATTCGCAATTGATAGCCCCTCTTCAATGACAGTTTTCTGGCCAAAAATGGAAGGTGCACCAAAACTGGATTTTCCTCCACCATCATTATTGAGACTAGTCGCTTTTATGATCGCATAGATTTTACTACCCGATTTTATTGCAGATTGCGCTGTCCTTAATAAAAATACAGCACCTCCTGAGCTTGCTACCGTTCCAGTGGCAGCAATATCAAGAGGTCTGCAAATACCATCATGAGCTAATATATCTCCGTCCCGACAAGTAAAACGACGGTGTTGGGGAAGCAACAGAGAACAAGCGCCTACCAATGCCATTTCTGATTCACCAGATAAAATCGACTGACATCCGACATGGATTGCACTTACTGAAGAGGAACATGCAGATTGCACCGATATTGCTGGTCCTTGTAAACCCAATGTGCTTGCGATGCGTGTTGCAGCAAAAGTGCTGTCATTGAGCCTGATGATATTATGAATATCGAATTCTGTATCTTCGACACTATTTTTTAATAAATTATCAAATAAGTAGTAGTTGATCCCAGTTGCGAAAAAAGCGCCGATTCGGTTTCCAGTTGAAGGTGTGTCAATACCTGCATCTTTTAACGCTTTTTTTGAAAGTTTGAGTAATATTCTCTGTTGAGGATCCATTAGAGAAGCTTGCTTTTTTGTTAACCCAAATTCTTTATAGGAAAACTTATAAATATCTTCAATATAGCCACAGCGAAATATCTCTTTTTCAGTCGCATCATGGAATTCAACGCGAAAATCTTGAATGAGTGTATTGCCCTGTTGTTTTAATTGATCAAAGCCTTCAGGAGTATCTATGCCGCCAGGCAAAATGAATCCTATCCCACAAATAGCGATATCATATTCCGTAAAACTCATTGTGTTGTTCCTCTACTTTTTCTTTGAGTGAGTTTATTGGTTTGTCTAGATGTTCGGACTGGTGTTACGGTGAGCTCTTCAGAGGTTTGAGACAAAATTAATTGCTTAATGAGTTGCTGCATACTCTTTAGTGTGGTCTGTTGATATAACAGAGTTATTGGGATCTGGATCTGATAGATTTTTTCCAATTCTGTGGAGAGTTGCATCAATTTAATTGAATTCCCACCATTTTCAAAAAAAGAACGTTCTGGATCCAAATAGATATTTCCGATATTCAAACTGAATAATTTATTAAACTCAGGCTCTAATGGTGGTGTATTTTCATTTGTAACCTGAACATATTCACGTATCAATCGAGATGTATCTATTTTACCATTTTTATTCAGAGGAAAAGGCTGTGTGATATATAACTGATGAGGGATCATATATTGGGGTAGTTGCAGGTTAAGATATTCCATAACCAGAGGGACAGACAACTGCAGCGAAGAGATGAACGCAACAAGACTCCCTTTGATTACCGTAACCTTAACGTCATCAACATCGTCAAGTTGCAATATGCAGCGTTCTATTTCGGCAGGTGAAACACGATATCCTCTAATTTTAATGAAATCCTGTAAGCGAGAGTCAAAGTGTATCGTACCATCTGCTGACATGGTGACGAGATCACCAGTAGCATAAAAACGTTCTCTTACACCAAAGGTATCTAACCAGACAAAAGAGAGAGATTCTGTTGTATTAAGATAACCATCAAATAACCCTTCACCACCAAGATAAAGCTGGCCTTTTTGTCCATGAGGCACCACAGATTTTTCTTCATCCATAACTATGGCTTTTATGCCATGCAATACCTTTCCAATTGGTGTATGTTGTTGTGTTGCTCGTGGCTGACACAGATAAACGCTGCTCCAAATTGTATTTTCAGTCGGACCATATTCATTATAGAGGTAAGTCTTGGGGAAACGCAGATAGTGTTTATCGACCAAATCCTGAGTCAATCGTTCCCCGGCCAAGATGACAGACTCGCATGAGTGAGTGAACATGGATTGCTCTATCAGTACATGATAATATGATGGAGTCGTCAGCGTTTGTGTTGGTTGGAAATCCTTTATTGCCACCACTAATTCATGAGGAGATCGACGTTGGGACTCTCCGGGCAGTAGGAGTTCTCCACCAGCAACTAATGTTCCAAATAATCCCGCATATGCGCTGTCAAATGTAAGTGGGCTTAACAGCAAAAATCGCTCCATCTGCTGTTGGTATTGGTGATAACGCATAGCAGTCGAATAACACAATGCACGATAGCTGATACTTGCTCCTTTTGGTTCACCAGTACTACCTGAAGTAAAAATCACATATGCCAACATATCTGGGGTTATTTTGGGAGGGTTAGTATGATGATCCCACTTGTCGTAGTTTATAATGGCTGATTGTAACCATTCTCCTGAGACGCAACCGACGCATTGTGCTTTCTGTTGGAGCTGTTTCATGCGTGCTTCAGGATCATCTGAATTCATGACCATAAAACTTCTGCCTGAATACAAAGTACTCAGCATCAGTTTAATTGTACTTATTGGGTTAGTATTAAGAATGGCAATCACACCTTGTTCAAATTGTTCATCCAGCCTTTTGGCGATAGAAATAATCTGCCATAATAATCTCTTATAACTTAATTGAGTGCCATCAGATAAGTATCTGATCGCAATTGCATTAGGGGATTTTTCAACATTATCTAATAAGCGAGAAATAATATCAAAAACTGGTAACTGACGTTGTTTAAAGTAAATGCTAGGTGCTAAGTTTGCTTCTTTTAATGAACAGTGATATCCCCGTTCCAAGAGAAGATTTAATATTTTCACAATAGCAAGATGTATTTTTTTAATTTCAGTTGGATCTATTCCTGACATAAATTCATAATGAAGCCTCAAGCTATTGTTGTCGGCAATATAATGCAGTGTTAGATCCAAGCGTGGTGGATTATTAAACACATTTACGGCTTCAAAGACGGAATTAGTTTTCAATGAACGCATGAGTTCTGCCTCATGCCGTACAAGCATCACATTGAACAGGTCTTTATTTGAATGCAACAACGATTTAATTGCTATCAGGGGAGTCTGTTTATGCTGCTGTAGCCAAGATATTTCATGTTGCGCATGCTGGAAAAGAGAATAAAAGGTGTCCTGTTGATCAATATGAATATAACCAGGTAACGTATTAATAAAACAGCCAATTGCATTCCATTGTTCTTCGGTATCCCTTGTGGATACAGGAATGCCAATGGAAAGAGTGCTGGCTCCTTTAACCATATGCAATGCTTTTGCAAATATTGCCATCATAATGCTGAATTCAGTCATTCCCAGTTGTTGGGAGAGTAAAATGAGTTGACGATAATATCTGTTGCTCAACTGGTATTCTAAATCGGTATCTGTATATTCTCCCCGTTGGAAATCGATAGGGTTAATTTCCTTAAGATGTTTCCAGTCTGATAAATTTGCGGGTACTTCTTTATGAACAGTATTGATGAGCTCGAAAGAAAGCTCTTCATTATTCAATTGACGAATAAGACGTTCGCAAATAAATAATAATGAATATTCATCCGCAACAATATGATGGATTTTCACAAAAAATTGATCGACATACTGCCCACAATTAGAAACAATGATCGCAAATTTGATGGGAAACCCCATGAATAAATCAATTGTCTGATCAATATAAAACTCTTCATAATCTAATTGATCAATCACGCACCAATCCTGAGGCCACTGTGTTTCATCAGTGGTGATAACTGATTTAGTCATCGTTGCAGGGTCAAATTTCAATCGTAGTGCTTCAGTCTGTCTGAGGAGTTTAGAGAGTGCAACCCTAAAGGTCTCAACAGTGATTTTTTTCAGAATCTTGAAATGACCAGTAATATGATACAGATGATTATTTTGATGAGCATCCAGAAAAAGAAACTGCCTTTCAATACCTGTTAATTCATTCTTATTTGATTGCTCTTGGGCTGTAGACAAATGATGAGAATAGTGAGATACCTGATTTAAAATAGCTTCCAAATTTGGCATGTCATACATCAGGCGAAGACTAAAAGTATAACCATAAATTTGCTCTAACTTTGCTTTCAATCTATTCATTTTTATGGAATCACAACCATGCATTAATAAATTATCTGATTGATTTTGTATCGGTATGCCAAGTTCATTCTGTACATAATTTAAGATGGTATTTGTCGAGGACAACATTTCCCATTTTGGCAGAGGAGGTTCTTCAAGTGCTTTACGGTTAAGTTTACCGTTCACTGAAAGTGGAAAAGAATCCAGTTTTACCCACAGGCGTGGCAACTGCTCAATAGGAATTTTTCCTGCTAATCTTGTTTGTATTGCTTGCTGGAGTAGATATTGCGAAGTATCGTCTTTAGAAACATAATAACCAACGATATAAGTACCTATGGGAGGATTATTAAAAATACGTAGAGCAATCTTTAATGGATGAAGAAGTTGTTGAATCTGTATTTCCAGACCAGATAACTCAATTCGAATACCGTTTATTTTCACCTGATCGTCAATTCTGCCATGAATAGTTATTATACCTCGCTCAGTAATTTCTGCGATATCTCCACTCAAATAGGCAGGTAATCCTTCAAAGATCACAAATTTATTTTTATTCAATACTGGTTGTGTATAACCCGCACCAACACAGATCCCCTTAATTAACAATTGACCTTTACAACCAGTGGGTAATTGACGTAAATTTTCATCCACAATAGAAACTTGACATCCTGGCAATACTTGTTCTAAGGGAGGCACATCTATATTGGCATAAGCATTGCAGCGTCCAGTCAGCACAACATCAGCAGTTTCTGAAGGTCCATATGAATTAACCATAGTGCAATTTTCTGGCAACATTCTGGTTTGTTTAACTTTATTGAGATTCCATATTTCACCACCAATGATGATAGTGTCTATATTGGATAAATAGTGTTTAGCCTCAGTATCATCCAAAAGTGTTTCGAATAGAGAATAAGCAATATTTAATATTGCGACATTACTGTTATAAATATCAACCAGTGTCTTTTTGACATCAAAAAGATAATAATCGTACAAATATATTTTACTGCCACACAATAATGGTTGAAATAAATTTTTTAAAACCAGATCAAATGCATGTGAACCAAGAATAAAAGCATCTTTGTTTTCTGGGGCTTGTTCATTAAAATAATGTACAAGATTTAAAAATGAATCGTGATAATTTAATGATAGTTTCGGATTTCCAGTTGTTCCTGAGCTGAACACACCATACATATATTGGTTACGTTCATAAGGTAATTGAATATATTCCACCTGAAAGGAACTCTTCTGGTTAATCAGTGTCTCATACACAATGTATGATGAAGTTAATGCCGTAATTCTTTCGGTCAAACGTTGTTCTGTCAGTAATTTCAGGCCATGTGATATCTCAAGTTTAGCTGAAAGAGTGGCATCGCTGTCAGCCGGATCTATACACACAAAATATCCCCCCGCTTTGAGAATGGATAATAGCGCTACCATTAATTGGTGGGATTTACTCATGACAACAAGATAACCTTTGGGCTGAAAATACGAACTGAAATGTGTCACCAGAGAATATAGTTCATTATAAGTTATGGACTTATTCCTATCCACAATTGCAATACGAGATGGGTGTTTCAGACACATTTCCATGACTGCATCGTGTAAATAGTATTGAATCAGTGGTGCTTCTGAACCTCTTAGGCAAGGCTCCAGACCTGTGTTGAGAATATTACCAATCTTGATGTTTTTTAAATTGTGTTGGGACAGTATATTGATACTGTGGTTCCAATATTCTAGCCATTGAGAAATATGGTTTTCAGTGATGTGATCTTCCGAGAATTCAAAATTAATCTCTAAACCCTCATGAAATTCAAAAATTTCAATCAAAATGGGAGATTTGCAATACCGTTTAGTCACCTGTCTGAGTTTTCCTCCAAACTGAGTTATTTCATAAGGAAAATTTTGATAGGTGAACATCACATCAATATTTGAACCATCACTGTCTAAATTGTTAAATTTTTTATATTCTTCCAGAATAGGAAAATCAGCGAAAGATTGTACTAATTGTAAATTAACAGCCAATTTTTTAATTGTGGAGAACAATGATTCATTAGGATCTAATGTAGTACGTACTATCAAAGATTCAACAATATAATCAAACGTTGATTCTAATTGAATGTTTTCTCTATTTGCATATGTGGAAATAAAGTGAACATCTTTATTTCTGCCAAAATAATATATTGTCATAGACAATATAAAAGCCATCACAGTGTATGCACTGGTACCCATCTGTACAGCATTGTCTACTAATCCATGATATTTTTCTTTATCTATTTTTATTATTTTGACTATTGCTTCTGATTCAAAAATAGGTTTTTCAGAGTGAATTAGAGGTAAATTAGATGAAAAACTAGATTTATTTAGATATTTTACCCAAAAAGATTGCTGAACTTTGTTTAACGTAATTAGTTTTGAATTTTTCAGAAAACCATAATTGACACTAGTTGGCTCAGGTGTATTCTCTGAAAGGATTGATGATAATAAATGTCCTAATGACCACCCATCTGAAATGATATGATGGAAAACAAAATAGGAAAATACACTTTTTTCAGTTTTAATTAATCCAAATCTAATCAGGCTTTCTCCTAGCTTAAACGGCCGATAAATAACCTCATGAAGTTTCTCATCCAACTGAAGAATTGAACAATAATAATTTTCCTGTGCTGGCATTATCTCAGCACTATTGCTGAGGTAGTAATTATTTTCATTAATATTAAAACATCTTCTTGCTACGGGTAATTTTTGTATATAAGACCTGAATTTATCAATAAATATAACTGATTGTTCTAGCTTATCAAACTCAATTACAAAAGGAATATAATATGCATAATCGTGATGAAAATTATTTTTTATAGCAATTATTTGATTCTGCTGTGGTGTACTGTGAAAAGACCCATCTGTATCAATATATGAATCCATATTGACACCATTCTTTAATCTATCATTTTCTAAAATGATGTAGACATTATCCTTATTTGATTTTATTTCCTCAAGATCATTTGAATTCATAGCATTGTTTCCATTTATTTTTATATTTCCATTTGGCAAAGAATGCAAATGAACCCCATTTTTCTTTAATGAATTAATCTGCTCGCTAGCATTTAATAATCCTGAAAACATATTTTATTACTCCTCCTGAAAATTAATTTAACTTTGACAATAAATTTACAATGCAAATATATCAGATAAATTTATTTACATTCTATTTTATAGATATAAAATAGAATGTAATTATATAATAATATAATCTGAATTATCGCCTTCGCGCTGTAATTTATTGATCAAGTTAACGACATCCTCTAGCGTATTTAAAGAAACAAACTCTCTTGGCATCATTTTTAAATCGTATTTCCTATTAATTCGATTAAGGAATTGTATCATCTGCAATGAATTCATACCTAACATTGCAATAGGTTGTGAGGACGAAAAAATAGATTTTCCTGTTATCTTCTTAATTGAATCATAGAGAAAATCAGAAACTGAATCATTACAAAAAACCTTTATCTCTGCATTGGTGGCATCTAACTCTTTTATGAGTTGGTTTCCATCAACCTTATTATTATAATTTAATGGAAAGATATTTTTGGGGATAACCATACTGGGTTGCATATATTTTGGAAGTTGGTTTTTCAGGTAAAACTGTATCTGATCCACCGTTATGGTTTCATATCTTTTTAATTGATACCATGCGACAAGAATATTATTATCTCTGTATAGTGATACATAAGCATTGATAATGGCTGGGTGGGTAAGCAAGCAATGTTCTATCTCAGTGAGATTAACAAGGCTCCCATTATATTTAATTTGTCGATCAGTACGCCCCTTATAATAGAGAAACGCCTGATGGAAATAACCTAAATCCCCTGTTCGGTAAGATCGAGGGTTAGTCTTTAATTTAAACGAAGTGTTTAAAGTGGCATTAATATAACCTAGCCCAACCGACTTTCCAGTGACCACTATTTCTCCAATCTCTAAATTATCTTCATCTAAGCAAGTTTCCAACAACGTTAAAGCCGTATTTGGAATAGCGTGACCAATTGGAATTGGATGTTTTGAAAATAACATGGTCTCCGTAATCCAACAAAAGCAAACAACATCTGAACATTCCGTTGGGCCATAGGAATTCATAAACTTTATCTTTGGATTTTTTGATAACCACAATTGAATCACTGATTTTGATACTTGTTCTCCACCAAGTACGATTGTATTCAGGCTATTAAAAAAATCTAACTGTCCAGTGTCTGAAAGTAGGCTTAGTGTAGAAGGTGTACAATTGAATTTTGTCACTTGAAATTGCGTAATTTTTTGACATATAGAAATAGGATCAAAAGGCGAAAGCGATGGAAAGACAAGGCAAGCACCTGTTACTAATGCAGCAAAAATATTTTTCTGTGTCAAATCAAAACTAACTGAAGAAGGAATCAAGATCACGTCATTTCCAGTAATAGTTAATTCTTCTATATACCAATTAACGACATTCGTAAAACCACCGAGATGTACTTGTGCTCCCTTAGGAGTACCGGTTGTACCAGAGGTAAAAATGGTATAGAGACACTCATTCTCCTGCCGATGTTGGGGTAGCCAAGCTGTGTGAGGGTATGACTCATCCAGAATAAGGAATTGTAAATCATCAGGTACCAAATGCTGATAACATGCCATAGTGATTACTAAGCAGTTCGTCTGTTTATAGATATGTTGTAATCTCTGTGCCCCCATGTTCGGATCAAGGGGAATATATTTATGACCAGAAAATATTACAGCTAATACTGAAGCAACGAAGTGGTAGCCACCAGGAAGAAATACCGTAATAAAAGCAGATCTGGAATTTAGTTCATCTATTGATTGTAATAACTGGCCGATATTTTTTACTAAACTGTTTAATTCTTTATAACTAAAATGATTGTAATCATCTATAATTGCTATTTTATTTTGATTTTCGCTTAGATTATTAATGAGTTTATTTAACATATTAATTTCCTGATATTAATGGCATTTGAAGAGTATTCTGCAAAAGTAGAAGATACTGATCATAGATATCTTTGGAATTTAACCTATCAAGTTCAATATCCTTCTCAATTTTTATATAAGTTTTTTCGCCTAATAAAAATATATCCATTGATAATGGATAGCGCGAAATACCCTGAGTGAATGTACACATCTCCCAGCCTATTCCTTGAATATCAAAATGTATTTTAGGCCAATGGTGAAATCCGAAAAAAAAGTCGAACCAGCTACTTGGAGTTGTGAAATTATCTAATTTAGCCAGCTCTTCATAAGGTACATAAGGAAATTTTTTTACTGATTTATATTTTTTATGAATTTCTTTAGGTGAAGGATCTGTGATAACAAGTGGAAATATCGAAGCATATAAATTCAAGGTGCTTTTTTTTCAATGGTAGTTCTGTTTTCACTGGCTGTACCAATTGTCACTACTGATTTATTAAAATATTGCATAAGCCACTGAACCCAGATTGATAACATCAGGTCGGATAAATTTACTCTTATCTGTTTACAATACTGCCGTGATAGAGAAAATAGTTCTGCAGGAAATTCAAATATCATAACTTCTTCTTGTTGGGGGAATTCTTCAATAAGAAGACCTTCACGAAATTGTTGTAATTTTGTTGCCCAATATGTGACTGAATTATTCTTTGCCAGAAATATATCATCGTATTGCTGTTGATTAGGTTCATGTAAGAGATACTTTATAGATCTCCGACAAGTTCTATCCAAGCTAGTAAGAAATAGTGCGGCAGCAGAACCATCAAATACGATATGGCAAAAAACAAATAATAGATATGCTTTTTGTTCTGTTAAGATCAGGTAGATTCTAACAGGTGCTTCCTGGCTAAGATCAAAATGGTGCCTAGATAAGCTCTGACAAACTGATGATTGTTCCGTTTCCTTACAGACAATTATATCAATATGTAAAGATAAATGGGAAACCCACTCCCATTTTAAGTCAACCAGACTACTCAGTTTATAGTTTCCTAATCCAAGCTGTATAGCATGGTAAATAATGTAATTCAACCAGTCCTGATTAGGGATAGTATTGGATTTAAGAAGGATAGGAATATTAAACCCTGTTGCTTTTATATTTGTTTCATTTAGCCACCACATTCTACGCTGCAAACTAGATAACTGCATGGTAATATGACCTCAACAAAATAACATTTAAGTTCTGATTTGGTTATTGTTTAATAAAAATTATTTTAGACTTTCATTTAATTTTTATAGTGTATTCTTAACAGAAAAAGATATACTAATAAGCCACATAGTATTGTTCCCGCCATGATTAAAGGCGTTTGTCTGGCAATATTTGACTCCAATATTGTCCCGAAACAGACATATCCAATAGGTACGGAAAAAAAACGAGTGGAAGAAAAAATCGTCATTATACGACCAAATAGATTTTCTGGTACTTGCTGCTGGATCATAGTGATCTCAACGGGACCAGCGAAACCAATACAACAGCCTACTACAAAGAGTTGTACGAAAAAGACATATTGTGAGTAGATTAGATTTAAAGACAAGAAACACAGAATAAGTAAGGTGTAACCTACAATAATAATTTGATGTTTTGAGAAATATTTTCCAAATATTCCATAAAATAACGAAGAAAGGCTAGTGCCAAAGCCAAAACACATCATAGAGACACCAAGACTCAATACAGAATTAAACTCTTGTTTATTAATATAGGGTAAATAAATTATAAGAAATGGTGTTATAACAAAATTAACTATTGAACTAATGATGAGAACAGAAAATATTTCTCTTTCCGATTTAATATATTTAACAGATTCCAATAAATAATGATATGGCTGCGATGGCATTTTGTATATTTGATTAACTTCAGAAATAAAATGCTTTTTCAACACGAGTACTCCCAAAGCAACAACTAAAAAACTTGCTGCATCAAAATATAATACATTTATCGTACCCAATACTGATATCATAAATGCACCAAATATTGGCCCTGCAAGATCACAAATATTTTCAATTGTGCTATTTATACCATTTACAAGCTCACTTTCATTTTTATTCTTTTTTATTTCCTTAGCCAACATGATATCTTTAGCTAATCTACCAGGAACATCCAGAATTGTTGCAAGTATAAGAAGAATAGCTAATAAGTAAAAATTCATTATTTCAATAGTGTAAAATATAGGAATCAATAATACACTAATGAAATTAACAATATCAGAAAATATTGAAATTTGAAATGCTCCATATTTATCTACAATTGGTGCACTAAAAAACATGGATAATATCACTGGTAATATTTTAGCTGACATAACTACTGCAACCAAAAACGGGCTTCCAGATATTTCAAGGATAAGCCATGGAATAGCTATTTCAGTAATAGCGTTTCCTAAAATAGATACACCATTTAATACTAACAATCCACTAATTTGAAAAGGTATGTGCCTCATAATTTTTTTCATTATGTATAGGTTTATAAGGAATAATTTATCATTATTAATATATCTTTATCCTCTTTTCAAGAAAATTATGTGCTTTTTCTCCTGTAATCCCATTTTTTTCAACATAGAGTCTAAGTTCTGCTTTGCGTTTTTCTATCTGATCACCTTCTTGGTTGATAAATAGAATATCATGTGTTGTTAGTTTTCTAATCACAAAGCAAGGTATTGGACTTACAAGAGGACAAAAATCGTTATTTCTCACAGAGGGTTTTTGGGAATGAGGATGGAATTCGCCAATCATAAGCGCTTTTTTCATAAAATGGAGACGACTCGTATAATGTACAGCATCAATAAATTTATTATATTTATCTTCTGAAAGATTTTTTATTATTATAACAATACTGAAAAGATCTTTCTTATCATTAGGAAGAAGCTTCTCTTTTTTATTATAGAAATTAGAAAATCGATAAATATGGTCAATATATTTATCGTATTCAACGTCTTTGGCATCATATTCTACCATATATATAGAGCCTGAATTATGTGCCCTCTTCACAAATGGGCATATCGCGCCATGTCTTTTAATTTCTTCACATGGTTCACCAATAACATTCAGCATCCATTTTTTTATTATTTCCATTTCATCGCTATAACTATCTTGTTTAGAACAAGAATAAGTTTCCTCTATTAACATATTATTCTCCAAACAAATAACCTTATTTTACCAGGAAGATTATGAATATTATCTTTAATTCTATGATTATGGATACTCAATCAATTCTCCTCTTATTTTTTTGGGAGCTAATGCAAGTTTTGAAGATAACTTTCCAATTTTGATTTTACATCTTTTAGTATCCAAACGTGTAGCACAAAGATAAAGAAATGCTTTCATTTGACTCATTGCAAGATATTCACCAAAACATTTATGAGTACCTTGAGCAAATGGGAAATAAGTATTCTTATCATAAGGGTGATTAAAACGCTCTGGATAAAACAATTCAGATTTTTCCCAATAACGTTCATCAAAATGAGTCATGCAGGGAGATACCCAAACAAATGATTCCGGTTCAATAGAGGGAATACAATCATTATCAATATAACGGATCATTGCCCAGGCTGCTGGATAATATCGCAATGTTTCTAATACAAAATCATTGAAATATCGATTCTTTAATACACTCTTGTGATTTACATTTTCTTGTGTAATTTCTTTTTTTATTTTTTCTGCCTCAGCAGAATAATCCATAAAGCATTTCATAACCCAAAATAACATAGTACCAGTTGTCTCCACGCCGCTTCCTAAAAAGGAGAGAATCTCATCATTTATCTGTTCTTCAGTTAATTCCCCCTGATTATATAGGAGAGTGAGACACCCCAAAAAACTATTATCAGATTTCAGATGTGATTTATTCAGATTATCTGAAACATAATTAAATATTTGTTTTTTAGCCAAAAAAAATTGTTTTTTCTTGCTTTTTAATATTTTAACTGAAGTAAATAAATCATATTCTATATAATCTAATATAATACCTACAGCATCACTTAATTTCTTCTTGTCATTATTATTTTCAGGAGAAAGAATAATATCAACATTGGTTTCAATACTTAATCTTCTAAAGTGACACATAATTTCATGATCTTTCAATCGATTGAACTTGAAAGTTTTAAAATTATGATGAATGCACAAATCAATATAGTTAATAACATCTCGATTAATCGTGTTTTGAATTTTTTTTCTGCGTTCTCTACTTTTGGGACTTGTTTCCTCAGAGAATAGTCCTTTTCCTATTATCTTTTGCAGAGGTTCACGGTGGAGCCTTTTTCCATATTTAAATACACTCCTTATGATTTCAGGATTATGAGCAAAGTATATTTTAGTTTTACCAAACCTTATTTTTTGTTGCTGGACATGTTTTTTAGATTGACACTTAAAAAAATAATATAACTTTTTACTTAGAAAATAATAAAGGAATTTATATTTTAGAAATAAAGAATCTTGGATTCGCCTAATAAGTGCAATTTCTAAGAAAGGCGGTCAGTTGCTATAGTAGGCATCTTTCTCGCCAAAGGAAAATGCACTATGGCCTATATGCAACTGACCGAAATAGAAAGATATCAGATTTTCAGTTTAAAAGAAGCCGGTTTTACACAACGTTTTATTGCAACGTCGCTTAATTGAGCCCCATCAACGATTAGCCGCGAATTGAAAAGAAACCGGGAAGCCCAGAAATACTGCCCTAAACAAGCTCAGCTTAAAGCTTCAGAGCGCCGCCGTACTGCGGTAAAAGCCGTCAAAGTGACACCGGAGATAACAAAGTGGATTAAGCAGTTAATTTGGCAAGATTTAAGCCCTGAACAAACCGTCGGTTATCTTCAAAGGGAGAAGATAATATCCTTGCATCATGAAATCGTGTATAGATTGATTTATAAGGATAAAATCAATGGTGGTGATTTATGGCAGCACCTTAGGATTGCTAAAAAACCATATCGTAAACGCTATGGAAGTGATGAGCGCAGAGGAAAAATCAAAAATAGAATCAGTATTGAGCATCGCCCAAAACTTGTTGATAAAAAGCAGCGTATTGGTGATTGGGAAGGGGATACTATCGTTGGAAAAGATCATAAAAGTGCATTATTAACCTTAGTTGAACGTAAATCGTTATTTACTGTCATCATTAAACTCGAAGATAAAACAGCGGAAGGTGTTGCAAAAGCGACAACAAGGAATTTATCAAATATAAAACAAAAGGTTAAAACCATCACCTTTGATAATGGATTGGAGTTTGCCGAACACGAACTCATCAGTAAAAATTTAGAGGCCAAGATTTATTTTGCCCATCCTTATTCACCCTGGGAAAGAGGAATCAATGAGAACACCAATGGATTAATCAGAGACTACTTTCCAAAAGGGACCGATTTTAATCAGGTATCAGAGCGGGAGATAAACCTCGTCGCAAATCGCTTAAATAAACGCCCACGGAAGACACGGGATTACAAAACACCGGATGAGTTATTCAAAGGAATATCCACTCGTTTACTTCGTTTATAACGGTGTTGCACTTATTATGTGAATGCAAGAATCCATATATCACCATGGTTTATTAATAATAAATTGAATTTAATATAGCCGACTTTCCGCAGCTATATCTATAATATTTTTATCTTTAAGTACCTGTATGTATTTTTACATTAATTTATAATTAGAATACGGAATGAAGGATATAAATTAGCATATTAAGAATTTTGATTGATAATCAACAGGGTAAATTATATCTATTTTTATGGTAAAGCTACCGCACAACTTTACTCGACATTTCAAGCTGAAATTAATATTTACCCTTCGTTATTATCCACATTAATTAGATAACATTTCAAAATAGTGCCACATACTTATACAACGTACAACTCTATGTATAACAAGTGATTAAAACAATGTTGTGTATCAGAATTATGAAACGTTATTTAATCTATTTATAATAGAGACATAATTTTCCATTAAATAATTTAATAATAATGTAAGTTTGCTTTCTGAAAATCCACATATAATTCATGAAAACATGATGCATATCCCATAACACATACCACACAAATTATTTACTATTTTTTAAAATTCATTGTATGTTAATACGGTGTATAAACACAAATAGATCATGTATCATGCCGACATGGGGCATGAAAAATCGAACAGCACTGATTAATCAGGTGCGCTAACTGGAGTTGGATACGGCATCGCCAGCCACGAAGATGTCGCAGAAGTTGCCGTCATTGGTATCAAGGATGAAGTGAAAGGACAAACTGCCGTGGCGTTTGCTGTCCTCAAAGAAGGACGAGAAATCCAGAGTGCTGACCATTTTGCCACCTTGGAGAAGGCATTAATGGCGTTGGTGGATAAGAAAATCGGTAGCGTTGGACGTCCGGCACGCGTCTATTTTGTGACGCAATTACCGAAAACCCGTTCAGGAAAAATGTTGCGCCGCACCATGCAGGCTATTTGTGAAGGACGTGAACCAAGCGATATTGCCCTGATTGAGAATCCCGCTTCATTGGAAGCCATTCGGGATGCGATTTCCCATTAAGCAACTGTCATTAAACAATGGATGAAGGTCAGCCCATGATAACCATTGATATTTGGTATGACTCTGTTGATAAACAGCACAGTTATGTGGCATCAGTCATACCAAGTATTCGCCATCAGAAACAACGCACCTGAACGAAGAAATTAGAAACGATAACCAAAGCCGATATTAAAGCCATTGGTTGAGACTTTGCCTTCGGTATTGAAATTAAAGTGACTTCCCTCATACCCAATTGTGACGGCAAAATTCTCAACAGGATTAATGATAAAACCCGTTCCCCATGCTAATGCGCTTTTTGATAAGTTACTTTGTTCAGTAGCACTATCATCATCTTCTTCTGTAAATTTGCCTTTAAGGGAAGCAATACCAGCTTGTCCATACATGCTGATATATTCATTGATACGATAAGTAGGGCCAATCATAGATGAGTAATAATTAAATTTTGCCTTATAAGCCTCTTCATTTTCCTCTCTATCGCCTTTAGCCAGGGTAAATGAAGACAATATCCCCCACTCATTATTAAGCTCATAACGATAATTTAACGTTGCACCTTTTAATGCTTTTTCTTGTTGTAGTTTGATATGTGCATAACCTACAGAGATGGCTTGATATTCTGCCTGCGCAAATGGTCCAAATAGTAAACCTAGCGCCAGAGTCGATCCCACAATTAAATTTTTCATTCTAACTATCCACTGTCTATCTATATACGCACTAAACTTCAAGTTGTAATTTACAACACGATATGAAACCTGATCTCTCCCCACTTCGCGGGGAGAGATCACACGCATCTTGAAGTGAGATTGGTATATAATGGTTAAAAATGCTGATTATACTGACGGAGATAAATGTCAAAGGTGGAATAATCCGAGAAAAATCAATAATATTCCTGACATTAGATATTTTTTATACAACTTTGTGTTTTGTTTAATCTGCATTTACTGTCGCAGAGTTACTATACCCTTGTACTACATTTTCCCAGCTACTTTTACCCATTCCAGCTCCGTTCCTACACGGAGCTTTTTTTATCCAGACAAATAGATTAACACTTTTATACCAATTTCACTTCAAGATGCATTATTGTTTTTCCCCGTTTCGCGGGGAGAAATCACACGCATCTTGAAATAAGATTGGTGTGTAATAATGAAACAGTGTCATTAAATGAAATTTAATATTTTCCTGTTAAATAGCGTTTCAAAATGATAGGAGCCTTCCTTACCCCGCGCGGGGTAAGGAACCCAACATCTGATACTCTCAGTATTATGAGAATCTATTTAAAATAGTAAATTATTTAATCTATTATAAAATGCCATATTATTAGAATAACACCCCATAAAAAAGCAAAATAACACACAAAATAAAGAAATTAATTCACTATGCACTTTAAAAACTCTCGTCTATATTGTAAAAGCATCTTTATATTAAAAATAAGGATATAATATGTCATTCAAAAACACTTCCACCAGCTTTGGCCATATTTCTATTTTAATTCATTGGCTAGTAGCGCTCACTGTTTATGGAATGTTTGCACTTGGATTATGGATGGTCACATTAAGTTATTACGATAACTGGTATCATCGTGCTCCTGAACTGCATAAAAGTATAGGTAGTTTATTATTTATTGTCATGATTATTCGGGTAGTATGGCGATTTATTTCGCCGCCACCAAAACCTTTGGCAAGCTACAGCCTTTTTATACGCATCAGTTCACAACTAATGCAACTCACTCTCTATATCGCCTTATTTGGTATTCTATTTAGTGGATATCTCATTTCTACAGCCGATGGGCAATCTATCAGTATTTTTGGCTGGTTTGAAATCCCTGCAACCCTAACAGGCCAAGGCATACAGGCTGATACGGCGGGCGTTATACATCTTTATCTTGCCTGGACTGTTGTCGTACTCTCCCTATTACATGGGATTGCGGCACTGAAACATCACTTTATTGATCGTGATACCACCCTAAAAAGAATATTTGGTTACAAACCAAATTAAAATGACTTTTGGAGAATTATTATGCTGAAAAAGACGCTAGTAGCCCTGACCGTAGGCGGATGGCTCATGAGTGCAGGAAACGCACTCGCTGCTGATTATAAGTTCGATAAAATAGGCCAACATGCCTTTATTGAATTTCGTATTCAGCATTTAGGATTTAGCTGGCTTTATGGGGGTTTTAAAGATTTCGATGGTAGCTTTACTTTTGATCCGCAAAACCCAGCAAATGATAAAGTCAATGTGGTTATCAAAACCGATAGTGTCGATACCAAACATGCCGAACGAGATAAGCATTTACGTGGACCTAACTTTTTGAACAGTCACAAATATCCTGAAGCTAAATTCACATCAACGAATGTTAAGAAAGAAGGTGAACATTACTTTATTACCGGAGATCTCACATTAAATGGTGTGACCAAACCTGTCACACTGGACGCAAAATTGCTCAATGCAGGAAACGATCCGTGGGGTGGATACCGTGCTGGTTTTGAGGCGACAGGTAAACTCAAATTAAAAGATTTTAATATTAAAGAAGATCTGGGGCCAAAATCTCAGGAAGTCGAACTGATCATTTCCGTTGAAGGCGTGCGAGAAAAAGCCTAATCACAAAAGAACGCGGTAAGAAAAACGTACCGCGTTCCATTTCTCCTGTTTTAAACAGGCACCAATCTATTAGACAATCAGTTCATTAACATGACGTGTTATTGATGCCAAAGCATTGTGGGCATCATATTCTGCCTTAATGATCTGTGACTGCTGGCGCCATATCGGGGAAGATAATATCCTTGTCACTGCCAGATATAACTGCTGCTCAGTGGGGGTATCAGTATGCAAGCTGATACCACAACGTGACCAGATAACACGAGCGACAGCTTCTAATTTACCATCTCCTGTTCCCGCGACCACCAAAGGTACGCCATGACGAATGGCTGAATTCAGAGAACCATAACCACCATTAGTAATAAAAATGGCAGCTCTGGGGAGCCAGTGTTCAAAATTGAGATACTCGACCACTCTGGCATTTTCTGGCAGATCTTCTCCCAGAACATCGATAGAACGACCACCTGTAATCGCCAATACCCGAACCGGCAATGTTGCCAACCCACGCAATGTAGGTAATATCAATTGGTTAAAATCAATATTAGCCAGTGTTCCCTGCGTCACCAGAATCAATGGCAGGCTTTCATCCGGCCAACTGATTTGCGTTTTATCATCTTCCACCTTTACCGGCAGCGCCCCGATAAACTCCACTGTCTCAGGTAAATCATTACGAGAAAATTCAAATGATGGCGTTGCCAGTTGCAAGAAACGATCAACTCCGCTCATCAAAACATCATTATGATCCCCTGTCAGTGGAAGACAATCCACCGCCGCAAGTGACTGATTAAATGCCGCCCTGACCTGCTCAATTAATTGGTGCGTTTCCTCATCGACCAATTGCTCGCGGGTCAAATCAGCAGGCAATAATTCAGGCGGTATCCGCGCCCCCCAAAATATGGCATCTTTTGTTGACCACGCCAGTGGCGTGACACCAATAGCAATGACAGGGATACGTTTTTCAGCCGGTTTTTGCAATAACGGCAGCGCGGCATAAAAAGTATTATCGATAATCAGCAGATCAGGGTGTCCCTCGTCGATAACTTGTAGCAATTGTTTCGACAACACAGGAATTGGTGCGGCAAAGAATTGCTTTAACGCCAGCGCCATCTGAGCATTTCCCGGCGGAAGTTCTGCCCGTTCAGGAAAATATTTTTCCAAACAACGGTAATCAATATCCACTTGCTCATCGAAAGGAACAAAAATAGCCCCTAACGCTTCCGTTTGCTGTTGAAACAAGGAACCACTGAATATGGTGACATCATGTCCCTGCCCTATTAAATGTTCCGCAATAGTAAATATTGGAAAAACATGACCAGGCGTTGCAATAGCAGCTAAAACAATACGAGACATTAATCGAGTCTCCTTCTACTCAATCAGCACTGGAAACAGTAATAGTGCGGAAGCTATGATTTGTACACACAGGCACGCCGTGGATATGCACCCGCTGAATATGGCGAGGAGAACGGGAAATAAAAGCTTCACGTCCATGTAATAAAGTGAAGTTATCGCAAATCGCAATGTCACCAGACTGCCATTGATGAGCGTAGAAATAACGCGGATCATACAATCGGTTATACAGTGTTTCTGCAAGGGCTTGTTGCTCTTCCTGTGACATGCCATCTATCTTCAAAGCGTGATGATCAGCATACTTCACATCTTCTTTACCCATTGGCTCATTGTAACGCATCACCCATTTTTTGCCGTCGGGGTGAGGACAAATCAATGGTGAAGTCACTTCACCGCCATAATGGGTGACTCGGCTTGTACGGTAAGTAATGGTGGTATTTTTCCATCTATTACGCTCATCATCACTGGCGTCAATAATCAATTGTTCAGTGTTGACAAACGTGGTGCGTCCTCCTTGAGCCGCTTCGGGGGCAGAAACACAGTGAAATAGCTGAAATTCAGGAATTGTTTCTCTATACATTCCATCCCAATGCAACGGCAAATTACCACTGTCCATAACATGGTCAGACGGTTCTGGGTGCTCCATAACATCCAATACAGCACCAAATGGCCACATCATGATTTCCCCCCAACGGCCAGAATATTCCGCCAATTTCTCTTTATCCGTAAAACCGGATTGAAAACCACGTAATATAACCAGCAGATGAGTACGAGCTAATTCACGCAAAGCATCAACGGACAGAGTGGTAATATCCTGATCAGGATAATTGGGAGTAATAAATACGCCAAAAGGTTTCATCGCCTCAATATGACAATCAAGTTCATAGGTATTCATGATTTTTCTCTCTAAAATACGGTATACCACGTGGTTATTCTGCTTATGCTGTCGCCGCTTGAAATTCTGTTTGCGGATTTTCTTCAGATGGTGTTTCAATCACATAATGGCTTGGAACCCCCCGAATTTCGATCAGCTTTCCATTCATCTTTTTCACTTCATCACTTTTCATCAGCACAAACTGGCCGTTAATGTTGGCCGCCACGCCGTGCCACGGCGTCAACCAATCATCCCGAGTCGGCATCATATGAATACCAATTTTGACACTGTCCACGGGTTGCGGGTGAATAGAAAGACGGATCGCTAGAGGGAATTGCTCTGCCAGCAAATTACCCCACGCCCAACTACGTTGGATAACCCCAGCCGAGCGCTGGCGTGCATCTTTTTGCAACGCATTTTTTGAACCTGTATATTCTGGCAATAAGCTATCTTCATAAAGAAAACGGGTAATCGCTCGATATAATTGAACACCTTCTTCGGTTTTTTTGAGCTCTTCCTTGATCTCCTCGATTGAAGAGGCATAACGACTGACCAATAATTCACGCAGTTGATCGTAATCATTAGTATATTGCGTTAGTGATTCAACGTTACCAAGATTAAAAACCGAAAGATGAGTCGCGCCCAGTTCATGCAGCAATTTTTCAATTTCTAATTGATAATGGGTAATTGTGTCATCATCGACAAGAATAAGATCACTAAAAACATGTCCATCAGAACAAATAACAATATTTGCCCCAGGTGGATAATAAAGCTGAATACGCTGACAAAGGGAATTTAGAAAAATCAGTGATAATTTTTCTGCCATATCCGGCATTTTACCCAATACTTTTCTAGGATTTGGGGATTTTGTTGGAAATGCAGGTAAAATACATTCGATAGGTTTCCCTTGCTCCACAAATGCACGGATACGTGGCAGTTGAACCTCAGAAACCTTTTTTTCTTCATCTTGAAGTGTATGTTCAGACTCTGGGAAACGACGTCGATACTGCAATAATTCATGTAGAATTTTGTTAGACACTTCTTCTATGTCAAGACGTTCCATAATTCATTCCTAATTTATTACATTTACATCACAGCCAATTAATACAGTTAGCAATATATAGATATTGCTGAGCATAAAACATTAACTCACTTGCTTTTGAATATATAAATAGCGAAATAAAACTTACAGCAGAAAAGTGACAATATACAACCAAACCTAACTATAAATATACTGAGTTTTTTATTTTATCTTATTTTATTACACACACAATAAAACTCTAAAAAATCATGGACATAAATATACATCATTATAATCCCACAAATAAATTAAATTTTTTTAAAAAAATAATTCAATTTTTTTGATGATGTTACAAAACTGAAATAAAGTTCAAATTTTTTAGAAAACATTATTTTTAAAAGCTATATTATTTATATATCCAATATTATTTATCATAGGAGAGAAAAATAATGCATTGCGAATTTATAAATAACTCAGAAAAAGAAACAACAGCAACTTCATATACTCAAAATCAACTCATTAAATCACGATCTGTTATTATTGCTGGGGAAATCAATCAGTCGCTTGCCGAAAATGTAATGACACAACTGATAATTTTGCAGGAAATCATAACCACCCGCATAGCGGGTGGTTTTATGTTTAAGAAGCTAACGCATCTTAAACTGGCTAAAGCCATAAATAAGGAGGTGGGACCGTGGTCCCACCTTCTCTTTATTTCTTAAATAATGGCAATTGATTTTCTGCCCGCCATTTTTTAACGCGCGCCAGAACTCCTTCTGGCGAATCATCATCGCCATCTTCTGGGTAAAAAATCAAATCACTCCCGGCTGGATGTTGGGTTAGGTGTTCAAATTCGGAAACGGCATCCACATCCTGCTGTTCCGTCTCATGTTCACTGTTAAAAATTTTTGTTACGAAGGCCAAAAATTCGGCTTCAGTATAATCTTCAAGTTTAGTTTTACTCATAAGTTAACCTCTATTTTTTTGAATGAATGTGAATATGGTTTTTAGGGGTGACAACTCGTATATTATCAAAATTATAAACATCTCCTCCATGCTGAATTTCGTCAACATGGTGTAATTCCAGTTTTTTTCTGCCCCCGACCTGGCCGTTTTTACGGGCAAATGGCGCTCTTCCTTTCGCAATCGCATTTTTATTGGCTTTTCTTTTTATTTGCCCAGCCAATTTAGGGGTTTTTCCAATTTCGCTCCATATAGCTTCCCTCAATTTATCAAATGAACTGAATTTTTTTCCTCTTAATTTATCTGCTACACTTTTAGGAATTGGTATTCCTAATCTTTTAGAGACACCTTCTAGCCAATCACTACCAACTTCTTTTCCATTTCCTGTTGCTATACCGGGTTTATCCCGCGCGCTTTTTTTCTTTTTCTCTTTCGCGACTTTTTGTTCTTTTTCTTTTTTCTTGCTTTCCGCTTTATTGCGGTTTTCCATTAGGGGAGCGAGTTCTTTTTTTGTTTGTTCTATTTCTTTATGGACGCGATGTAAACTCCTACCTAGCCTTTCATAAAATGCTGATTTAACAATAATTTCAGGCCCAATTGGTTTTTTTTCAAATTCCGGCTTTAAGGCTTCTATACGATAGTCATTTACTCCTTTTTGTAATAAAGTATTAATCAAATTCTGATCATTGACTTTTATCTCTGTTTTAGTAAATTTTAATTGTTCTTGAGTTTGCTGATATACTAACGGATATTTCACCGGATCACTTAATGTAAGACCTTCAGGTGAACTCAAAAGCTGATTAAGTTGTTTTTGTTTTTCCTGATAAGGCTTGTCTATGCTTTCAAATTCCTGTACCGCTTCACTGAATTCTAATTCAGCTGCTAATAGGGGATGAGCCAATAACCATTCCTGTTCTCTTTTTTTCGCTGCTTCCAGTTGTACTTTTTCTTCTGAAACAGTAGGAACTTTGGACACGGAAATATAAATGGGATCGTGTTCGCCATCAAAGTCGAGAATGGCATGATGGTGATCAACAGAAATTGGTGAAAATATTCCGACAGTCGCTGCTGTATTAACTTTGTTTTCGGACGACCAGCCCCTAAAGGTATCAATGTGAATTTGCATGGGTTTCATTCCAGAAACAACCTGGATAGAATAAACGTCATTACGTGTTTCTTTTGCTTTTACAACGGGAACGCTAGTCGGATTTCTAGTAATAGCTATTTGACGTAGTTGAGTTTTTGTATCAACAACAGGTTGAGCAACCACATCTGTAATAACTGTGCTTTGTCCACGAATTTTTGCATTAATTTTATCCATCGCAAGGGCACCCGCAAACAATGTAGCTACCGGCAGTGCTGTCACTTGATAAACATCCGTTATGCCATGACGCTGTGCTTCTCTTCTGGCATTTTCAATAGCTTCTCTTTCAATTTTTGCAGCGGCATCCTGTCTTTTGGATTCCAAGTCTAACAACAGTGATGAAACCCCTACTACAGGTCCAGCAAAACGTGAGCCAAATTTGGCCATTCCCAGAGCTGAACCTGCCAGGCGCGTAGCAAAGGGATTGGCATTGTCTATGTAACTTCCCAAGTTCATAAAACCTGTATTAAGGGTGCCAATATTGAGATTGAGTGTTGCGCTTAACACTCCGTTGACTGGAAAGACCAGCGCCGGCATACCAGGTCTGGCCATACTGAGCGCTGCCACAGCGTAACCCGCCAAACGACTGGAACCCCCAGAACCAGAGCTACCCCCACCATTATAATCGCCAAAGCCATTCTCGTTTCCCCAGCCAGCATCCCGTGATGGACCTGTTCCGGTTACCGTTATTGAATCGTGCATATTTTCCCTTTTTATTAATTAATATCACTAAATTTTGTGTGTTATAAACGGCCACTAAATAGATAAATAAATTAATAGTTACCGTTCTTGTTGATGATATTAACAATATAAAAAAGGCATTTTTATATTATATAACTGCATGATTTATAGAACAAAGAATGTATTACACATCCCTGTAAGGACAGAGATGGGATCGGGTGTAGTGGTATAAAGATCTCGGACACTTCAAGTCTGCTAATATTATTAACATGACAATGAGGTTAACGATGAAATTGGAACCCACCAAACGCCACTATTCCGCTGAATTTAAGTTGGAAGCAGTTCAACAGGTTGTTCTCCATCAGCAGCAGGTTGTTAAGGTCGCCCGTTCACTGGGAATTGATGCCAGCACCCTGGGAAAATGGGTTCGCCAATACCAGGCCGAAATGCAGGGAATTACACCTGTGGGCAAGGCACTGATGCCTGAACAACGCCAGATACAGGCCTTAGAGAAACAGGCGAAACGCCTGGAAATGGAAAAAGAAATCCTAAAGCGGGTGGCCGTGCTGATGAGCGAGATGCGCCGTGGCGCTATGCGTTGATCACACGGCTGAGCATCCGATGGGCGGTCACGGAATGATATCAGATACTTCAGGTGTCACGCCGTGCCTATTATGACTGGCGACAACGGCCTGTCGACACGGAACGTATGCTGTTGCGCATCCGGATTCGTGAACGGTATAACCAAAGTCAGGGAACGATAGGCAGTCGCACATTGAGCCATCTGCTGACAAATGAAGGGAAACCGGTTGGACGTTGGCTGGCCCTGCGTCTGATTGTAGAAAATGTCAGCAAAGAATACGAACCTACATGGATCGAAGAAGGGTATAAGAATCTTGGCGTACATGAGATCAAAGGTGAACAACATCATCCTAGTATTTTGCAGTGGTGGAAAGATATCAAGCGTGGAGGAATACGTGATGATAAAACGCCATGGTGTGCTGCATATGTTGGTGCCATGTTTGAGCGTGTTGGTATCCGTTCAAGCAGATTTGAACCAGCTAGGTCTTATCTTGAATGGGGAATGCAGTTAAAAGGGCCTTATTATGGCTGTGTAGCCGTTTTTACACGAGTAGGTGGGGCGCTGGTTTTGTTGTTGGTTTAGCTGAGAATGGAGATTTGATGGTTTTAGGAGGCAATCAGTCTGATGAAGTTAATATCCGTGCATTTCCCCGTTCAAAGAGTATCGGGTTATCGCTGGCCGATGAATGAACCACTAAACAGTAAATTGTTTTCCTTGATGACCGGTTGTCAATCATATAGTGAAGCATGATATTGATTATGATGCTGGATCATCCTAAATCTGGTTTTATACGCATTAAACTTCAAGTTGCAATTTACAACACGATATGAAACCTGATCTCTCCCCGCGAAGCGGGGAGAGATCACACGCATCTTGAAGTTGGATTGGTATAGATAATAATATTTATTTTCAGTGTGAATTTTTATTTCTAATGAATGGATATAAACAGTGCAGGCGGCATTATCCTAACATTAATAATAACCACCTGCTTTTTTTAGCATTTATTAAGGAACTTCAGGTGTTTTCTGGTTTGTCTAATGTCCATACAAAATCCTGCTCTACGACAGGTGAAAATCCCAGTTTCTTATAAAGCCAACCTGCATTAGATGTCACCAACATCACGTGTTTTACATAGGGAATAATCGGATGCTGTAACACACATTCTACCAACCAACGACCTAATCCTTTCTTCTGATAGTCATCGATAATAAATACATCGGAAAGATAAGAAAACATTGAAAAGTCAGTTACTAATCTTGCAAATCCAATTGCTTTATCACGATGAAATAATGCAAAGCATAAACTATTTTCTATTGCAGTTTTGACTTTATCAAATTCAACACCACGCGCCCAAAATAATTGCGTTAACTCACTATGTACGAAATGAATATTAATCTTACTCTTATCCGTTGTAACCCAATATTCACCGTGTTCCCATGTTATATTTTTCTCCATCATCCCGCCTTTTAAGAAAACATTAAAATTTAAATATACGCATTAAACTTCAAGTTGCAATTTACAACATTATATGAGAAATCACACGCATCTTAAATAGCGTTTCAAAATGGTAAGGAATGCTAACATCTGATACTCTCAGTATTATGAAAACCTATTTAACGTTAGATTGATATAAATCTATCATAAAAAAAGCCATGCTATAACATGGCTTATCAAAATAGGGGAAATATTAATTAACGGATGAGTCATCTTTCTGTAAGAGTATCCGGTATATCATCCCACCGATAGCACCACCAATTAATGGAATCAACCAAAATACCCAAAGCTGCTCCAGGGCCCAGGTTCCCTGGAAAATAGCAACCGCTGTACTTCTTGCCGGGTTAACCGATGTATTGGTTACAGGAATACTGATTAAGTGAATAAGTGTCAATGCTAAACCGATAGCCAATGGTGCAAATCCTGCTGGTGCATTTTTATCTGTTGCTCCGAGAATGACAATTAAGAAAAATCCGGTTAATACTAATTCAATAATAATTGCAGCTCGTAATGAAAAACCCCCAGGAGAATGTTCACCATAACCATTAGATGCAAAACCACTTGCCGTTGCATCAAAACCACTTTTACCGCTGGCGATAAGGTATAGTACCGCAGCTGCCGCAATTCCTCCAATCACTTGGGCAATAATATAAGGAATAACCTCTTTGGCAGAAATGCGCCCGCCCGCGAACAACCCCAATGTTACTGCTGGATTAAAATGTCCTCCTGAAATATGTCCTACCGCATAGGCCATCGTTACCACAGTTAAACCAAAAGCCAAGGATACGCCCACAAAACCAATCCCCAGCTGTGGGAATGCCGCAGCTAAAACCGCACTACCACATCCACCAAACACCAACCAAAAAGTACCTAAAAACTCTGCCGATAACTTTTTAAACATTCGACGATTCCTCAATAATATTTGCATAAATGCAAAAGAATCCAAAAAATAGTTTAGTTAGTGTTTTTAATTATGGGCAAGGGATTGCAGACAGAAAAATCATGTCTCATATAGTGTTGTAAGATTAATGCGTATATTACAAATTGCTTGATTGTTAACTTAATCATAAGCAACGAAGAAATGTATTTTTAAACAACCTAACTTCAAGATGCATATGACTTCTCCCCGCGTCGCGGGAAGAAGTCACGTTTCATATCATGCTGTAAATTGCAACATGAAGTTTAATGCGTATAGTTAATTAATAACTGCTTTCTTTACCTCATCCGAGGCTTGCCAAATACGGTATTTAACTGTCACCGATTTTGGCGTATATACCACGATAGGTAATTTGCTGTTATAACGAACGAAAGCATCCTTACCTAACTGAACCTGAACAAAACGCACTGTTTTTTCTTTATTTGGACAAGCCATTTTTGTTGAGGCGGGACCCGTTACATTATTTAGCACATAATAGTCATATCCCCACCCTTCCAGGGTTTTAGTCTCCAACTTACCGCCAAACCAGTGATGATTACAATCCACTTTCATATCCTTGCCAATCACCAACTCAACCATATAGCCGTTTTCATGTTCTTTCTGAGGTAATTCAATCACGCTACGAGCCATGTTCTCAGAAGGCGCAGGATAAGGGGCGATATCTTCAAGTTTTTTGTCCGCAAAAACCGAAGTTGACACCATCAATGCAGCTAAAGGGAATAGATATTTTTTCATATATCACCTCTGAATATGTTTAAAAAGGAGACTAGATAATAACAACAAAAAGACAGGGGTAAATTATGTTTTTTGGCAAGGTACTGATTCTTAAAGGCATTGAATAAAGAAAATCTATTCACTCATAATAAATATCAAATTTTATTTATCACCAACAAACTAACAGGTTCTACCAGTTCTTTTTTATGTGATATTTCTCAAATCTGATATTAAAATGACCTGCTACACTCCTTGAGTGTGATAGTGAATTTCGTATAGGAGGTCTTATGTTTCCAGAATATCGTGATTTAGTATCCAATCTGAAAGAATCTCATCCCCGCTTCCAATCCCTGTTTGAAAAACATAACCGACTTGACCACGAGATAACCCAACTAGAAGGCCCAAATGGTGCAGGTTATAACGATAAAGTTGTGCGTCTGAAAAAAGAAAAACTACACATCAAAGATGAAATGCAACGGATTTTGCAGGAACAATATCAAAACCAGAAGTAAATCAGCCAAGTGGTTTTGACGCCTGCTTTGTAGACAAGCGGGCGTCACAATGAGTTCTCGAATGGAGAACCTTTTCAATCTTACACCCAAAAAAAAGCCACCATAACGGTGGCAAAAAACTGGAGCAATAATTTTTTCGTTATTTATTGTACGGCAGCCGCTTTCTGGCGAGGTTGTCTCTTGGTTTTTGCCCTTGGATGTGGCGTCACATTTTGGATTTCACCTGGCTTAGAAATGAAACGGACAAAGGTTTCATGGCTAACGAACGTTGCTCCACAATTGATATTCTGACATTGGTTATAGCGCTCCTTTGTTTGGCTTGAATGCTCAAAGCTGCTACGAGTGTGCGCTGATTGACCACACAGAGGACACTTAATCATATTGTTCACCTTTCTGAAATCGTTATCTTGAAATAACTGTCTTGAAATAACATCATCCCGTCTGGTGAACAATATACCAAAGATCTCATATCGAGATCAAGCACTCATTTCAACTTCGTCGATTTTTATTTCGAGATCTAAGGATGTCGTAAAACCACTGTCATTGAGCGTGTGAGTGACTTTGACCAAAGTCCAGTCAGTTCCATCAATTTCTGGCTTAAAACCCTCTAACTGGATGGGCGTTTCAGGATAAATATCAGCACGCCCCAACGCTAATGTGATAGAGAACTGCGCAGCTCCTCGTTGCATTTTTTTCCAAACAGCGATAGCGGCACGCTTTGCACTTTCTTCGTTAGAATAAATGCGCGAAAGCGTCAGAATATTCTCCTGGGTTCCCACCAAATAGCTTGCAGATTCTTGCTGTACTGTAGTTGTTTGATGGTGTTCAACCGTTGATTCACGCTGTTCTTCATAAGATAAGCTTGCTTCAATATCGAAATTTGCTTCTATCTCAATACTGCCGTGACCTTTATTTTTGTTTTTCTTTTTATTCCCCTTTTTAATATAAGTCGGCTTTTCACGACCTTTAGTGTTTGGGTTTTTCTTCGCTAAATTAACTTTGCCAGGTGCAGGTGGTTTAGGTTTAAGATCTTTACCCTGCTTAGTGGATTGGGGGTGCTTTTGCCTGGACGTTCCCCCCTCTTTTTTAGTGGCGTTTTTATCTTTTTGAGCCGGCCCCTTGCCTGATGATTGACTGTTACTGCTTTCATATTCAAAGTTAATTTCAACTTTTCCTTCTGTTGTTTCCTTTCGCCTCAATTTAACCGTCTGTTTAGTTGCTGTACGTGTATCCATCCATTGAGCAACTACCCCCGTATAGGCTTCACGATCGGACAGCGAAAATCTGTGACTATCCCCTGAGTTACGCGTAATCAGTACAGGCGGAATAGGCTTACCACTCACCGTTTTATTTTGCCCTTGCTGAACAAACAATAATTCACCATTTTTGACTGAAGCGATTGCACCTTCTTGTTTTGCCAGCCGAGTCAAAAAGCTGATGTCAGATTCATTTGTTTGATCGATATGCACAGAGATATTTTCCAACGCTGAACTTATCTTAAACGCCAATTTATTTCTGGCAGCGATGGTACTGACAATACTGCCTAGGGTGCATTTATGGTAAGACATTTCCTTTTTCGTATTCAGATCACCACGAAAATCCGCACTACGGGCACGAATGGTTAATCGATCTGGCGCACCGACATGTTCAATTTCATCAATAACAAATTTTCCTTTCGGCGTTAAGGGATGGCCATGCCACCCCAGTTCTAATGTAAGAATATCGCCACGACGAGGCAGCATCAGCATACCATCCGCATCATCCAACTCAATATCGAGCTGGTCGGATTCCAAACCACGATTATCCGTCAATGTTAATGACATCAGGCGTGATTGGATCTTCCCACTGATATCCTTGTTGTTGATTTCCAGACGAAAAGCTGGCTCACTGACTTTTCCAGTGACTAAATCAAATTGGGGAACCCAATCCGTGTCTGGTATCCACTTTTCAACATCGATCATGAGAACACCCCCTTGACTTTATCAACAACATCATCTTTGAATGCAGAAAGTTTCTTTGGCAAATTGGGTAAATCTTTCTTGATATCAGAAAGCTGCTCCTGCAAATCACCCAGCATTTCGAGCAAATTGTTGTCAACACGTCGCAAGGTCAGCGTGAAACTGATTTTTCTGGCCGCACCGCCTGACATAAATTCTGTTTTTGTCTCATCAATGCTTTCGATAACGAACATACCGTAAATGGCACCACTGCCATCAATAAAAGACCATGCCTTGCCACTGTCAGCCATCAATTTCAATGCGGTTAATGAAAGTGAGCCACCTGTCAGTTCAGGATAAAGTTCCCCTGATAGCGTGATCGTATCATTGTCTGAACCGACGAACTGCCAGGCAGGCCGCGCTCCCACGCGGCTGTTAAAGGCATGTCGCCAACTCTGTTTATATTGAAAAGTTTGATAGGGCGTTGTTTTCAGCATAAAAACAAACAAACCAAGTGCAGCCATCATGAGAAATCTTCTCCTCTGTCTGAAAGTGAGCTACGCATACGCGCTTGATGCATACGTTCCCTTTGTTCCAATTCCTGCCTGACCACACGGGCAATATCCTGCGCGGACTGTCCCTGAGCGCCATAGACATAGATGTTATATTGCGGTGCTGCGCCACTGTATTGCTGTGGCTGACTCCGCTCCCATTTCGCCTGCACTTCCTCATAAGCGTAAGCAGGTAAACTCTGCGCGTGTAATGGTGCATCCTGCGCCGCAATTGGCAGTGACATTGAGCTCACAGCAAGCCCCAAGGCAGCGAGTTTCGCAGTATTTTTCCGGCTGGTAACGTTAGCTGGGCCATTGATAATTTCAGGGCCATATTCCCCTACAAGGCCTAGTTTCCCGGCAGGAATAAATCCTCCTTTATCATGTTGAGTAATCTGTTTTGCCTGCTGAGATGTGTCGCTTTTGGTAATATCCTGTGATGTTTTTACGGTAACTTCCTGTTTATCATCACCAGACCACCACGATTTAAACCAATCAGTAATAGAAGCGAATTTACTTTTCAGGTTCTCCCATTTTTCTTGAATACCAATTAGCAAGCTATCGATCATTTCTGACCCAGCCGCTTTTAATTTTTCAGGAATAGCCTGAACATCGGCAACAATTTCATTCCATTTATCTGAAACTGATTTTTTAACGCTTTCCCAAATTTCTAACGTATTCTGTTTAACAGATTCCCAAACTTCACCTATTTTAGCTTTAACGGATTCCCATGCTTCTGCGGTGCTTTGTTTAATCGTGTCCCAATTTTGGTAAATAAGGCCGATTAATCCCCCATTCATGAAATAACTTTTAATACCTTCCCAAGCAGCACTGACCAGGTTTTTAATTCCCTGCCATGCATTGCTACAGACATTTTTGATGTTTTCCCACAAAGCAGCGAATTTGGGGCCTAATGTTTCCCAATTCTGCCAAATATAAATAGCAGCCATTGCGATAACACTAATAATGGCAAGAATAGGGTTCGCCATCATAGCTCGGCCAATAAACAGCATTGCTTTACCTAATACACTAAAAGCACTACTTAAAAAAGACAGACCTTTAACACCAACACTTGCCAGAATATTTATGCCATTACCTAAAAAGCCAAAAACTTTTTGACCAATATTTCCTAATGCTCCTAAGCCTTTTCGCTGTCTTCCAAAAGTATCTTTACCTCCTTTATTAGACAGTAAATCAGCACCATCATTAAGTGAGCCAAAAACCTTGTTTCCGGTTTTACCAAAAAAGTCCATGGCCGCTCTTAGCGCTTCCAAAGCCTCAGTTCCAAATTGTGCAAATGCCTTCAAGCCATCTCTTAAATTCTCCATAGCCTGAATCCCTACCTGCGCAAATCTATTCAGATTGGCTCTTAACTCTTCCAGTCCCTGAACCCCAATCTGAGTAAATATATCCAGACTGGATTTTAACTTGTCCAGTGCCTGAACACCCAACTGCGCAAAGAAATTTAGACTGGCTTTTAACTCTTCGAGAGCCTGCATACCTAATTTAGCAAATACATCCAGGGGAGATGTTAATTTATTCAGAGCCTGAACACCCAATTGCACAAACGCATCTAAGGTGGATTTTAATTTATCCAGCGCCTGCGTTCCCAGTTGAGCAAATATATCCAAAGGTGCCGTTAATTTATTCAGAGCCTGAATACCTAGTTGCACAAATGCATCCAAGGTGGATTTTAATTTATCCAACGCCTGAATCCCTAATTGAGCAAAGAAATTCAGGCTGGCTTTTAATTTGTCAAAAGCGTTAAGCCCTAATTGCACAAACGCATCCAGAGTGGATTTTAATTTATCCAGCGCCTGAATCCCTATTTGAGCAAAGAAACTCAAGCTGGCTTTTAATTTATCAAAAGCATTAAGCCCTAATTGCACAAATGTATCCAGCGTGGATTTTAATTTATCCAACGCCTGAATCCCTATTTGGGTAAATATATCCAAAGGTGCCGTTAATTTATTCAGGCCCTGAATACCCAATTGCACAAACGCATCCAGCGTGGATTTTAATTTATCCAACGCCTGAATCCCTAATTGGGCAAAGAAATTCAGGCTGGCTTTTAATTTATCAAAAGCGTTAAGCCCTAATTGCACAAATGTATCCAGCGTGGATTTTAATTTATCCAGTGCCTGAATCCCTATTTGGGCAAAGAAACTCAGGCTGGCTTTTAATTTGTCAAAAGCGTTAAGCCCTAATTGCACAAACGCATCCAGCGTGGATTTTAATTTATCCAGCGCCTGAATCCCTATTTGGGCAAAGAAACTCAGACTGGATTTTAATGCCCCCAAAGCTTGAATACCCAACTGAGCAAATGCATTCAAGCTGGATTTTAATGTTTCTAAAGCCTGACGACCTAATTCAGCAAATGCACCAAAACTGACTTTTAGCTGAACAAAAATCTGGATCCCAAATTGAGCAAAAATGTTCAGGCTGGCTCTTAGTTCAACAAAAGCCCGAATTCCTAACTGGATAAAAAAGTTCAGTCCGGCCCTTAGCTCGACAAACGCCCGAACTCCCAATTGTGCAAAAAAGTTCAGGCTGGCTCTCAATTCGACAAACGCCCGAAGCCCCAACTGGATAAAGAAGTTCAGTCCGGCCCTTAGCTCGACAAAAGCCCGAACTCCCAACTGTGCAAAAAAGTTCAGGCTGGCTCTTAGTTCAACAAAAGCCCGAATTCCTAACTGGATAAAAAAGTTCAGTCCGGCCCTTAGCTCGACAAAAGCCCGAATTCCCAATTGTGCAAAAAAGTTCAGGCTGGCTCTCAATTCGACAAACGCCCGAACTCCCAACTGTGCAAAAAAGTTCAGGCTGGCTCTCAATTCGACAAACGCCCGAAGTCCCAATTGGATAAAGAAGTTCAGTCCGGCCCTTAGCTCGACAAAAGCCCGAACTCCCAATTGTGTAAAAAAGTTCAGGCTGGCTCTCAATTCGACAAACGCCCGAAGTCCCAATTGGATAAAGAAGTTCAGTCCGGCCCTTAGCTCGACAAAAGTCCGAACTCCCAACTGTGCAAAAAAGTTCAGGCTGGCTCTCAATTCAATAAAAGCCTGAATCCCCAGCAATGCAAATATATTTAATTTAACTCTTAAAGAATCAAATATTTTGATACCAACATTACCAAACACTTGTACATAATTAATTAATGTTTGGAATGTGACTTTTACAAAACCAGCAGTTATATTCAAAACCCCATTAATTTTATTTAGCATACTAAATAAAATTGTTATCTGAGGATTAATATTAATAACCAATTTATCTAACAATTTAAAATTGTTAGTCATATTACCCGTCACACCAAGATTGAACTCATTCTTTTTACTGGATGAGTTTTCCTGTCTGGCATTTTGGTTTATTTGAACAATATTAGCTGATTGGCTGGCGGCACTCACCTGCATGACTTGTGAGGAATTCTGCCGCGCAGAGAAAGATTGTTTAATAGTTTGATGATAAGCCTTAAGATCGGCGCGCATACGCGCAGTTTCCTGCGCATAACCTACAATGGGTTTTAATCCTTCAACAGTCTTATTGAGTTTTTTGAACTGGTTGTAAATTTTATCAACTGAACCTACCAGTTTTTTCTGATGCTGTTGAAAAGATTTAAAGGAACTGGTCAGCTTTCCAACGGTACTCAATACCTTGTTAAGCTGTGACTGTATATTACTCATTTTCTGCACCACTTCTTAAAATGGCCCGATGTCGCCAGTCCAATAATTCCGGCAGTGACATTGCATCTGTGTCTGCCGGAGTCCAGTGAAAAACGGTGGCAATATCTGCCACCAATTCATCAACGGTTAATCGTTCTGGGAATCGGACTTGACCGACTTCGGCAACAAAAAATTGACCACCTCCACACTGAGATTAATCAGATCACCAGGTGACATCATCATCAGGTCATTTTTGGTCAATGCAGGGGTGGTAACACGCGGCAGGACAAGCAGCATAGAATCCACATCCATTTCCAGCAGTGCCTGTAAACGTGCACCGCGCAACGCACCGCTGTTAGGTTTGCGTACCATCACTTCCGTGATTTCGCCATTGCCTCGCGCCAGTGGTGCTTCCAATTCAATGGTGCGCAGATCGTCATTTTGAGTATTCAGTGTTTCTGTCATGGTTCAACCTTGTTTATCCGATTAGAAACCTGTCTCAACAGGCACGGTTAATACACTGATGAGACAGGAAATAAGTTTTAAAAAAGTTAATTGCTAAAAGAAGCGATTAAAAAAGACCGATAGCGCGGCGATGCTGCTCCAGACGATCTTCCCCACCTACTTTTTCAACCATGTTGATGGTGTCGATTTCAATCAGTTCTTCACCATTCCATGTCAGTTTGAAATAAGTATTTTTGGCAGTGATTTTGGTCTGGGTGTTATCACCTTGTTTATAAGTGCCGTGATCGAATTCCTGAAAACGACCACGCATCACAACTTCTACTGCAACCACTTCACCGTTATCTTCACTCTCAAAAGAGCCAGCAAAGCGCAGCATGACACCATCAGCTTTCGCGATGCCCCACTGTTTGTACAGTTGAGCTTCAACGCCACCCAGAGTAAATTCAGCATCCAGTGCGCCTTCATCCAGACCTAAATCCACCATTGCGCTGCCATTCATGCCAGCACCGCGATAGGCTTCTAGCTTGCGGCTTAACTTAGGAAGAGTCAGTTCTTCCACGATCCCCTGATAGTTGTTGCCGTCATTGAACAAGTTCAGGTATTTAAGTTTGCGAGGTAATGCCATCAGTTAGCCCCTTATTTATTGATACTTTTCGCGAAATCCATCAGGTAACTATCTGTAATGCGCTGGCGTAACATCATGTTTTCCAGTGGCGGTACAGGGGTATAGTCATAATCGATGGTCAGTTTGCCAGCTTTCAGGGTGTCTTTATCGTTGATTTTGTCGTCATACCAGCAACGACCGTCAATGATGTAGCCACCGGCTTTCAGCTCGCGGAACTTGGCATTGATACCTTCGATAATGTCGCGTACCAGTGATGGCGTCAGCGGCTTGTCGATAGCCCACATATGCGCTTCAGCCATAGTGTCAGCCAGAACCTGAGCGGTACGGGTGTAGCTTTCGAACTGGAACAATGCGTCATCAGAACAGGTGCGTGAACCCCAGAAACGGAAACCGTTTTTGCGGATCAGCGTCGTGATGCCTGCTTTGTTCAGCAGATCAGCGTCAGTTCCAGTCGCTTGCAGATCCCAGAAGACATCAGCAGACAGACCCGTTACGCCGTTAACGCCCACATTGGACAGGGTTTTGTGCCAGCCGGTCTCTTCGTCGATTTTGGCGCGCAAGCCCAGTGCATAAGCAGTTGCGAAAGCAGTCGCTTCGCTGCTGGTGACGGTATCCCAGCTCAGGAAGTCAGGCCAAATCAGCATCAGCTCACGATGCTTGAAGTTTTCACGATATTTGATGACTTCTTCGATTTTTTTGCAGCCATAAGCACTCACATACGCCATTGCTTTCAGCTTCTCGGCAATAGAGGCCAGTTCAATAGCTACAGCTTTTGAATCCAGACCCGGAACACCCAGAATGCGGGGTTTAACACCGAGCTGGCTTTGCGCAGCGAGCAGTGCCTGCATACCCGTTTTCTTGCCTTCCGGCGTAACCCCACCGATGATGTTGCTACTGGTTTTTTCTTCAGTTTCGCCCTCAGCCACACGAACCACGACAGTGACAGGTTGTGCCTGTGCTGCGATTGCCTTCAGTGATGCGGCCAAAGTGCCTTTTTCACCAGCTTTACCAATAACGCTCATAACGTCAGTCAGTAATACCGGTGTATCTAATGGAAATGTTTTTTCGTCTGCGTCAGGTGCAGTACAGACCATACCCACGATAGCGGTGCTAACGGTAGTGATGGTACGAGTACCTTCTTTGATTTCCTGTACACGGACTCCGTGATGATAATCTTGTGCCATATTAGCGTTCTCTCCTGTTAAGGTGTGCTGATATATTGGCGGATTAGGCGGGGGAAATCATTCGATTGGCTGTGTGTGGAGAGTGGTACAAATGTAGTTTTATATTTTCTTTTATAATCAATAAATTGAGTTTATTTTAATTAATTCTAGTTGGGTTGGGGAAAATCAAATGGTTTGGTTGAAAAAAATCCTTACCTGGTTAAATAACAACCTTATATTGGTTATTTAACAACCCACCATTAGTTCAAAATTTATCCTTTCCGGTATTATTCAGTGTGATTCTGGCTTTTGGTTATTTTTTGACAGGCTAAAATGGCTCTTTTTTGTTATTGGTTTTCAGTTTTTGGAGTTTCGAGAGTGGGATCTTGACTGGATCGTGAGGATCTGTGGATTGTGAAAAACCTCGGTTTAACGGCAGGCTCGGCATTACCCGTTGGCGTACCGATTCCGTGGCCGTTAGCAACCCCGCCTGCTGGATGGATGCAATGTAACGGCGCTACGTTTACCGCAGCACAATATCCAGAGCTGGCGCGTGTATATCCATCACTAACATTGCCGGATTTGAGAGGTAAATTTCTGCGCGGCTGGAACGGCGATACCGGCGACGATGCCGGACGAGAACTATTATCGATTCAGATTGATGCGATTCAAAATATTGTCGGAACATTTGGGCGAACGCAGCTTTTTCAGGGTGTCAGCGCCTCGGGTCCATTCACACAATTGGGGCATGTTCTGTCATCTGGACTAACACCATCGACTGAAATTACAGGATATGGGGCCGTAAATTGGATATTTGATGCATCCCGTGCGGTGCGCACAGCAATGGAAACCCGCCCCATAAACATCGCATTTAACTACATTGTGAGGGCAGTATAATGACGGCAAAATTAGACAAAAATCATATCGCCACTGTCGCAGGTAATATTACTGTTTATAATTATCACAGCGAAACGCGAGAATATAGTTCTGCATCTGTGGAGTTTTTACTCGTCGGTCTGGGGATTCCGGCTCACTCGTGTATTGATGCGCCGGGTGACCACAAACAGGGTTATGCCATTTGCCGAACGGCAGATTTGTCCGCGTGGGAGTACGTCGCAGATCATCGTGGTAAAACCGTTTACAGTATTGAAACAGGTGCCGCACAGGTGATTACAGCACTCGGTGATTATCCGTCGAAAACAACACCAGAGGCACCCGCAACACCGTTTGATAAATGGAATGGCAAACAGTGGGTAACAGATATTCAGGCACAACGCCAGCATGAACAGCAACAGGCGGAATCCCGGAAACGGCAATTGTTGGATACCGCCAGAGCCAAAATTGATATTTATCAGGACGCCGTTGACCTCGATATGGCAACCGACGCCGAAAAATCCGCACTCACCGAATGGCGCAAATATCGGGTACTGCTCAATCGGGTGGATTGCGCTACCGCGCCCGATATCTCATGGCCAGAACAGCCGAAATAAATACAGGGGCTGTGTGCCCCTAAACACTATTTTGATTCAGCTAATTTCCGTTGCTGTTGATTCCAAATAGAATTTTCCGGCATTTGTACACGAACGGAAATAAATCTACCACTGGGAATATCAATTGGGTCGCCGTCGGCATAGCCCTCACGTACATTTCTGGCGAATGCGGGGGCATCTGCATGTTCACGGTGATAGGTCATTAATTTGATAGAACCATCCGGCAACACCTTATAGTTTACCCAAATTAGCGGCAATTTATTTTTGCACAGCGGTATATCAACCCCACCATCAACACCGCCCCATGCCGCATCGGCATTGAATCCCAGCACGTTTTTGATGAGGTAAACGCCCTCGGACAAACGCTCCACGATAGCACCTTCAGACTCGTTATTGGTTTCAAATTTACCCTCACGCCAAATTTTGATAATGGGCGAGGCTAATTTCAGGTAACCATCCCCGGTTATCCAGCAATTAGCGCCTAAAACGATGGCGGTTCCTTTGCCTTCCGGAAAGCGCACATCATGCCATTGGGAATTATTCCAAGTGTACGCTATGTGGGGACCGCCTTTTGTTGATTTCAATGCAATAGCTGCATTTCCCGACTGACAGTACACTTCGTTCGTCACAGTTAGACGATTATCTACTATTAACTCGCTCTGAATACGTTGTTGATTACCGTTAATCAGATCAGTTCGAATTACCTGGTCCATGAAATTTAGGTTGCTCACAAACACCGATTTATCGGTAATGTCCGCACCGTTAGCGTATTTGTTTAACGCGTTATATGCCCTATTAACAGTATCTTTTAACCCTATGTTATCAATAAATTTTGTTTTATCCTCAATATCTGCCCCATTCGCTTTTTTGGATAAAGCATTTTCCGCCAGTCGCTGGGTTTCTGCCAAACCGAGGTTTTATGAAATCCCACAATAGGCCGATTCGTGCATTAAAAACGGGTAACTGACTGTTGAACGCGTTGAAATTCAACAAATTATTAGTTCAATAAATGTGCAAAATGTGAGTTTGGAGGGATATGGAGGTGAATGGGGAAAATTTGGTCGGTTATTGGGTGGGATTTGGGGCAGGGGGTGAATAGCGATCATGATGGTTGAGGTCGGATTGCATAGGCTGGATGCTGCCAAATTAGGTGAGACGCATTTGGGACTCGAAAGTTTTTATAGGCATTCTATGTTTTTCTAACTTTTGCGAAATGGGACGTTGTGAGCGGCGGTTTTCGCTGTATCTAGTTGATTTAGATGATAGTTCTACGTTCTTTTAATCAATTGGTCGCAGGTTCGAATCCTGCACGACCCACCATTTAGGTATCAAGATATGAAGTGGGCGATTAGCTCAGTTGGTAGAGCATCTCCCTTACAAGGAGGGGGTCATCAGTTCGAATCTGGTATCGCCCAC
Source organism: Xenorhabdus griffiniae (assembly GCF_037265215.1). NCBI lineage: Bacteria > Pseudomonadati > Pseudomonadota > Gammaproteobacteria > Enterobacterales > Morganellaceae > Xenorhabdus > Xenorhabdus griffiniae. The sequence continues at coordinate 3,258,179 of NZ_CP147737.1, read as the reverse complement.
CACTTCATACCAGCATTATTTCTTATCAGCTATTTGCTTACCTTAAAATCATATCCCCTTGATATTTTTCTCTAACATACAGAATATTGCCGTTATTTTACCTTTAGCCCATAACTTTTGAATTTCTCCAGCACTTGCTGCATTTCTGCCGGAGAAAGTATTGGAACGGTTTCCATAATTGGCAGCACTTTTAAATAAAGTTGTGCCAATATCTCAATTTCATTGGCCAACCATAGCGCTTTTTCCAGATTAACTTCCATTGCAATCATGCCATGATGCTGCATCAATAATGCCTTACTGTATGCGATCCCCTTTTTTACATTATCAGCTAATTCAGTCGTGCCAAAAGTGGCATAGGGAATACAAGGAACATGATCAGTGCCAGTCACGGCAACCATATAGTGGATAGCGGGGATAGCATGATTGAGAATAGAGACTGCGGTAGCATTAACAGCATGGTTATGTACAACGGCGTTGAGATTGGCACGTGCTTGATAGCAAGAGAGATGAAAATGCCATTCGCTTGAAGGCACCTTATCGGCTTCAAATTCCCCCTGATTACTGATAAATACGATTTGATCAGCCGTTAGCTTTTCATAAGCTATGCCACTGGGGGTAATCAGAAAACCATCTTGATAACGGGCACTGATATTGCCTGATGTCCCTTGGTTTAATCCAAGCGCGTTCATTTTAAGACAAGTTTCAATAATCTCTTGGGCAATTTGCTCTTTATTCATCATTTTTACCTTGTATGATAATGACGGTTACCCACACAGATCAGGGAAAAGCGCCCGTAATCCTTCCGCACTAGCATCACAAATCCCACGTTCAGTAATCAATCCGGTGATAAGTTCAGCAGGTGTAACATCAAAAGCATAGTTTTCGCAAGAGGTTCCATGTGGCGCTGTGTTGACCCAGCTTCGTACACCTTCAGGTGTGATGCCATATACGTGGGATTGTTCTTCACCTGAACGTTGCTCAATGGGAATTTCTTTGACACCATCCCAGACTGTAAAATCCAGTGTAGGAGATGGCAGGGCCACGTAAAAAGGCACCTGATTGGCTTTGGCCGCTAATGCTTTGAGGTAAGTACCAATTTTGTTGCACACATCGCCCCTGGCTGTTGTCCGGTCTGTGCCAACAATACAGAGATCCACTTTGCCATGTTGCATCAAGTGCCCGCCGGCGTTATCAGCAACTAAAGTATGTGGTACACCATGTGAACCCAATTCGAAAGCAGTTAACCCTCCTTGATTACGTGGGCGGGTTTCATCAACCCAGACATGAACCTTAATTCCGGCATCATGTGCCATATAAATGGGCGCCAGAGCAGTTCCCCAATCTACCGTCGCAAGCCAGCCGGCATTGCAGTGAGTCAAAATATTGACTGTTTCGCCTGTTGGTTTGGTTTCGGCAATATTCTGGATTATTTTTAGTCCGTGCTCACCAATTTTGCGACAGAGTTCCACATCTTCATCTGCAATTTCATTGGCAATACGATAAGCCGCTGCTTCACGATGTGCATGTTCGAGATTTTCTAGCGTGCGATAAGTTCGATCCAACGCCCACTTTAAATTGATCGCAGTAGGACGGGTTTTCACTAAAACATTGTAAGCCTGTTGCAGATTTTCATCGCTACTTTCTTGATGCATTGCCAAAGCCATACCATATGCAGCGACGGCACCAATCAAAGGCGCTCCCCGTACCACATGTCTTTGATGGCTGTTGCGGCATCTTGCATCGTGCGTAGTTGAATAATCTGCATTTCAAAAGGGAGTTTGGTCTGGTCGAAAATTTCGACGGTATAACGATCGTCAGCAAGCCAAACAGAACGATAATGAATGCCATTAATTTTCATATCAACCTCTTAACACTGTGCGATATAACGCCTGATTAGCGAAAAAGTGGGATAATTTTCTCGATTGACAACCAATTCTCGTGCCAGTTTTAGTGCTCGTTTTTCACAGACAGCGCGCTGGTTTTGATCTTCAATTTGTTTAAAATCGGCAACACCAGCAAACCCAACAATACGCCGATTAATTTCTAAGCCAGCATAGGCGAGCGTGTCTTTAAATAGGGTTGATAGAAATTCATCTTGCACTGTTTTTAAGAAGGAAGCACCGAATGTACCCTGTTGATAAAGCACGACCGGATAGGCATCCCCAATATCTTTTTCATGCCATAATTGGCGAAAATGGCGTTCAAACACTGACCAGGTCGCTTCTATTTGCCCTAAAAGCCATGTTTGGTAATCAATGCATTGCGCATTATTTTCCCGCAGGGCGGGTTGGGCGAAATAAGCCATCAATAAATTACCGATGTAGTTACCGATGTCAAATGCCATTGGTCCCATAAAACTAAATTCTGGATCAATAACTTTGGTGGAATTTGGTGTCACCATGATTGAACCGGAATGGAGATCACCATGCAGCAACGCTTGTGCTTGCGTCATGAATTGATACTTATACTGCATAGCGGCTTGAATAAGTGCGCGATCTTGCCAAATGGCATAGATCTCGTCGTCAAGTTGAGGTGCAGTCCAGTTATTTCTTTCTGCGTTAAAATAAGGCTCAGTAAAAATCAGATCTTCAGTGATCTTACAAAGTTCATGATTCTTAGCGAAGCGAGCAGTAAGATCTTTTTTATCTTTAGCAGCCATGCCGATATCGGAAGTATGGAACAGCGTATTCGCAAGGAAAATGCCAATATCTTCGGCGAGTTGGGGTAACTTTTCTCCGGCAATAAGGCGATTGCGTAGGATGATATGCTGAGGTAAATACTCCATGACAAAGAGAGACATTTTCTCATCATAAAAATAGACATCAGGAACATATTCTTTGGCGACTTTTTTTTCTTCAATCAAGGCATGATATTCAAAATGCGCACGAACAAGGGAAAGCGGCCATGATTCACCCGCAGCCCGTACGTAAGGCAGAGCCTGTTTGACGACAATTGTTTTTTCTTTTCCAGAGACGATAAAAACTAAATTAAGATTTCCATCACCCACTTCTTGAATTTGCCAGGTTTCAGGAGAACCGCCTGGTGAAATGGTTGTTGGCAAATTTTTAGCGAGATAATGTGATAAAGATTCGCAAGTTTGTGGAATATACCCTGTAGGAAGATAAGCAGACATTATTTTTCATCCTGATAATTTCATGAAGGAAAGTTCATATACCAATCTAATTTCAAGATGCGTGTGATTTCTCCCCGCGAAGCGGGGAAAAATCAGGTTTCATATCGTGTTGTAAATTGCAACTTGAAGTTTAATGCGTATAAACTGCACAGCGATAACTCATTCTGCTGTAATGAAATTTACATTTGTTAACTATAGATAGGCAAAAGTAAGGTGTCTGTGATGGGACTAACGAATTCCTCTTGAATGAAATATTCTGTTTTTTATTCGACCAATATCAAACGAGTATCAATTATATTTAAGGTTTTGGCAGAGGGGGAAGACCATAAGCAGCTCTGGCACGATCACAACTTTCATTATAATCTTCCGTTTCCCAGGCTTGGGGAAATTCTCTGCAAGGAGAGGGCCTTTTATCATAGATAGAACAGGAAACCGATTTACCAATTTCACCACATAAATTGGTACATCGAGGGTGGGGTTCATTGGTGCCTTTCATACAGCGCATAAAATCATTTAATTTTTCAGTCATAGAGACGGGAACTGTGCCGCCACCATCCTCAGCTTCTGCCCAATAAAATGAAACACGAAAATATGCACAGCAAGCACCGCAACTAATACAGGGATTGTCTTGTAACTTAGATTGAGAAATTAATGTTTCACTCATACCAGATGTCACTATCTGATGTTTAAACCCATACTTAGGTAAAATAACCTTTCCTCAAAATGCCCGTTTTCCAATGAAAATCAAGCCTTCTTAAAAAGAAATTATGTTACCAAATTAGATCTATTTTCAAGATAAATTTATATACCAATCGCCTTTCAAGATGCGTCTTATATCTCCCCGCTACGCGGGGAGATATAAACAATCACATTGATTTTCAAGCTGCAACTTGAAGTTAGATTGGTATATATTTTTGATGTAATTGAAATTATTTAATAACTTATTATTTTAGAAAAGAAAATATCACTGGATAAACCTTATCTAAATCAATATTGTTGACATTTTCAGGATCATATAATGTGATGAATGTATCTTTTTTAGCCATTGGCGCCCAGTTTTCAGGTCTTGTTACACCATAAAAGGCAACAATCTTTTTCTGTAATGCGGCAGCTAAATGACAAATACCCCCATCACCGACAATAATGAGTGTCATGCTGCTCAATAAAGCTAAAAAAGAACCCAAAGAATCGGATACTACAACTTCACTATTTTTCCCTATCCGTGATTTTAAATCCTCAGCTAAAGGGATGTCATGTTTATATGAAGAAATAAAAAATTTTGTATCTGGATGATTTTCTAGAATTTTATTTGCTATTAAAGTGAGTCGTTCATTATTAATAAGACTGTATTTTCTATTGTTAGAGACAGAAAATAAAATCATGGGAGTCTGCTGTTCAATCGATTGAAAGGTATTTTTAAATTTGATACGAGGAAAAAGCGCCGGTGATAATTTACTCTCATTAGGTGAAAATGTACGTAATACTTTTAATGCCTGATGATAGCCATCGACTTGTTCTTGGCTAATTGGATAGTTAATTAACTTTGTATGCCAATGCCTATCTGCAACGACAGCGTAGCGTTTTTTAGCCCCTAATAGCCATAAGAATAAATTATTTAGTTTCATAGGGGTAGGTTTAGCTGATATCGCAATATCAAATTTTTTGCGACGAAATGCTAATGCAGTTTTAATAATAGATAAGTATTTATTTCCTCTAGGAAGGGTGTAGATCTTGATTTCAGGGCACAAATAATAAGCGAGTTCAGTATTGCCAAAATCTATAAATAAGCAGATCTCTGCGTTGGGGTAGGTTTTCTGTAAAAACTTTATTAATGGCTGAGTGCAAATAAGATCACCAAGTCCATTTCGGCGTAGTATGGCTATTTTCATAGGGTATTGTCAAAATTAAAAATTCTGTCGTTGAAAATTTATTTCATTATAACTAAATCCAGACTGTTCTTTAACACTACTGAGCAAATACCTTACATATAGTCAAGATTAAAGGCTATTTGATCCACAAAATCAATGCAGTGATTGATTTTGAATTTATTCGCGATGCCGTTGCCGTAAAAAATATTAAAGTTTGCGGGTTTTTTAATTCCTTTAATTACAGTTCCTGACTGCTTTTAAGTAGAAGAACGAATAAGCTGAATGACAGATCATGCTGTCGATTTGAATGAAAATGAAATATTCTCGAAGTGGTTTTTCTCTAAAAATGAACTTTAATAAGGATCACATTTTCGATTGTTCCACTCTGCTGTAATTGTTTCTTGATATGGGCAGTTTGATCTTGATGCTGGGATTACCATTAGGCACTGATTGTTTTCGGTGCCGACGTCATTGTGGTTGATGAATAAGAAATATCTATTTTAATTAAAAACGTAAGGTTTTTAAACATATTTGAATAGTCTGGAGATACTATGCAGCCATTATTGCAGTTGATCCACCGCCATAAATCAGGCGAGAACGTTGGGGTTTACTCTGTTTGCTCGGCCCATCCCTGGGTGCTGGAAAGTGCTATTTGTTTTGCCAAAGAGAGAGACTCTTCGGTACTTATTGAGGCAACTTCTAATCAGGTTAATCAGTTCGGTGGATACACCGGAATGCAACCGATAGATTTCCGCGCAATGGTCTGGAACATTGCTGACAAAATAGGGCTTCCCCGCGAAAAAGTCTGGCTTGGCGGTGATCATCTGGGGCCTAATGCATGGCAAAACCGTAGCGCACAAGAGGCGATGCAGCTCTCTGAAACATTGATTTACGATTATGTTGCGGCAGGTTTCAGGAAAATTCATCTCGATTGCTCAATGTCCTGTGCCGATGATCCGGTGCCGCTCTGTGATGAAATCGTAGCATCCCGTGCAGCGAGGCTGTGTCAGGTTGCTGAGTGCAGTTGGAAAGCGCACGGCGGTGAACGCCCTGTTTATGTGATTGGCACTGAAGTTCCTGTTCCGGGAGGTGCTAAAGCGTCAATGGCAGAGATGCAGATCACTTCGCCTCTGGCTGCAGAAACGACGCTGAAAATTCATCAACACGCATGGCAGGAGCATGGTTTAGCGGATGTCTGGCCGCGGGTTATTGGCCTTGTGGTTCAGCCTGGCGTCGAATTTGATCATCATAATGTTGAACATTACAAGTCAGCGAAAGCACAAACACTAAGCCAGTTTATCGAGACAGTCCCCCATTTGGTTTATGAGGCGCATTCTACGGATTACCAAACTCCGCGTGCTTACCGTGAATTGGTGCGTGACCATTTTGCCATTCTAAAGGTGGGGCCTGCACTGACGTTTGCCCTGCGCGAGGGGCTGTTTGCTCTCGATAAGCTAGATCGTGAATGGAATGGTGAGCTGAATGCGGCTCACTTGCACAGTACGCTGGAGCAAATCATGCATGAGCAGCCTCAGCACTGGCATTCTTATTACCAAGGCAGTGCACATCAGCAATATATCGACCGCCAATACAGTCTTAGTGACCGCATCCGTTATTACTGGGCAGATCCAAAGGCAGAAGCGGCAGTCAATAAGCTGTTGGATAACCTGCGTAATAACCCAATACCTCTGTCGATGTTAAGTCAATACCTGCCTGAGCAGGCCGAAGCAGTAAAAGCAGGGCGACTGGAACAGGATCCGAAAGTGTGGGTGATGGATAAAGTGAGAACCGTTTTACTTCAGTACGCACTCGCGTGTGAAGGAGCTGTCGCATGAAGACGATATTGTCATATTCACAGTCATGGCTGGAAGAACACGATGCGCTGTTTACCGCAGAGGAGATAGCCCATCAACCCCGTTTATGGCGTGAACTCTATCGTGAATTGGAGTCCAGCGCGGCACAGTGGCAGCCTTTTTTGTCTCCATTGTTAGCTAAGCCTGATTTACAGATTATCCTCTGTGGTGCCGGTTCTTCCGCTTTTGTCGGTAAAGCGATGGCTCCGTGGTTACGTGAACATTGCGGGTTGGATGTTTGCGCCTATGCATCGACAGATATTCTGCCGACACCGTGGCAGTATCTTGAAAAACAGCGTCCGACCTTACTAGTCTCCTATGCACGTTCTGGTAACAGTCCGGAAAGTGTTGGTGTAATTGCGCTGGCAGATCAGCTGGCAGGTGATGTTTATCACTTGATACTTACCTGTAATCCTGATGGCGCGCTTGCCCATTATGTCAAGGAGAAGCGGGCAGAGGGTAAGAACAATGTCTGTTCGCTGATTATGCCTAAAGGTTCCCATGATCGTAGTTTTGCAATGACATCCAGCTTCAGCTGCATGACGTTGGCGACATTGCTACTGCTTGGCAAACTGGATTTTGCACGGGCAGATAAGTCAGTCGAAAAGATGGCCACTCTCTGTGAAAAGTGTTTTTCAGAATGGTTGCCGCAGGTTCAGAAAGTATCACAGTCCGGTTTCAGCAGAATGGTAGCGTTGGGTTCCGGCTGTTTTACCGGTATCGCGGAAGAAGGTGCCCTGAAGATGCTCGAACTGACCGCAGGGAAAGTGGCAACCCGTTTTGATTCTACGCTTGGTGTACGTCACGGTCCTAAATTTATGATCGATGAAAATACCTTAGTTGTCGTGATGCTGTCGGCTGAAGCGTATTGCCGCCGTTATGATATCGATCTGCTCAATGAACTGAAACATGATGAACTGGCAAAACAGATTATTCCGCTTAGCAGCCTGCCATTGTCGGGAGCTGTTGAACTCAATAGCGAGCTTTCTGATGTCTGGTTAATGTTTCCGTATCTTATCTTTTTCCAGTTGTTGGCATTCAATACCTCGCTGTCACATAGCTTATCACCCGATAATCCTTGCCCGACAGGGGAAGTAAATCGGGTTGTACAAGGTGTCCAGCTATACCTTTATTAACAAAATAATAACAGGAGTGAGTATGTCTACCCCAAACATATTGATGACCCGAATCGATAACCGTCTGATTCATGGTCAGGTTGGCGTGACCTGGACAAATTCACTGGGCGCGAATTTGGTGGTGGTGGCAAATGATGAGGCATCAGCCGACCCTGTTGCGCAATCTCTAATGGATATGGTGGTTTCTGACGATGTGCAGACCCGCTATTTCACATTGCAGAAAACAATTGATGTCATCCACAAGGCGGCGGACAGGCAGAAAATTTTTATTGTCTGCAAAACACCTCAGGATGTGCTTACTCTGGTTAAAGGAGGTGTTCCTATTAAATTTGTCAATGTCGGAAATATGCATTTCTCGGAAGGAAAAAAACAGATCCACAAAACAGTTTCTGTTGATGACGCTGATATCAATGCATTCCGTGAGTTGGATAAATTGGGAGTCACTTGTGAAATCCGTCGGGTGCCGGATGAAGCAGGTGAATCTGTCTCTAAGCTGATTAGCTGAGGAGGTCAGTATGCTTACTAGCGCACTACTTATCGCTTTACTGGCAGGGATAGCCGGTGTTGATTTGTTCAACGGACTGACTCATATTCACCGTCCCATCGTGATCGGCCCTTTGGTTGGACTGATTTTAGGGGATGTACAGACGGGTTTGCTGGTTGGCGGAACGCTGGAACTGGTCTGGATGGGGATGGTGCCACTGGCCGGAGCACAGCCACCTAATGTGGTTATTGGTGGGGTGATTGGGACAACGTTTGCGATCATGGCCCATACCGATCCGAAAGTGGCGATAGGGATAGCTGTGCCATTTTCGATAGCCGTACAGGGTTGCATCACACTGTTGTTCACTATCTATTCACCGATGATGCACAAGTGCGATGAAATGGTGAAAAAACTAAACTGGCGTGGTGTTGAATGGGTTAACTACTTCGGTATTCTCATTCTGTTCTTGTTCTACTTTATTGTGGCTTTCCTGCCTATCTATTTCGGTGCAGATGCGGCGAGTGCCATAGTTAGAAAAGCGCCACAATGGTTGCTTGATGGTCTTGCGGTCGCAGGGGGAATGATGCCTGCGATTGGTTTCTCATTACTGATGAAACTCATGATGAAAAAAACCTATGTGGCCTACTTCATGCTGGGTTTTATTTCCGTAACTTTCCTGAACATGCCGATTATTGCAGTCGCACTCGGCGCATTCGCAATCGCACTGATTGATTTCTTTAATCGTACCCGTAACGACAGTAACGACGATCAGGGTGCTGGTTCTCAGACTACCGCACAGGAGATGAACGATGGCATTTAACATAGCAACCAGTCAGGTTGATCGGGACGACTATATTGATAGTGATCCTGCTCCCGAACTGACAAACCGCGATATTAACGTAATGGCGCTGCGCTCACTATTATTGCAAGCATCGTTTAACTATGAACGTATGCAGGCAGGAGGCTGGTTATATACCCTGATACCAGCACTGCGCAAGATCCATAAAAATCCACAGGATTTATCCAACTCCATGAAAATGCATATGGAGTTTATCAATGTTCATCCCTTTGACGTCACTTTTCTGTCTGGGCTTGTACTGGCGATGGAAAAGAGCAAAGAGAAGGTATCTACTATCCGTGCTGTGAAAGTTGCATTAATGGGACCTTTAGGCGGGATCGGTGATGCTCTATTCTGGTTGACTCTACTACCTATTTGCGCCGGCATTGGGGCATCTTTGGCACTTCAGGGCAGTTTATTCGGACCGATTATTTTTCTGCTAATGTTTAATATTGTGCACTTTGCCCTGCGTTTCGGGCTGGCGCATTACGGCTATCAGGCCGGTACCAAAGCGATTGCCATGCTGAAAACGCACACCAGGAACATCTCTCATGCGGCTTCAATTGTCGGTATGACAGTGATAGGCGCGCTGGTGGCTTCTTACGTTCATCTTTCCACACCGTTAGTCATGAAGGCGGGTGAGGCGAAGGTTGCTCTACAGACGGATGTACTGGATAAACTGATGCCTAATCTGCTGCCTCTGGCTTTTACTCTACTGGTGTACTGGCTGATGAAGAAGGGAAGCTCACCGGTGAAACTGATTGGTATCACAGTAGTGTTCGGGGTTGTCGGTAAATTAGTTGGTTTTCTATAAGGGGTGCAGATGTTAGGTGTAGTGATAACCGGACATGGCAGTTTTGCCAGTGGCCTGTTGCAGGCAGTAGAGCAGGTCATTGGCCCACAGGCGCAATGTGTAGCCGTGGATTTTCCAGAAGGAATGTGTACTGAGACACTGAAAAAAGCACTGGCGGCTGCGTGCGGTCAATGTGATCAGGGGGATGGGCTGGTTTTTCTCACCGATTTACTCGGTGGTTCTCCATTCAGACAGTCTGCGCAACTGGCATTAAATCATCCTGCATATCAGGTTATTACCGGTACTAATATGCAGATGGTTGTGGAGATGATGCTTGAACGTGACGGTATGACAGCCCTTGAGTTTCGCGACATGGCACTGGAGTGCGGACATCGTGGGCTGACCAGTCTGTGGCATGAGCAACAGCGTGAAAAACCGTCATCACAGGATATTGATGGTATCTGAGGAGGTCACATGTATCTGATTTCTAATCGAGAAATGCTAAAAAAAGCGCAACGGGGTGGATATGCTGTGCCCGCTTTTAATGTCCATAACCTTGAAACAGTGCAGGTGGTAGTAGAAACCGCCGCCGCACTATCATCACCGGTAATATTGGCGGGAACACCTGGCACTTTTACCTACGCAGGGCTGGAATATATGGTGTCTATCTGTCGTGAAGCGGCCTATATCAACCACCTGCCAGTGGCACTGCATCTGGATCACCATGAAGAGTATGATGATATCTGTCATAAAGTGCAGTCTGGTATTCGTTCTGTGATGATTGATGGTTCACATCTGCCTTTTGAGCAGAATATTGAGGCAGTATCTCGGGTGGTCCGATTTTGCCAGAATTATGATGTCAGCGTTGAGGCCGAATTAGGCAGGCTTGGCGGGCAGGAGGATGATTTAGTCGTCGATAGCAAAGATAGCTTCTATACTGATCCTATAGCGGCGAAAGAGTATGTTGCTCGGACAGGTATTGATTCATTGGCGGTTGCGATAGGTTCAGCGCATGGCCTGTATCACGGTAAGCCGCACCTTGATTTTGATCGCCTGGACGCCATCAGGCAGCAGGTTGATATTCCACTGGTATTGCATGGTGCATCGGGTATCCCTGAAGAGATGGTTCGGCGTGCGATTAATTTTGGGATCTGCAAGGTGAATGTGGCGACAGATCTGAAAATCGCTTTTGCTGACGCGGTCAAAGCCTATTTTGCTGAACACCCTGATGCAAACGATCCGCGCAAATATATCACACCGGGTAAAGAGGCTATGCGCAAAGTGGTTGAAACTAAAATCCGCATTTGCGGTAGCGCAGGAATGATGTAACATTTTACAGCAATGCTTTCGCAAAGAAGGCACTCGCTTTTTTAGGGTTGCCTTTTCTATTCTTAATTATTTGTTTTATTTAATGAATTTTATTAATTCCCGCTGTTCATCGGAAGTTAATGTCTTGGGTTGGGATTGTTCATCCTGCAAAATTATCTGTAATTTTTTAAGCCGATTTACGTTTTATAACGACATGTTAATTAATGTCATTCCTATTCCCTTACCAAGGTGTCCTGATTGATTAAAATACACACATCCCACAGTAAAATTTCTAAAAGATTACAGGCCCCTAGAAGGAATATTGGCAGTGTCAGGGGGGTATTTTGGAATTTGATAAATGCATACAAAAAAAAGTCATCAATCAGGTTGCGTAATTACAGAAGTCGATATATTGTGACGAGAGTGATAGCTATGTCACATAGCTGATTGGCTTTTCTCGAATGGTGAGAAACAGTGACATAGTGTTATCACAGGTTTATTTAATTTCAGACATTTTACCTCGCTTCGGCGAGGTTTTTTGTTGTGTGTCATAGCTTTTGATGTAGTTCAAAGCGCGGATAAGGGAACTAACGGGACGCAATACGGGAAGAAAAAGCCTCGCTCAGCTAATCCAAGGACTAAAACGCTATCTGAGGAGCTGGAAAAGCCACTATAGCCAGAGCCAGTGGCCGTCGGTGATGCCGATATAAGACGTAAGCTACGCAGCATCCTCTGGAAACAGTGGCGAATAAGCTGTAGCCTGTAGCCCCTTGAATATGGCACTGCCGAACGGTTTGTTCGTGGAGCTGTGCTTGGTGGAGTCACGCGAAATTAGCAAAATCCGCCGTAAACCCTCGCCCAATGCGAGGGTGTCGTAAAAGGGGGGAGGTCATTTTTGCAACGCGTTAAGTTGAGATCCTCTCCCATTTTTCAGTGCCTGTTATTTGAACCAATAACAGGCTGAAAATTATCCATAATATCAGAGCCACTGCTCTTGATAAGTTATAGGCCATCGCATGCAGGGTAAATTCCAGCTTTACCGCTGATAATCCTCTACGCCGAAAGCGCTCCAGTCCCTGAATTCCCCGCAAAGCTGAAAATACCGGTTCTACTCTGCGCTTTCGTTGACTCAATATCCGTTTTGACTCAGGGTTAGCCATATGCAAACGCAGTTCATCCCGCTTTTCATCTTCCCGATAGCGTTTTATTTTTCTTCCACCTTTGGCCCGTGTACATTGGGTTTTTTGCCGGCATTGAGTGCCATTGGCACTGCCATAGACCCGATAGCCTCGCGCTTTTTCTGACGCGGCCACGGTGCTTTTCAACGATAATGAATGATGGGCCGGGCAGAGATAAGTGTCTTTCCCAGCATCATAGATAAATAACGATTTGGGGTAGATTGTTCGGGGGCTCTGCCGGGTTGAATTTTCAGAGCAAAACAGCGGGATCTGATATTTTTGTGCCTCAGCCATCACCGCGTCATGGAAATAACCGGCATCCAACAACAATTTGTCCGGATGATATCCCGATAAATTGAAATTCTGCACCAATAAATCCGCCATTACCCGTGTCTCACTGGATGGATCTACGGTTTGGGCGACGATAATACGTCCTGTGTTGACTAAAACAGACGGTTTATAGGCTGTTGAAAATCCCTTTCCCCGCTTGAGTTTCTGGACGACAGCGTCTGGCTCTGTGGGATTAATACGTAACTGGCTACCATCTTTCCCCTTTTTTGCCCGGTTTTCTTGCCGGCGTCGTAATACTTCTGTGCCCTGTTCCAATTGCTGAAGACGTTTCTCTGTCTGCCCCGTGGCAGGCGCTGCACTGAGGGTCTTTTTTTCGCGGGAAATGGCTGCCTGAGTCAAAAGATGATAATGAGAACACATGGCCTCAATCACTGTCCCGTCACCCGCCAGACACGAAATACCGGATTGACTGCGGCGCAAAACAGATAAGGTCAGCTCTTTAAAAAACATCCCCGTCAGGACAGTTTGATGCTGATAAATGAAACGTCCAAGACTGGCATGATCAGGGGTAATTCCCTGACTGACCCAAATACAGCCCAAATCTAAACGCGCCAAGCGTTCAAGTGCTCTGAGCGAACGCTGTCCTTTCATGATCCCATAAAGCAGGATCCCCATCATGGAGCGGGGAGAATAAGGAGCCCTGCCTGTTGAAGCATAATGACGTTCGAAAGGTCCCCAGTCTTGTTCATCCAGGATCTCTAGTACGGCTAAAGCGTTATTAAAAGAGTACACCGCTAAATTGACGCCTGAAAATGCAGGGAATCAAGTTGGTCGAGCTATCACGCGCTTTGCGCTTGTGGCGATGGCGGGGGAAATTGCCACGTTAGCGGGGATTACAGGCTGGAAAGAAGGTGAAGCCTTTACAGCAGCAAAGACCTGTTTAGATGCATGGATGAATGAGCGTGGTCATACCGCTAATCAGGAAGACATGACCGCGTTAGAACAAATCACCGATTTTATTTCACGTAATCAGTTCAGCTGCTTTGCCGATTGGTATGACGAAAACAGCCGCCCGATGAACATGATGGGCTTTCGACGTGTCGAAAAAGGGGTTTGTAACCAAGAGCCAACGATTCAATTTTACGTACTACCGATGGCATGGAAAGAAATTTGCAAAGGCTTTGACGTTAGAAAGGTGGTGCGTTTGTGTATTGAGAAAGGCTGGCTTGAGACGGGAAAAGATGGTAAAGCCCAAACCAGTATACGCCTACCAGAAATAGGGGTGAAACGGGTGTATGTCTTTAACAGTGAAGTCCTTGGTTCAGCGGATATTCTCTAATAAAAACTGACCATCTTATATTTTTAGTGTAACAGGTGTAACAAGGGTTACAGATATGATTTTAAAGGGGTTTATCTGTTACACCTTTTGTTTTTAAATGGGTAACAAAGTGTAACACTTTAGCGGTTGTTACACCTGTTACCCTTTAAAATAGCAAGGTATGTATTTAATTGGCTTTATTCTGGAAGGCATTAAGGCAAAGGTGATTAACCATGCGAGTAATGAAAGTGTATTGCCCTGTTTGTGGTGAACAGGCAACAATTCGAGAAATTCAAATGGAGGGCGTTGATAACACTCCTCATATTTACTGTTCCTGTAATGACTTTGAATGTGGTCATACCTATATGTTAACTCTGACTTTTTCACACACGATACAGCCAAGTAATTTGAAGCAAGCCATCAACCAGCCTATTTTGCCGTTATGATTGATTTGTATTTTACGTGGCTATCTCACAGTAATTTTTTGAAGTAGTCACTTAAACGTTAAGTGTAATTTGGCAAAATAAATTTCATTCGATTTCAGTTTTTCAATTCTCCGCAACCCGCATAAACACTGGCTTTTCAGTTTTTATGTGGTGCATACGCTCAAGTAAAAATCTCACGTAAAATAGAAAAATCATTTTATTTCAATAGATTAAATAATCACTCACTAAACGCACTCCACCTGAAAACTGAAATTTACTGAAAATCTTTTCACACATTTCAGTTTGAGATTTTCGGTAACTCCCTAGTATTGGCGCGGCTTGGCGATATGTTTTGTAGAATTTTAAAACTGAAATAATTTTTAGATCCAAATTGTGCAGGCGGGTGCGGTGTAGTGCATTTTACGTGGTTTTTTATTTTATGTTGCTATAAATATTATTGAGCGCCAGATAGGTAAACTAATGTATTGATCATTTCATTTTTTTTGTTATTCTTACCAAACCTTTACGCGTGGGATAACTGATTTTATCCTTGTCGGGCGTTTCGCCAGACACTAACTTATTGTGAACATTTAGGGTTGCGCTTCAGCACTTTCAGCCAGATCCTGAATTTCACTAGCGTTACATTCAGGAGCAGTCTGAAAGTCTAAAGCGCATCCTTTAGGTGAAGGAAAAAAAGGTGGCTATATGCCACCTTTTTAATATAAGAGGGGTTCCTTGATGTGAGTGATTCTGCTTACATGAATTCATTAGAAGAACAGTTTGGTGATTTGAGCTATTCAAACTTTATTGTTCAATTTATGCCACCGATAATTTTTGTTTGTGGTGGGCCAATTAATGCTAACCCGATAAGTGTAAGAGATTATTTTTTCTCTCATGTTGCCCAACATAATCCAAAATTGTTTGATTCTCTTGTCTTGGCAGAGGATTTCAAAGACTATTTTAAAGATGGAGCCTATTCTGATTTAATGAGCTTTGAGGATGATATAGCTAATATTTCGACTTTAGTCATTATATGCTTAGAAAGTGCGGGTTCTTTAGTTGAATTAGGCCTATTTGTTAATAGAAAAAATCTAGCTCAAAAATTACACGTTGTTGCTCCACTTGAAGAAATTGAAGGAACACCGAATAAAAATATGACACCAAGATCTTCATTTATTTAGGGCCTTTAGAATATTTAAAAAGCTTAGAGCCAAATTCAGTTTCAGTTTTTCCTTGGCCAGATAAAACTCGTTTAAAATATGACGAAATAGAGCTTATTTATGATGATGTAAGTGCTAGATTAAAAAACGTCAAAAAAACAGAAAAATATAATAGTAAAAACACAGGGCATTTAGCTATTTTAATTTATGAGATCATTTTACTATCAGAGCCAATAAAAAAACAGAAATTGAATGGGCGTTATATTGCATTGATATAGATGTTTCTCAAAAATTAATATCTAGATTACTTTATCTTTTAACTAAAATGAAACTTATTTCTTCAATCTCATATAGTCGTACAGATTATTATTATGTTATTGGACATAGAGAGAGTAAGATTAAGTTTGGCTTAAGTAATAAAGGGAAAATAAAAGACTCTATGAATATAAAAATAGCAATTAGACAGTCTTATTTAAGCATGGATGCAAAAAAGTCTGATGAAACTGCAAGAAAGAGAGAGAATGCTTTAAAATATATAAATATAATCAGAGGGAATGTAATATGAATTTATTACAATTTATAGCAAATGGCCTTTATCTAACCGAAGATGAGGCGATGCGCTACATCACTACGATCCCTAGAAGATATAAAAAGTTCCATATTAAAAAACGAAATAGTACGGAGTACAGATTAATTGCACAGCCTGCAAGGCAGGTTAAATCGTTGCAGAAGGCTGTATTGAAGCATATGGAACAGTATTTTTATATACATGAAAATGCTTTTGCTTATCAGCATGGAAAAGATATAAGAAAAAATGCACTATTACATAGTAATAATAAGTTTATATTGAAAATGGATTTTAAAAATTTCTTTTTAAGTATAAAGCCTATTCACTTAAAAAGATTTTTAGTAAATACAGGGAGAGAATTAAGTGAGAAAGATATTTTAGTAATGGAGAATTTATTTTTCTGGAAATTAAGAAGAAATAGCCCGTTAAGATTGAGCATTGGTGCTCCATCTTCACCAATGATATCCAATGTTATCATGTACTTTTTTGATTGTGAAATATCTATTAAATGTCAAAAGTTAGGGGTTAAATACTCTAGATATGCAGATGATTTAACTTTTAGCTCTAATGTAAATGGGGTATTATTTAGTGTACCTAAAATAGTTAGAGAAACTCTAAATTCTGTTGATTTAAATGATATAAAAATAAACCATAAAAAAACGGTTTTTTCATCAAAAAAATTCAATCGGCATGTAACGGGAGTAACAATTACTAACGATGAAAAATTATCTTTAGGGCGAGAAAAGAAAAGATTACTCAGAAGTAAAATTCATCATTATACTTTAGGGGTTCTTTCTGAATCTGAAATTTTGAAATTAAGAGGAGAACTTGGGTATGCAAAATTCATTGAGCCTAGATTTTTTGAATCCATGACCTGTAAATATGGACACGATGTAATGGATTCAATAGCTAAGTATGGTAATTGTTCATGAATATAATTTTGGCATAAAAAGTTAACATTTCTGGTCATGCTCCCAATAGTTAGATCTGTTATGAAAGATAGTATTCACGCTCAATGAACGTACCGACCACTTTGTCATGCATCTCTTCGGATTTGGAATAACCTATTGTCTTTCTATTCAGCCTCTTTATCCGGATACGAAGCGTAAGATTTGTTCTCTCAATACGTTGGGTAAATTTCTTTCCCGTGAGGTATTTTTCTTTAGGCAGACAATCGTAAACGGCATAATCATCTGTACAGTAAAACCGAATAGTAAAAGGAGACAAGAGAGCCAGCAGCTTTTTCAACGTTTTCCTGCTGCGATCCCCAAACACATGTGCCACTACCCGTTTCCTATTCAGCTCCCAGGCATACCAGAGCCAGCGTTGATTTTTCTTATTACCGACAAAGGACCACTGCTCGTCTATTTCACAAACAAGATGAATCTCACTGCTCGCAAGCGGCAGCGTAGTTACTTGTCTTGGTGTGAGCTTTTTAATGTGCGAATGACGGTGTTAATGCCGACGTTCAGAACCCGAGCCGTGTCCCTAACACCGGCGTTATTCATGGCCATATCAATAATTCGCTCTTTCATACCGGGATGACAGGCTTGATAGGTATAGTGCAGTTGGAAGGTTTTGCGACAGGCATAGCAGTGATAGCGAGGATGTCCAGTACGTCCTTTTCCATGCCCTTTAACCTCGTCTGTTTTATGACAGTAACGACAAATCACATCCACTTTAGCCATATCTCACCCAGAATAAAAAGTAGGGAGTTTATCACAAGATCTAATCATTGGGAGCATGACCCTTCAATACGCTTTTCCATCATTCACCTCACGTGAGTTAATAGGATGCCAGCCGCAATAGGGATACTGAGGTTATGAGAGTGATTACGGTGGCGAATTTGGTTGACACTGCACATATTTAATGTATACTGATACTATACGGTTTACGGCGGTGATGCACAATGATCAAAAGTTTTAAGCATAAAGGTTTGGAAAAATTCTTTAAAACAGGTTCTACAGCCGGCATTCAAGCAAATCACGCTGTAAAACTGAATATCCAATTAACCGCGTTGAACACCGCTAAAAAACCCGATGACATGAACGCCCCCGGTTGGAAATTACATCCATTAAAGGGGGCTGATTTAAAAGGTCACTGGGCTATTTCTGTTAATGGAAACTGGCGGCTGACATTTCGCTTTGAAGGCGAAGATGTCATTTTGGTTAATTATCAAGATTATCACTGAGGAATGCACTATGAACAGAATGTACAACCCTGCACATCCCGGAATTGTTTTGCGTGAATATTTAGGCGATATCTCTGTTACCGAAGCAGCAAAAGCACTGGGTATAACCCGTGTGGCTTTATCCCGTATTTTAAATGGTAACACGGGTATATCAGCAGATATGGCACTCCGTTTAGAAGCGGCATTGGGAACCAGCGCTGAAATGTGGACCAATATGCAGTCCCAATATGAGTTGTGGCAGGCTTCCCAACAGCAGCGCCCTGAAATCAAGCCGATATTCGCTCACCTGTAAATCGTAATTCCCTCGAATTCGGGGGAATTGAAACATTCCTCTAAACATCCCGAACGTGCAGGATTTCGAACTACCGCAAATTCCTCGGTAGTTGGATAAAGCCATCGAATTCATCTTGCATGGGGGTGATCTCTTTTTCGCTGAAAATCAGGTTAACCATATGATTTATATAGCATGTTATAGTGTTCTTTATACCGATCCGAGGTGTTGCTTAAAATGGTTAAAACCCCACCTAACACACTGATTTAACTATGATGTAGGGCGCTGCCTGACCCCGATCGAGTTGTAAACTCTGAGTTGACAACTGGTAGATGCAAAAAAGCCCCGCGAGTGCGAGGCTTGGAATTCAATAAGCTACGTGACATAGCTATCACTCTTATCACAATATACTGACTTTTGTAATTACGCAACTCTATTAATGACTTATTTTTGTACGCATTTATCAAATTCCAAAATAACCCCTGAAACTGCCAGTACGCCCTCAATAAATCCCTCAGCTGCCTGTAATCTTTTAGCCACTTCGTTATGAGATATGCCTAATTTATTCCCCATTACCCTTAATGGCAGTGCCTTAATGTAGTGCAATACGATCAACTGGTAGGAATACGGATTATGTTTCTTCAATCGCAGAACAGCAGCATCAATCGCTATCCCGTCATCATCACAACATTGTGCATGGCTCTTTCGGGTGCTGGGAACCAGACCTTTAAACCCCGCTGCAATGGATGACCAATCGACGTCACTATTCCCGTCACTCGCCCACGAACCCCATTGACTGAGTATTATTCGCATATCACGCATTTGCACACTCCCCCACCAGCATTCCCATGAAACCCCTTTCTTTCTGACAGTGTAAGTTAAGTAATTTTTTCATAATGCCTCTGCTGTACTGTCCTTTTATTTTCCCATTTGATGTTGTCTCAAAACCTCTGTTTGTTGTCTCATGTTGTCTCAATTTAAAAGTAAATATAATTAAAATTCATATAGTTAATAAAAATGAGACAACTGAGACAATAGGTTTAACCCTCACATGAGAAATTATTCGTCGTCGGGTTCTGGCACCAATACCATGATATAAGCCCGTTGCTGGATACCCCCCAAGTGCTTAAGTCGCGGTGTCTTTCCCTGAAAGCTCCTGCCACTGGCCGGCTTCCTGAGAATGCCATTTTTCACTAACGTATCCGCGAACATAACCAACGTTGAGCCAGTTCCGTTAATTGCGCTTTTCGCTTCTCAGGTGGTGTATCTAAATCAAGAAATGCACAATTGCGCGACTCCAAATAAGCCAGTAGCTGTAACTGATCTACAGTCATGTTATCTCTGACTTCTTTAGATTTAATGCCCTTATTTTTAGCCCATCTGACCGGATCTATACCCAGCACCAATTTATTAATGAATCGTGATTCATTGCTGTAAGCAAAACCCTTTTGGTTGTCTCCGGTGCGCTCCATGTATCCCTTCATCGCATCTGCCATACTTTTGTGATCTTCACAGGCAGTGACGCGATTTTTACGCCAATTAAGCAGAGCGGCTTTGTGTTCTTCTGGTGCAATGCGGCGTAGACGTTTTTCACAGTCGATAAAGTACTGGCGAGCCTCTTTGCCTTCTTCGGTGCGTTCCACCATAGAAAGCTCTTTCGCCATATCAGAGCTAATACGGTATTCAGTTCTCGGACGACCTTTTTTGGAATTTTCCAAATAAGTCTCGTAGTCCTCATTTTCAATAAACCCGTATTGCTCAATGCGCTGCTTTATCCAGCTAGCAAACAGTTCCTTATTGCCAAGAAACTTGTGCAGATTTCTGGCATCAGTAACCATTGCTGCCTTTCCGTTAATGGTTCCCGCTGTTAACGGGATCATTTCGGCATAATTCTTTTTTCGATTCTCTTTGTACTGAACTAAAATAGGCTCTTGGCTGTTTTCAGTGTGAGCGAGCCCCTGACCATTTAAGGCCATATTTTTAGATGTCATAGTTTTACCCTGTCTTAATTAATTTGATTTTCGGCTATAGGGGTTATTTACGTTTTCTACTGTTGGCGGATTACGTACCCACCAGAGCACATCACTTAATAGCCACGCACAGGAATTACGCCCAAAATGACAACGTGGTGGAAATAAACCTAATCTTTCTAATTTATGGCAATGGCTGCGAGAAATACCGGGTATTCTTTCTCGTTCCCTTTCTCTTATTCGTCTTTCACTTTCGCTGTAAGCGGAAAGAATATATTTCCGCTGTTCATCGGTGGGTAATATAAATTTTGTCATTACATTACCTCGCTACGAGATTCAGCAATACGTTGTGATATCCAGTCATCAATTTCTGACTCAATGAAAGCGACTGAACGAGTGCCAATTTTAACTTGTTTGGGGAATCTATTATCTGCAATGAGTTTGTAGATCCATGCTTTACCGTAGCCCGTTCTGTGTTGAACTTCGGATAAGCGGATAAGATTTTCTTTAGGTATTGTGATTGTTAGCATGTTGCCCCCCTGTTATCTAGTTTGTAATACGCCTTGATAGACGTTCGTAGATTCAGGGTTATATTTACACGAAAAAATGCTTTTTGATCATGCCATTAGGCCTAATGGCTTTTTTGAAAATTTAACTATGAGAGTTGTACCTTATACGGCTGTTTATTGTACAAAACACTATGAGGGTAGAGGGTAAATAGTGGCTCATTACCATCATGGTTAAGGGTAAAAGGCCATTTTTACCCTCAGGGTTGAGGGTTGTTTTACTTTAGCGTGAACAGTGTAGATATTCGTATCCACCTATTTACGCTTAATAGGGCAAGCAACCTTTTCAATTGCTTGAGCTTGAGCCTTTGTCATTTCAAACTCTTTATATTCATCTATGAGCTTTGCTACCACCCACTCTTGGGTTGGTATTGTTGATCTTGAATCTTCATTGTAGTCTACCCACACTTCATTTCTTAATTTAATAGCTATTGATAATGGGTCATCATCTCTATATGCAGACAATAGTAGCGGTATATTTTCTTTTAATTCATTGATTTTTGTTTTTAAAGATTTATTTTCTAATTCTAAACTTTCAATTTTTGAGAGTAAATCAACTGAACTACTTTCATTATCTATTTCACTTTCAGGTAATTCAAAAGGCCAATCTAGGTTATGCTCTCTAGCCCATTTAGTAACTTGGTCTTTAACTAAAGTAACATCGACTCTATATTCTTCATTATAGTTATAATCCATGATGATATTGTTGCCTGACAATATATCATTATCATATGCATCCCAAAGAGAGGCTCTATAACCACGGATAATATCAACCAATGGACCAGAATTTATATGTTCACTAGGTCTACACCCAGCAAAAATATTTGCAGCTTCATCTAGTTGTATGCCTATTCTTGTTTTATATGGTTTAAGATAATCAGGCAAAGAACGCTTTCCCCCTAGAGAGAAACCTAAAACATCCTCAAGTTGGGATTTCACAAAACCAAACTTCCTATATTCGCTAGCTAATTTATGCTCTGTCATAATAAACTCACTCTAAAAAGGGATGCTGTCTTCAAAGCTAAATGGATCATTTTCAATGATGTTTTTTAGTAACTCTCGAATCAGAGGTCTATTATCACAGTATGAAAACGTAGCTATTCCTAATTTTTCCCCAAAAAAAGGAGGATTAATTGGACTATTATTCCAATCTCTATCATCTGGTAATTTCAATAAGATAATCTCAGCGGCAGTCACTAAGGAGCAATCCAGCATCTCGCAAATAATATTTAGAGTATCTTCTATAGAAATAAAATCTTTTGCTTTGCTTTTTAATTCACTAAGCGGATCCGCTAAAAACACATTATTCATCACGCCACCTCATGCCCTCATTTAATAGAAGCTATGCCAGTCCGTAGAGGTGTACGGGTTTTCGGGGATCAGCCTAGACATAGCTTTAATCTTTAATGTCTTGGGTAGTCTACTAAAGTCAATTATCGCTGTCTATTCATCCAGTTAAGCATATTTCTTAAACTTGCCATGCACCACATTTCCGCCTTGTTCTAGTGCTTCCATATAGTCCGCATACCATTGAAGCATCTCCCTGCGACCATCCAAGTATTGAGCATGGTTATATGTGCCACGAAGGCTGTTTTTATCCACATGAGCAAGCTGGGTTTCAATCCATTCAGAGGGGTAATTTTGTTCGTGCAAGATAGTACTCATCGTGTGGCGGAATCCGTGGCTCGTTGCTTGTCCTGTGTAGCCAATTCGCCTAATTAATAAATTTAATGCCATTTCACTCATAGGCTTATTTGCATCATTCCTGCCCTGAAAAACATATTTTCCTTGTCCTGTGATTGGTTTTATTTGTTCTAATATATCAATAGCCTGACTTGATAATGGAACAATATGAGGACGGCGCATTTTCATTTTTGCAGTAGGTATTTCCCATTGAGCTTTATCAAAATCAATTTCTGTCCATTCAGCTTTACGCAATTCGCCGGGACGAGCACCAATTATCATTTGTAATCGCATCCCCATTTTTACAATAAAACTTCCTGTATAGGCATTTAAGGATTTATAGAACTCAGGGATTTCATCAACAGTTAAAAATGAATAATGTTCTTTTTTATGTGGAGCAAAGGCAGACACTAAATCAGGTGCGGGATTATACTCAGCTCTTCCTGTTACTATTGCATATCGCCATACTTCCCCACAGCGTTGACGCACTTTTCTGAGCTTCTCAGTCGCCCCCCGATCATTCATTCGTGATAAAACAGATATAAGCTCCATTGGCTTAATTTCAGCGATAGGTCTATTACCTATATAGGGGAAAACATCGTTTTCAAATGTTTCCATCATTTCTTTGGCATAAGAAGCTGACCACCTATCTACACGTTTCTCATACCATTCACGAGTTATGTTTTCGAAGGTATTTTCTATCAGGTTTGCTGCGGATATCTTTTCAGTTTTTCTTACTTCACTTGGATTAATCCCATTAGCAACTAATTTCCTTGCTTCGTCACGTTTGATTCTGGCCTCGGTGAGCGTTACTACCGGATAAACACCTAACGAGATCATTTTAGTTTTACCCGCGAATTGATAACGGTATCGCCAGCCTTTAGAACCATTGGTATCAATTAACAAAGATAGCCCGTTGCCATCTGCCAATGTATAGGCTTTTTCCTTTGGTTTGGCTCGCTTGATTGCTAAGTCTGTCAGCTTCATAACCCCCCCAATATTGTATAGAAGAAATGTATAGGGAATTTCTATACAAAAAACTATACAACAAATTGTAGAGATTTAGGAAGACGGTTGTAGACTTCGAGAGATTAGAGTTTCTCGCTATAGCTTGATTTTTATGGGGTTTGGAGGCTTTAGTAGACGTTGAGAGAGGTTCGTTTGGCGTCCCCTGCAGGAATCGAACCTGCAATTAGCCCTTAGGAGGGGCTCGTTATATCCATTTAACTAAGGGGACTTTTTATCACTCTGTTTTGCTTTGTTTCAAGCTGTTCTTATCTTATCTCCTTCTGCCTGTTTTAATCAAGTTTTTTGCATTTGTTTGTTTCGTTTTGTTTCCGCTTGTTTTCTGTTGTAGTCGGTTTGTTCACTTGCCATTGTGTACAGATTGAGTACATAATCACATTTCATCTTGTGTACAGGTTATAATAGCTATGGCATTGAGCGACACCAAACTTCGTGGCATTCACAATAAACCCTACAAAGGCAGGCCTGAATTAACCGATGGTGACGGCTTGAGTGTCAGGATCACCCCAAACGGAACCATAACATTTCAGCACAGATACCGTTGGAATGGCAAACCCATTCGCCTGACTGTTGGTCGTTATCCTGAGATGACACTTAAGGATGCAAGAATAGCAGTAGGCGAAATGCGCTCATTGTACACAAAAGGACTTGATCCAAAAACGTATTTTTCTCGTTCAGAGGGGGAGGCAACCTTAAAAGATTGTCTTGACTACTGGTGGGATAAGTACGCGTCAACATTAAAGCCCAATACTCAAATACTTTATAAGTCTGTCGTGTACAACACGATGTACACACAATTCTCGTGTACACCAATTGCTAGTATACCTGTATCATCGTGGGTTAAGTTTTTCGATAAGCAAGAAAAGGAAAATTCTAAAAAGGCCAGAGTGCTTCTAACTCAGATTCGATCAGTTGTTAACTGGTGCGTAGGGAGGCAGTTTATCCCATCATGTGAGGTGATGAAACTCAGCGTGAAGAACATCGGTAAGAAACCAGACACAGGCAGTAGAGTTTTGACTTACACGGAATTGGCTAAGGTCTGGTTGGCATTGGAAAATAACAAAATAGTTTCCTCTAATAAGGTATTACATCAGCTACTTTTGTTGTGGGGATCTCGCCTTTCTGAGCTGCGGCTTGCCACAGCCAGTGAATTTAATATGGATGACCTAATCTGGACAACTCCAGTCGTTCATTCAAAGATGGGTAATGTAATAAGACGGCCTATATTTGAGCAGGTTACGCCTTATATAGAACGACTCTTAAGCATGGGTAATAATATTTTGTTTCCTGGACAGGAATTGGATAAAGCTATAGATAGGTCGTCAGCAAACCTCTATATGAACAAGTTAAGGAAATCTATCGATATACCTGAATGGCGCACACATGATTTTAGACGCTCATTAGTGACTAATTTATCAAGTGAAGGAATTCCGCCCCATGTCACCGAAAAGATGCTGGGGCATGAATTAGGTGGGGTTATGGCTGTATACAATAAGCACGATTGGATTGATGAACAAAAAGAAGCGTATGAATTATATGCAGATAAAATATTATGGCATGTCAAACAACTGACTTCCGGTTGACTCCGCCTTCATCGATCCATTGACGCACAGCCGAAAGTCTATATCTTGCTGGATGACTTAAAACAGGCTCAGGGAATCCATATTTTTTTCTGAGTCTATATACAGCGGTTCTTTTCTTTCCTAACATACCGAAAACATCATTTTCTGAGATTAAATCTTTATCCATCTTTCATCTCCTTCCGAATAACTCTCACATAATACGCCAGCACTGATTTAGCGCTGAATTTCATGTGGTTGAGTGGTTTAAATTTGGGGGTGTATTTATCGAGAATTGCGGCGACTGCGACATCGTCGTATTTGGGTAGATTGTTTAACTCGTTCAGGCATTCCCTCGCCACCTGTCGTCGTCCGTTCTCGAATGATTGGTTATTCATGATGCTCGGTTGACAAATTCGATTTAATTTGCAAAACGGTTGACGCTAAATAGTCAACCGACACTCTTTCCGTTCTCGAATTTGTTAGTCATTGGTGGTGAATTTAACCTCACTAATAAATTCGATATTATTTTGGGGTGACTCATTACCCCATAAATCCCAGCCCTCGACTGTCTCACGGGCAAATAATTCAATGCGTGGTACATCACCGTATAATTGCTCTAATCGGTAGTGAGCTTCTCGCGGCTTTTGCGAGTGTTCACCCAGACACGAATAAATAACCTGTTTCACGCTGGCGCTTTGTCGTGGCAGTCCATTACCACGAACGGCGATCAATACATCCTCGGTGTTGCTGCGGGTGTAGTTGCCGCCGTTCATCCGTGTTTCGGTGTTGAGCAGTTCCATAAAGTCATGAGCATCGAACAGCCTTTCTTCCCGAATAGCCTTATTGATACGTTCCATCGCTAACTTATTCAGCTTTATCCACGTGAACAGCTTCATGGTCTTAACTGTAAATCCCCATGCCTCAGCCAGCTTAATAGCTTCCAATGCAAAGTTCCCCGTGTACCACATGCAGAGTACGGAATTTTCAGCGGCTATTTGTTCTATGGGTAATCGGGTGAGGGAATAAAAATCGGTAGTAGAGTAGTGGTTATTGGCGGCTCCGTTGCTGGCTGCGTTATTATATTGCCACGGGGGATCAGCTACGATGAGGCTGTATTTCATTCTCCATCCCTACTGTTACTTATATTAAATGGCAATCCATCTGCCTCCATAGGGTTAATATTTGCAAAATCACATGGAATAATGAGACCGCCAAACTCTTTAACCATCATTAATGCTTGTTGGGCTTGAATCGCGATAATATTTTTTGGTAACACTAATTGATAAGTTACTCCATCAATTAAGACCAAAGTCGTCATTGCTTGAACTTGTTTCATGGCTATATTCTCGTTATTTGTTTGGGTGGCGGTATAGATTTACTGCAAATATGCTTTTGTTATCACCTATATCATCAATGCTTTTATAAACCTTACCATCAGCTAAATTATATAGCCACAGGCGCCATATTTTCATATTCAGATACTTTCGATTGCAGCTTGACAATTCCATCAACTAATGCACATATAATAGCACCATTTATGTCAGCCAATTTATGCCAGTCCGCATCATCCTGATGGTACGCATTAATAATAATCTCATATTCAGCGAGCTTTTCTACTGCTTCGCAAAGTGTGATTAACTTCTTAGGTGCTCTCATTAAATCAAGATAATCAATCGCTGCTTGGAATTTAAATCTATCAGCATCGCTGTTTGATTTCATAAAACTATCGTATGCTAACAACGCTAATTCACTACGTTTTTTCATTTCCCGCGCCAACTCAAACGCTTCTTTGCATAAATCTGAATTAGTCATTATCATCACCTGTATATTTAATTTTACCCGTCAATATCCCATCAATTAGTGTGCGCATTTCCCAGCACCAATAGAAAGATTCGACATAAACAGATAGTTGTTCGTAGTTATGTTGCTTGCGCTGAATAAATTTTTCGGCAGCTTCACGGGTTAAATGCGTGTTTACGGTTCTGTAGTCATATTTCCAGTGGAAAACATAGGCATCCTCTAATACAAATATTATGCATTCAGCTTTGTCGTGATCATCTAATTCTGACCAATCAGATAAATATTCCTCTTGGGCGTGTTTAAATATTCTTTCTTTCTGTGTATCTTCAAAACTATCTAATGCCGCCTCAATGGAGTAATATTCCCAACAATCGCAATATATGCCTATCTCATCATCTTCGAGGCCAACAACTTTAACTCGTTCTCTCACTGTGAATGATGGGTTCGTTGTAAAATGCTGGTCAACGCCAGCCCCTTTATGTTGATATTTGAGGCGATTAACAAAATCATTCCATGTTTCACGGGATAATTCGCCGCCGTCTGCCAGTGATGTAAAATCAGTCATTATTTAAACTCCCTGCATATATTCGCTGCCCGTTCACACATATCAGTATCAAACCAGCCGAAGTGGTATTGATTGAAACTGATACCTAATTTTCTCGCTAACCATCTGTACGCATCCGTGCGCTCTAAATTCCATTTTTCTCTGACATAATCGAAATGCTGATGGGCTGATAGACGCGCTATCCGTGTCGGTTTATCTGCCAATGACCCCATTGGAATATCTGTTTCCGGATGAATGCTGACACGCGCACCACATGTCCAGCAGTGGTATAACCACGGCCAGCGGTTGTCATGGATACGTTTAAATACATTCAGATGACGCTCAATCATCACGTGCCTGCCACAATATCGGCAGTGTGTCGGAATGGGGTAGGGGTCGTTAACTCTGAGAACTGCTTTTGGATTTGGGTTCCATGGGGTGTATTGCATGAGGGACTCTCCTTCATGAATGCCACCCAATGTGTATTTGCCCTTTTTCCTGACGGGTGGCCAAACAATGGTGATTGAGATACCAGCGCTAATATTTCACTGGTTTTGATTTGCGTTTCATTCCATTTAAAAATCAGTGTTCCTGCTGGGCGTAATACTCTAAATGCCTCCCTGAATCCCTGTGCTAAATCATCGCGCCAATTATTTTTATCCAATATGCCGTATTTCTTCCGCTGCCAACCGTTTTCACCTGCTCGTTCCAGATGAGGCGGATCGAATACAACTAACTGAAATGAATTACTGGTAAATGGCAGGGCGCGGAAATCACAGATAATATCCGGTTCAATATTCAACTCCCTGCCATCGCATAAAATATGACGCTCTCGCCGGATATCGCAAAAAATAACATTGGGATTATTGCGGTCGAACCAAAACATCCGGCTGCCGCAACACATATCCAATATGGTTGGTGACACAATAATCCTCCCGCCGCATAGCAGCGTAGTGATAGGGTTAAAATAGATCTAACTGAAATATTTCGCAGGATTCAGAGCAGGAACCGGTATCAAAACGCTTAGCCGCAACCATTTCCCGATAGAGGTTTTGATAATCCGCATTTGAATACATCCGGGCTATTCCGTCTAATGATAGATTCCCGCGATACATAATTTCACGCGGTGTTTTTCTATGACCATCTCGGACATGTTTTCCTGTAATGCAGGTTTGTTCGAACAGCATTTTCAATCCCGGTTCATCCTGACAGGCCAGTCCAATTTTTTTGGCGTTCTTTTTAATGCAAAACACGCAATTACCCAAATACTCCGGTATTAATAAATCAAACGGCTGTGATTTCCACCAATCTAAAATATCGGTTTTGTCAAAGTCGCAGATATCTGCCAGATAGCTGACGCCCTCTTTGCGGGTTAATCTCCGTGGCTCGTCTGCTCGAATGCCAATCCACGTGTGATAATTACCGCGTCCGAAATGGTCATTGCAGTAATCCCGAAATGGCCTGAGTTTCAGGCGATCAGTACAGAATGCTCCCCCGATGTAGGGTGTGCCGTATTTTTTCACCATTTCCGTGAACGGTTTTAATACCGGCATCCGTGTTTGTATATCGCTCGGTTCCCAGATAGTGTAGCCATTGGATGCGCCCAGCTGAGGATTAATATCAGCCTGTAAAACAACTAACGGAATATCCCAGAATTTCACAACTTCCCTGACAAATCTGTAGGTTAATGGGTGCTCCGCCCCAGTATCCATAAACACATAGCGAACATCCTCACCTTGCTGGCGGCGCTGCTCCATCAGATAGACGAGGTATGCCGATGTCCTGCCGCCAGAGAATGAGACGACATTGATCATTGTTATATCCTAGGTGGGTTTATTCGTATTCAGCTAATGAACGAATATTTTGCAGTTGGTATGGTTGGGATACTCATCACGGATTTTTTTCATCATGGCGTACTGTTCGCCCGAACTCATCCTGCACCATTTATCAAATGCGCATAAATTGATTCGATGCGTAGGCATCTTTGTATCAGGTGGTTCATAGATGTAGAGGTATACATTCTCATTATTCATTGGAGGCCCCTGTCTGGATTGCCGAGCACGGTGACTTGGTGTTGGAAATCGGTGGGGTGATATAATCTACCGCGTTTTAGCTTTGTCCCTGTCTTTATCCTTTCTGCGTACTCCTTAGCCCATTTACGATTGCAGATAACGCATTTTCCATTTGCTACAAACCTCTCCGTATGTCCATGCGGACAGGGTTTTCCCTGAAAATATTTAGTCTCCTTGGTTATTGGTTTGTGTCTCCATAATCATGGATTTTATTTTCCCAAACCCCTGTTTTAATACTTCGCTATTCATCCCCTCAATAGCTGTCCAGCTCCGTGTGGCAAAAATGTTTTCCATAACGTCCAATCGCTGTTCTTTAGCTTCTTTGCTGTTCCCATCCAGCCCCAATTTTACGAATAACCCCTTTATTTCCTCGCACATGATTTCTCTTTGGCGCCTTTCGTACTGAAAACCATCATCCGTGATTTCGTTAACAAACAGCATTGAGCTGTCATGCTGCTCCATTGAATCAAAGTGCTTTCCGCCGATGTTGAGAAAATCAAAATGTGGAGCGAATGTCTGGAAAGTAGGGAAGTCGAACTCTTGTCCATTGAGCCTGTCAGTGCGATCCTTCTCTACCAGCGCCCTGTTAATGATTCTGCCGTTTTCTCTGTGCTTAATCATTTCGATGAGTAGCGATGGTTCATATCCCATCTCTTTCTCGGTTGCCATTTTTGTACCGTTAGTGATGAGTTCCATCT
Organism: Xenorhabdus griffiniae; assembly: GCF_037265215.1. Taxonomy (NCBI): domain Bacteria; kingdom Pseudomonadati; phylum Pseudomonadota; class Gammaproteobacteria; order Enterobacterales; family Morganellaceae; genus Xenorhabdus; species Xenorhabdus griffiniae. The sequence goes on along the minus strand of NZ_CP147737.1, from coordinate 3,227,443 downwards.
TTCCTGTTTCATCATTTTTTTGGTACTCATAAATAGAACCTGCACGACCACAAACTATTGCGTGGATCTTTGAAGAGAGGAATAAGTCGGTAAATTCAGCCCACTTGGCTTTGATAGGCTTCCAGTGATGGAATTCAAGCTGATAAACAGGTTTTGCACGTGGATTATTCTTTTGGCGTTGAGTATTGAGTTGCTTTAGATAACTATCCTGACAATCTTTCCATACGTGAGTAATTGAGTCTGCAATGATAATGGAGCATTCCTGTTCCGCTTCCCGCCAAAATCCCATCAAATCTTTAATTGCTCGGCTCTCGTCATAAACTAAAAATTCAATACCAACAGCCTCAAAAAACGGAATTATGTATGTTGCCGCTGGTTCTGTATCGAACATAGCAACAGGTTTTTTGAGATTATATGTTTTCCATAACCCTACAGCTATTTCCGTTGCTGTTCTGGTTTTCCCTGACCCCGCATCACCGTAAATTCCAATTTTTGCAAACGCCTGCTTCCGCTCGGCTTTCTTCAAATAACTTTTCATGCTTGTCTCCTCTGCACCTGACACAAACATAATTTGCGTAGCAGGTCATTAACCATCTCATCGACCTCATCGCCCGCATCGAACAGTTCACTGAATATCTCATTCATCCGTGGTGAGAAAATAGAGCATGTCCCTTCTGGTAATGAGTTATATAATCTGTGAGCGTCGTTTTCTTGTTGTTCCTCTACAGCTTCCTGATAGGCTGCCTCTTCCATTCTGCGCTCATATTGCTCATCCTGAGCACCGTAGGGGTTGTAATCGAATCTCATGCCGCCTCCCGATGTAATTGCCTGTTCAATTCCATTGATATTTTGCGCCCCATCCCTGATTTGATAATCGCCTCAACCAAACTCACCTCATCACAGTTATTCACGAGATGAGTTATTATTTCGCTAGGGTCTGGATTGGAGCGTTTGGTGAACTCTGAGAATGTCATGTCAATTTGCAGGTCTGCGGGGTCTTTGAATATTACCTGTGTGCGTCCATGCAGCGTCTTGCTGGTCGTTTCCGCATAGGTATAACTGAGCGTGATTGGATACATGATTACCTCTGTTAAATCGGAATAAATACAGTTAATGAGATGAGAAAGAGAGTAATTCGGCGCTTCCATGCGCCGCCGGTTCCTAACTGCTTGCGGTTTTGTGGGTACGACCGCACACCCGTCGAACATGTTGTTACGCATGTAACAGTCCCTCGTTAGTGAAAACGATTTGTGATTTTCGAGTTTGGATTATTTAGAGGTCAGCGCAATCAGCGCTTTGGCGTGCAGTTCGGCGGATTCGAGGTCGAGGTGGATTAGTCCGCGTTGTAGCCAAGTGATATCATCTATGCCTCCATCCCAAAGCATAATTTCTTCAGAATCTGCGTAAATATCTGGAAGGTAATAATGTGTTAGTTCAGGCAACGGCTCCCTCACTGGCTCAGGAACATCATATACCCCAATTTTTATAGTGCGGGGTTTTAGTCGGTACATCAAATGGATATCAAAATTGATGGCGCGATCGCAATCTGTCCAGATGACATTATCAACACAGTTAAATGCACCATATTGAAAATGCTCCCACGGTTTATCCGTTTCCTGAGCTAATTTCGCGTATTCCATAATTAAATCGGCGTGAATGTGTTTAGGCATTGTTTATCTATCCTCCAATGGCATCGCACCGTCTTCTGGGTAATCAGTGCAATAGACACCCAGTTGTTCTATATAAAAACCACCGTCATCCTGAATTGCTAAATTAGTGCCAATAGTAAATTCTTCGCTTAATCTTATTTCTTCTACTTTCTCGTAGGGGATTCCTACGAAATCACAAATGCGCTGAAATTGTTTAATTGTTAGTGTGATTTTACTCATTATCATTTTCCTATATTCAGGTAATAAAAAGCCCCGCATTGGCGAGGCTGGTGATTATTATTTAAAATTTTATGCCATACATAATAATGTTATCGTAGGGACTAATAATGCTAACGCTATTAGCACGCATATAAATTTAACTATTTTGTTCTTAGATGTGCATCCTATATACATAGATAACACTCCAACTGGAAGCGTTAACCACCAACACATCAAAAACATAAATTTGAACCATTCAAGGCTATACATTTCTGCTACTAACACACATATTCCCTCATGAATTCATTGTCGAATCCATGAATATATCAGAGTCACTCACCACAGCCCACTCGGAAATGAGCTGGAGTTAGTTAATTTCCACCGACGGTTAAATCGAATTCTCTTTTAGTAATGGCTGGCTGCAACCCATTTGCAATGGGTATTTCATTTTCCGGTTCTGGTGACTTTATAAAACGCCAGCCTTTGAATAATCTCCCTGTGTAAATATTATCCATGTAACCTGGAAAGCAGCCTATTTTATCCCGCAAAAATTCCAGTGCTGCCATTCTTTCTGAGATATCCGATTTCATCCGATTAAATTCATAATCAGTCATTACACCCTCACTATTAGTTATTATTGCGCCTGCATATTTAACCACCTCAGACGGCAGTGGTTCTTCGTATTCCCCAACACAAAGAAATCGGCTATTATTCAATCTCCCTAACACTAAGAAGGATTGAATTAATGGATATAGGTTTATTTATTTCTTCTGTCAAAAATGCCCTTGGTACTCTTTCGACTATTCAAACGAACGAGGTACTCAGAGAGAGAATCACTTTCATCTACGAGCAAATTGAAGTAATTCAAAAAGCCAATGAAGCGACCGAGAAAGAACTTGCCGAGCTTAAAATAAAGAACTGCGAACTTGAGAAGGAAGTAGCGAGTTATCGGGAAAAGGATCAATTTATCCAGCACATGGGAGCGACCTTTAGAAAAGATTCCTCTGGCGGCTACATTAGGGCTGTGTATTGTCCCAATTGTCTTAAAGCGGTCGGTAGTGGATTCCCTAATTTTCCTTACCATTGTGGCTCCTGTGGTTGGTCATCTGAATTTGAGGGTGGAGATCTTGAATCAATAATGAAAACCCTCCCATAACTTACTCCTCATAGCCCACTCATCGAATGGGATATAATTAGCATTTGAGTCAGCCGCATAAGTGTTAAACCCTCGCACTCACCCCGCCGCTTTCCAATCTACGGCGGGACTTGGTTTTGGTTGAAACTGGTTTTTTAGATGGAGCGCCGTTAACTGTTGTAATGAAACTACTTAATGCGTTAACAGTGTCACGCTCCTGTTTGGTCATGCGTTGTTTGGGTTCGCGATTAGACCAGAAATTTTCACGCTGCTTTCTCTGGAGTTCATCGAAAAAATTATCGAAAATTGATTCAAGATTGTCTTTCATGAATATTCTCCCGTTAATTGGCTTTGATGCTATGGCGATGCTCACCACACCTCAAAGCCAACTGCACTTTGAACTAATACACGACTGAGCTTCATAACGAGTACGCCTTTACGGGCTGTTGCTTCGCCCGATTGCCTGAATGATTACCCGATACACTGAGTAACTATCCGGCGCGATTTCGATTTGCTAGGGCTCGTCAGTTGCCTGTCGTGGGAGTTAGGTTGTTAAAGAGCGGTTGGTGCTTATCGTTGGCTGTGCGCCTTTGATGATTAAATTAAACACCATGTGGATTATTAAGTCAACAAAAGGTGTACTTTATATTTATAAAAATACTCATTTTGTGTATTTAATGTTGATTTATAAGGGATTTATTTTTTGTGAATTTATAAATACGTGATAAAAATCTCGTTTTTTACGAAAAGGGAAAGCATAAGAAGAGATTTTTATTTGAAGGGAGGATAATAACTATGTGGTTGTCGTCATTTTTACCTAGGACAACCACATTATTTGCTACGGTTTTTTTCTAAAATTTTCGTCGTTCTTTGCAAACTCGAATGAATCTAAAATAATGCCCGTGACACGTAGAACATCTTCTGGTGTATCAATAAAAATTCTCGAACCATTGGCTTCTAATCCAGCTCTACGAACTTCATTGATGAGTATATCCGTTAGCTCAATTGGCGTCTGAATATACGATTTGCTCTTCTTGTCGAAATACCTGACAATCCATCTATTTGTCTTTCCTTGATATAATATTCCGAAATAAGATTCAGTATCCTTATATTGCAAATCAATATCTTCACCTATGATTGATTTGATTTTTTCGAACAAAGCAAGTTCGTTCTTTGTCGTAATGATATTTGGATTGTCTGGATCAATGATCGTATCCGGTTCAGCAGGCTCTACTAGTGGCTCTCTGTTGGATGCTTCATCAATTGGGATATGTCTGTTCGATAATCCAGAAACAACCATGTCACTTACTGATTTTTCAACAGCCTGTTTCACTAATGGTGTTATTGATTCTATAAATCTTTGATTTAACTGTCTTTCAACATTCGATCTACTTGCAACGTATCTGACGAATTCGCTATCTACTTCCCGCAAACTTGAACTGATAGTTTTTATAAATGCGGAAAGATATACACTTTCTTCCGCAAGAGTTCGTAATGCTTCAGGCTTAAACTTATCGTGCCTAAATCTATACAATTGGCTAGCATCGGCATCGCTGATTTCATCCATTCTAATGCGTAAGAATGGAGTAGGATCCATGACATTTTTTTGTTTTAAATCTGTAAAAAAGCGCCACTCCTGCCCGTTAGTTATTGCTGATATTGTTACCTCTGGTGTTGAGTTAAAATAACGCGATAATTGAGGGCAATGATTTTCTATTTTTTCTTTATATCCTTTGGCTTCTATAAACATGACAGGTACACCTTGGCAAAATAGAGCATAATCAACCCGCTCATTCACTTTCACACCAGGGAAATCTGCCCCATACTCGGCTTTAACTTTTTGGGGATCATATGGATTAAAACCAAGGATATCCAAAAAAGGCAATATTAATGCTTGTTTGGTTGTCTCTTCAGTAGAGCAGTGTTCACCTACATTTTTAACATGCTCAACGTGATGCTTAAGTTTCTGTCTGAAATTTTCCATCCCAATTCCTTAACAATCAATCACTGAATACCAAAACATCTTTCCTATTATCTTAACGTCACTTTCATCAGCTATTTCATCTTCATATTCTTCTCTGTTGTAACTCCTTATGAGTATTTTTCCACGCGGTTTCCGATGGAGGATTTTTAATCGCTTTAATCCATCTTGTTCTATTGCATAAACCTTTCCGTCTACGATACGCTTATTGGCTGTATCTATAGCCACAATCGCCCCATCAGGAATGACTGGTTTCATGCTATTTCCTTTCGCCGGAAAACAGAGAGTCGTTGAGCCATCGCTATCAGCTCCAACGCATCTCAGCGTGGATTTAGAAAGTCTTATATGGCCGCTATAATCGACACTCACGCAACATTCATTATCGCAAGCAAATTCAATGTCTTTCAAAAATGGGACTTCGACTCCATCGCTATCCAATTGTGTATTATTGTCCCAAGAATCAATTTGTCCCCAGTCTTTTTCCTCTGGAATTTCTATGTTCGAAATGGAGTGGCTCTTTCTGTTTTCTATTTTTGGCGGTTCTACTCCATTAAGAAGCCAATCTAAAGAATAACCATAAATGTCACTAATTTTTTGAGCAGCATCCCGACTAATGGAGTTTCTTTTTAGCCAATTATTAACTGTCTGAGCACTAGTATTTAAGCGTTCAGCTAATTCTTTTTGTTTCAATCCTTCCTGACTTAACAGGTAGTTTAGTCTTTTATTTAGCGTCATATACTCCTCCGAGAATAGACGATAAACATTTTGTGAACTAAGGCAATCATCTTACCGTTGACCTTATTGGATATTGCGATTAACATTATGTGTATTAAATACACAAGGAGTTGGTTATGGTGCAATTAAAAACGCCGCTACAAAAGGCTGTTGATGCCGTAGGAGGGAAGCAAAAAATCTTGGCAGATTTAGTTGGTTTATCTCCTCAAGCTATTAGCAACTTAAAGAAACGTGGCGGAAATTTACCAAGAACAAAAATTGTCGAGTTTAGAAGGGCGACTGGCCTGCCGTTAGAAATTCTTTACCCTGACATTGCGGAATAATCGCATCGCTCTTTAACAATCTACCCTCACGACAGGCTGCTGGTGTGACCCTAGCAAACTGAAATCGCGCCGAGTAAAACTCAGGCAATCGGGGAGTTATGCCCCGTAAAGGCCGATCATCATAATGCCAGTTCGTGTTTATTAACCATCATCTATCTCAGGATAGTTGATGCACCTGTATTTTTATTAAACGAAACTAAACATTAGGAATTTTACTAATGGAAATCACAGGCGGGACAAAAAGAAAAACCCCAGTTGCGGTAACAACTGAGGCCTCTTTATACAGTTTGGCGTGTTGGTATCTCGATGAAGAAGAGGTATGCAAGCCCACTCTAAAGCAACCAACAACGAGGTAATTATACATGAAAAATAAATTTAATGATAGCGCTGTGCATAAAACTTTGGTGAAAGACCCAACCAAGGAATAAGAAAAATGAGCATGATTTTGATGGCTAAGGCCATGCAGGTTAAGGTTGGCAATCCATCAAGGAAGCTGGTCTTAATTAAGCTGGCCGATAATGCCAATGATAAAGGCGAGTGTTTCCCATCTTATCAGCATATGGCTGATCAATGTGAAATAAGTCGCAGGAGTGTTATTAATCATATTGACGCTTTATGTGAACAAGGTCTGGTGAAAAAGGTTTACCGGAAGAATGAAAAAGGAAACTCATCCAACATTTATATTCTGAATTTAGATGGTGCAAAAAATTCACCCCCTAGTGAAAATTCTGCACTAGGGGTAGTGAAAGAATTGCACCATCCTAGTGAAAATATTGCACCACCCCCTAGTGAAAATTCTGCACCCAGAACCAGTCACTCTTTTGAACCAGTCAATGAACCTATAAAACATATAGCGAAAGTCGCTAAAGCTCCTCGTGGGGAAAGTAAAAATAAACATGCGTTCAGAGGGGAAGTTATAAGACTCAACCAAAAGGACTATGACAACTGGAAAAAGATTTTCCCTCACATCGATCTGAATAACCAACTGCAACGGCTGGATATTGAATTTCAGGCTGAGATGCCGAAGAACTGGTTTATCACTGCCAGTCAGAAATTAAACTACCAGAACAGCCAGCAATTCAGCCGTAAGCAAATCACCAACCCTAAACCGGAGTCAGCCAGTAACTGGAATACCGCTGAGGCATGGGAGGAATTTCTATGAATCGCAATCTGGTTAACGCAATTGCTAATCGTGATGGTGCGGCGTTGTCTCGGCTGTTAGATGGCTATCAGTCTAACAATCAGCCAGTGGTGAATGAAAATGCTGAGCGGTTAGTAAATGCGCTGTTCAGGCAGCTAAAACAGGTTTTTCCTGCTGCTACGCAAACTAATCTGCGAAACGAGTCAGATGAGGCGCTAGCTAAGCAGCAATGGATCGCTGCATTCGCTGAAAACGGTATTCGTACCAAAGAGCAGTTATCGGCGGGAATGCGTCAGGCGCGCGCCAGTGAATCCCCGTTCTGGCCTTCTCCGGGTCAATTCGTGCAGTGGTGCAAGCAGGGTGAAGCACTGGTAATTGGGTTGCCAACCGAAGACGAGCTTTATGAGATGTTCCGTGATTATTGCTCTCAGCGTGGTTGGTGTGAATACAAATGGCAATCTAACGCCTGTTACTGGATGGTAACAAATATTCACGCTGAAATGTTACGCCAGAACTTAACTGATTTGGAGGTTAAAAAACTCTGTAGCCGGGAATTGAAAATCATGGCTAAGCGGATTCAGGCAGGCGAAAAGATACCAGAACCCGTTGTTCAGATTGAGAAAAAATACACACCTACCGATCATTACACAGCGTTGGAAAATATCAAACGAATTAAGAAAATGCTGGCAAAAGACATTAAGGATGATATTTATTCATATCAGATAAGAGAATGGCGGAAATAACTAATTCCCTCATAATCCATTTATTTCTAAGGATTTTTACATGACAACCATTTTCCACAAAGATAAACACTGGGAAGACAATCCACAGAGCTATCAAATTTATAGCCTACTGAGAAGCAAAAATCGCTCTTTCGTTTACAGAGATGAGCATCATTTCAACCGAAAGATCAGGCGTTGTTATCCACGCGGTAATGCATTCATTCGGCTGGAAAGGTTGGAGCTGAATAAACCCCACCATAAGGACTATTGAGATGAAATTAACTGAAACCGAGATTAAACAAATCGCAATCTGGGCGCTGGGAGAGGACACCGGAATATCATCAAAAACCATAGTCAGCATAGCGCTAGGTTTGAATGAAAGTGCTGTTTACAGATGGGATATGCCACATGATGTCGCTGATTTTGGACGTTGTTATAGGCTCATCAATCAGATCCCCAGATTAGCTGAATATCTACCTCTGGTAGCTGAGAAATGCCCGCAATGGCAGCCGTTAGTTGCTATCTGGGATGAGCTATCCCGACTGTATGAGGCTGATTTACAAAATAATGGCCGCACATGTTATGACAAAATCAAATCGCTGTATGAAGAATGCATGGCTGCTGCTGGTTACGTAAGGGTGAATGATATTTATTGGGTTCACAAGAGCAAATTACAGGGGGAAGAATGAAAATCAAACAGCTACAACAACAGATTCACCAACAAAATATCGACGCGGGTTGGTGGGATAATCCCCGTGAACGCGGAACATTGCTCTGTTTAATCCACTCCGAAATCAGCGAGGCAATGGAGGGAGAGCGCAAAAATTTGATGGATGATCATTTGCCTCATCGCCCTATGGCTGAGGTGGAACTGGCTGATGCTGTCATTCGTATTTTGGATTACGCAGAGGCATTTGGTTATGACATTGAGGGCGCGATTGCTGAAAAATTAGCATACAACAGGCATCGGGCAGACCATAAACGAGAAAATCGCGCCAAATCTGGTGGGAAGGCATTTTAATGAAAATCAAAACATCGGCACTAACGGGACGGGCGTTGGATTGGGCTGTGGCTAGGGCGATTGGTATGGATATTTATATCTGCGGTCGTTCTCGTGATGATGAATATGGATGGATTGGTAATTATAACGTCACGGAGGCGGCATTTGAGAAACCAATTATCACCGTTGGCCTCTGTGGTGAGGTTCGTATTGAATTTCAGGCAGAGGCAAAACCGTATTCTCCATCTACCGATTGGGCACAGTGTGGACAGTTGATTGATAAATACATCGACGATTTAACTCACATGGCATTTAGAGGTGATCATTGGGTGGCAAATTGTAGAGCAGCACGAATTGGTGATTTTTCTATTTTTAAAACTCAAACAGGTGACACCCCTCAAATCGCCATCTGCCGTGCTGTAGTCGCTGCAAAATTGGGCGACGAGGTTGAGATACCGGATGAGCTGGTGGAGGGGATATGACAATGGCAAGAACAGCAATTGAACGAGCTAATAATGCTGCGAAACACAATTACTCATGGTCAGCAATGTGTCAGGTTCACATCTGTAAAAAATGCGGCACAGCAGAGCACCGCAGCGGTTGGTATTGGTGGTCGGGTTACAAATCGAGAATTGAGCCGCCATGCGATCGGCGATGCTCTAAGGATGAACTACTGAAATGGCTAATCCGAAATTATGCAATAATTGTGGAACGAATGAACTTGTATTTATAGAGTCAAAATATTTTAAAAGAGAAAAAGCCTTTAAAAGTTTTGTCTTATGTAAATCGTGCAATAAAAGAACTACTCCTGTGCAGTGGTTAAGATGTGAAAGCGACGTTAGAGATCAAGTATTAAATAACTGGAATAATGAAAATTAAGGACATTTTATGGAATGTGATTTTCTATTTCATGAATCAACCAAACAAGCTGCATGGCAACAACTCAAAGACGTCCTAGCTACCAACCAACCTCACCGCCTCATCATCAAACCGTGGAAAAACAAACGCTCATTATCTCAGAACGCGACCGCGCATTTGTGGTTCGGTGAGATTAGTTGTTTTCTGAAATCTAACGGAGCGAAATTTTCACCGGATGAAGTTAAAGAGATGATGAAACACACATTCTTGGGCTACGAGGTTGTGGAGCGCATTGATGCCAGAACTCAGGAGCCTGAGCGTGTTAGGACACTCCGCCAGACATCCAAATTGGACACTGGAGAGATGTTTCGATTCATGGAGCAGGTTGAGCAGTGGGCTGTGGGTATTGGTTGTTTTGTGACAGCGCCAGATGACAGCGAATACATGAAACTCAAACAGGAGCAGGAACGGTGAGCGAAATCAGAAACGGGAATTACCTGAAAATCGATGGCGATCAATACCAGCGTATTTTTGTCGTTGGTGACCTGCACGGATGCTATCAGTTATTGATGGATAAACTACAATGCATTGATTTTAATTATAAAAATGATTTATTAATATCAGTGGGTGATCTCATTGACAGGGGGGATCGAAATGTCGGATGCCTCGACCTGATAACCCAGCCGTGGTTCAGGGCGGTTCGCGGTAATCATGAGCAGATGGCGATAGATGCTGTGTTGCATAACAGACACAGTGACGTGTGGTTTTACAATGGCGGTCAGTGGTTCCTGTATCTGGATTATGAACAGGAAATATTGGCAAAGGCACTGCTGGCAATGGCCGAGAAATTACCCCTGATTATCGAGGTGAATACGGAGCATAAAAAAATCGTTGTTGCCCATGCTGACTACCCCGATGACGAATATGAGTTCGGCAAGGAGGTCTGCTGGTCTGATGTCATCTGGAACCGAGGCCGGATTTACAATGCTGGCGATGATATCGGTGGGGAAATCACAGGCGCTGACCTGTTTATATTTGGACATACGCCGGCACCAATAACCAAACAGAACTGGAACCAATTGTATGTCGATACCGGCGCCGTATTTGGGCATGGGCTGCATCTGGAGCAAATCAAATGAAATATCTCATATTCATCGGATTTTGGTTCGCATTATCACTAATGATGGGACTGGTTTTAGGGGGATAGGGTGGTGGCAAAGTTTCGACAACGGAAATGTAAAGAATGCGGCGAGCAATATGAACCAGAACGGCAATTACAAAATACCTGCTCAATCCAATGTGCAATAGCCAGAGCCAAGAAGCAAGAGCAGAAAAAACGGGAGGAACTGGAACGACAACGAAAGAAAGATAATGAAATCAAACAGAAGTTAGCCCGCGATAAACTCAAAGCCCGCAAATTGGCAGTAAAACCCCGCAGTTATTGGATACAACAAGCCCAACGCACAGTTAATGCCTATATCAGAGAGCGAGACCGTGATTTACCGTGCGTCTCCTGTGGTACGTATACGTCCGCTCAATGGGATGCGGGTCATTACCGGACTACCTCCGCAGCACCGCAACTGAGATTTGATGAACGGAATATTCATCGCCAGTGCATTGTCTGCAATCAACATAAATCGGGGAATCTGGTTCCGTATCGGGTGGAGTTAATCCGGCGTATCGGTCTGGCAGCGGTGGATGCCATCGAATCCAATCATGACCGCCATCGATGGACGATTGATGAATGTAAGGCGATTAAAACTGAGTTTCAGGAGAAATTAAAAATACTGAGACAGGAGGCGGCATGAATATCTTCGATGATTTTTATGAGGCTCTTGAAGATGCCAGACATAAAAAAGAAAAGTACGGCAAAGATTACAACATTATTCAGAAAAAAGATCGGGCTATTGTCGTTGGTGAAGTCATGCACGGCGTTAGGATCATGTTTAGCACTGCCAATGATGGGTATCACACAGTATTGCCGGAGGTGAGATGAGGGATATTAACAGCTACAGGCATGTAGCCAATGCGCCAAGGAAATCATACCTAGGCAAAGTGCGCAGATTAACGCCAGCACAGGAGCGATGGGTCAAAGCAATTTTATCACTATGGGCTGATGAAATGGGGGGATCAGCCTACTCTGGAGGATATGGAGGTAGTGGCTGTGATGGTATTTGGCGATTTGTCAGTGGGTGGTCAGGAGAGCAGCAAGAGAAGTTTATGGATGTATTCGATAGCCTAAGAACTGCCGGATATAGAGGGGAAGAACTACTGAAAAAAGCCCACATGATTTTATTTCCCAAACAATCACTCAGCGACATATTTCAACGCGCCAACGATGTAGATGAAGCTGATTTTGTAGAGAAGGCTATCTTGAAAGCTTTTAGTAAATCCAACCCCGTATATGTCCTCGCTACTGATTATTATCTTCGCAGAAACACTGTGCAAACTCTCGCAAATTATATGCAGAGTGATATCGCGCCGTGGTTGACCATCAAGCAATGTATTGATCGGGTGAAATGGTGCATTAGTTTATTTCATGCAAAAGTCTATATGGTTTTACAGGATGAAATAGTAAGAGAGCGCTCACAAAAAGGAATAGAGGTAATAAATATTTCTGAAATAACTTGAAAATAAGTTATGAAAGTGTATATTTTAGGTATGCTCGGAGCAAGAAGCGAAAGAGCGGGTAACAAGGCAAATCGGGGCGGCGCTTGTTATCGATTCCGCCCAGTTGGTCACTTCGACTTAGATCTGGGACTCCAACCACTCCGGCTGAGAGGTCGGAATAATTCCATAGCCTCGCACTCGCGGGGCTTTTTGTTTGCATCAAAAGTAATATCCTAGACAACCATGCTATTTGTTGACCGTTCACATATGTTAAAATTTCGCCGCACGAGGGTGTAATGAGACTTTAATCACGTGAGCGGTCAACCAATGGTGTAGCAGTCCGATATCGGAACTAATTCAAAGTGAACGTTACGATCAACACCTATATCGTAGTTAAATCAATATATTAAGTGTTATTTTAGGCGTTTCGGTCAACATACTGATCGGGATTGGAGAACACCCCTTCATACTATATAAATCATATGGTTAACCTGATTTTCAGCGAAAAAGAGATCACCCCCATGCAAGATGAATTCGATGGCTTTATCCAACCATCCGGTAATTCCGGATAGTTCAAATTACCCGATATCGGATTTCCGACATCGGAACAAATTCAATCGGTTATAAATTCAAGGCTGCGCATAGCCTTTTTTTAATTTGTAACTAACCACCTTGATAAGGTGCATCGTGGTGGTCAGTTGTTAAGAAGTTAATTTTCTACTGGCGGGGAAACGCGTCTAATTAGCGAAAAATAAGCAATAACCAGTTTCATTTGTTTAGGGATTGCTGGATCTTGAAATTTAAAGGTGAATGGCTTTGCGTTTTCTGAGCCATAGAATTTTATGCCTTCTTCTTCTAAATTTATCCCCGCTTGATAATCGGGGATGCTCTTGATTAGATTCGTAATAGTTGTTAACTGTTTATCAGGGATATCAGATTGTAACAACTTATGCGCAAATTGATTCCTTATTTGGTTGAGTTGCTCGAATGCGTCATATGCTTTACGTGGAAGCCCTAGCCTCTGAGCGAGTCTGGATTTATGCTCAAATGACATTCTAAATTTAACATTCTCTGTATTGTCGGGTTTTTCGGCAAACAGATCTTCAATACCTAAGTGAGCGCAAATGTAGGCTTCTAAGAAACTTTCACATGTTAAATGCAATGTTAAAACCGTCACTAACGGCGTGCTGTTCTCACATATTGTCATTATTGACTGGGATGTATCATCATTTTGCGCAAAAAGCCGTTTAAATATAGCTATATTCATAAAGAGTCCTCATGGGGGAATGTATGGAACTACATCATAAGAAGATTATTATTCACGACAGCACTGGCACGCCAAAAGTGATAATAGGTGATCTTTCATGCGTTCCTTCAAAGTCAAATCAGGTATTGGATATTAGCGCAGAAAAACAGAACGTTAATACTTCTGCTACCAATGAATGTCCAATAGGTAGAGAATGGTCACACCACGATGGACCTATTATTGAAATTTGGGGCTCTTTAACGTCTGAGCAGCAGCAAGCTATAAAACAAGTTATTACAAACTACCAAGATGAAATCTTTTCACTCGAATGCCAGCTGGCAGAAGGTGACTGGTATTACGGTAATTCCGATTAGTTCAAATCCCGGGATGGGAAATTACATAACGTAATAAATTCATACAGTTAAGGCTGCGCATGGTGTGGCCTTTTTAATTTTTTGGTCGCCAACTACCAGAGTGTTGGGTGCGTTGCGGATTTTACATATTCCAGCCGACCGCAAACGTTCACATAGGCAGGATCACAATTTAACATCTGAAATCATGCAGAGTTATACCTGCTACCAGTACGCATTACGTATCTACAGCCCTCAATTCTGGGGGCACTCTATTCACAACAACTCACAGGGGTAACCATCGTTCACCCCACGGACGCCCATTGTTCTAATGGGGTGGAATATGAAGATGAAAGAAAATCCTGATTTATGGGCTGACTTACTCAACGGCCTAAAAAACTCGTGGCCGCAAATATCCGGTTCTGCTTTGGCAATAGCCATTTGTTACGGCCGACTAATTTACGACGGTGTGGAGCGGAAGAACCGCTGGGTAGAGGCGCTGCTTTGTGGGGCCTTATCATGGAGTGTATCCAGTGGTCTGGAGATGTTTGGCATTCCTATCAATTTTGCACCGGCTATCGGGGGCGCCGTTGGTTTTATTGGCGTTGAGAAAATCCGCGAGTTTGCTGTTCGTGCGATTAACAAACGGTTGGGAGATAAATAGTGAGCAGAGGCATTCGCAATCATAATCCGGGTAATATTGACTATAACCCGAAGAATGACTGGCAAGGTCAAGTTGGAATCGAGACAGGTGCAAAAAATCCTCGGTTCTGCCTGTTCAAATCGCCGGAGTATGGCATCAGGGCACTGATGAAGTTGTTAATCAACTACCACAAAGGCGGGCATAACAGTGTCTCTAAAATCATTAATCGTTATGCACCCAGCAATGAGAACAACACCACGGCTTACATTAACGGTGTTTCTGAGGCGGTGAACGTAGACCCAAATCAGGTTCTGGACATCAATAAACCGACGCTGATTGCACTGGCAAAAGCCATTATCCGGCATGAGAACGGCAATCAGCCGTATTCTGAGGCAACGTTTGAGAAAGCGTTTGAGATGCTATGACCGCCTACGAGAAGGTAGTACTCGTTATTATAGCCGGACTCATTGCTTGGTCTAGTTGGTTGATGGCATCGTTAAACGAAGTAAATGATTTAAATAAAAAACTAACGACTGACTTCAATGAACAAGTTGCTATCAACACTCGGCAGCAAGAACGGATCCAGCAACTCCACGAGCTGGACACCAAACACACTCAGGAACTCGCCCATGCCAAGACTGAAATCGATATTCTTCGGGCTGATGTTGCCGCTGGTCGTCGCAAGCTGCGTATCAAAGCCGCCTGCACCGTGTCTGAAACCGTTACCTCCAGCAGCGTGGGCGCTACAACCGCCGTCGAACTCACTGGAGAAACTGGACAAGCTGTTCTCGATATCCGAGAAGGCATCATCAACGACCGGGCAAAACTGAGCTATTTGCAGGAATATGTTAGGACTGAATGCGGAGTAACGAAATGAAAGATCCAATACTGGCATCAATAAAATTTGATACCAGCAAGTTAGATAAAAAAATAGATGAATTAAAATCAGCGTTTCCTAAAGGCATCCTTGAGCATATTGGCGACATAATCACCAGCTTGTTTAGTAATGTCATTTTTACTGATTGCTCTACCACAAGAAGCGCATTTGGTTCCTCTGAGGTCGTCTATTTTCTTGATATCGACGCTGGAGCGTACAACGAGATCCTTACGACAGTTAGGGCACTTAAAACTAAGCTTACTCATCAATAACATTCCTCATCTGACTGTGGAATGACCAAGATATCAATTTTCCTTGACTGTGGATAGCAGGAAACCACTACTGCCTGAGGTGGTTAAATATGCAGGCTTTTATTTCTCTACCCATTCCCTGAGTGGCTACAGGAATAACCCATGCTGCCACCCGTTCCTATCGCGTACCCAGCGCACACGGGCTGGTGGCATTTTTATTTTCACCGCGCACCGAAAGCGCCAATCTAAACATCGAACCCTTATTTAGGAGTGAGCCTTTGAGGAGTCAGCTTGCTGATGCTCTTCGATGGGCTGATTTCCTATTTCGGCAAAGGTTCATTCCCTAAGTAAGGATAAGCATCGTGAGTACAGCATTAACTTTCAAAGAACATGAAATCGTTCCATTTGACAATAAGGACGGGAAGATTTGGTTTACGGGTAAACAAATGGCCGAGCTTCTGGGTTATGCTCGTGAAGACTCAGTCTCAAGGATTTATGATCGCAACAAAGATGAGTTCTCACCCGATATGACCATGGTCGTCAATCTGACGGTCAGCGGGGAAATCAATGGGTTACAGCATAAGGCGGTCAGAATTTATTCGCTTCGTGGTGCTCACCTTGTGGGGATGCTGTCGAAAACCAAAGTCGCCAAAGATCTTCGTAAATGGTTACTTGATCTGGCAGAGAAAGAACACCAACCACAGAACTTGGCTATGATGGATATGGAAAGCCTCAAAGAGTTAACCATTGGTGAAATGCAGAATCGCCTGGTGGCTGCCAATAAATGGTCATTCGACAACTTCGGTCGCAAAGGCAGTGACTTAATGAACTTGCGCAAGCGCCATCTCAAGAAAATTCGTAAGGCTGAGAAGGCCATCCTTGAATTATCACAGCTTGCTTTGCCTGGACTGGACGAGTTCCCCGATGAGGAAGAACCCGCATGAACCACGAACAATTTATCCAGAAGAACGTACAGGCCGAGTTAACCAAGCTCGGCTTTTCTTCATCTATAGCGGGGATGGCGAGTGACCGTGCAAAAGAACATTACCGCCGTTCAGCATCAGCGAGCAGGAAAGGTAAGCTGTTTGATGACTGTCTGAGTATCGCTAAGGCATGGGCGAGCAAGTACGAAAGACGATGATTTTATAAAATGCTGTAAACGTCATTCTAGGAGTGGCGTTGATAGAGTTTTGTAGAGGTTTTGGTCACTCGCGGTCTCGAAAATTGTCGGGGTTATATCAACCCGACCAGTTAATTATTCTGATTTATGGGGAAAAGGAACATGGGACAACAAACAAATCAAGTTGGTTGCCCTAGCAAGCTGAATGATGAGCTAATCGCTAAGGCAAAAAAGTATCTGTATGGCGGTTATGAATCAGTTGGTGATGTAATCCCCAGTGTTGCAGGATTGGCCTGTTATTTGGCTATCGCACGCTCAACCGCATATGAATATGGAAAGCAGTCAAGTGAGTTTTCGGACATCTTAGAGGGCATAGGAGCCATGCAAGAAAATAAGCTCATCAATAAAGGGCTGACAGGCGATTTTAATTCGACAATTGCCAAGATGATGTTAACCAAACATGGCTATTCCGATAAGCAAGAAATCGATCACCGCTCCCCTGATGGTTCAATGTCCCCCGCCAAAATAGTATTGGTTGCCGGAGGTCAACATGACGACAGCGAGAATTGAACTGCCGCCTAAACTCATTCCGGTGTTCAGTGGTGATTATCGCTATCGCGGCTCATACGGTGGACGCGGTTCAGGTAAGACTCGTTCATTTGCCAAGATGAGCGCTATTCGTGGTTACATATTTGCCGAGGCAGGAACTGAGGGCGTTATCCTCTGTGGACGTGAATTCATGAATTCGCTGTCTGAATCCTCAATGGAGGAAGTGAAGCAGGCCATCAAATCGGAGCCTTGGCTGGATAACTACTATGAGATGGGTGAGAACTATATCCGAACCCGAAACCGTAGAGTCTGGTATGTGTTCGCGGGATTGCGGCATAACCTCGACAGTATCAAATCCAAAGCCCGCATTCTGATAGCGTGGATAGACGAGGCTGAATCAGTATCCGAAGTTGCATGGAGAAAGCTAATCCCGACAGTACGTGAAGCAGGCTCTGAAATTTGGGTAACATGGAACCCTGAAATTAATGGCAGTTCGACCGATAAACGTTTTCGCAAAACACCACCAGATAATGCCTGCATCATCGAAATGAACTACGACGATAATCCGTGGTTCCCTGATGTACTGGAACAAGAGCGGGCGAATGACCAGTCAAGACTGGATGCCTCCACTTACGCTTGGATTTGGGAAGGTGCCTATCTGGAGAACTCCGATAAGCAGGTGTTGGCAAATAAATACAAGATTGAAGCCTTTCCTGATGATCTGTGGCAAAACGCTGACAGATTACTATTTGGGGCGGATTTTGGCTTCGCTAAAGACCCTAGCACCCTACTCCGTATGTTCATCTTAGATAACTGTCTGTATATCGACTATGAAGCATACGGTATCGGGGTGGAACTCGATCACATGCCTGCGTTCTATGACCAAGTGCCTGAGTCTCGCAAATGGCCTATCAAAGCCGACTCTGCCAGACCGGAAACGATCAGCTATCTCAGGCGGCAAGGATTCAATATCTCAGCAGCGAAGAAGTGGCAAGGCAGCGTAGAGGACGGTATTTCTTACCTGCGTGGCTTTAAGCAAATTTTCATTCACCCACGCTGTAAGCAGACCGCCAAAGAAGCCCGGCTCTATTCCTACAAAACCGACAGAATCACCGGCGAGGTACTACCTGTTATTGAGGATGCCAATAACCATTGTTGGGATGGTATCAGGTATGGGTTGGATGGATATATCAAGGGTCGAACAACCGTATGGGACATTATGTCATGACGAAAAAAACTATGATAGGCCGCCTGACTGATAGCCTCCAGAGTATGCTGACCTCACTCGGTGAACGGGTGGCGTCAATCAGGTATGCAAGCAACAAGGCGGATGTACAGGAAAAAGAATTGCTCGCCATGTACAAAAGCTCATGGATAGTGCAGAAATATATTAACAAAACTGCTTATGACATGCTGAAGCTGCCCCGTGAATTATCCGGTGATATCGGCGAGGAGCTTAAAACGCGGATAGAGGATATTGAGCGTGAGCTGGATGTATACGGTATTTATCGCGATGCGCTGACATGGGCGTCATTATTGGGGGATTCACTCATTGTAGCGGTGACAGATTGCCCGGATGAGATGATTGGTGAACCACTCAATCTCCAGTCAGAAAATATTGTTAAGTTTCTGGTGGTGCGGAAAGGGGAATACTCTCCTGCCAGTCAGGTGATTTCAGATATTGCTTCGTCACACTTCGGACATCCGCAAACTTATCAGCTTAACATTGGCACCCAGCAACTGAAGTTTCACCATACCCGCTGTCATCGGACAAAGCTAGGCCAGCATAGCATCAAGGATATGCCTAAGTTCGGAACATCAGATATTCAAGCACCCTATGAAGCCATCAAGATTTTTGACACCACGGTTGTCAGTACGGGCGATACCATCCAAGAGGCGAACGTTGATGTGATCTTCCTGCCCAACTTAAACAGTCAGATTGATTCAGGGCAGGAGGCGCAGGTTATCGAATATGCCCGTGTGATGAAGCAAACCAAATCCGCAACCGGCCTGATGCTGATGGATGCGGGTGACGGCACAATGCCGAGCCGCTATGAGCAGAAGAATGCACAGTTTGCCGGGCTATCTGAAGTGATCACCAAAATGATGAACGTACTGGCAGGTGCACTGGACAGGCCGATTACTATTCTGTTTGGTCAATCAGCGAGTGGGTTTGCCTCTGGTGAAGAAGATAACAAGGCGTACTACGAAACGATTAACGGTTTGCAGGAGGCCAGATTGCGGCCTATGCAGGATTTCGTTGATCAGTTCATTCTCGACAAACTGACAGCACAAGCGGAAATCAGCTACACCTATCCCTCTATCTACAGTGTGAATGAAGCGCAAGAAGCGAACCGGTTCACACAATATGCCACAGGGTTTACCACCATGGTTCAGGCGGGTTTTCTCCCGGAAGATACCGCCTTACGTGAGATGGTAGCGCGCGGTGTACTGACCACTGTTACGGAGGCGGATATTAGTTCGTTAGGAGGGGTAAATAATGAGCAATGGAGCTATCAGTCTGGCGGAGATGCTGGAGCGTAAACAGGGGCGACTTAAATCCCGCAATCGGCTAATGCGCCCCCCCACTCCCAGCAAGCGAACGGAGGTATGGTATCGTGACCAGTTAATAGCGTTTATCAAAATGATGCAGGATGTTGTAATAGAAGACCTGCAAAAACCGATACTTAATGATGCCCCCTTCGAATCCGTCCTCTCGATAACCGCACGACTCTCACGAGCAATCCAAAAACTGGCGAATATGTCGATTCTCGATATGGCTCGTCGATTGTCATTCGGCATGGTCAGACGTGCTAATGACCAGAATAAGTCTCAGACGCAAAAGACATACAAGGCAGCGTTTGGCATTGACCTAACAGGAATGTTGGGTGATGGGGCGGTCAAAGAGCATCTCGAAAATGCAGTAAAAGAGAATGTCGATTTAATCCAATCCATACAGACGGATTTTATCAACGATATTGGGGAAAAGGTTTTCGCTAATCTAACCAATGGTGGGCGGCATGAGAACTTAGTGTCGCTTATCCGTGAACGTGGCAATGTCACTCAGAATCGGGCGAAGTTTATTGCCCGTGACCAGACAGCGAAACTGAATTCCGCATTAACTGAAACCCGCAGTAAAACACTTGGCCTTGATTTGTATGAATGGGGCGGTGCCGGTGATGAGCGAGAGCGTGCCAGTCATTTTGTGCTGAATGGCAAAACCTGCAAATACTCCGATCCGACCGTCTATTCAGAAGATGGTGGCAAAACATGGAAAAAGCGCTCAGGTATCAAAGGGTATGAGGGCGCGCCCGGCACCGATTACCAGTGTCGTTGTGTTGCTCTTCCGAAAGTCTCATGGGATTAATTCATGACGTGGAAACGAACACCGCAGGGTTACGTTGTGACCACTGCGCGGATCACCCGTGCTGGCCCAGTGCAATATTACGGGCATGAAGTCGGGTTAACCGGTAAAGATATCAACAAAAAAATTACCATTCACCGCACTCTCGAAGAACTTTCCAGACCTGAAACCCTGCAATCTTTTGAAGGCCAGACATTAACACTGACTCACCCGGATAGCGGCGAGGTGCGGGCTAATGAATGGAAGAATAAAACAATCGGCCACATTCAGAATGTCAGGGCAGACGGCGATTACATTGTCTGTGATGCCTACCTGAAAGATGCCAATGCTATTCGGGTGCTGGAAGATAAAGGAATACGGGAGCTATCAGTGGGTTATGAACCTGCTGAATTGGTCGAGAAGAATGGTGAGTTACATCAAATCAATATTCGCGGCAATCATGTTGCCGTAGTTGCTGAGGGGCGCTACGGCGCTGACATTAGATTAAATGACAAAAAAGGTACACCGATGAAAACATTGAAAGATGTTATTGCATTACTAAAAGGTAAGCGCGTCAAGGATGCGGAGGGGCAACCGCTGACCGAAGATGAGCTGATCGGCATGATTGCGGCGCTGGAAAAAACGTTACAAGAGCTGGAAGGTAACGCAACACCCGAAGCTACCGCTCAAGCACAGGAAGTGGTAGCGCAACTGGCGGAGCTGAAAGCACAACTGGAAGCCGCGAAAGGTACAGGTACGAGTACACCTCCGCCAAATGATGAAGATCCGAAGGCTGGTGGCACTGACGATAAAGACGCCCGCATTACTGCGTTGGAAGCTGAAAACAAACAGCTCAAAGAGGAAAACGCCTCGCTTAAAGAGGAACTGGAAAAGCTGAAAGGTGATAACGAAGCCAGCGCCACGCTGAACGATGCTAAGACTCGTTTCCCGAAAGTGAATTTCAATGACAGTAAATCGGCGCGCGATGTGCGTTCAGCCGTATTGCTGAGCACGCATATATTTACAGATGCTCAGGTTAAAGCCATGACTGACGACGAAATCCGCGCGGCATATGCGACTGTTCAGGCAACATCAAAACCACGTAGCAATATTGGCACGCATTTATTCAACGATGCAGCCTCTACGAAAAAACACGATTTCACCAAGCAATTTGGAGGTAAATAATGTCAGGTAAGAATCTTTATCTCGGTAAACGCTGGTTCGCCGGGCAGGTATCGCGTGCGGGCGAGTCCGGTATTGTTGCACCGTCCTATATCAATGCGGATGACAAAGCCATTTTGGGCGGTCGTTTCGTTGCGATGGGTGACGCAGTTCAGACCTGCCGGAATGTGAGTGCAGCCAGCGACAGGATCCTCGGTGTATCCATGGTCATTGGTATTTTTCATGAGTTCAAACCTAACCGAAACTTATCAGTGATGACATTACCTCACGGTTCTGAAATCGTGGTTCAGATGGCTGAGGACAGTGAATTAAAAATCGGGGACACCGTTTCTGTTGTCGTAAAAGGCAAAGACGCAGGCACAGCAAGCCATAACGGTGATATCAAAACGCATTTCTATGTCACTGACGTCAACGGCTCATTAGCCAAGATCATGCGCAGTGAAGTTATTAATCAAGCCGGTGGCACAGGAGCAGGGGTGTAACTATGACAATGGAAACAGTAGACATTCAGGACACACTAGAGCAGGTGGCGGTTGAGTTTGACAACACCTTCGAAAAACAGGAATACCCTGACGTTCAGTTGGGTAAGTTCATGACCATTACCCAGAAAGGTAACGTACAGACCACGGATGTTTTGTACGGTCAGGAGAAAGGAACTCAAGATCTGGATAATGGCCTAGTTGATGAGAGTACGACATCTATTGAACTGGAAGATGTTCACATCGAAGGCAAAAAGATGGGTTACATCGACTGGGCGAAAGGGGTTGTGTACACCTCGCTCGGCGTTGAGCGTGCAAAGCGGTTCGGTATTCAGTTGGATACGACCAAGCTGGAAAACTTGCGCGGTGTTTGTCTGCGCACTATCCAGAAAACAGCCCTGATTGGTCATGCTCGTCGCCGTGATGTAACTGGGATGATGAATAATCCGGCGGTTAACATTGAGGATATGACTAAGCAGAAGCCCATTTCCGCGATGTCAGGCTCTGAGGCGCGGGCATGGTTCATTGATCTGATTAAGCTGGGCTATAACGCCAGTGACCAGATAGTGATGCCAGATACTATCGCAATTGACAGTATGGATTTGTTGACGCTCTCCGGTCTTTATGATGCCTCCATCACCAATGGTGCGACCAATATCAACGCACTGGCAGCGATTAAAGAGGCGCTGCGTGAATTCGCCCAAACCGAGATCAGTATCATCGGTGTCCCTATGGGATTCGCTCAGGGGATTGGTACAAAAGGCGCTAACCGCGCTTGTGTTTACACCAATAAAGAAGACACGATATTTACTGACTGGGCGCGTGCACCGACAACCGGTTCTGTCTTCCAGCGCTCCTCACTGAGCTGGGAGGTTCCACTGGAAGCGCAATTTACCGGCGCGATTATCCGTAAGCTCGACAGGTTCATATACGTCGATTACAAAAGCGCATAACCACAGGGGGTAACAATGGATTTTCTCACCCGTTACCCCGAATTTGCCAACGTTGATAAGCATCGCATTGAGCTAGCCCTACAGGATGCCGCTGACCAAATAAGTAGCAAAGTGTGGAGAAGGCTCTATGAGCAAGGGCGGCAGGCTTTGGCTGCTCACCTCCTCTATGTCTCTGGTGCATTAACCCGCAGCGGTAACAACAACGGAAAACCCGTACAGATAGCGATGAGTAAATCGGCTGGTGGATTATCCATCGGCTATTCTGCGCCTGATGCGGGATTCACGGCTAACCATGAGGGTTATGCATCCAGTACCTACGGGCAGGAGTATTTGCGCCTGCGAAAATTAGTCTCCCGGCATATGTTGGTGGTGCGATGATTAGAAACTCTGGCAATTTTAACGGGGCGGCACTTAAATCTTTAGAAGCCAAATTGCGCGAACTTTCTCCATTTCGCGTTTATGTTGGCGTACCTGCATCAAAAAATCAGCGGGATGACGAAACAGGGATAAGTAACGCAGAAATTGCAGCGGCACAAGAATTTGGTGTTCCGGGGTATATTCCTGAACGCTCTTTTTTACGTTCAACCGTGGACGAAAACAAGGAGAAAGCGGCGAAATTATTGGCTAATAGTATCCGTGAGACACTATTGACGGACGGTGATAAAACAGCACCGTTTGCGTTGGTTGGCGAAAAAATGGCAGGCGAAGTTAAGCGGAAAATTCAGGCGGGCATTGAACCAGCACTTAACCCGAAAACGGTGAAGCGTAAAGGTTCATCGAAGCCGCTTATTGATACCGGTCAGTTAGTTCAGTCCATTACTTACGAGGTGCGCGAAGATGGATAGCTTTATTGATGACATCTTCGATGATGATTTCTTCCGGCAAGAGCAGGAATTCACCTCATCCGATGACAACAGACGAAATCTGGTCTGTATTATTTTTCCTGCCGGAACAGAAGACTTACAGATCCTGCCGGAGGGTGATCGCTATAACCCTACCATTAAGGTGTTGACACAAGAAGAAGTGAAAGTAAAAGACCTTCTCTTTTGGAATGGTCACCGTTGGCGAATTATCACTAACGCGCGTTGGAACGACTATGGATACTACGACTCTCTCGCAACTCGATATGAGGGCAGTCAGACAGATGATAGCGACGGTTTTGAAATTACCTGAATCTGTTGTACTGGATGCTGACGGTGAAACCGATGTGTCTGATATACAGTCATTTATCACTGTGAATCGGGTAACATCGGAATTAATGGGTGAAGAATACAAGTTCAATGCAAGGAAAGAAGTTGAAATTATCACCGTCACTCGCGAAACCCTTATCTCTGTTAATGCCTTCGGCAAAAATGCCTATCTCATTATTGAAAAATTCGCCTCTGTTCTCAGAACCAGCTACGCACAATCCCTGCTTACTAGTATGGGGGCTGGGTTGGTCAGGAAATCCCAAATCCGTAACCTGCCAACTGCTATTGCAGGGGGTAAAGAACAGCGGGCGCAAATTGATTTAACTCTCTCTCATATCCACCGGATAGAAACGCCGATTAATCAGGCGAAAACGGTTGATATTACTGTCTATGAGGATTAGCAATGAGCTTATCTATTAAAGAGGTGGTCAATGCTCAGATCATGCCACAGGCAATGGCGGCGCGTCGTCGTGATCTGAGTATGGTTGCCATTTTCACCCCTGAAATCGGGAGTGCGTTCACGGATGACGCAACACGCTATGTCATTGTGTCCGGCGCTCAGGATGTGGCGAATCTGTTTGGCACACAATCAGAGGTATATAAAGCAGCGCTATCATTGTTTTCTGTGCGACCTACGCCGAAACGCGCCTTAATTGGTCGTTGGGCTAAAACAAAACAGGAAATTCCCGCAACAGCCAATGCGTTGAAAGGCTCTACTATTTCAGTAGGCATCAACGCATTCAAGGCCATCGGTGATGGTTCAATGATGCTGAATGTCGGCGGAAAAGGTGTTCTGTTGTCCGGCCTGAATTTCAGAAAAGTCATTGATTTCACTGATATCGCAACCGTGTTACAAAAAGCGCTACCTGAAAACAGCAACCTGACGGTCACTTGGGATACAATAGGTCATCGTGTCATTATTCAGGCACAAACGGCAGGGGAGTATCCGGCAACTAAATTGGGTTATGTCACAGATCCAAATACCGGAACCTATATCGGCAATCTGCTGAAATTGCAAGACGGACAGGCCGCCATTGCTATAGGTAAAGTCGCTGTCAGCATCGAGCAAGAATTACCCTCCGAAGCGTTGCATAAACTCCAGAACGTTTATCAGGACTGGTACGGTGTATATTTCGCTGATGCTATCACCGATGAACAATTGGATGATATGCACACATGGATTACAGCAGTTGATATGAAAGTCGGCGCATATACGGCATTGCGTGATGAGTTGCTTGACTGGAATAACGACAACATTTTGAAAAAACTCTACGACAAAAACTCCGGTCGTCTGATGGTGGAATACAACAAAACAGGTGATGACCATGCCGCCGTTTCGCTGTTGGGTATCTCACTCTCGACTAACTGGAATGCGCAAAATTCCGCAAAAACCGTCAAATTCAAACAACAAACGGCTGTCCGTTCTGATGACCGGGTAACTTTATCAGATGCTGAAAAATGCCGTCGTCTGGGCGTCAATTTTTATACCGATTATGACGGTGTATCTATGATTGCTGAGGGCGTCATGCTGGGCGGCGTGTTTATTGATGAAACCGTAGGTCTTGATGCGTTTTTGGATGCGTGCCAGAAACAGGCATTTACAACATTACAGGCGAACCCAACCAAAATACCACAGACAGATAAGGGGCAGGCCATGTTGATCGGTGCTCTGACCGTCATTGGTAATGAGTTCGTGCGTAATGGATTTCTGGCGGGTGGACTCTGGCGCGGAAATGATATCGGTGAATTGACCTATGGTGACAGGCTGGACGAGGGGTTCTATTTCTATTCTGATAGCTACGACCTGCAATCACTGGCTGACCGCGAATCACGTAAGGCCATGCCGATTATGTGCGCGATCAAATTAGCCGGAGCGATTCACTCCGTTGATCTGCTAATCCAATTCAACCGCTAAGGAGCGAAAATGGCTCACTATAACCATTCACAGGCAATTCTAACCATCTCCGGTTATGAGATTTCAGGGTTTGAGAACGTGGCAGATGCGCTATCCATTGCGCCGGTCGGTGATGATGGTGATATCACGTATGGAGTCAATGGCAATGGGGTGTTCGTTGCCACGTGCAATCAAGGGATGGTGATAATCATCAAACTACTCCAGCACAGTGCAGACAACGAGTACCTAAACAAACTGCGTAATATCCAGATCAACACACCAAAAGCCTTCTCGCCACTGCATATTTACTACAAAGACACGATGAATGGCGACGAGATTATGCTGGACAGTTGTTACTTTACCACTCCGCCCACAATTACACGCGGAACCGCACATAACGGCGTCACGTGGACACTAAAAGCTACGCGCTCAACCATGAACCTCAAGAAAGGACTGTATAACTAATGAACATCGATAACATCACTTACGAGCACCGTCAGAGCAATTTTATTGAAGCGAAAAATCACGCTTTAAAATTAATTGGCCTGCTTAAAGGTTGCATCTCAACGAAAGGGGATAATGTGGATATTGATATCGGGGCGATTGCGGCCAATATTGGCTCACCGGAAATGCAGGGTGTTGAGCAATTCGTGTTTAAGTACGTCACGGCAACGGATGAAAATGGAGAAACCCTTTTGCTGCAAAAACCGGATGTGTTTAACAGCCACTTTAATACTCACCGCTCGCATTACTTCCAGTTGATTTTTGACGGACTGAAATTCCATTTTGCGGATTTTTTGCCCGCTGGGGTCGCATCTGCGAAAAATATCAATCTCTCAGCGATCCTCAGCAATTAAGCACATCCTCCGATGTGGACTGGTTGAAGATGACACCGGTCTTACGCGGAAAATACACAGGCCATGACCTGAGAACCACCGCCACCCTTGAAGACATACTGGACTTCCACGAAGCCCACGTTGAAGAGTTGCTGGCACAAAAGAGGGCAAATGATGCAGATAGAAGAACTGCTCGTTAGTATCGGTGTTGATACGACACAGGCTGAGAAAATCAAGGATGTCGTTATTGCCCTCGCTGCTGCTGCGACTCAGGTCGCGTCTCAGGCTAACCGGATTAACCAGAATCTGGATGATATCGGCAATAACGAAGCGGACAATATTGATGAGGCTGGCAAGAAGGCCGAAGCCGTCCGCGATTCACTGAGTAAGCTCAAATTACTGGCAGCAGGTGTATCGGCAGCCGTTGGTCTTGCCTCTGCTAAAATTATGGGCTTTCTTAACGGGGCGCTGGCGGGGGCGAAAGAGCTGGCTGAACAAAAGGGACTGTTATACGACATCTCAAAGCAGGAACTGGCACAGGCAGACGAATATCAGGAGGCGATGAAAAAGACGGGGCTGTCGATTGAGTCCATTAAGACCAAGATTGCGCTGAACCTCGTGCCTTCGCTAACCGCTATTGTGAAGAAGTTCAATGACTGGATAGCCTCAAACAAGGAACTCATCACCAAAGGATTAACCGGCGTGATTAAAGCTGGTGGCAAGGTCATTCAGGTGATTACCAACTCCGTGAGGGTGGTGGATAAAGTTATCTCCGGCACGATTGGCTGGAAAAATGCCCTGCTGGTACTGGCAGGCGTCTTGGCGATAGTGAAGCGCGGTATGATCATGGCTTTTATCACTAATCCCGTTATGTGGGTGATCGCCGCTATCGCAGGAGTATTACTGTTACTGGATGACCTGATAGTCTACCTTGATGGTGGTGATTCATTGTTCGGTGATTTCTGGGGTTCCTGTATCAAGTGGATTAAGGATGTTAAATCGTGGTGGGACAGTCTCTCTGGTGAGATGAAAACTTCCATCAAACTGCTCAGCGGTATGCTGGGAGTAATGTTTAGCGCCAATATGTTTCTGGCAGTCACAAAAGACGTAGGCGGATTTGCTAAGGCACTTGCGTGGCTGTTTTCCCCGCTCACCTCAGTTGCAAAACTCGCCATGTCCGCAGGTCACGCCTTTATATGGTTGGGGCGGGCTTTATTGATGAATCCAATCGGGCTGGTGGTCGCCCTGATTGCCGGACTTATCTATGTGCTGTATGACCTGTATCAGTGGATCACCACCGGTGAATCTGCGTTTGGTAATCTATGGAAAACGATAGCCAAAACATGGCAGGAGATTAAGCGGCTGTTCCGGGATGGCTTTAGGTATATCCTCCGGCAGTTTGGTATGAGTGAGCGGGATGCTAACCGGTTCGTTGATAAACTGGGTGAGATATTCAGCGCTATCTGGTACTGGCTCACCTATCCGTTCAGAGCCGCCTTCAAACTGGTCAAAGGGCTGTATGACATCTTCTCCGATGATTCGACCACATGGACACAGAAACTCGGAAAAATCTTTGACCTGATTTGGGATCTATTGACTACGCCGTTCAGGGAAGCATTTAAGTTCATCCTGAGTCTGTTCGGGCTGAATGAACAGGACGTAACGAAGTTCGTTGATGATATTGGTAAGCGGTTTGCCAAGGTCAAGGAAATGATTAAGAAGCCGTTCAAGGAAGCGCTTGACTGGGTGATGGATTATTACAATAAGGTGGCTGCTAAGATTCAAGCAGTAAAGAATTTCTTCACTGGAGATAAGGAGGAGGAAGAGTCTACGTTTGATCTTAGCAATGATGAGCTTAAGAATATCCAATCCAGTATCAACGCTGGTAATGGCGCCACGATTGGTCAGTCTATTGCAAATGTTACCACCAGTAACAATAGTAGTCAGACAACAATCCGACAAGGGGACGTGAATGTCACGCAACACATTACTGCTCCATCACCAGAAAAAGCCGCCAACTATTCTAATGCTGGTTTCAGCAAAGCATTAAAAAATGCTGGTTATAATACGAAAGGACAGCTAGCTAACGGATATGGATAATATAGCTCTTAAATGGTTTAATTAATCATCAATTCTATTTTAAGAGATTTATTATGAAAAAATTGTTCTTGCCAATTATTTTAACTGTATTCTTGGTTGGATGTGGAGAAAAGGAGCTGAAAATAGACGCCTCAAGCTCCGATGCTTTAAAATCTTCTACACAAAAAATCTACCTATCTCTTGATAAAGATGAAGCGAATAAATTCAAAAGTGCTGTTCTTGATATTGGTTTAATTGCTAAGGCAGTAACTAACAATGAAGAAGACAAGGTAAAGGCAATCAACAAGATGATCGGAGGCAAAACAGCCATTGAAATCATTGCAATGGGTGAGAAGATGAATGAGAAGAAGTAAAGCCCCTTACGGGGCTTTTTTGTTGGCACTGAGGCAAGAGGATATTATTTTTTAGTTTTTATAGGCTCTTCATACCTCGGTGGTATGTGTTTGGTTATATTATCCAGTGCTTCCTGAGCAATTTTAACCTGTGTATTAATTTTCATAAATCTGTCTGTGTCTGTGTCTTTTGTTATTCCATGCAACAGACTAATTTGCATTTTTAATTTCTCAATATCTTCATCTTTTTTCTTAGACTCGCTTTCTGATTTTAACGCCTTAGCTATCCGCGTATAAATATCGTCAGATGAAGTGGCTACAAAAAGCTTTTCAATCTGCAATGACATATCAATGTGATAAATGACCTCTTGCTGAAGGCTCCGCTTCGATTTCTCTGCCTTCTGTTCCAACGCTTCCCTTAATTCAGGTGGCATTCTTAAAGGGTATGGCGCTATACGTGACATTGTTTGACTCCTTTAGACTCACTATTCGGCAGTGTAGATAGTAAATATATGTTTGACAAGTGAATCCTTTCGATCCATCATTTTACTATAATAAGTTAATTCAAAGGAAAAAAGAGAATCATTATGAGTCACCCAAAAAGAATACAACCATATCCGCTAAGAATGCCGCCCGAAGTTAGGGAATGGTATGAGGAAGAATCCAACCGCAATGATCGTTCTTTAAATGCTGAGATTGTAAAAATACTGAGGGACAGAATGAATAGAGCAATAGGACAAAGAAAAAATGCAGCCCAATAAAGACGAAACCCCAACTGCGCCAACAGTTGAGGCTTCTAATTTGTCAGTAACGTTCGAAGAAACCAACGTGTCAACCCATAACAGAGAGTGACAATATGAATAATGTAGCAAATAAAAATCTTCCTGTCATTGCAGGCGTAGAAATCACTACCGATTCAGAAGGTCGTTTTAACCTGAATGCTTTGCATAAGGCGAGTGGACAACAGCAATCAAGAGCACCTAGCGAGTGGGTTAAATCAGATGCTATTAAGTCATTGATTCTTGAGGTTGCAAATTTAACTCGTGGAAATCCCCTAGTTAGAAAAGAAGGTCGTTATGGTGGTACTTTTGCACATGAACTTTTAGCAGTCTCATATGCAGGGTGGATCAGTCCAGCATTCCAATTGCAGGTGAACCAGACTTTCATTGATTATCGTTCAGGGAAATTAGTACCAGAGAAAAGCAAGTCAGGCTTGCCTGAATACCGCCGCGCCAGAACGCTGAAAATGTCAGTTGATGCTATCAGTAGCCTGTTTGACCTAATGCCGAACCTGAGCAGTGAAGCGAAACAGTGCGCAGCAGCCAATATTGTTAATCCTATTGTTGGTTTTGAAGCAGTCCCTCTTCCTGTGCTGGAAGAAAAATACTACACAGCAGGTGAAGTAGGAAAAATGCTGGATGTGTCAGCAAACAAAATCGGACGGGTTGCCAATGAACACAACCTTAAAAATGAACAACACGGTAAGTTCTTTTTGGATAAATCCGCTCACTCAAGTAAGCAAGTGGAAGCATTCCGTTATAACGAGAACGGCATTAAGGCGCTGAGACATTTAATTCACGGTGTAGAAGTAGCGTAAGAATTGCGCCAAGGATGGCGATCAAATACTGATCTATTCAATAGAGTCAGCCAATCTAACAGTGATTGTTGGTGATAACAATATGTATTTACGCGTATTACGTGTGTAATTGGTTGAAAATTCGAGAGGCCTCTCAGTTCACGGCTGAGAACCTTTACAAAACGTTACAATTACGTAATAAATATTGTCGTCCTAAAACAGCGAAGCCCCAACGCAGATCAGGCAATCGGGGCTTCTAATACAACGTCTACCACTCTTGCAGGAGCATAGACAATGACCATTATAGCAACTAACAGCGTTAGTAAAACTATTAATGTCCCATTTTATGGTTCAGATCTCTATGTCGTTAATTATAACGGTGAACCGTATGTACCAATGAAACCAATTGTTGATGGAATGGGGCTAGCGTGGCAGTCTCAATTAGAGAAGCTAAAAACACGTTTCTCTAAAGGTATCACGGAAATCGTTATACCTACAAAAGGCGGAGCGCAATCAATGAGTTGTCTAGCCCTCCGTAAACTCGCTGGCTGGTTAGCGACTATCAGTCCCAATAAAGTTAAAGCATCAATCAGGGATAAAGTTATCCGGTATCAGGAAGAGTGCGATGATGTGCTTTATGAGTATTGGACTACTGGTGAGGTTAAAGCGAAAAAACCTCAACCACCTAATTTCAGATACATTATCAAGATGGAAGTTTACGACAAGCATCTCGATAAAACTGAGACTTTTACTGGTGGAACTGAGACCCCAAAAGGGATTATTGAAGGATTGGCAAAGCGTTATGGATATTACATTGATAGCATGATCTCGTTACCGATGAACGCATTCTAACCCCAAGCTATGGACGGCTAATTTCGATGATTTTATAATCAATGAGTGCTAAGATTGGGGTAGATAATCATTAACTCAGTATACGGAGAGGTAAACATGGGAGTGGTTATAACAAGACTTGAGGCTTTCGTTGTAAATGTTATCCATGATGACATGTGGGTCGCTGAGTGTGATGAACTTGGGTTGGTTACAGAAGCTAAAACTTACGATGAACTGACAGAAAAAGTTTGGGAAATAGCGCCTGAGCTTTATGAGATTAATGGACTTGGCGATCATTCTGAGGTTTTCCGCCTTAAGTTCGTCCAAGAACAATCATCTGATTCCAGGATGGCTCTCTGATGGGTTCCGGCTTATATCCGCAACTAAAAGAAATTCTATTAGCACATGGCTGTTACTTTGTAAGACAAGGCAAAGGCAGCCATGAAATATGGCGTAGCGATATAACCAACAAAGCATTTAGTGTGCCATATACAATAGTCTCTAAGCATACCGCTAACTCAATTCTGAAACAGGCAGGCATTAACGAGAAAATTTAATTTCTGCCATATAACATTACTGAATAACAGGTCGCAAATGCGGCCTTTTTATTGGATCTGACTATGGACTTACTCAGCGGTTTTAACACCACACGCGCATCAGTAATAACGCGCTCTATAGGTGAGTTTCAATTTGACTGTGTGGTTATAGAGAATCACAGTTCGAATTTACGCATTACTGAGAACCCTATCGAATCAGGGGCAGCAATTGCTGATCATGCCGTTCTGGAACCGAAAGAAATAACTATTGCCGGAATTATGGTGGGTTACCAACCTCCTCAGTACTTCAATGCGCTAGTTGGTGGTGATTTTTCCGCTGCGCTGGATAAATACCCACTTCCTGTAGAAATCAGAGCTATGACAAAACAGGCTGAATCTATGGTAAATCGTTATATGTCAATGGGCGCATCCATACTGGAACAAGTCGGTTATAGTCGACCTGTAGCGCCGTGGCTACCTAATTATCAGGGGCGTGCTAATGACAGCTCGCGAACACTGGATAGGGTCGGCTCAGCCTATAACGACTTATTGAACCTCCAAAAACTCGGCGAACCCATTACTGTTATGACTGGCCTGAAACAGTATAAAAACATGATGATTGTTAGTATTAGCGTAACCCAAATGAATGAGGGTGCGGCTGAGTTTAGTCTTACATTACGCGAGATCTTTATCGTGGAAACGCAGACAGCTCAGGGATTACACCCTAATCTGAAAAAATCAGCATCGAACAAGGTCAATATGGGAAAAACCCAACCAAAATTGGTAGATGGAAAATCCTCTGCTGTTTTTAAGATTAATGAAATGGCTGGTGATCCTATCGGTGCGACTAAACGGTTTTTGAATGGGCTTTTGGGAGGTAACTGATGATATATGAAATACCCGTTTCAACTGACGAAGTTCAGGAGCAATCGTTCACGCTGTTTGAAATGAATCTAAAATTTACCCTGTATTTCAATTCAATTTCTAACGGGTGGCAGTTTGATTTACTGGATACCAACTCAGATTACTACATCGCCCAACGGTACGGGATGGCGGTAAACAGCCCTGTGCTTTTCACTAAAAACCTACCATTCATCATATTAATGAGTGATGGCTCTGGATTAGGGATAAATTCAGTCCGGCGTAATGAAATGGGAAAGCGGCTAAAAATCTATTTTGTCGATAAAGAGGCATGGCATGAGGCAATTCGGACGACAGGTTAAACTGAATATCGGCAACACTAAAGAGTCTATTGAAATTACTAATCTGAGAGTCGCCTTCGAAATATCTAAAACCATTGGTAGCGAACCAAATCCGGCCACAATCCAAGTGTGGAACCTCAATCCCTCACATCGCAATTTAATTACCAGTAAAATTTATAACCGTGTCAGTCTGGCAGTCGGTTATGAAGAACTTCGAGTAATCTACATGGGTGACATCATTGAGGCGATAACACAGCGGGATGGGCTGGACTTCATTATCCAGTTGACGTGCGGTGATGGCTACGAAGCGTACACGGGCGCATTGGTCAATAAAACGTTGGCGGCGGGTGCGACTGATACCAGTATTCTGGCTGAGGCCACCAGATCGATGAGGGTTGGTAATGGTGTGGTGGATTTACCGAAAGACAGAGCACTGCCGCGCGGCAAAGTTCTAACCGGAAATGCACGCGACATTATGCACAAAATCGCCCGTAATAACGGCGCTGACTGGTCAGTGCAGGATGGCAACATGACTGTATTACCTAAAAGTAAGGTGCTCGCCGATAACGAGGGGTTCGTTCTGTCTCAGGAGGCGGGAATGATTGGCAGTCCAGAGAAAACCGATGATGGATTATCAGTGAGTTGTTTACTAAATCCGGTTATGCGGATAGGCGGACTGGTGCGGGTTCAGTCAATTATTCCTGAATATAGCGGTGATTACAAAGTTACTGCCTTAGAACACTCCGGCGATTTCATGGGTGACAACTGGACAACCAAAATCACCTGCATTGGTGGAAAATATCAGAAGGTGGAAAAGAAAGATGGACAAATACCCAACACTGCTTGATGTCTTGGATAGAAAAGCGGAA
The DNA here is from genome assembly GCF_037265215.1 of Xenorhabdus griffiniae. Taxonomy (NCBI): domain Bacteria; kingdom Pseudomonadati; phylum Pseudomonadota; class Gammaproteobacteria; order Enterobacterales; family Morganellaceae; genus Xenorhabdus; species Xenorhabdus griffiniae. Next base: position 3,192,711 of record NZ_CP147737.1, on the reverse strand, counting down.
AACGAGCGCCTTGATATCCATACCGCCTTACCTGCCCGCGTTGTCTCATTTAATGGCCACACTGCCACAATCGAACTGATGATTAACCAAATATTGCGCAATGGTGAGGTACTAGAATTGCCACCGCTGGTGGATGTTGTTGTCCAGTTCCCGCGAGCAGGTGGATTCTGTTTCACTGTACCTGTGACATCCGGCGATGAGGGGCTGGCGATATTCTCAGAGCGTTGCATCGATGGCTGGTATGCCACGGGTAATAAATCCGTACCACTGGATGCGCGATTGCATGACTATTCCGATGCGTCATTTATCCCTGGCATTTGCAGTCAGCCTAAAAAAATCCTTGATTTCTTTCATGGCGGCGCTTCCATGCAAACGGATGACGGCTCAACGTTCATTCGTATGACACAAGGGACAATCACCATTCTGGGTGATATTGAACATCTGGGGAATAGTAAACAAACCGGAAATCACCAACAGGCCGGAAATTGGAATCAGACCAGCGGCAACAGTGAATCCAGTGGAACAATCACAGCGGCTAGGGTTATTGGTGGTGGGGTGGATGTTGAAAACCACACGCACCCTGATTCACACGGCGGCAATACGGGGAGGCCAAATAAATGAGAGTGAGGCGGTTAGATAATCATCATGACTGGACATTCGGGAACGGTCGCAATGACTACGCTACAACCTCCGAAGCTATCGCGCAGTCAGTAAAAACCCGGCTGCTTTCCCTGCACAATGACTGGTTTTTGAATCCCGATCACGGTATCCGCTGGTTTGATTACCTGCGTAAAAATCCTAATTTGATGGCAATGGAATCTGAATTGAAAGGCGCTGTACTAAATACGGATGGTGTGACAGAAATTACCTACTTCGATATCAAAATCAGCGCAGATAACCGCCAGTCACAGATTGGCGTGACCTACATTGATATTTACGGACAAAAAAACGAGGTCAATACTTATGCTCCAGATCACTGAAACAGGAATTGTCATTGACCAACTGTCCGACATTCACCAACGGCTAGAAACAGGTTTTAAACGCATCTATGGTGAGGATATTAATCTGGATGCTGACTCTCCTGATGGTCAGATGGTGGGGTTATTCTCTCAGGAATTAGCTAATATCAATCAGATCATTGCATTTATTGCACAGATGTTAGATCCCTACAATGCGACTGGTGCATGGTTAGAGCAACGAGCGATGTATGCGGGTTTGGTTCGTCGGGGGGCTGAATTTAGCTATCTGGATGACGTGGTGATGACGGGTGCTACAGGCATTATTGTTCCTAAAGGCACGGTGCTCACAGATAATAACCGCATCAAATGGATAGTTCTCAATGAAGCGAAGTTAGATAACAACGGCTCAGCCCGCGTCATTCTGCGCAGTCAGGAACTGGGCGCATTTAGTCTGCAAGCCCAGCAAGAGCTACAACTTGTTACAGTGATCGTTGGTATTGAAAAAATTATCACAACCAAAGAGGCTAAATCTGGCAGTGAAGAGGAAACAGATGGCAACTTCTTGACTCGGTTTATGCGTTCACACTCCATCAACAATCATGACGACAGGCAGGGAATAGAGGCGGCACTACTTGACCTACCAGATGTGAAACAGGCGCGCGTTTATGAGAATGACACCAATCAGACCGATAAAAATGGCGTATCGCCTCACTCTATGAATGCGGTTGTCATCGGTGGTCGAGATGAAGACATTGCATTAGCCATACTCAAAAAGAAAGTTGGCGGGTGCGGCTTAATGGGAGTCATCTCATGTTCATGTAACTACTCAGGTACAGAGAGAACAGTGAAATTCGACCGCGCTGAGATGGTTGATATCAAGGTCAGGGTTGTCATTGACCGCATAAACGGATTTCAGGATATCGATACTGACGGTATTAAAAAATCATTGGCTACTACTGAATTTGCTATTGGTGAATCAGTATATGCTATGCGGTTAACATGTAACGTTAATTCTATTTCTGGTTTTTACATCAAATCAATCACAGTCAACAACTCTGACATAGCCGCTATAGGAGTTAGGCAATGCGCTCGCATTAAACCTGAAAATGTGGAGGTGTTGATTGAATAAAAAACCCGAAGATTTTCTGATATGGCAATACAGAGGAAAACCGAAGGCTCGACAAACCGTCGAGCTTTTATTTTCTGAGAGCAAAATAGTTTTCCAGTCAGCCGTAAAATTAGCCGAAATATTGGATATCGATAAATCAGTTGGGTATGGATTAGATCTCATTGGTCGCCATGTAGGAATTGGCAGGACAATGAAATCATTTGTACCAAAAGATTATTTTGGGTGGCTGGGTATTGCTGGCGCGTTAGGATTTAATAATGGGTTATTTTATCGCTATGGTGACTCGTTACAGAAATCCGTCAGATTGGATGATTCGGATTATCGTTTTTTTATCCGAGCAAAAATTATCAAAAATTTCCAGCGACCGACCATTGTCGGAATTACACATTCACTACAACACTTATTAGGGGAATATTCATTTGTCATCGATAACTATGACATGACAATGAATGTTGTTGTTCCTGCTAATTACCTGACTCCATTTCGATTACACGCCATTTTAAAACTCGACATCCTGAGTCGGCCTATTGGTGTGCGCTACCAATTTGTTGTTATTAACAGTGACCATCCCTTCGGTTGGGAAAATGATAGCCATGCTTTCGGTTTTGGCGACGGTCAATTTACGAGGATTATCAATGTCAATCATCAATAAACCCGATTACAAAATATTTGCCAATGATGCAAAAACAGGGGAAATAGAAACATTTCCTGACGTTCTGCGTGGCTGGGGGGTCACCATTGATCGCACGGCAGGAAAACCACCAATGGAATGGTTTAATGCCATCGGCAAACGCACCGATCAATGGCTAATGTATTTATCCCAACGCGGAATTTCTGAGTGGGATGCATCTGTAGATTATCCACAATATGCTGTAGTGCAACACGCAGGACAATTCTATACAGCTAAACGACAAACTAGAGGTCAACAACCGGATAAGTCGCAAAATGAGTGGATGCTGTTTGTAGATGCAATCGGTATTGCAAAATCCACAACCGACGCCCTACGACACGCCAACGACAATGCCAACTCTCGCCTCGAAAAATCCCGTAACGGCGCAGATATCCCCAACAAATCTGAGTTTGTGAAAAACCTCGGTTTAACGGCAGGCTCGGCATTACCCGTTGGCGTACCGATTCCGTGGCCGTTAGCAACCCCGCCTGCTGGATGGATGCAATGTAACGGCGCTACGTTTACCGCAGCACAATATCCAGAGCTGGCGCGTGTATATCCATCACTAACATTGCCGGATTTGAGAGGTAAATTTCTGCGCGGCTGGAACGGCGATACCGGCGACGATGCCGGACGAGAACTATTATCGATTCAGATTGATGCGATTCAAAATATTGTCGGAACATTTGGGCGAACGCAGCTTTTTCAGGGTGTCAGCGCCTCGGGTCCATTCACACAATTGGGGCATGTTCTGTCATCTGGACTAACACCATCGACTGAAATTACAGGATATGGGGCCGTAAATTGGATATTTGATGCATCCCGTGCGGTGCGCACAGCAATGGAAACCCGCCCCATAAACATCGCATTTAACTACATTGTGAGGGCAGTATAATGACGGCAAAATTAGACAAAAATCATATCGCCACTGTCGCAGGTAATATTACTGTTTATAATTATCACAGCGAAACGCGAGAATATAGTTCTGCATCTGTGGAGTTTTTACTCGTCGGTCTGGGGATTCCGGCTCACTCGTGTATTGATGCGCCGGGTGACCACAAACAGGGTTATGCCATTTGCCGAACGGCAGATTTGTCCGCGTGGGAGTACGTCGCAGATCATCGTGGTAAAACCGTTTACAGTATTGAAACAGGTGCCGCACAGGTGATTACAGCACTCGGTGATTATCCGTCGAAAACAACACCAGAGGCACCCGCAACACCGTTTGATAAATGGAATGGCAAACAGTGGGTAACAGATATTCAGGCACAACGCCAGCATGAACAGCAACAGGCGGAATCCCGGAAACGGCAATTGTTGGATACCGCCAGAGCCAAAATTGATATTTATCAGGACGCCGTTGACCTCGATATGGCAACCGACGCCGAAAAATCCGCACTCACCGAATGGCGCAAATATCGGGTACTGCTCAATCGGGTGGATTGCGCTACCGCGCCCGATATCTCATGGCCAGAACAGCCGAAATAAATACAGGGGCTGTGTGCCCCTAAACACTATTTTGATTCAGCTAATTTCCGTTGCTGTTGATTCCAAATAGAATTTTCCGGCATTTGTACACGAACGGAAATAAATCTACCACTGGGAATATCAATTGGGTCGCCGTCGGCATAGCCCTCACGTACATTTCTGGCGAATGCGGGGGCATCTGCATGTTCACGGTGATAGGTCATTAATTTGATAGAACCATCCGGCAACACCTTATAGTTTACCCAAATTAGCGGCAATTTATTTTTGCACAGCGGTATATCAACCCCACCATCAACACCGCCCCATGCCGCATCGGCATTGAATCCCAGCACGTTTTTGATGAGGTAAACGCCCTCGGACAAACGCTCCACGATAGCACCTTCAGACTCGTTATTGGTTTCAAATTTACCCTCACGCCAAATTTTGATAATGGGCGAGGCTAATTTCAGGTAACCATCCCCGGTTATCCAGCAATTAGCGCCTAAAACGATGGCGGTTCCTTTGCCTTCCGGAAAGCGCACATCATGCCATTGGGAATTATTCCAAGTGTACGCTATGTGGGGACCGCCTTTTGTTGATTTCAATGCAATAGCTGCATTTCCCGACTGACAGTACACTTCGTTCGTCACAGTTAGACGATTATCTACTATTAACTCGCTCTGAATACGTTGTTGATTACCGTTAATCAGATCAGTTCGAATTACCTGGTCCATGAAATTTAGGTTGCTCACAAACACCGATTTATCGGTAATGTCCGCACCGTTAGCGTATTTGTTTAACGCGTTATATGCCCTATTAACAGTATCTTTTAACCCTATGTTATCAATAAATTTTGTTTTATCCTCAATATCTGCCCCATTCGCTTTTTTGGATAAAGCATTTTCCGCCAGTCGCTGGGTTTCTGCCAAACCGAGGTTTAATGAAATCCCACAATAGGCCGATTCGTGCATTAAAAACGGGTAACTGACTGTTGAACGCGTTGAAATTCAACAAATTACTAGTTCAATAAATGTGCAAAATGTGAGTTTGGAGGGATATGGGGATGGATGGGGGAAATTTAGGCGGTTATTGGGGTGGGATTTGAGGTTGGGAGAATGCTGAAGAGTATAAAATAAACTCACAGAAAGTTGCCAGTTGAAATTATTCAATTGATTGATTACTGAGCAATGAAAAACTGTTGAGATTAGGATATAGATAGTAAACTAAGAAATAAGAAAATGAGCAGTGTTTTGAGATTGTGTACATATCTGTGTACTTTTAAGATGTTTATAAGTTTATTTTTTGTATATTTATCAGGTGGTTGATTGTTTTGTTTGTTATATCCATTTAACTAAGGGGGCCAATGGAACGCAGTATACCTGTTTTTCTTGTCAGAGATAAGGTATAACAAACTGTTTGCCTATATAATCACCACTCTTTTTGATTACCATTAATGAAAGATAGGCAGTATATTTTACATATTGGGTGCAATAGCTGGTATACAGCGCGATAATTGATATCTAAAAATAATTATATGGAGAACAGTATGAAGTATAGTCTGAGCGGGGTTGCTCTTACAGCCGTCTTACTTGCAGGATGTGCCAGTTCATCGAATACGATGGAGCAGGGGCGTTCTGATCCGCTGGAAGGGTTTAACCGTGCTATGTTTAACTTTAATTATGATGTTCTCGACCCATATGTACTGCGCCCGGTTGCTGTAGCCTGGCGTAATTATGTGCCAATGCCTGCACGAAATGGCATTGGTAATTTTATGAGCAACCTTGAAGAGCCAGCCAGTATGGTAAACAGTTTCTTGCGTGGCGATGTTCATGAAGGTGCAAAACACTTCAACCGTTTCTTTTTGAATACGTTGTTGGGAATGGGGGGGCTTATTGATGTGGCTTCCATGGCTAATCCCAAACTGGCAAAAGAAGATCCAATGCGTTTTGGTAGCATATTGGGATACTATAATGTGGGGTATGGCCCATATGTTGTTTTGCCCGGTTACGGCAGTTTTACATTGCGTGATGAGGGCGGTAACCTTGCGGATATGACTTATCCTGTATTGAGTTATCTTACGGGATGGGTGTCGGTAGGCACGTGGATTTTCCAAGGTATAGAAACCCGCGCTCGCTTGCTGGATTCTGACGGCTTGTTAAAAAATTCTTCAGATCCTTATTTGATGGTGCGCGATGCTTACTTCCAACGCCACGATTTTATGGCCAATGGAGGTAAGTTGGAGCCAGAAAAAAATCCTAATGCGGCAAGCATTCAAGATGAATTGGATTCCATAGATTAGTTCGTACTTATAATCAAAAAAGGATAGCATCTGCTATCCTTTTTTGGGATTACAGTATGTAGTTAGAACGTATAGTTAAAGTTTATACCATACAACCATGCAGTTCCTTTGGAATCGAACTCATATGGTGTCGTGCCACCTAATTTCTGGACATCTTCTGGGAGTTTTTCACTAATATGTACTTTTTTGCCACGCATATAGGAAACACCGACATCTACAGAAGCATCTTTGTTGAATGCGTAAGTGGTTCCTAAGCTAAACCAAAAACGATCTTGATCTGGAATGGAAATAGAACGATTTTTGGCTGGTACAGGGCTTTCATCAAAGGCGATACCACCACGGAATGTCCAGTTATCATCATGGTAGTAAGTTGTACCTAGTGAGATACGGTAAGCGTCACGGAAGCCTTCGTGTTTCTCAAATGCAACATTACCCGTGTCACTCCTTACTGCTTTTAATTCTTTGAATTCGCTCCAGCCAGTGTATAGCAAGCTATAGTGAATTGCCCACTGTGGAGCAACACGGTTATAACCTGAGAATTCCCACATATCCGGTAAATTCAGGTCCAGCTTGCCTTTGACTATATTACCATTAGTCCCATTATCAAAGACTTTTGGTATATATGGCAAATCATTGCTGTAATCTCCGCTTTTAAACTTAACCTTGACTTTTGAACGGTAAGTCAGGCTATAGCGGTTATTTTCGTCATACTGATATAGGAACCCTGCATTCCACCCGTAACCCCAATCTTTACCTTCCAATCTGGCCGCTTCAGCGCTATCTGGGATTGAAAGATGTGCAAGGACTGGATTACCAATGGCTTGTCCTTTAGCGTTTAGCATCTTAGTGGCTATTGGGCCGAATTCTCCCATATGACGGGCGATTTTGGCATCAGCATAAACAGCATTGACACCTAAGCCAAAGCTAAACTGGTTATTAAATTTGTAAGCACCGCTTAGGTTTAGGTTCATGGTCTTCAGTTGAGTTTTACCGCCTAGCAGGCCAGCAGAATAGTTGTTGCTGAAGTCGGTAGACAAGCCGAAGTTAGACGTTGCAGATGCGCCAACAAACCATTGATCATTGATTGGCGTAATAAAATGCAGGTTTGGGATCCATGCACTCGGTGCGATATTTTTAGCATCAGTGCTGTTTTTGGTGATGGGAGACTTTCCGGTGATATCAACATCTGGGTTGACATACACCAAACCACCAGAAAATGATGGGCGATCAAATAAGGTCATGGCCGCAGGGTTACGACTGCCTACGGAAGCGTTATCTGCAACGGCACCTGCCCCAGAAAATGCACGGCCTAGTCCTGATGATGAATATTCATTCAATTGAAAACCAGCAGCACTAGCGTTGGATGAGAGGATTGCAACCGCCACTGCTAACGCTGAACGTGTAAATAGGTTTTTCTGGTCCATAACCAAAACCTCATTGTCTAATTATTATTAACATGCCACTCAAGTAGCTGAGAGCGCGGGATTGTAGAGTCGATTTGTCACCATGACAATAATGACAAATCAGACCAGTGCACGAAGTATAGGCTTGATACTAGAATATGTTGCAAGAATGTTTTCTAAATATAACTAAAATGATTCTCAAATTGGGACTTGCTTAACAAAAAATAGACAACTTCCGTTAATGAAGTGTAAACGGGTTTTTGTTGACGTGGTCAGATCAATAAATAGTGAGATAAATGGCGTCAAACAGTGCAAATGCTGGTTATTGGCAGTCAGGAAAACGTAGAATTATCAGCAAGTTTTTTAGCCGGAGAAATTAAATGTCTGATGCGATTAACCGCTGTAATGCCGAAGAAACGGCAGCTTGCTGTTGTGTTGATGTGGGAACCGTTATTGATAATGAAGACTGCACCGCTTCTTATCAGTGTATTTTTGCGAGTGAACAAGACGCAGAAATTATGCTTAATACGTTAATTAAGAAGGCAAAATCAGTGGAATCTGATCCCTGTATTATACGCCATAGTATCGAAGCGGTTAACGGTGGGATGCAATTATCGGTGGACTTTACCTTTAGCTGCCAAGCGGAAGCCCTCATCTTTCAGTTAGGCTTGCGTTAATTCACTCTGAACAACGGTTTTCTCATTGTTTTGTCATGCCAAACAGTGGGAAAATCGCTTGTAATAGATTGTAAATCATTGCCTTTTCTTTGTACTCCTTTCGCTTATTCTCCATTTAAGTTGTATAAATTATAAATAGTTTAAAGTTGAGTTTGTTCTCATTTTTGATTTATTCCTATTTGCTATTTTCCAACATTGCGTTAACAATGCATCATCAGGTCTGACCTCTTATGAGGTGAGTAAATATTTTTAATCAATCAATTGATTTAGTTAATAATAATTAGGAGTTGCTATGGGTCATTCTTCAACAAAAGTGACATCGCAAAAGGAACGTGTTGCTATTGTCAGCGGGTTGCGCATTCCTTTTGCGAAACAGGCAACTTTCTACCACGGTATTCCGGCTGTTGACTTGGGAAAGGCTGTTGTAAGCGAGCTGGTCATTAGGAGCGGTTTGTCGCCTGAGAAGATCGACCAATTGGTTTTTGGGCAAGTTGTTCAAATGCCGGAAGCGCCAAATATTGCAAGGGAAATTGTTTTGGGGGCAGGCTTAAGTGTGAATACTGATGCCTATAGTGTTTCCCGTGCCTGTGCGACGAGTTTTCAGGCAATTGCAAACGTGGCTGAAAGTATTATGGCAGGCGTAGTCAATATAGGGATCGCGGGAGGTGCGGATTCCTCATCCGTTTTACCTATCGGAGTGACGAAGTCATTGGCGCGTACGTTAGTTGACTTGAACAAAGCCAAAAGTCTCACCCAACGATTAAAATTACTCAGTCGATTGAAATTACGTGATTTATTGCCTGTATCCCCTGCTGTTGCAGAGTATTCCACAGGGTTGAGAATGGGAGATACCGCTGAGCAGATGGCAAAAACGTATCATATCAGCCGCGAAGATCAGGATGAGCTTGCGCACCGCTCGCATGTACTGGCCGCCAAAGCCTGGGAGCAAGGGCTTTTGCAAGAGGAAATCATATCGGCCTATTTCCCGCCATACCGCAAGACATTGGCAGAAGATAACAATATCAGAAAAAACTCAACCTTAGCTTCTTATGCCAAATTGCGTCCGGCCTTTGATCGAAAACATGGCACAGTCACCGCGGCAAACAGCACACCACTGACGGACGGTGCCGCAGCAGTGATGTTAATGCGTGAATCCGTTGCCAAAGAGCTTGGTATGGTTCCATTGGGGTATTTACGTAGCTATGCATTTTCTGCCATTGATGTTTGGCAGGACATGTTACTGGGGCCGTCCTATGCAACCCCGTTGGCGCTTGAGCGTGCGGGTATCACTCTCAATGAATTGACCATTATCGACATGCATGAAGCATTTGCTGCCCAAACATTAACGAATTTAAAAATGTTTGCCAGTGAGAAATTTGCCCGTGAAAAGTTGGGACGTACTCAGGCAATTGGTGAAGTGGATATGGATAAATTCAATGTGTTAGGCGGATCAATTGCTTATGGGCACCCCTTCGCGGCGACAGGCGCCAGAATGGTGACCCAAACGTTGAATGAATTGCGTCGCCGTGGGGGTGGTTTTGGATTAACGACAGCTTGTGCCGCTGGTGGTTTGGGTGCAGCAATGGTATTGGAGGTAGAATAATGGCTCAGGCTGAAAAAGAAACGGTTATGTCAGCAACAATGCAACCGGAGCAATCGGTATTCCGTTTTTCTGTCAGGGACGACAAGGTGGGAATTATCACCATTGATGTCCCAGGAGAGAAAGTCAACACCCTGAAAGCTGAATTTGTCGAGCAGTTCCTGATCATGTTTGAAAAAGCGCAACAAGTTTCAGGCTTGAAAGGGTTGGTTATTGTGTCCGGCAAGCCGGATACTTTCATTGCTGGTGCGGATATTAGCATGATAGCTAACTGCCAAACCCAGGAAGAAGCGTCAGCATTAGCTGAAAAAGGTCAAAAACTGTTTGCGCAGATTGCCAATTATTCTTTGCCTGTTGTGGCAGCGATTCATGGTGCGTGCTTAGGTGGTGGTCTGGAGTTAGCATTGGCTTGCCATGCGCGTATCTGTTCTTTGGATGAAAAAACCCGTCTTGGTTTGCCAGAAGTTCAGCTTGGGTTATTGCCCGGCTCAGGTGGAACGCAGAGATTACCTCGCTTGATTGGTGTCAGTGCTGCTTTGGACATTATATTGACAGGCCGTCAGCTCAAGGCAAAACAGGCGCTACGGTTGGGTGTTGTAGATGACGCAGTTCCTTTAGATATCTTATTAGATGTTGCTGTGCAATATGTTAAAAAAGGCATCGTGAAACGTAAGCCATTGGCATGGTCGCAGCGTATGCTGGCAAGTGCGTTAGGCAGGCCGTTGTTATTCCAGATGGTTCATAAAAAAACGCGAGAAAAAACTCGCGGCCATTATCCCGCCCCAGAAAAAATCATCAATGTGATTCGTGCCGGTTTGGAAAAAGGCTCAGAGAAAGGCTTTCAGCTTGAAGCCAAGGCATTTGGTGAGCTGGCGATGACGCAAGAATCAGAAGCATTGCGGAGCCTGTTTTTTGCTTCTACCACGTTGAAGAATGAAACTGGCTCTTCAGAACAGCCCGCTGAAATCAGACAGGTGGGGATTTTGGGAGGCGGCCTGATGGGGGGCGGCATTGCCAATGTAACCGTGACGCGAGGAAATTTGCCTGCCCGCATTAAAGATATTAATGAAAAGGGTATTAATCAGGCTTTGAAATATACATGGGATCTCCTTTCTAAGCGGGTAAAACAGCGTCGTTTGAAATCAAGTGAGCGTTCTCGTCAAATGTCTCTATTGACAGGAACGACCGATTACAGTGGGTTTAAGCAAGCTGATATTGTTGTTGAAGCGGTATTTGAAGATTTAGTCTTAAAACGCAAAATGGTTACAGAGATTGAAGAGAATACAAAACCTGAAACCATTTTTGCGTCTAACACTTCTTCATTGCCAATCCATAAGATTGCTGAAGCTGCGACTCGGCCAGAGCAGGTGATCGGTCTTCACTATTTCAGTCCTGTAGATAAAATGCCGCTGGTGGAAGTTATTCCACATGAGGGAACAAGTGAAAAAACGATCGCAACTGCTGTAGCGTTAGCCAAGAAACAGGGAAAAACAGCGATTGTTGTCGGTGATAAAGCGGGTTTTTATGTAAACCGGATTCTGACACCTTACATTAATGAGGCGGGTTATTGTTTATTGGAAGGTGAGCCGATTGAACATATTGATAATGCTTTGCTGAATTTTGGTTTTCCTGTTGGTCCTATCAATCTACTGGATGAAGTTGGCATAGATGTGGGGACTAAAATCATCCCTATTTTAGTAGAAGAATTAGGCAGTCGATTTGAAGCACCAGAGATTTTATCTGCAATTTTGCAGGATGACCGAAAAGGCAAGAAGAATGGCCGCGGCTTCTATTTGTATACGGGCAGAAAAAAAGCCAAAGAAGTGGATGCTTCGATTTATTCCTTATTAAAGATCAAACCAGCGATAAAAATGTTGCCGGCTGACATTGCCCAGCGTTGTGTGATGCTCATGCTGAATGAAGCTGTGCGCTGTCTGGATGAGGGGATTATCAGAAGCCCGCGTGATGGTGATATTGGTGCTGTATTTGGCATCGGATTCCCGCCATTCCTGGGAGGGCCATTCCGTTATATTGATAAGCTTGGCAGTGATAAAGTTGTAGAAATTTTACGTCGTCTGGAGGCGCAATATGGCGAAAGGTTTGCGCCCTGTGAGCGTTTAGTCCAGATGGCTGAACAGAAAAAGAAATTTCACGCATAACTTGAATTTTATTTAAATAACCCGATCGGCTCTTTTAATTAAGAGTCGATTTTTTATGGCAATTAAATCCTTATTCGTATTTTTTATCTAAAAAGAGTCCACGAAATAACAAGAGATATATTGATTTTTTTTAGCCATTTTATTTACCTTTGTTTTAGGGCAGAATGCAGATTGGCCCTAACTGAAACGTTTTTATATCCTTCGGAAATCCATAGGGCATATATCAAATATTAGCTTGATAATTGCTTTTGAGCTTACGTTTTAATGCCGTATAACCAATGGCTTATCTCAAGAAATACGAGTGTATAGGGTATTTTGAGATCGGTTTGCAATTAACTAAACGGTGGATTATGTACGTTTTTATTATGCGTCACGGTGATGCTGCTTTGGATGCAATCAGTGATGCAGCACGGGAGCTGACACCTAGAGGGTGGCAAGAATCACAGAAGATGGCAGATTGGCTTTCACAACAAACGCCTGATATTGATTGTATTTTGGTCAGTCCTTATATTCGTGCAGGACAAACATTAAAGGTGGTGCGAGAAAATTTGGCGCTTCCTGATAATGAAGAGTTATTGGCTGAGTTAACGCCATCGGGTGATGTTGCGTTGGTTGCTAGCTATTTACACGTCTTGTCAACACAAGGACACAAATCTGTATTGGTGGTTTCCCATTTACCGTTAGTCGGTTATTTGGTTTCTGAGCTTTGTCCTGGGCAAACGCCGCCGATGTTTGCTACATCCGGCATTGCATGTGTCGAGTTGGATCACCAAACAGAAAAAGGGTGTCTGTTATGGCAAACATCTCCTGCACAATTAGCGGAGAAATTCTGACCAACCACCTTAACCATTAGACAATTTAATTAAATATACCAATCTGACTTCAAGATGCGTGTGATTTCTCCTCGCTTTGCGGGGAGAAATCAGGTTTCATAGCATGTTGTAAATTGCAGCTTGTAAATCAATATGATTGTTTATATCTCCCCGCGTAGCGGGAGATATAAGATGCATCTTGAAAGGCGATTGGTATATAAAGACCAAATTAGCGCTGCGTAAACTCATCCATCTCTACCAAAATGAGTAACGCAGCGTTCCCTCCCCACGCTTTGGGCGCTTGATGGAAGGCAATAATATCAGGATGTTGGGCAAGCCATAGCGGGGCTTGTTGTTTGAGAATATGTTTACCGTGTCCATGCATAACACAGGCACAATAGACGTGTTCGCGACGACAGGCAGCGATTAATGCCCCAATTTCTTGTTTGGCCTGCAACTGAGTTAGCCCATGTAAATCCAGAAAAAGTTCAGGGGAATAATCTCCCCGCCGCAATTTCTTTAATTCATAATGGCTGGCGCCTTCCCGAATGTAACGAGTCGGGCCTTCCATTTCCAAATTTGGCTGGAATTCATCGGAAAAATAGTAACTGGCATCAGCTTGCTCCTGCATCAAGCGTTCAGGGGCAACAGCGTTAATTTTTTTTCTTTTCGGGGGATGGGAAACCGTATCTTGTGCAATACGACGGGTTCCTGTAACAGACGTTCTGAATAGACTGATGTCTTCTGAGTTTAGTTGATATTTCTTCTTCATTACACATTCATTTACTCACTGCTTTTGGCAAGTGTACATGATTTTTTGTGATTTTTCCTGACAGTTATCATTTTAAGTAACAAATTGTTCACAAAATGATTTGACAATTATGTTTGGTTATAAAATAAATGTATATACAACATGAGTTCTGATACAAACAAGAAAGATAACAGGATAGTACAATGTCGATTGAACTGAGAGACACTGATGTCATATGGCGCAATGCCAAACTTGCTACGATGGATCCTGCAATTAAGAACGTTGATGGTGAAAGCCATTACGGCATGTTAGAACAGCATGACCTTATTGTGCGGGATGAAAAAATCTTAGCGATATTACCGACAGATAGCGTACCAGCCAACCAATGTAAGGTCATTGACGCAGAACAGCGCTTAATTACACCAGGCTTAATCGATTGCCACACTCACTTAGTTTTTGGTGGCAATAGAGCCTCTGAGTGGGAACAGCGCTTGAATGGGGTTTCTTATGAAGAAATTAGTGCTAAAGGGGGAGGGATCAATTCTACCGTTAATGCCACCCGTAACAGTTCCGCTCAACAGTTAGAAAGCGTATCCCAGAAACGTCTCAATGCGTTGATGGCTGAAGGGGTGACAACAATTGAGATGAAATCAGGTTATGGGCTAGATCTGATAAATGAAGAAAAACAGTTAAAGGTTGTGCGGGCATTGGCACAAAAAAATCCCATCGAAATTAGCCCGACATTACTTTCTGCCCATGCCGTCCCACCTGAATATAAACATGATCCTGATGGCTATATTGATTTAGTTTGTGACTCCATCTTGCCTACTCTCTGGCAAAAACAGTTATTCGAAGCTGTTGATGTATTTTGTGAAACCGTTGGTTTCACTTTAAATCAGACTAAACGCCTTTTTGCAACAGCAAAACGTTTGAATATTCCCGTAAAAGGTCATGTTGAGCAACTTTCCAATTTAGGAGGCAGTGAGCTGGTTGCTGAATATCAGGGTTTATCCGTTGATCATATTGAGCATTTGGATGAAAAGGGTATTGGGGCTATCAGCCGTAGTGGAACAGTGGCAGTATTACTGCCGGGGGCATTTTACTTCCTACGAGAAACTCAACGTCCACCCATTGCATTATTGCGCCAATACGGTGTTCCAATGGCTATTTCAACCGATTTTAATCCTGGTACGAGTCCTTTTGCTTCCTTGCGCCTGATTATGAATATGGCTTGCGTACAATTTGGTTTGACGCCAGAAGAAGCTTGGCAAGGCGTGACTATTCATGCAGCTCAGGCACTGGGACGAGCGGGTAGTCACGGTCAATTAGCCGCAGGTTTTACGGCAGACTTTATTGTTTGGGATGCCCGAAACCCCGTTGATATTTTATACGAACTGGGACATAACCCGTTGGTTTATCGTATTTATCATGGCGAAATTACGCATCGTAATGATTTAAATGGCTTTAATTAATGGTGGTGAGGGAAAAAATATGAATTTATGGCATCCAACATCCGAAAACATTTGGCAAGGGCGCAATGATCTTGCTGAAGCCAATAACGCGTTACGGTTATTCCAGACAATAAAACAGCCAACCAGTTTCTCTCCAGCCGAATTTCTTCACCACATTGCGCTATTGGGATTTGAATGTGATGAAGGTGTTAAATTGAATCAGGGCCGCCCGGGAGCGAAATTGGGACCAGAATATTTGCGCCAATCGTTGGCAAACCTGGCGAGTTATGATGGTCACGATAGATTGGTGGATTTGGGGAATATTCGTGCTAATTCTGGTGAATTAAGTGAAGCACAGCAGGCACTCAGTGATGCTGTCTATGAATGCCAGCAGAATAATATGAAGACGCTGATTTTTGGTGGTGGGCATGAAACGGCTTTTGCTCATGGGATGGGAATTTACCGTGCGTTTTCAGAGCAGCGTGTCGGTATCATCAATTTTGATGCCCACTTGGATCTGAGAAATTCGCCGCAGCCTACATCAGGAACCCCATTTCGGCAACTTGCGCATTACTGCCAGCAACACCAGCGCCCATTTAATTACAGTTGCGTTGGCGCCAGCTTGGCATCAAATACCCAGGCATTACTGGATGAAGCTAACCATCTTGATGTCACCATTATTTGGGATACCCACTGCGTTGAATCCATGTTGGATAGGGTACAGCAGCAATTACAAGATATAATTAATCAGGTTGATATCATTTATATGACCATCGACTTGGATGTGCTGCCAATTTGGCAAATGCCGGCCGTTTCTGCGCCTGCGGCATTGGGTGTTCCGCTGGAGCGTTTATTGCCATTGGTTCAACTCATCTGTCAGAGCAAAAAATTGCAAGCCGTAGATTTAGTTGAGCTTAACCCTTTATATGATATCCAGGGAATGGGGGGGAAAGCGGCGGCTCGCCTTGCATGGCAGTTGGTGCATTGGTGGAATAAATAGGTTGGTGAACGAATAAAAAGCGAGAAGGAAGGGACAGTGACAGACGATTTACCAGATACATATGCCAAACCAGTGCCTTTGTATGCAAGAGTCAAACAAGTGATTATTGAAAAGATTTATACGGGGGAGTGGAAACCGTATGATCGGATCCCTTCGGAAGCGGAATTGGTCAGGCAATTTAACTGTAGTCGCATGACGGCTAACCGGGCATTGAGGGAGCTAACAGCAGAAGGTTTTCTATTCCGTTTGCAAGGTGTGGGTTCGTTTGTCTCTGAGCCGAAAGGACAATCGGCGTTATTTGAAATTCATAGTATTGCCGATGAAATTGCTTCTCGCTCTAACCGGCATAGTTGCAAGGTGCTGAAACTTGCTGAAGTGAAGGCTAACATGACGCAGGCTGCGGAATTCAGTATTGCAGTAGGTGCGCCGCTCTACCATTCCATCATTGTACATTATGAAAATGATGTCCCTGTGCAGATTGAAGATCGCTTTGTCAATGTTCAGGCGGCACCAGAGTATTTGCGGCAAGATTTTCGTCAGCAAACGGCCCATGATTATTTATCCCAGGTAGCGCCATTGACCGAAGGGGAGCATATCGTCGAAGCCGTGGCGGGAGATGCCCTCTCTTGTCGGTTATTACAAATTGAGGCAAATACGCCTTGTTTGTTAATCAGCCGGCGAACCTGGTCGAAAGAATTTATTGTTTCCAGTGCCAGGTTATTGTTTCCTGGGTATCGATATAAATTGAAAGGGCGTTTTAGTTCATAGTTCTCCTATATGGAGCTACAAAAAGTTAAGCGGCAAAAAACCTCTTTTTCCGTTGAGTCGAAGAGGTTTTTTATTCATCGTTGTAACAATAATGTAAAATCAATGTGATGTTAAACACAAAACCAGCAAAAATATCCCCCTGCTTATCACGAAATAAATCAATATCATCTTTTTGATTTTAATCAAAAAAATATTTTTACCGCATTATTAACTTTATCTCTGTCACATTTTTGCCTATTGAATGTACATGTATATACAACTATACAATTAACAAAATTCACAACGATGAGATAGGAAAAAACCGTGACGACGCAAAATAATAAATTCAGCAACGTAACCATTCGTGCTCCCAGAGGGACACAACTCACAGCAAAAAGTTGGCTAACCGAAGCACCACTTCGTATGCTCATGAATAACCTTGATCCCGATGTGGCGGAAAATCCCTGTGAATTGGTGGTGTATGGTGGAATTGGTCGTGCAGCCAGAAACTGGGAATGCTATGAAAAAATCGTTGAAACCTTAAAGGATCTGGAAAATGACGAAACCCTGTTGGTGCAATCAGGAAAACCTGTGGGGGTGTTTAAAACACATGAAAATGCCCCGCGTGTATTAATTGCCAACTCGAACTTGGTGCCACACTGGGCGACATGGGAACATTTTAACGAACTGGATGCCAAAGGGCTGGCTATGTATGGCCAGATGACCGCCGGTAGTTGGATTTACATCGGAAGCCAGGGCATTGTTCAGGGAACTTACGAAACTTTTGTCGAAGCAGGCCGCCAACACTACAACGGCAATTTGACCGGACGTTGGATACTGACAGCGGGTTTGGGGGGAATGGGCGGAGCACAGCCACTGGCTGCGACATTGGCCGGTGCCTCTTCATTAACCATAGAGTGCCAACAAAGCCGCATTGACTTTCGTCTGCGTACTAAATATGTGGATGAACAGGCCGTTGATCTGGATGATGCTTTGGCGCGTATTGAACGTTATACCCAGGAAGGTAAAGCAATTTCGATAGCATTGTGTGGTAATGCTTCAGAGATTTTACCTGAGCTGGTACGCCGTGGTGTGCATCCTGATATGGTGACAGACCAAACCAGCGCCCATGATCCATTACATGGTTACTTACCGGCTGGCTGGACATGGGAAGCATATTGCCGCCGTGCTGAAAGTGAGCCAGAAGTGGTGATCCAAGCGGCAAAAGCGTCAATGGCCGCACATGTTGAAGCTATGCTGGCTTTCCAGAAACAGGGTATACCTACTTTTGATTATGGCAATAATATCCGCCAAATGGCGAAAGAGGTAGGTGTTGAGCACGCCTTTGATTTTCCTGGATTTGTTCCCGCTTACATTCGTCCTCTGTTCTGTCGCGGTATCGGACCTTTCCGTTGGGCGGCGCTTTCCGGTGATCCTGAAGATATTTATAAAACTGATGCCAAGGTAAAAGCGTTGCTGCCGAATGATGACCATTTACACCGTTGGTTAGATATGGCAAGAGAGCGCATCAGTTTCCAGGGCTTGCCTGCGCGTATCTGTTGGGTGGGATTGGGCGATCGCGCCAAATTAGGATTAGCATTCAATGAAATGGTTCGCCGTGGGGAACTTTCCGCCCCAATCGTGATTGGCCGTGATCATTTGGATTCTGGCTCTGTCGCCAGCCCTAATCGTGAAACTGAATCCATGCAAGATGGTTCCGACGCTGTTTCTGACTGGCCATTGCTGAATGCTTTACTTAATACAGCCAGTGGTGCGACGTGGGTTTCTTTGCATCATGGTGGGGGCGTTGGTATGGGATTCTCTCAACATTCCGGCATGGTCATTGTTTGTGATGGAACGGATGAAGCGGCTGAACGCATTGCCCGTGTATTACACAATGATCCGGCAACGGGAGTTATGCGTCATGCTGATGCGGGCTATGAATTGGCTATCCAGTGTGCGAAAGAGCAAGGGCTAAACTTGCCAATGTTAAACCTGCCAGTGACTGATGCGAAATAAGGAGCGTTGTTAGAATGAAAAATATCACTATTCATCCGGGAAAAATGACACTTGAAGAATTACGTCATGTTTATCAGCATCCTGTTCACATTAGTTTGGACGAACAATGCTTTCCTGCCATTGAGAGCAGTGTTGCTTGCGTGAACCGCATTATCAGTGAAAATAAAACGGCTTATGGTATCAATACCGGTTTTGGTTTGCTGGCGAATACCCGTATTGCAGAACAAGATTTGGAAGAATTGCAGCGTTCTATTGTGTTGTCACATGCGGCGGGTGTGGGGGAGCCTCTGCCGGATAAAATTGTCCGATTGATTATGGTGTTGAAAATCAATAGCCTTGCCCGTGGTTATTCCGGCATTCGTCTGGGCGTGATCCAGGGATTGGTTGCCTTGGTCAACGCTGAAGTTTATCCCTGTATTCCAAGTAAAGGTTCAGTAGGGGCTTCGGGTGACTTAGCACCATTAGCGCATATGAGCTTGTTATTGTTGGGAGAAGGGAAAGCCCATTATCGTGGCGAATGGCTGCCGGCAAAAGTAGCACTGGAAAAAGCGGGACTTGAGCCGATGTGTCTTGTCGCCAAAGAAGGATTGGCACTGCTCAATGGTACACAAGCTTCTACCGCCTTCGCCTTAAAAGGACTATTTGCTGCCGAAGATTTACTCGCATCAGCGATTGTTTGTGGCGCCATGTCTGTTGAAGCCGCTCTTGGCTCCCGTAAACCCTTTGATGCTCGTATCCATGAAGTCCGTGGGCAGAAAGGCCAGATTGATGTGGCAGCCCTTTACCGTTTGGCATTGGGAGAACAAAGTGAGATTTGTGAATCCCATAAAAACTGCCCGAAAGTTCAGGATCCTTATTCATTACGCTGTCAGCCTCAAGTGATGGGCGCTTGTTTAGCCCAAATCCGCCATGCGGCTGATGTCATTATGGTTGAAGCCAATGCCGTCTCTGATAATCCGCTGGTCTTTACTGAAGAAGATGAGGTGATTTCTGGGGGTAATTTCCACGCTGAACCGGTCGCGATGGCATCGGATAATCTGGCTATTGCTCTGGCAGAAATAGGTTCATTGTCAGAACGCCGCATTGCCTTGTTGATGGACAGCAATATGTCCCAGTTGCCGCCATTCTTAGTTGAAAACAGCGGTGTTAACTCCGGTTTCATGATTGCACAGGTGACTGCGGCTGCGCTGGCAAGTGAGAACAAGGCGCTGGCGCATCCTTCCAGTGTTGATAGTTTGCCAACCTCTGCCAATCAGGAAGATCACGTTTCAATGGCACCCGCCGCGGGGCGTCGTTTATGGGAGATGGCAGATAATGTGCGAGGGATCTTAGCGATTGAATGGCTAACGGCTTGCCAGGGCATGGATTTTCGTCATGGCTTGACGAGTAGTCCGATATTGGAAAAAGCCCGCCATATTCTCCGCAATAAAGTTGCACATTATGATAAAGATCGCTTTTTCGCCCCGGATATTGATGCAGCAATTCAGTTGTTGGCCGAACAGCAACTTTCTGCCTTGTTGCCTGCTGGGAATATCTTAGAAAACTAAGTACAGACTCACCGTCTTAGGCCGGATAAGCTCCGGCCTTATCGTAGTATTTATCTCTTCCAATCTAATAATAAAAGACATAAGGATAAATCATGCAAAACATTTCACAACTCAAACGAGGATTAAGTGTTCGCCACATTCGGTTTATGGCTCTGGGTTCGGCAATTGGCACCGGTCTTTTCTATGGTTCAGCGGGAGCCATTAAAGCCGCAGGGCCTGCGGTATTGCTAGCTTACGCCATTGGCGGTGCAGCTGTATTTATGGTCATGCGGGCATTGGGGGAAATGGCGGTACATCGCTCCGCGCCAGGCTCTTTCTCTTATTATGCCACCCAGTATTTAGGGCCATTGGCGGGTTTTCTGACCGGATGGACTTACGTTTTTGAAATGCTGGTCGTTTGCCTTGCTGACGTCACTGCATTTGGCATCTATATGAAGCTCTGGTTTCCCCATGTTGACCAGTGGATTTGGGTACTTGGCATTGTCTTTTTTATTGGTGCAATCAACCTATGCAATGTGAAGGTATTTGGTGAAATGGAATTTTGGCTGTCCATCATCAAGGTTGTTGCGATTATCGCCATGATTGTCGGCGGTTTTGCCATCATGATGTATGGGTTTGGTCAGGAAGCCGAGCATGTCACCGGCCTGTCGAATTTATGGGAACATGGTGGATTTATGCCAAACGGCATAGCGGGAGTGATTGCCTCGTTTACGGTCGTGATGTTTGCCTTTGGTGGCATTGAGGTTATTGGTATCACTGCCAGTGAAGCTAAAAATCCAGAAAAATCCATCCCACGTGCAATCAATGCGGTCCCATTCCGTATCTTATTGTTCTATGTCCTTACGCTGTTTGTTTTGATGTGCATTTATCCGTGGAACCAAGTGGGGCAAAATGGCAGCCCGTTTGTCCAAATCTTCTCCAGCTTGGGAATTGATTCCGCAGCCAATATTTTAAATATTGTCGTCATTACTGCCGCAATTTCCGCGATCAACAGTGATATTTTTGGTGCCGGACGGATGATGTATGGCATGGCGCAAGAAAAACAGGCTCCAGCCTCGTTTACCCAACTGACTAAAAATGGAGTACCGTGGGTGACGGTGCTGGCAATGTCAGGAATTTTGTTGGTGGGCGTCCTCTTGAATTACTTGTTGCCGGAAAAAGTTTTCGTCATTATTGCTTCC
This sequence comes from Xenorhabdus griffiniae, assembly GCF_037265215.1. Lineage (NCBI taxonomy): Bacteria > Pseudomonadati > Pseudomonadota > Gammaproteobacteria > Enterobacterales > Morganellaceae > Xenorhabdus > Xenorhabdus griffiniae. Next base: position 3,170,840 of record NZ_CP147737.1, on the reverse strand, counting down.
ATCGCAACATTTGCAACTGTGTGGGTATGGCTGATGATTCTGCTGTCACAATATATCATGCGCCGGAAGATGCCCGCAGAAGAGGCCAGACAGCTTAAATTCCCTGTTCCCTTCTGGCCTGTTGCGCCAACGTTGGCTATTGCGTTTATGGGATTTGTTATTGCGGTATTAGGTTATTTCCCAAATACTCGGATTGCGTTATACGTAGGGATAGTATGGATAGTATTATTGACTATTAGCTATTATTTATGGGTGAAAAAACCAAGTCATGGCTAACCCTCCTATATCACCCTAAAATAACGCTGTGTTAAGAAAGCTGATTTGTGTTCTGGATCATGGCAAACTAGCGAGCTGATATATCTTTTGTTGTTTGGAGGTGTTTTTTGGATAAGATCGTAGCCGATGAGGCTGTTGCAGAACTGCGTACCATTTTAGATATGTTGCGTTGGTCTACTAGCCGTTTTAGCGAATCGGGTATCTATTGTGGACATACGGCATGTAATCCGTGGGATGAAGCTTTGCAGTTAGTTCTCCCTTCATTGCGTTTGCCTATGGATGTTCCTGATTCAATGCTGGCTTCACGCCTGACATCAACAGAGCGTCAACGCATCGTGGAACTTGTCTTGCGTCGTATTAACGAACGTGTTCCTGTTGCTTATTTGATAAATCGAGCTTGGTTCTGTGGTCATGAATTCTATGTCGATGAGCGCGTTTTGATTCCACGTTCACTGATTAGAGATGTGATTGAAGAGCATTTTGAAGGGCTTATCTCACGTCAGCCATCGACAATTTTGGATCTTTGTACCGGAAGCGGGTGTATTGCAATCGCCTGTGCCCATGCCTTCCCAGAAGCCGAAGTTGATGCTGTTGATATTTCTCCTGATGCTTTGGAAGTGGCAGAAATAAATATAGAGAATCATAAACTTTCTCATCGTGTAATCCCGATCCGTTCAGATCTATTTCATGATATACCACCGGTGAAATACGACATCATTGTCACTAATCCTCCTTATGTCGATGAAGAAGATATGAGTGATTTTCCTCAGGAATACGATCATGAACCTACATTAGCCATGGCTGCAGGTATTGATGGGTTGGATTTGGTTCGTCGTATTTTGGCAACTGCCCCGGATTTCCTTTCAGAAGAGGGAATTGTGGTATGTGAAGTAGGTAACAGTATGGTCCACCTGATTGAGCAATACCCGGAAGTCCCCTTCAAATGGCTGACATTCAAACATGATTATGGTGACGGTGTTTTCGTGCTGACTCGCCAGCAGCTTGTTGAATATCAGGAATATTTCCAGCCATTCAAAGACTGATATTTTCTCATTCATCCAGTGGTTAAAACGGCTATTTCATATAAATTGTATCAATATCCAGTGGATTTCGAGTCGTAACTAGCAATATTGTTGCTCGAAAGATTAAGGATATACCCATCTAACTTTAAGATGCGTGTGATATCTCCCCGCAAAGCGGGGAGATATTAGGTTTCATAGCATATTGTAAATTGCAACTTGAAGTTTAATGCGTATAAAAGGCAAATAAAATTACTGGAATATGATAGGTTTTAATCATTGGGTGAGTTATTGTTATTCACTCTTTTTAAATGCACAGAGAATAATGGCAGGCTAGGAATGGCAGGAAATAGTATTGGGCAGTTTTTTCGTGTCACCACGTTTGGTGAATCTCACGGGATCGCACTGGGATGTATTGTCGATGGTGTTCCACCAGGTATTGCTATTACAGAAGCTGACTTACAAATCGATTTAGACAGGCGTCGTCCGGGAACCTCCCGTTATACGACACAGCGTCGTGAACCCGATCAGGTTCGTATTCTTTCTGGCGTTTTTAACGGCGTAACAACAGGTACTAGCATTGGCCTGATGATTGAAAACACCGATCAGCGTTCACAAGATTACAGTGCGATTAAAGATGTTTTCCGCCCAGGTCATGCTGACTATACCTATGAACAGAAATATGGGATGCGAGATTACCGTGGTGGCGGGCGTTCATCTGCCCGTGAAACTGCCATGCGCGTTGCAGCAGGGGCAATAGCTAAAAAATATCTATTCGAAAAACACGGTATTCTTATTCGTGCTTGCCTGACTCAGATGGGCGATATTCATTGTGAACTGAAAGATTGGGATCTGGTTGAACAGAATCCTTTTTTCTGCCCGGATGCAAGTAAGTTGACGCAGCTTGATGAATTACTCCGGACATTGAAAAAAGAGGGAGATTCCATTGGTGCGAAAGTCAGTGTGGTTGCCGAAAACGTTCCTGCGGGATTAGGGGAACCGGTTTTTGACCGTTTGGATGCAGACATTGCCCATGCTTTGATGAGCATTAACGCAGTCAAAGGTGTTGAAATTGGTGATGGTTTCGGTGTTATCAATTTACGTGGCAGTGAAAACCGTGATGAAATGACGACGCAGGGGTTTACCAGTAACCATGCTGGCGGCATTTTAGGCGGAATTAGTAGTAGTCAGCCAATTATTGCGCATATTGCCTTGAAACCGACATCCAGCATTATGGTGCCAGGCAGAACTATCACTCGTCAGGGAGAAGAAGTGGATATGGTGACTCGCGGCCGCCACGATCCTTGTGTTGGTATTCGCGCCGTACCTATCGCAGAAGCCATGATGGCGATTGTGCTGATGGATCACTTACTGCGCCAGCGGGCACAGTGTGCTGATGTGAACGTTGGTAGGCTGGGAAGAGGCTTTTGATACCTGCTTCGGTTGATGCTGAAAGGTATCATGAGAATAAGCAAGCAGTTTTCTGGTGAAATGCATAATGGAATGGTCATTATTGGGGCCGGAAATTTACGGTCTCCTCTTTTTGGTTGCGCTGGTGGCGGGGTTTATCGATTCTATTGCAGGGGGCGGTGGATTATTGACCATTCCTGCGTTGCTATCGGTGGGGGTTTCTCCGGTCCAGGCATTGGCAACAAGTAAGTTACAGGCTATAGGTAGTTCTTTCTCTGCCAGCCTTTATTTTATCCGCCGTGGTGTAGTCGATTTGCGTTCCCAGCGTTTTGCTATCGTCATGACGATAATTGGCGCCATGTTGGGCGCGTTGTTGGTTCAATTTGTGTCACCGGATTTTCTGCGTTATTTATTGCCGGCATTAGTGATCATTATCGGCCTTTATTTCCTATTAGTACCGAGTATTGGTGCCGAAGATCGGCAACGTCGTATTGGCTCAATTGCGTTTGGTTGCCTTGCCGGCTGTGGCATTGGTTTTTACGATGGCGTGTTTGGGCCAGGAACGGGATCGTTTTTCGCACTCTCTTATGTCATGCTTTGTGGTTACAATTTGGCGAAAGCGACGGCTCATGCCAAGGTACTGAACTTTGCATCTAACCTCGGAGCCTTGGGATTCTTTGTGCTTGGTGGACAGATCTTATGGCTGGCGGGCGTTGTGATGCTGGTAGGGCAAATAATCGGTGCGCGATTAGGGGCGAGTTTGGTGTTGAGCAAAGGGAAGAAACTCATCCGTCCGCTGTTAGTGACAATTTCCTTCTTGATGAGCATCAAACTTCTTTATGATCAGCACGGAGATACTGTCCGTTCTTGGCTGGCATTTTATTTTTGATTTAGGATCTGGCATTAATACATGACCGCACATCATTATCAACAACTGATTGAAATTTTTGATAATTGCTTTAGTAATGACTACAACACTCGTCTGATAAAAGGTGACGATGAGCCAATTTATCTGCCTGCAGATGATGAAGTGGACTTTAACCGGATAGTGTTCGCCCACGGATTTTATGCCAGTGGATTACATGAAATTTCTCATTGGTGTATTGCGGGTGAAGAGCGTCGCAAACTGATCGATTTTGGTTACTGGTACTGCCCTGATGGGCGTGACGCTCAAACTCAGGAAGCGTTTGAAAAGGTAGAGATTAAGCCACAATCGCTGGAGTGGTTATTCTGTGTAGCTGCGGGATTTCCCTTTAATGTCAGTTGTGACAACCTTGAAGGTGATTTTGAGCCGGATCGCCTTGTTTTTCAGCGGAAAGTGCATGTACAAGTCATGCAATACCTTGAAAATGGGATACCTGCACGAGCTGCACGCTTTATTCAAGGTCTGCAATCGTTCTACAATACGCCTCCACTAAAAGCAGAGCATTTTCCTTATCCGGAAGATCGCTTTGCTAATTAATTTGATGTTGAGGAAAAAATAATGCTCGCAGAGTTTGAAACACGCATTCTGGCGCAAATTGATGATATGGTTGAACAGGCCAGTGATGATGAATTATTTGCTGGTGGTTACCTCCGCGGGCATCTGACATTAGCTGTTGCTGAATTAGAGCAAGAAGGTGCAAATACGGTCGAACAGCTTCATCAGCGTGTTGAAGAAAGCATCCACAAAGCCATTAAAGTGGGAGAACTGACTCCACCAGATCAAGTTTTGGTTTTGGCGACCTGGCAAAAACTGCTGGATGGTGCGAAAGAGTAATTCTTTAATATACGCATTAAACTTCAAGTGGCAACACGATATGAAATCACACGCATCTTGAAGTTAGATGGATATATAAAAATAACTTTATTTAGGGCTATTCAGATAGCCCTTTATTTTTGCTCGGACTGAGTAATCCCCTATCTTCAACGACAAAAAAATGCGTAGTGCATCTCAATAATGAGAATAAATGGTGATAATGAAATCTTTATTGAGTTTTTTATAGTAAATATAAAGTAGAGTTATCTGACGGTTAAATTTGTCCAAAATATAGCTTTAAGCACTCCTTGCTGGAACAATGTTGTTATATACCCACCGCCTTTCAAGATGCATTTTATATCCCCTCGCTACGCGGGGAGATATAAATAATAGCATTGATTTTCAAGCTGAAACTTGAGGTTGGATTGGTGTATTAAAATAATTAGGGTGTTAATATATTGAATTAAATTAAATATAAATGATGTCTAAAATAATGACATTCTATTTATTACCTTAATCTAAGAGGATTTTTTTTATGTCACGTTAAAATGATGTATAAATATGTTAGATTTTAACGAGTATGAATATAATTATTTATCATTGCTTTTAAATAATCATGTTATTAATGGAACGACTGATGATTAAAATAAATAATGATGCTAAGCTTTTGGTCATGACACACAGGGAAATAAAGAGGTTTTTACTTAACTAACTCACTGATTTAAGAGGGTTTATAAGTTAAAAGTCAATAAGGGCTAAGATTAAAAAACAAATAAATTTCTCTTGGTAAGTCAAAACTAGAAAAGGATATTTCAGGAGATAGTGACATGAAACTAGGAAGAAACTTTATTCAAAGTGGTGACAGAGAGTATGCTGAAAATAACAAAGCACTTTTATTACCTGAACCTATAAATTATGACGTATTAAGATTTGCTGAGAAAAAATCGATGAATATAACATTGGAAAAAAGAGTTGAGAATCTGGAATCAGACGTTGCTCAAATCAAAATGGATGTTGCTGTTATAAAATCAAACTATGCAACAAAAACGGATATTGAAATGGTTAGTTCACTGATTTACAAGGAGATATCATCTGTGCGTAGTGATATGTCCTCGCTGAGAAGTGAAATAGCTTCTATACGTAATGACGTATCGATCTTGCAGAAGGATATGATAGCTGTACGTGGTGAGATATCTTCTATACGAGGTGATATCTCATCTATACATCAGAAAATATCAACTCTAAATGAGGAGCTATCCAACAAAATAGTTGCTCAAACCAAATGGATGGTCACCATGATGTTTGGTTTTTCTGGTGTCATTATTGCAACAATGAGGTTTATGATTTGAACACAAGGTCTTCTATTCGCTTAACACAAAAATCAGATGTAAGCCAATTACCCGCAATAGAACGTTCTGCTGCGAAATTGTTTAGGTTTATACCCGAGCTGGCTTGGATAGCCGATGGTCATGTGCAAACGGAGCAGCAACATTTGGACTATATTGCGCAAGGCAATAGCTGGGTTGCCCTTAATGAAGATGCTCTGCCTGTTGGCTTTATTTTAGCTAAGCCGTTAGATGATGGCTTACATATTATGGAGCTTTCAGTGCATGAAAATTGGCAGAGAAAAGGTATTGGAAAAGCATTGATTGAAAAAGTTATTCAGGTTGCTGAACAGCGCCATCTTAACGCTGTGACATTGACAACTTTTCGTTATGTTAACTGGAATGCACCCTTCTATCATAAATTGGGGTTTGAGATCTTAGAGTCACAGCAACTTTCTGAGTCATTACAGCAAATACGACAAAGTGAAATCGATTATGGATTTGCTGAAGAACAACGTTGTGCAATGAGACGTTTGCTTACTGTGACGACTATACCTAAGTAACTTACTGAATTTGAAAATGATATCGATTTGGGGAATAAAAATCTTGGGATTTACACCAGACATAATTTTCCCATGTCTGGTGCACAACATAAACTACTTTAAGGTTTTTCTGTTCTTACCGCTTTGCCACGTAATAGCTTTCTCACCCAAAAGCGATTTGGGTGTAAAGCCGCTAATGTTTCGTCATCAAGTGGGAGAGGTTCCCCGAAAATTTGGCTAGCCAATAATTCTGCGCTTAAAGGAGCAGAACATAATCCACGTGAACCTAACACACCAAGAACAAATAAATCTGGATAACAAGGAGATTCTTCAATCATCTTATTCGTGTTTATTTGCAGAGATAAATTTGCATATTTATCCATAAGCTCATTGAAAGCAGGAACATTCCCGATCATTGGCATATGATCCCGGATGACACATCGGATACCCTGACGAGACTTCTCTTCTGAAATGTCAATTTCCTGTGGCCAATCAACATCAGGGAAACATTTTAATAAACGATCTCGGTTTTCTTGTTGCTCGATAGACGAATACCGTGTATCCAACTGGTTGCGTTGATAACTGGCACCGATACAGTGATATTGGTTATTAGGATTAACGGGAGTCATGTAGCCATCGTAGCACAGTACGCTTTTCAATTGGCTCAGGCTATCTGTGGTTGGAATATGGCTAACCTGACCGCGAACAGCGGTTACAGGGAGTTTTTTAGTCTGTTCAAATTGTGGCAGACAGTGGCCATTGGCAATAATGACAACTTTGTGAGCCTTGCATTGCAGGTTTTCCTTATGTTCAAGCTGCAATTGCCAGCCGTTTTCACCCTGGATAAGCTGAATTACTTTATGATTAAAATAAACCTGCATTCCGCGTTGTTCAGCCAGTTTAATCACCGCTTGAGTGAGTTGAGCAGGGGATAACCATCCTCCCTGTGGGTAGTGAATGCCAGCATAATTCACATCTATTCCACTGACATGGCTTAATTGGTTGCGGTTCATACCAAGCGCAATGTCTTCTGGCCATGCTGTCCGTAGCATTTTGCTGATTTTATTTGCGCTTTTTTCATCATAAGCTAATTGGCTGACACCACACCATTGATGGTCAAACGATACATTTTCGTCAATTAATTGATCGTACTGACGGCGGGCAAAAGTAAATGCTGATGTAAAGAAACGTTCTAACGGATCACTATTACCATTCAATAGGGGATAAATGGCCCCTTGTTGATTGCCGGATGCATTTTGGGCAGGTTGTTCATCCTGGCAATATAGTGTGACTTTGGCGCCACGGCGCAATAGGGCAAGTGCGGTTAATGCACTGGCAATACCTCCACCGATGATGGCAATGTCATCGGTACAGGTAGCGGCTTTGCGAGAAAACCAGGGTGCATAAGGTAAGTGAAGTGGGCCACTTGATGGAGATAAGGTGCCAGTTAGCATCTCTCTTTTACGCCCAAAGCCTTTAACCTTAGTGACATTAAAGCCTGCTGCCTGCAATCCTCGGCGGACTGTTCCGGCGGAAGTAAAGGTCGCAAAAGTTCCTTCAGGACGACAAAATTTGGCCATTGCAGCGAACAGCTGTTCACTCCACATTTGTGGATTTTTTGCTGGTGCAAAACCATCTAAAAACCAGGCATCAATTTTCCCTGTCAGGCTTGAACTTATTTTCGGTAATAGATCATTTACATCGCCAAACCAAAGATCCAGGGTAATAGCGCCATTATCCAGGATTAATCTATGGCAGCCTGCCAGTGGTAAGGGCCATTGTTGGCATAATTGCTCAGAAAACGTTTTCAGTTCTGGCCAACGTTGATGTGCTGTTTTCAGGTCAATGGGTTTTAATGGGTATTTTTCAAAACTGATGTAATGTAGCCGTTTTAATACAGCTTCAGGATATTGTTGTCTAAAATGAGAGAAAGATTGACAAAGTGTCAGGAAATTCAATCCAGTACCGAATCCAGTTTCTGCAATAACACACTCTGGACGGGAATGTGTATTAAAACGTTGAGGAAAATGATTGCCTTTCAAAAATACATATAATGTTTCTTCCAAGCCATCTTGATTTGAAAAATAAACATCATCAAACTGCTCTGAAATGGGGGTGCCCTGCTCATTCCAGCTTAGGGTTGCGTTGCTGATAGCGCTGCTTTTCACAATAATGCCTGTACTGTTGATAACAATAATAGGTGGATTTTAACGGTCTTCGTTTAGTTGCACCACCCATGGTAAAGTTTCAAAGTTGAGTCAAGATCAATTTTTCCTTGAATTTTTAACCTGATCGGACTTGTTCGGCGTACAAGTGTAAGCTAAAGTGCAGGTGAATAAATCCCGCAGGTAAACATATTGATGAGGTAAGTAATGAAACGTGCAGTGATCACCGGCCTGGGTATTGTTTCCAGTATTGGTAATAACCAGAAAGAGGTGCTGGAATCTCTGAAAGAGGGCCGTTCCGGGATAACTTTCTCAGAAAAATTTAAAGAAATAGGCATGCGCAGCCATGTTTGGGGAAATGTAAAACTGGATACTTCTGGTTTGATTGACCGCAAAACTTTACGTTTCATGAGTGACGCATCTATTTATGCTTATCTGGCAATGGATGAGGCAATTAAAGATTCCGGCCTGTCCGATGAACAAGTTTCTAATCTTCGTACTGGATTGGTTGTCGGTTCAGGAGGAGGCTCTCCCTATAACCAAGTCGCAGGTTCAGATGGTATGCGTGCCCGTGGGTTACGTGGCGTTGGCCCTTATATGGTCACACGGGCAATGGCTTCTGGCGTATCAGCGTGTTTGGCAACACCGTTTAAGATCAAGGGCGTCAACTACTCCATCAGTTCTGCCTGTTCAACTTCTGCACATTGCATCGGTCATGCCGTTGAATTAATCCAACTCGGTAAGCAAGATATTATTTTTGCCGGTGGTGGTGAAGAATTAAGCTGGGAAATGGCTTGTGAGTTTGATGCAATGGGAGCACTTTCCACTAAATATAATGAAACACCAGAACAAGCCTCCCGTACTTATGATCAAAACCGCGATGGTTTCGTGATCGCGGGTGGTGGCGGTATTGTTGTTGTTGAAGAATTAGAACACGCATTAGCCCGTGGTGCACATATTTATGCTGAAATTATCGGTTATGGGGCAAATTCAGATGGTGCAGATATGGTCGCCCCTTCTGGAGAAGGCGCTGTGCGTTGTATGAAAATGGCATTAGACGGTGTTGAAGGGGGAATCGATTACATCAATACCCACGGAACTTCGACACCAGTTGGCGACTTGAAAGAACTGGAAGCTATTAGAGAAGTTTTTGGTGACAACACACCTGCCATTTCCGCGACTAAAGCGATGACAGGGCATTCATTGGGTGCAGCGGGTGCCCATGAAGCGATTTATAGTTTGTTAATGTTAGAGCATGGCATTATTGCACCAAGCATTAATATTGAAAACCTGGATGAAAAAGCACAGGGCATGAATATTATTACTGAACCTACCAAACGCGAGCTAAGGACAGTGATGTCCAATAGCTTCGGGTTTGGTGGTACAAATGCATCCCTGGTGATGCGCAAGTATTCAAACTAATTTTTAAAGTAATAAAAAACTTATACGCATTAAACTTCAAGTTGCAATTTACAACACGATATGGAACCACACGCATCTTGAAGTTAGATGGGTATAGCCAATCCATTGATTATGTGGATTGGCTATTTTTATTAAAGCGCCGTGATTTTATTGCGGCGTTTATTAATGATGCGCAGAATTGGCGGAATAACAATGACCAATACCGCCAGAATCAGCAAAACTTGTGTGATAGTACTACTCCATAAGATCTCAAAATCTCCATTGCTGATTGAGAGTGCCCGTCGTAGGTTTTGTTCCAGCATTTCGCCTAAGACGAAACCTAAGATCAGTGGTGACATTGGGAAATTCATTTTTCGCAGTATATAGCCAAAAACGCCTAATCCGACCATTAACATCAGATCAAAAGTGGTACTGTGGATGGCATATACGCCCACTGCGGAAACGATAGCTATTGCAGGAACCAAAAACCACATTGGGATACTGAGCATACGGGTAAATAAGCCAATCATTGGGATGTTCATGATCAGTAACAAAACATTAGCGATCAACAAAGCAGCAATAAGCCCCCAGACGATATCAGGTTGTTCGGTGAACATGGTAGGACCTGGGGTGATGTTGTAGAGTGTCAAAGCACCCAGCATCACAGCAGTTGTACCTGAGCCGGGTACACCGAGAGTCAGCATAGGGATAAATGAACCACAAGCTGATGCGTTATTCGCGGCCTCTGGTGCAGCTACACCGCGGATATCACCTTTGCCAAATGAATCACTGTTACCGCTGATCCGCTTTTCTGTCATGTAGGTTATTGCACTGGCGATTGTCGCCCCTGCACCAGGTAATATTCCCACAAAAAAGCCAATGACTGAGGAGCGTAAAGTTGGTCCTACACACGTTGCGGCTTCTTTTCTATTGAATAACAAGCGTCCTGTCTGGCTAATGACTTTTTGCCCCGCAGAAGTACTCTCCAGCATCAATAAAATTTCGCTGACTGAAAATAGGCCAATAACGACAACAATGAATTGAATACCATCGGAGAGGTGCACGTTATCAAAGGTGAAACGGTAAACGCCGGTGTTGGCATCTACGCCCACGGTTGCCAAGGCCAAACCGATTAAGGCGGCAAGGAGTGATTTGATAGGATTTTGGCTCATCATACTGCCGAGGCAAGCAATGGCAAATACCATGAGTGCAAAGTATTCAGCCGGCCCGAAAGCTAAAGACCACTGTGCCAAAAGTGGAGCAAATAAAATGATACCCGTGATAGCCAAAAGTGAGCCACAAAACGAACTAACGGCAGAGATAGAGAGTGCAACGCCCGCTCGCCCCTGTTTTGCCATCGGGTAGCCATCAAGCGTTGTCATAATGGCAGCGGCATCTCCCGGTACATTCAGTAAGATTGAAGAGATACGGCCGCCATACTCACAACCAATGTAGACAGTTGCCAATAAGATCAGGGCAGATTCAGCAGGTAATTTTAATGCAAAAGCCAAAGGCAGCAGGATAGCTACCCCATTTATAGGACCAAGACCGGGCAGTAACCCAACGACAGTACCGATAAAACAGCCTATCAATGCAATGACCAAGTTTTTGGGTACTAATGCGACTTCAAAACCATGGCTCAGATATATCCAAGTATCCATTGTTGTCTCCTTAGCTGAGCCAACTGCCGACGGGCAGCGTGACTTCTAACAGACGATCAAAAGCAAAAAAGAGTGAACTACCGAGAACTAAACCGGAAATAATTGCAGCAAGGAGTGTGGCGTTAAAGAGTCGTGCCACACAGATAGTCAATAACGTAGTTGCGAGTGGAAAACCCAACCACTCAAATGACCATGCATAAATGGTTAGTGTGGCAATCAATAAAACTAAGCGACGTAACACTTGTGGTGTCGGCCAGTAAACAGGATCAGGTTTTTTTAACAGCAATAGAAAAGCACAGAGTGCCATTAATGAAATAATAACAATTGGAAATGGGCGGGGGCCTAGAGGTTCATAGCTATATTCACTATGGATACCCCATCCAACGACCAACCCTATTCCACATAGCAGCAGCCATACAATAGCAAAGATACGATCGCTCATGATGCTATCCCTGTTATTTTGCTAAACCAAAGGATTTGGCCATTTCATGGTATTGAATAACCTGTTTTTTCACATAGTCATCCAGCTCTTTGCCTGCCATATTGAATTCAAATAATCCGCGTAGTTCACGTTGTTTTTTGAATTCATCAGTTTGTTGGAGATTTTTAAAGGTATCTACCCACCATTGATATTGCTCATCAGAAACTTTTGGCCCCATATAAAAACCGCGAATAATTGGCCAAATAAGGTTATAACCTTGTTCTTTTGCTGTTGGAATTTTTGCCAGATCGCCGTCTAAGCGTTTATCGGCATAAACAGCCAGTATGCGAATTTTATCGCCATTGAGATAAGGTAAGGTTTCACTTAAATCACCGGATACGACTTGGATATGATTACCCAACAGGGCGGTGATAGGTTCACCACCACCTTCAAACGCGACATAGCGCATTTTGCGGGGATCGACACCAACCTCTTTTGCCAGTAATGCGGTTTTCATCCAGTCTTGACTACCGATGGAAGCACCTGCGCCAAACACAATACTATCGGGCGCTTTTTTAAACGCCTCCATCAAATCTGTCAGCGTTTTGTAGGGAGAATCCTTGCGCACCGCAATCATGCCATAATCTGTACCGACACTGGCGAGCCAGCGCACGTCATTGACGTTGTAGCGACCAAATTTGCCTTGTGCAAGATTCAATAAGGAACCGCCGGAAAAGGCGACGATAGTGCCGGCTTCCGCAGGCCGTTGAGCAATAATGGCGTTATAGGCAACTGCGCCGACACCGCCGGGCATAAATGTCACCCGCATGGGAGAATCGATAGTTTTAGTTTCTAATAGTGAAATTTGGATGAGTTTGCAGGTTAAATCAAAACCTCCACCAGGTTTGGCGGGTGCAATACATTCGGTTCTATTGGGAGCAGAAGTTGCAAAAGCGCAGGCGCAAATAAACAGGCTTGCAGTGGCTACTAATATTTTAAAAGTTCTCATTTTTATTCCTCACATAGCACCAGTAAAGGATATGAATGACAAATTTCTGGTGCCTGTTTATTTATAAAAACGAAACCTTTCAATTACCTTTCATTAACAAAAAAGTTGTCTGGATGTGACCTCAATCGCTTAATTTGCGTAGTGTTTTACATAATTACGTTAACGGTTTGTTTGTATTCATGTTTTTTTGTTAACCCCTAGGCAATTGCTAAATCTTAATATTGCAATTATGTGATATCTCCGCTTTATTTCTCTGGTTAATTTTTAACAATAGGTATTATTCAATGAGGCTCTTATTAGTTGAAGATCACCCAGAATTATCACATTGGTTACAGAAGGCATTGAATAATGCTGGGTTTGTGGTTGATCTGGCGGAAGATGGTATCGTGGCAGATCAGCTTTTGCAGACTGAAAATTATGCGTTGTTGATTCTGGATGTGGCTTTACCTAGATTGGATGGTTTGTCTCTGTTATCGCGGTTGCGTAAGCGTGGTCAAAACTTACCCGTGTTGTTATTGACTGCTAAAACAGAAGTTACGGATCGTGTGAAAGGATTGAATTCCGGTGCCGATGATTATTTAACCAAGCCTTTTGATTTTCAAGAACTGGAAGCCCGTATTCGTGCGTTGTTGCGTCGCAGTTCAGCTATACCACAAGAGGCACAGAAATTTGGTTCATTGACTTATGAAGGCGAAGGGTATTTTGTGCTGAACAATGTACCGTTGGCACTGACTCCCAGAGAATTGTCTGTGTTAACAACATTATTTCATCGTCGAAGGCGTCCGGTTTCTAAACAGCAGCTGTTTGAGCAGGTGTTTTCCCTATCGGATGAGGCCAATCCACAAAGCATAGAGCTGTATGTTCATCGGTTACGAAAAAAATTACTCAACAGTGATGTAGAGATCAAGACATTGCGTGGGTTGGGATATCGGTTGGAGCAGCTGACATAATGAAGTATCTGAAAATACCGCGATCGTTATTCCACCAGTTATTACTGTTCCTGGGGGTCCCTTTGCTATTACTGGGCTGTGCTTCTGTTTATAGCCAGTATGCCAGCGTGAGAAATGCAGCAATGTTGGCTTATGACAGAACACTGCTTGCATCAGCAAGAACTGTTGCTGAACGCTTGACTGTTCGGGACCAGAACTTAATCGTTGACGTACCTTATGTTGTCTTGGACAGTTTCGAGCGCAATACGAATGATCGTCTGTACTACCAGGTTATCTCACCGGAAGGCAAGACGATTTCCGGTTATGATGATCTTCCCCAAATACCGCAGAACGTCCAACGTTCACCCTTATATACGGCATTGGCTTATTTTTATGATGCGGAATATCAGGGGCAGACTATACGTGTAGTGGGATTGTATCAACCCATCAATGAAGGTAACGTCATGGGGATGGCGTTGATATTGGTGGCGGAAACGGTGACCTCCCGTCAAGATATGGCTCACCAATTACTGCTGTCTTCGCTTGTTAATCAAGGGGCTGTCGTATTATTGGCATTATTCCTTGCTTACATCTTACTCAAACTCCTGCTTAAACCGCTGCGGAAACTTTCAGGCATGATGAGCCTGCGTTCTGCTAATGATCTAACGCCATTACCGGATATTTTACCGTGGTCCGAGCTTGCTCCCTTACTGCAATCGCTTAACCGGTTGGCATTAATGGTTGGACGCCAAGAACGATTCAGTGCGGATGCTTCTCATCAATTAAGAACGCCTTTAGCAGTATTGAAAACACAGGTTGCAGTAGCACGTGGCAACCAGGATCTGGAACAGAGGGATAGCATACTGACGGCAATTGATAAGAGTTTGGATAATATGATCGTGCTGACTGATCGCCTGCTGCAACTTTCACAACTTAGAGTGCATGAAAAAGAGGCAATACAAAATTATCAGCCGGTCAATATCGTGGCGCTGTTGCAACAAGTTTGCTTTTCTCGTTTACAGCAAGCAGAGAGCAAAAACATTGACTTAGGCTACGAAGGGGAAGAGGCTTCATGGATCAGGGGAGATCCGCTATTGTTAGCAGAAATGTGCGCTAACTTGCTGGACAATGCCATCAAATATACCCCGCAAATGGGCGTGGTAACGGGAAGGGTGAGTATAATGCCAGATAAAAAACACGCTTGCCTTGAGATCGATGATTCAGGTTCGGGGATCGCTCAAGAAGATATTCACCAATCGCTAATGGCATTTAACCGTTTAGACAACGCTGCTGGGCTGGAGGGGACGGGATTAGGGCTGACTATTGTTAAAGAAATTTGCCAGTATCACAATGCCGCTCTCCAGCTTTTACCCAGTGAGGTGTTGGGTGGGTTATTAGTGAGAATTATAATCAGGCTTTCTGCGCGTGAGCGGGATACGTAACTGTTGCGCGAGTATCACACCGGCCAAAACAACACCTCCCCCAATTAAATGGTAACTGTGCATTTCTTCATGGAGAGCCACGATAGCAATAATGGCAGTAAATACGGGCGCCAGATTCATAAAAATTGCAGTCATGTTTGCGCCAATGCGGGTGACACCTTGTATCCACAAATAGGGAGCAATAATGGAGGCAGGAATACCAGCAAACAGAACAAGGGAAATATTATCGGTCGTTAACTGGATATCATCTGCCATCATGAAATTGGGCAAAAGCAATAAAACGCCAAACCCAATTTGGGCATAGAGTGATTGCCAGTTGGCTAATGGAATTGCCCAACGTTTGGTTAAAACTCCATACAAGGCATAAGAAGCGGCGGCAATAAACATCATCACTTCTCCAATACCCAAACCCTGTTGCAATAGGGAAGCGGGTTCCCCTTTGCTGACCAGCCATACAAGCCCAAACAGAGAGAGTACAGTGCCGAGAGTGATACCAACAGTGGGGGTAACCCGTAAGGCAAAGATACTGATAATGACAGTTAACAGGGGGATTAATGAAGTGAAAATCCCGATGATTGTCGCGCTGACGGTGTGGGCTGCATAATATGCCAGGCTTTGGTTAAGCACCATACCCAGAGAACCCAAAATCAAGAGCTTCCACCAATATTGAGCAATGATTTTCCGCTGTTGTAGGACTGGCAATAAAAGAAAAGGCGTCAGAACCAAAAAGGCAATAAACCATCGGTAAAAAGAAATTGCAGCAGGTTCAATATGAGTGGCAGCAGCTTTGCTGACAACGGCGTTGATTGACCAGATCAGCACAGCGACAAGGGGGAATAATAAGTTCTTCATTGAATTGGATTATTTAGGTAAGTAGTTTGTCTGTTTAGTTTAGCAATGACCGATTTATTATATATATTGATAATCAGACAACAGATGTGGCTATTAAGACAAGATATTACCCTTGGAGGCAAATCAAGTTATGTTTCAGCCAATTATGCCAGATATCCTCTCTTTTCGTGATGAAACATTGAATGCTGATACTGAATGTCGGTTACATACACATCCTTTCGGTCAATTAATTTATGTCGTTTGTGGCGTCATGGAAACGCAGGTGGGAAAGCAGCGTTTTCTTGCTCCACCAGAGTTTTGTATCTGGATACCGAAAAATATCGCCCATTCAAGTTATAACCGGAAGGCGATGCGATTTTGGATCATTGACATTTCCCCCCAATGGACGGAGACCTTGCCGCAACAACCTTGCCTTATCCGTTTGAGTGGTATCTTCAATGCCATTATGGTGGATTTTTTTCAGCGAAAGATCCGGCAGTTGGAAACAGAAAAAGATCGGCGGCTGGCACGTATATTGATTGATCAGTTGGAGTTGTCACCAAGTCAGTGTACCTATTTGCCTTCCTCAAAAGATAAGTTGCTCGCTCCCGTATTACAGATGTTGGAACGCAATCCGGCGGATAATACCTCGTTAGCGGAGTGGGCTAAAAAGCGTTATACCTCAGAGAGAACTTTATCGCGGCGTTGTAAGCAAGAATTGGGCATGTCATTTAGTGAATGGCGGCAACGGTTGCGTTTTC
This sequence comes from Xenorhabdus griffiniae, assembly GCF_037265215.1. Classification (NCBI taxonomy): domain Bacteria; kingdom Pseudomonadati; phylum Pseudomonadota; class Gammaproteobacteria; order Enterobacterales; family Morganellaceae; genus Xenorhabdus; species Xenorhabdus griffiniae. Next base: position 3,153,910 of record NZ_CP147737.1, on the reverse strand, counting down.
TCCATGCCATCTCTTTATTGGAACAGGGGAAAAGTATTCACGAAATCGCGTTTGATGTGGGTTATAGCTCATCATCGGCTTTTATCGCCATGTTTCAACAGATTGCGGGCACAACACCAGAACGTTTCAGAAAAGGCTGAAAGCCTATACCAATCGCCTTTCAAGATGCGTCTTAATATCTTTCCGCGAAGCGGGGAGAAATCATACGCATCTTGAAGTTAGATTGGTATATAGGTTTTATACAGATAAAATGGCAGAATAATGGATCACGCCCATTTAAGCCATTGGATGAGAAAAGTGAAAATCTTAGTTGATGAAAATATGCCTTATGCTGAACAACTCTTCCAGCAATTAGGTGAAGTGCAGGCAATTCCAGGGCGCCCAGTGCCCGAGGGAATTTTGGAACATGCTGATGCCTTTATGGTTCGATCTGTCACTAAAGTCAATGAATCTTTGTTGCAGGGCAGTTCGGTGAAATTTGTCGGGACGGCCACGGCGGGAATGGATCATATTGATCAGCAATGGTTATCTCAGGCAGGGATTGGTTTTTCCGCCGCGCCTGGATGTAACGCGATTGCCGTGGTTGAGTATGTCTTCTCGGCATTGATGCTATTGGCTGAGCGCGATCAATTTCAGCTTAAAGACAAAACTGTCGGTATTGTCGGTGTTGGTAATGTTGGAGGACGTTTAGCTGATCGACTGACGGCCTTGGGCGTGAAGACCTTACTGTGCGATCCTCCCCGCGCAGATCGTGGTGATGAAGGGGCGTTTTGGCCTTTAGAAAAATTGGTGCAAGAAGCGGATATTCTAACTTTCCATACCCCTCTTAATCACTCTGGCCCATACCAGACGTATCATTTGGCTGATGCAGCATTACTCTCTGCATTACCGGACAACTGTATTTTGATTAATGCCAGCCGTGGTGAGGTGGTTGATAATCAAGCGTTACTTTCCGCGCTGCAAAATGGAAAAAGGTTACGCACAGTGCTTGATGTTTGGGAAGTAGAGCCTAACCTTTCTCTACCCCTGCTAGCGTTGGTTGATATTGCGACCCCACATATTGCCGGCTATACCCTGGAAGGCAAAGCACGGGGGACAACTCAGGTTTTTGAGGCTTATTGTGAATTCCTGGGGCAACCGCGCAAGACGGAATTGGCTGATCTGTTGCCAACACCCGATTTCAGTCAGGTCACCGTGCGAGGGGAGGTGACACAAAGTCTCCTCAAGCGTTTGATGCATTTAGTGTATGATGTGCGCCGTGATGATGCGCCCTTACGTCAGGTTGCGGATCAGGAGGGCGCTTTTGATCGATTACGCAAATACTATCCAGATCGTCGGGAATGGTCTTCACTGACCGTGCATTGTGACTCAGAAGAGAGTGCTCAATTACTGTCCAGACTTGGATTTAATGCAAAAGTGATTTAATACAGGCAGGAACCCCTGTCTGTCAGTAAAATAAGAGAAGTGGAGAAAACCAACATGTCAGAAGGTTGGAATATTGCGCTTTTGGGTGCAACGGGCGCAGTAGGTGAAGCGATATTGGCGTTATTACAGGAACGTCAATTTCCGGTTGGTGAACTGCATCTTCTTGCCAGTGAACAAAGTGTTGGAAAGATCCAGCGTTTTAACGGAAAAAATATCACGGTTCGTGATGCGGCAGAGTTTGACTGGTCACAGGTACAACTTGCTTTTTTTGCTGCGACGATGGAAACAACGGCACAATATATTGAAAAAGCAACAGAATCTGGTTGTCTGGTGATCGATAGCAGCGGCTTGTTTGCCGCAGAGCCAGATGTGCCTCTGGTTGTTCCTGGCGTTAACCCTTATGCATTGGCAGAATATCGTAACCGTAACATCATTGCAGTGGCAGATAGCTCAACTAGCCAGGTTCTGACTGCCATCAAGCCATTAATCGATACGGCTGGCATTGCCCGTTTACATTTGACCAATATCTTGCCAGTTTCTGTTTATGGCAAAGCCGCTATTGATGAACTGGCAGGGCAGAGTGCTCGTTTATTAAATGGCATTCCACCGGATGAAGGTCGTTTCAGCAAACAATTGGCTTTCAATTTGCTGCCTTTGTTGCCTGATGCTGAAGGTGTAGTGCGCGAAGAGCGCCGGATTGTCGATCAAATTCGCAAAGTATTACAGGATGAAGGATTGCCGGTTTCGGTAAGTTGTGTCCAATCTTCTGTTTTCTATGGCATTGCCCAAATGGTGAATTTGGAAACGTTGCGTCCGGTTGGCATAGAAGAAGCCCGTAGTGAATTTGAACGCCTTGACGATATTCACGTTTCAGAAGAGGGTGATTACCCGACTCAGGTAACGGATGCTTCGGGCAGTGATAGTTTGAGCATAGGTTGTCTGCGTAACGATTACGGAATGCCTGAGATGCTGCAATTCTGGTCAGTTGCCGATAATATCCGTTTCGGGGGTGCTTTGATGGCGGTTGAAATCGCTGAAAAGCTGATGCAGGAGCAATTTTACTGATGTCTGATACAGAGCTGAGTCAGTCTGTGCCAGAGGCAAAAAAAGTAAAAATTGCACTGGGGATTGAATATGACGGCAGTCGATATTATGGTTGGCAGCGTCAGCAAGAAGTGAAAAGCGTACAGGAATGCCTGGAAAAAGCCCTGTCGAAAGTTGCGAATGAGCCGATTTCAGTTTTTTGTGCAGGTAGAACGGATGCAGGGGTACACGCGACCGGCCAGGTCGTGCATTTTGAAACCTCGTCCCAACGTAAAGATGCCGCATGGACAATGGGGGTAAATACCCATTTACCTGCGGATATTGCAGTACGTTGGGTTAAAACGGTGGATGATGAATTCCATGCCCGTTTCAGTGCAACTGCTCGCCGTTATCGCTATGTGATTTTTAACCATCGTTATCGTCCAGCGGTATTGGCGCACGGTGTCACGCGTTTTCATTATCCATTGGATGAGAAAAAAATGCATGAAGCGGCACAGAGCTTGTTGGGAGAAAATGACTTTACTTCTTTCCGGGCAGTACAGTGCCAATCCAATTCACCGTGGCGCAATATGATGCATATTAACGTTAGTCGGCATGGGCACTATATTGTCGTGGACATTAAGGCGAATGCGTTCGTGCATCACATGGTACGCAATATCGTTGGCAGCCTGCTGGAGATTGGTTGCGGTAACCAGGATATTGGTTGGATGGCTGAATTATTGGCGCTGAAAGACAGGACAAAAGCGGCAGCCACTGCTAAGGCTGAAGGCTTATATTTAGTTGCTGTGGATTATCCTGAGCGTTTTGGTTTACCTGAACCTGTCATGGGGCCACTATTTCTGGCAAATCATTTAATCTGACATTTTCGAATAGTGACAGGGATGTTTGGCCATAACGAGGAATATTATGGAGTTTTTAACTCATTTTGTTGATTTTGCGAAATTCATTGTCGATTTTATTTTACACATTGATGCTCATTTAGCTGAATTAGTTGCCAGTTATGGTGATTGGGTTTATGGCATCCTATTTCTGATTATATTTTGTGAAACAGGTCTGGTGGTCACGCCATTTTTGCCAGGGGATTCCTTGCTGTTTGTGGCTGGCGCACTATCTGCATTAGATTCTAATGATCTGAATGTGCACGTCATGGTCGCTTTGATGATTACAGCCGCGATTATTGGTGATGCTATCAACTATACCATTGGCAGAATTTTTGGTGAGAAATTATTTACCAATCCCAATTCAAAGATTTTTCGCCGCAGTTATTTAGATAAAACCCATGAGTTTTATGAAAAACATGGTGGAAAAGCCATAATTTTGGCTCGGTTTGTGCCAATTGTGAGAACGTTTGCACCGTTTGTTGCAGGAATGGGGAAAATGTCTTACCGCCACTTTGCTGCTTATAATGTCATCGGTGCATTTATCTGGGTGCTATTATTCACTTATGCCGGTTATTTATTTGGTGATATGCCAGTTATACAGCAAAATCTGAAATTATTGATTGTTGCTATTATTTTTATCTCTATTTTGCCTGGCATCATAGAAATTTGGCGCCATCGTCGTGCTGCATCGAAAAAAGCAGCAAGCAGTGCAGTAGATAGATAAAAATAGAAGATAGATAAATCGATAACCGTAAACAGGTTTGAGCAGTTTTTTATCCACACTGCAATGGCATTGTGGTTTAATGGCACGTAAAACAATAGCTGGCAGCAGCCAGATTCAGACGGAAAGGTTCATTAATGAGCTGGATTGAAAAGATTCTAAACAAAAGCAAAATCATACAAACTCGTAAGGCCAGTATACCCGAAGGAGTTTGGACAAAATGCGACAGTTGCAGTCAGGTACTTTATCGTGCTGAATTAGAGCGTAACCTTGAAGTGTGTCCAAAATGTGACCACCATATGCGTATTTCAGCCCGTAAGAGATTGCATTCATTTTTGGATGAAGGCACTGGCACAGAATTAGGCAGTGAGCTGGAGCCCAAAGATATCCTGAAATTCCGCGATATTAAAAAATATAAAGATCGCTTAGTGGCAGCCCAGAAGCAGACGCAAGAAAAAGATGCACTCATCGTTATGAAGGGTAAGCTGCATGATATGCCAGTTGTGGCGGGTGCCTTTGAATTCAATTTCATGGGTGGCTCAATGGGCTCTGTGGTTGGCGCTCGTTTTGTGCGCGCTGTCGAACAGGCTCTGGAAGATAACTGTCCATTTATCTGCTTTGCTTCCAGTGGCGGAGCTCGTATGCAGGAAGCGTTGATGTCACTGATGCAGATGGCAAAAACCAGTGCAGCGCTGGCAAGAATGCAACACCGTGGTTTGCCTTATATCTGTGTGTTGACCAACCCAACAATGGGTGGGGTAACGGCGAGTATGGGAATGCTGGGTGATATCAATATCGCTGAGCCTAAAGCATTGATTGGCTTTGCGGGGCCTCGTGTCATCGAGCAGACTGTGCGGGAAAAATTGCCGGAAGGTTTCCAACGTAGTGAGTTTCTGCTGGAGAAGGGGGCGGTTGATATGATCGTGCGTCGTCCAGATATGCGCGATAAAGTTGCCAGCTTGCTTGCTATGTTGACCCACAAACCTCATCCAGGCACAAAAGCAGAGCCAGTAGAAGCAATCGTTGTTGATTCTGCTGATGTCGAAGCGGATATAAACATCAGTCCTAATAAAGAAGATGTCTGATATTTCACAAATTCCTCAAGCCACGTCGCCACTGATGACGTGGCTTTCCTATCTGGGAAACCTGCATACCAAAGCCATTGATATGGGGCTTGCACGTGTGGGTAAGCTGGGGCGTCAGTTAGGCTTATTGACTCCGGCTCCAAAAGTTATCACGGTATCAGGTACTAATGGCAAGGGAACCACTTGCCATACCCTGGAATCCATTTTTCTGGCCGCAGGGCTTAAAGTCGGCGTGTACAGTTCCCCGCATTTAGTCCGCTACACCGAAAGGGTGCGTATTCAGGGCAAGGAACCCACGGAACAAGATTTCTGCCGTGTATTTGCAGCGATTGAAGCCCAGCGTGGTGACATCTCATTAACCTATTTTGAATATGGGACGTTGGCCGCATTACAGCTTTTCAAAGAAGCGGATCTTGATGTCGTGATTTTGGAAGTTGGGCTGGGTGGACGTTTGGATGCCACTAATATCGTTGATGCCGATATTGCCGCAATCACCAGTATTGCACTGGATCATACGGATTGGTTGGGTGCAGATCGCGAACACATTGGCCGTGAAAAAGCGGGCATTTTCCGCCGTGGGCATTTTGCCGTAGTGGGTGAACCTGATATGCCTCATTCAATTGCTGAAGTTGCGAATGAATTAGGCGCTAAGCTCTTTCGTCGTGGCGTTGACTGGCATTTCTCACAGCGTGGAGATAGCTGGAACTGGCGAAGCGATAAGCAACAATTCAACGAGTTACCTTTACCTAATTTGCCGTTAGCAAATGCTGCAACTGCAATGGGGGTGATCCACTGCTTGTTGCAGCAGGATGACAAAGTCAGCCGGGCCATTGATGAACAAGCAATCCGTGTAGGGCTAAGAAATGCGCAATTACCGGGGCGTTTCCAAATCATCAGGGAAAATCCACTGGTTATTTTGGATGTGGCTCATAATCCACATGCTGCGAGCTATCTGGTGCAAAAACTGGCAGAATTGCCTCGTTCACCAGACAGCAAGATCCGTGGCGTGGTTGGCATGTTGGGAGATAAGGATATAGCGGGTACACTTGCTTGTCTTTCTCAACAAATTGATGAGTGGTATTGCGCATCGTTGCATGAACTGAGGGGAGCAGAAGCTGACGAATTGTCTGGGCATCTTGTACAGGCGCGGACATTCCCCGAAGTAAAAACAGCCTGGCAGCAGGCAGAAAAAGATGCGTCGGTGCAAGATATTATCGTGGTTTGTGGCTCTTTCCACACTGTCGCACATGTCATGGAAGCACTGGAGGAGGGCAAGGAAAGTGGCCAGTAAATTCCAAAATCGCTTGGTTGGTACGATTGTTCTTGTTGCATTGGGCGTCATTGTCCTGCCTATGATTTTTGATGGCGATAAGAAATACAATGAAAATCAATTTGCGGCGATCCCTTTGGTGCCAAAACCTGGTGATGAAGAAGATATTGACTCGATCCCACCATTGACACAAAACATGCCGTCTACACCGCCTGAAGGTGCTGCACAAGCAATGCAATCACAGGAGCAAGAGCCAGATATCGAGATGCTGTCTTGGCCATCGCCTGCAGAGCCAATAACAGCACCTCCTGTTACTGTCACGCCAGAGCCTAAAAAAGTGGAGCCATCTCCTCAACAAAAAGCGGTAACGAAACCTAAACCGGAGCCAACAGAGCAAGCCCCCCAGGCAGCGGCATATGTTGTTCAGCTTGGCGCATTAAAAAACGCGGATAAAGTTGACGAGATAGTGGCAAGGTTGCGTCTTTCTGGGCACCAGGTATATACAGTGCCTTCTTCTCCGGTACAGGGGCAGTTAACCCGAATTTATGTAGGACCGAATGCATCAAGGCAGGTACTGGAATCTATTTTGCCCGAATTAAAGGAACTTACGGGATTACAAGGGCAGATCAAAAATTATAAGCCATAATCTGATTGGCACAGCAAATGCTGTTTGTTTACCTGTCGAAAATTATTTTCAGTAGAGTGGTGAATCTACTACGCAAACGTTTTCGTTTTCTGTTAGAATGCGCCCGACCTGAGTGTCGGGAGCTTGTTTTTGGATTAAAATATGGTCTGGATTGATTATACGATCATTGCCATCATTGGTTTCTCGGCACTGGTTAGCTTGATTCGTGGTTTTGTTCGCGAAGCGCTTTCCCTGATAACGTGGGGCTGTGCTTTCTTTGTTGCAAGCCACTTCTATACTTATTTGGCGGCTTATTTTACCCGCCTTGAGGATGAACTGGTGCGCAATGGGGTAGCGATTGCTATCTTATTCATTGCAACACTGATTGTTGGCGCAGTAGTAAACTATGTCATTGGTTCACTTGTTCAGCGAACGGGCCTGTCAGGCACTGATCGGGTTTTGGGGATCTGCTTTGGCGCCTTACGTGGTGTCTTGGTGGTGTCTGCCATTTTGTTTATTGCGGACTCTTTCACACCACTGCCCAAAAGTCAGGATTGGCAACAATCACAACTGATCCCACAGTTTAGTCAAATTATCAGGTGGTTTTTTGACTACTTACAAAGTGCGTCGAGTTTCTTGCCGGAGAGATAACGCTCTCCGCTTGGCTGATGAGGAAAGGCTACATGTGCGGTATTGTCGGTATCGTCGGTTTTACACCGGTTAACCAGTCGATTTATGATGCATTGACGGTGCTTCAGCACCGTGGACAAGATGCAGCAGGTATTGCAACTATTGATGGTAACAATGAGTTTCGTTTACGTAAGGCGAATGGTTTAGTTAAGGATGTGTTTGAAACACGGCACATGCTACGTTTACAGGGAACCATCGGCATTGGACATGTCCGTTATCCTACGGCGGGCAGTTCCAGTGCATCTGAAGCGCAGCCCTTTTATGTGAATTCTCCTTTTGGTATCACGTTGGCACATAACGGCAATCTGACAAACGCACATGAATTGAAAAAAATGCTGTTTGAAAATGCCCGCCGTCATGTCAACACAACCTCAGACTCTGAAATTCTACTGAATATTTTTGCCAATGAATTAGCCCAATTTCCCCATTTCCCTTTAGAGCCTGATGATATTTTCGCGGCAGTCGCAAAAATGCACAAAAAAATTCGTGGCGCTTATGCGTGTGTTGCCATGATTATTGGACATGGAGTGGTGGCTTTTCGTGATCCACATGGCATTCGTCCTCTGGTGCTGGGAAAGAAAACACGGGAAGATGGCCGCAATGAATACATGGTGGCGTCGGAAAGTGTGGCGCTGGATACATTGGGTTTTGAGTTCCTGCGTGATGTGGCTTCTGGGGAAGCGATTTATATCACTGAAAGCGGGCAACTGTTTACTCGCCAGTGTGCAGAAAATCCGTCATTAACACCGTGTTTGTTCGAATTTGTCTATTTTGCTCGCCCGGATTCCTTTATTGACAAGGTTTCGGTCTATAACGCTCGGTTGCGGATGGGGCGGAAATTGGGGGAAAAAATTGCCCGTGAATGGGAAGACTTACATATTGATGTCGTTATTCCCGTACCGGAAACCTCTTGTGATATCGCACTGGAAATCGCCCATATTCTGGATAAACCCTATCGTCAGGGATTTGTCAAAAACCGTTATGTCGGGCGTACCTTTATCATGCCTGGTCAGCAAGAGCGACGTAAGTCTGTTCGTCGTAAACTGAATGCTAATCGCGCTGAATTCAGGGGTAAAAATGTTTTGCTGGTGGATGATTCCATCGTGCGTGGAACCACGTCTGAGCAGATTGTTGAACTGGCGCGCGAAGCGGGTGCCAAGAAAGTCTATTTTGCTTCGGCGGCACCGGAAGTTCGCTTCCCGAATGTTTATGGTATTGATATGCCGAATGCCAATGAACTGATAGCTCACGGTCGGGAAGTGGATGAAATTCGTCAGATCATTGGTGCTGATGCCCTGATATACCAAAACCTCCACGATCTTATCCAGGCTGTCCGGGAAGAAAATCCTGATATTGAGACATTCGAGTGCTCTGTATTTGATGGTATTTATGTCACGAAAGACATTGACCAGTGTTACCTCGACTACCTGGAAAATCTACGCAAAGACGATGCAATGAAAGTGCGTGGACAGAGCGAAATAGAGGATCTGGAAATATATAATGAAGGATAATATTGTTATTATCATGCAGTTATAGCCAGAATCTCAGAGGAAAACATGAAAAAATTGATTGTCGGGCTGACCGGCGCGAGTGGTGCGATTTATGGTGTCAGGTTGCTGCAAGTTTTGCGACCAATAGAAGACATTGAAACGCATTTAGTGATCAGTCAATCAGCCCGACAGACTTTGGCATTGGAGACGGACTATACGCTGCGAGATGTACAAGCTTTGGCAGATGTTGTACATGACAATCGTGATATTGCCGCATCCATTTCCTCTGGCTCTTTTAAGACATTGGGTATGGTGATTTTGCCTTGCTCCATAAAAACCTTATCAGGCATTGTGCATAGTTACACTGATGGCTTAATTACCCGTGCTGCGGATGTTGTTTTGAAAGAGAAGCGTAAGCTAGTGCTGGGAGTGAGGGAAACTCCCTTGCACTTGGGGCATTTGAGATTAATGACGCAGGCCGCGGAAATTGGGGCGGTGATCATGCCACCTGTTCCGGCATTTTATCATCGTCCTGAACATATTCAGGATATTATCGACCAAACGGTTAACCGTGTGCTTGATCAATTTGATATTGACTTGCCAGAAGATCTGTTTAACCGTTGGCAGGGCGCTAAGCCCATTGGATATGGCATTTAAGTTGAGTCAATATGCTGTTGTGAAGAAATCATAACAGCATATCGTTTATTATCTTACCCTTGTTCAAGATATACCAATCTAACGTCAAGATGCGTGTGATTTCTCCCTGCGAAGCGGGGAGAAATCAGGTTTCATAGCGTGTTGTAAATGGCAATTTGAAGTTTAATGCGTATAGATTAATTAAGTATTGTTTTTTTCCTCTATGACATCTTGCAAGGCTTCTTCCAGTTGAAAATAACGGAAACCAAATCCGGCTTCTTCCAGTCTTTTCGGAATAGCTTGTTGACCACCCAGGACTAACTCTGCGGCTTCTCCCATCATTGCTTTTAACACACATGCAGGAATACGTATAAAAGCAGGGCGATGTAACACAGTCGCGAGTGTGGCACTAAACAGCTCATTATGAACAGGGTAAGGCGATGTCATATTGAAAGGGCCCTGTAATTCAGGTGATACCAGCAGGTAATAAATACCATTGACCATATCGTCAATGTGTATCCACGGCATATACTGCTTGCCATTGCCGATAGCTCCCCCTAAACCTAATCGAAACAGTGGCAGCATTTTTTGTAACGCTCCGCCTTCGGGAGCCAAGACAACGCCCGTACGTAACAGGCATACGCGAGTTTTGTCACTTTGAGCTTGTAGGGCAAGTTGCTCCCAACGTTCACAAAGCTGATGGGCAAATTCATTGTGAGGAAGATCGTTTTCGGTAACGACTGCTTGTTTCTGATCACCATAATAGCCAACGGCCGAACCGGAAATAAAGACAGATGGCGGAGATTCACTGGCCTTGATTAGCTTGCTCAACTGTTCAGTGATCTGCCAGCGGCTTTGACACAGTTTCTCTTTTTGTTTCAATGTCCATCGTTTATTGATAATAGGCTCGCCAGCAAGATTGATAACAGCATCAAAGTCGTTAAGATCGTATTGGTCATTCAATGTTGTCCAACAGGCAACGCGATCAGAAAACAGAGAATACACCTTTTGTGGTGAACGACTCAAAATGGTGATGGAATGGGAGAGCGAAATTAATTGGCAGGTCAAGCGATGACCAATTAACCCTGTTCCCCCCGTAATTAAGATACGCATAGCCACCCCCTGTAACAAAAAATAATTGCACATTGGACTATAACAAGGGATAGCTTAAGTGACAGCGAAATATGCTGTTATCTGTTACCAATATCAAGTTTTATGGTGAAATATCTCGTCATCAGGTTATGGGCGTTAAGCTACCTTATCGGCGTAGGCGGCTTGTGTTGCCGGGCGTTGGCTGATCTTATCTAACCATTTAGCAACCGCCGGATAATCCTGTAGGTCGATTTTTTGGTATTCATAGCATCTCGCCCACGGATAAGTGGCAATATCTGCGATACTATATTCGTTTCCGCCGAGATAAGCCGTTTTTTCCAGTTGAGTGTTTAGCACCTTGTATAAACGTTTTGATTCTTCCACATAGCGATTAATGGCATAAGGTACAACTTCTGGAGCGTAGCGGTTGAAATGGTGATTTTGACCGAGCATTGGGCCAAAGCCGGCAACTTGCCAAAACAGCCATTGCAATTGTTCGGTACGTTCACGCAAATCTTTGCTTAATAGCTGGCCTGTTTTATTTGCCAGATAAAGTAAAATAGCTCCTGATTCGAAGATAGAGACAGGCTCTCCCCCATCGGCGGGTTGATGATCGACAATAGCCGGGATCTTGTTATTGGGTGAAATGGTGAGAAATTCAGGTTTGAACTGCTCGCCAGTGCTGATATTGATGGGGTAGATAGTATAAGGAATGCCGGCTTCTTCAAGAAAAAGAGTGATTTTGTAGCCATTTGGGGTTGGAGCATAGTACAGATCTATCATATAACCTCCAGCGATAATAACTTTCTGAAAAACGTAACGATATTACCTTACCATCGTTTGTTTATAAATGTTATAAATTTACTGCAAAAAGTAACAGGCAACTGATTGATAAAAGGTTTTTAGAATGATGCAAGAAAAATCGGCAAATATTGAATGGATTGATATCGTCAATGAAGGCAATGAAGTCATTGCGCAATCGTCTCGCCAGCAGATGAGAGCGCAGAACTTGAGGCATCGTGCTACTTATATTGTCGTGCATGATGGGATGGGCAAGATCCTGATTCAGCATCGTACAGAAACGAAAGATTTTTATCCGGGAAAATTAGATGCAACGGCAGGTGGTGTCGTGATGGCGGGAGAAACTTTGCTTGAAGCCGCGCGTCGGGAGGCAGAAGAAGAGTTGGGGATTGCAGGTGTTCCTTTTGCCGAACATGGGATTTTTTATTATGAAGAGGACACTTGTCGTATATGGGGTGGTTTGTTCAGTTGTGTTAGCCATGGGCCATTTGCATTGCAGGAAGAAGAAGTCGCCGCCGTTTACTGGCTAACACCGGAAGAAATCACGGCCCGTTGTGATGAGTTCACCCAGGATTCACTGAAAGCGCTCTCTTTATGGTTAGCACGTAATAATCAAGTGGCGTCGTTTTAATTATCATTGACAATTATTGGTTACGGAAATGAGGATCTTTTGTTGATATTCAATAATCATTTAAAATAGGAGTATGTATTATAAATATACATACTCCTTTTTTATTAAAATTTAATAAACGGAATAGCAGGTTGTTAATTTAATATTTCAGCTTTATTTATTGTCAGAAAATTTTTCTAAGAAGAATATAAAATGATAACCATCTACTTTTTCAAATCGCATATGATGTGGTTTAGTCGTATCATAAGTAACGATATCAAGATCTGTACCATTGTATGTAAAATAAACCGATCCTTGCGTGACTGGAATATTATTCTGATCAAAGACAACAACGAATGTAACATATTGTTGACCATCTTTGGGGATTAAACCAACAATTTCATAATCTCCATTTGAATAGCAATCTACAGGATTGGGAATTTTATAAGTCTGAATATTAGCCCTAAATATTTGATCGATACCTGATTCATTAATTAATTTTACTGCGAGTAAATCACGATTTGAGGGTGAGACAATAAACTTTGATAACCCTTTAATATCGCTGATATCTGGCTGGCTTGTATCCCATTCACGATAAATTTGTCCAGGTTGACTGTCATTGCCATGCCGCCAGGCGAATACAATAGAACCTGTTCCAATTTCAACGGAAAGAAACTTATCATTTAATGGCGTGCCAATTAGATTGATTTCTGTACTATTTTCTGGGTATTCATAACACGCCCCAGTATAATTTTTTCCGGTATAAAATATAGCGCCGTTGGTTAATTTATCTTTAGACATAATAAATATTCCCCTTATTTTTGGTTGTGGAAGGAATGTCAAGGATAAGAAGCTTAGTTTATATGTCAAGATAATGGGTGTCTCTTATATTGGCTCTTGTCTTTAAAATATATTTATTTAATTTATATTCTTCTCTATTAATATACGCATTATACCAATCGCCTTTCAAGATGCGTCTTATATCTCCCCGCGTAGCGGGGAGATATAAACAATCACATTGATTTGCAAGTTGCGCCTTGAAGTTAGATTGGTATAAATATCGAAAAACCTCGTTGAAAATAACGAGGTTTGTTGTTAGCGGATAAGGCAGCCATTGGCTGCCAGAAATTTATGGAATTATATTTACACTCGCTATGGCCGATGCTAACCCTTGAACGAAAGGTTGACGCATAATGGTGATGTGATCACCAGATAAAGTTTCGGAGATAACTTCCCCAGTAACCAGCGTCTTCCAGCCATTAATAATGCTGTCGGCAGAGATATTTTGTCCTTCATACTCCTCGTTAGCCAGAAACAGGTGGAGTGTTCCTGAATAGCGTTCTTGCGGCTGATAAGTTGCCAAAGAATGGGCCTTGAAGACATTTAAATAGGCAGAGATTTCCTTAGCTTCAAGTTGAGGAGGTAAGAGTTCTTCTTCAATGAGACGAATTCGTAAGTTATCGAGTTGCTCTTCTTCTGTCATGGATTCAAATTCTTCTTCGGTAAAGTTTTCCTCTGCCCCCGCCAATGCAGCAAGCACATTGCCAAACTCAGCCAGCCAGCGGCGATTAGACCATTCTGATTCGTTCCTTTGGGTTAGGCTTTCTAGAGGGGATTCGCTATCGACTAAAGCCAGCAAACCAATGCTTTCACCTTGTTGGACGAGTTGTCGGGCCATTTCGAATACGAGCCAGCCTCCGAAAGAGTGTCCAGCTAAATAATAAGGGCCATTGGGTTGAACTTTCTTAAGATCATCGATCATAACGCTGGCCATTGCCTCAAGGCCGTTCATCTCAAGGTATGATGGGGGATCACTACGTCCATCTAACTCTGGTGATTGCATACCCCAAACGGCATAAATACCTTCCAATGCTGTCGCCAATTCCCGCAAATAGAGCACGTGTCCTCCAGCGCCGGGCGCAAAGAACAGCGGTGTTGCTTTGAGGTTTTGTGACAGGCCGACCATAGAACCAACATGGATATTATCTCGATCTTCAATGGCGCGGGCTTGTTCTTTGATAGTGGTAAACGTCATCAGGCTCGCCATCATATTCTGCTGAAGCCCAAGTTTTTCTATTGCTAAAGAGCTGGCTTTCAAAATAAGCAGTGAATGGCCTCCTAATTCAAAGAAATGGTCATGACGGCTGACACGCTCCACTCCCAGAAGATCTTGCCAAATCTGAGCCAATGTTATTTCAACCTCACCTTGGGGGGCTTCATAATCACGGGTTACGATGGCAGATTGATCGGGAGCAGGGAATGCCTGACGGTCGATTTTGCCGTTAGAGGTAAGCGGGAAAGCGTCAAGGATCACAAATGCACTGGGTAGCATAAACTCGGCAAGCTGTTGAGCAAGTTGCTGACGCAGTTCACTGGGAACCAAGTTGACACCGGATTCTGGCTGAACATATGCAACGAGACGTTTATCATCAGATGTTATTTCTCGGATCAGGACAATAGCATCTTGTACTCCTTGACATTGCACCAGACGAGTTTCAATTTCCCCCAGTTCAATGCGGAACCCACGTAGCTTGACCTGAAAATCATTGCGTCCTAAATATTCAATCGCACCATCGGGTAGCCAACGCCCCAGATCGCCGGTCTTGTACATACGGGCATCGGGCTGTTTGCTAAATGGATCCGCCACAAATTTTTCTGCGGTTAAATCCGGACGATTGAGATAACCACGGGCCACACCGGCGCCACCGATATGAATTTCACCACTGACGCCGAGAGGAACCGGCTTCCCAAATGTATCCAGAATATAAATACGGGTATTCGGCAATGGATAGCCAATCGGGATATTATCGGTGATATCAGTCGATAGCGTGCTCGTTCCATCCACTTTTAATGTGGTCGCAATGACCGTGGTTTCGGTAGGACCATAAGAGTTAATCCAACGGCAGGATTGCGTTTCAGGTATAGATTGCCAACTGATTAAATGGCGCAGTTCCGCTTTCTCGCCACCGACGATAACGGTGCGCAGATATTGGCCGAAACCACTGCGTCCCGCCATCATCTCTTGTACCCATTGATGCCAGAAGGCGGTCGGCATATCCATGATAGTGATTTTCTGCTTATTTAACAGATTGACAAATTCTGCATCCGGTACACGGATATGAGCAGGGCGCAGCACCAGTGTTGCGCCCGATGCGAGGGTAGGGAAAATATCGGATACCGAGGTATCAAAGGCGATAGTCGCAAATTGCAGGATACGATCCCCTGATTGTGGTTCACTGGTCTGGTGTTGCGCATGGATAAAGTTCACCACATTGCGGTGCTCCAGCATCACGCCTTTGGGCTGGCCGGTGGAGCCGGAAGTATAGATAATATACGCCAGATGATGGGATTGAAGTTGAATATCCGGATTATGGATCGGCTGTTTTGCTACGTTATTGCGCTGGCTTTCATCATCCAGCAACCAGACAGGCATATCTGATATTGGCAACAGCCCCTGTAAAGGGCGCTGCGTCAGCAATAACACCGGTTTGCTGTCCGACAGTTGATACGCCAGCCGTTCGGCCGGGTATTCGGGATCAAGCGGAACATAGCCGGCTCCCGCCTTAAGAATGGCGTACAAACCAATAATCAACTCCAGACTGCGGTCAACACAGATAGCGATGCGATCATCGGGACGTACCCCCGCGGCAATCAGCTGGTGTGCCAGTTGGTTAGCCTGGCGGTTTAGTGCCGCATAACTCAGTTCGCTCTCACCAAAGGCCAATGCAATTGCATCCGGTGTGCGTGCTGCCTGCTGTTCAAACAGTTGATGGATTAAGGCGTCTTGCGGATACTCAACAACGGTATCGTTAAATGTTTCCAGTAGTTGGGTACGTTCGGCCTGTGGCAAGATATCGATAGCATGGATAGGTTGCTCAGGCGCATATTGCAGCGCGGCCACAATGCCTTCCAGTGCTGTCTTCATATAGGCAGTAATGCGTACCGGATTAATTTGCTGGCTGCATTGTGCGGTCAGTGCAAATCCATCATCAAAATCGTCCACATCCAGGGATAAGGGGTAGTTACTGCGCTCTTCACTGTCCAGCACCTGAATACCGTCCCAAGCCAATGAATGCGCCGCTTCCTCATCACGCGGGCTGTGACGGAAATTCAGCAGGCTGTTAAACAGTGGTAATGAGGCCGGCACGCCGCTGCACCGCTGGGCAATCGCCAGAGGGGTTTGCTCATGATCCAGTAATTCACTCAGGCGCTGGTAGGTTTCCTGTACCGCCTGTTTTACGGTACGGGCCTGTAACGGGATACGGACTGGCAGGGTATTGATAAACATCCCCAGCACCTGTGAAGCGCCCATCCCCCCCTGTAAGCGGCCCAATAACACCGTACCGAATACCACATCTTCACGGCCACTACACTGTGCCAATACCTGCGCCCAGGCGACATGGAATAGCACGGCCGCACTGATCCCCAATTGACGGGCGCAATCCCGGATCTGTTGGGCCAGTTCCTCATCTAAGGTGACAATATCTTCCACGATTTTATCGTGCTTATCGCGGCTGTTTCCCTGTACATCCAGTAACCCAAAGGGTAGCGTCGGTTCTTCCACGTCGCCCAGTAACTGCTGGAAATAAGCCTGATGCACTTCAATCGGCACCTGACGGGTCTGGGCGATAAAATTGCGGTAAGGCAATGGGGCGGGCAGGTGTGCGGCTTCTCCGAGGATCAGTGCCTGCACTTCACTGAAAATGATTTCCAGTGACAGATGGTCACACACCAGATGGTGATGCAGCAGGCTTAACCACCATTGATCGGAGTCAGGATCCCGGGCGATATAAGCAGCCAGTAATGGCGCCTGAGTAATATCTAACCGTATGCTGTCCGGATCGGTCAGACGCCGTAGCTGGGTTTCGGCACGTTCTCCGGCGGATAACGTCAGCTCTGTGATCGGCAGGGGCGCATGACGGTAGACCACCTGCACGGGAATGGGCAGCTCCTGCCAGTGGAAGGCACTGCGTTGGATATCGTGCCGGTCAATCACCTGCTGCAACGCCTGCAAGAAACGCGTCAGCCGTGGTCGGTTGTCAAAGTGCATCAGAATATTTTCAAGGTAGGTGTCACCGGTTTCGGTCAGTAAATGGTGGAACAGAATGCCTTCCTGCAAGGGGCCAAGCGGGTAAATATCCTGAATATTGGCGACACCGCCCGGGACATGGTCAACAATACGGTCAATTTGGGCCTGGGTTAATGTCACCAGTGGCAGCATGGCGGGCGTAATCTGCGGGCTGTCTTCGCGGATCAGGTTAGGCGGAATAACCGCTAGCGCGGCATCTTGTTTTTGATGTAAGCGGGCGCTCATGGCCGCCAGGGTAGGGGCAGCGAAGACCGCGCTGACCGCCAGAGAAAGCCCTTGCTGGCGCAACTGTTCGATCAGGCTGACGACCAGCAGGGAATGGCCGCCCAGTTCGAAGAAATTGTCATGGCGCCCGACCTGTTCCAGTTCCAGCAGCGATTGCCAGACTGCCGCCAGTTTCTGTTCAGTTTCACCCTGTGGTGCTTCATATTCACGGCTGACGATAGCGCTTTGATCCGGTGCCGGCAGGGCCTTGCGATCCAGTTTACCGTTGGCGGACATCGGGAAAGCATCCAGTATAACAAAGGCACGGGGTAACATATATTCCAGCAGGCGGGCACTGAGGTGTTCACGTAACTCCGCCGGTTTTAGCGTGCTGCCGGCTTTGGGGATCACATAGGCAATTAAGCGTTTGTCACCGTTTTCTTCTTCACGGGCGATCACCACGGCATCGCTGACGTCTTCGTAAGCCAGCAGTTGGGTTTCAATTTCCCCCAGTTCAATGCGAAAGCCACGGATCTTAATTTGAAAATCATTGCGTCCCAGATACTCAATTGCGCCATCGGGTAACCAGCGCCCCAGATCGCCGGTTTTGTACATACGGGCATCAGGTTGTGTGCTAAATGGATCCGCCACAAATTTTTCCGCGGTTAAATCCGGACGATTGAGGTAACCACGGGCCACACCGGCGCCACCGATATGAATTTCACCACTGACGCCGACAGGAACCGGCCGGCCGTGCGTATCCAGAATATAAATACGGGTATTCGGCAGTGGATAGCCAATCGGGATAACCCCTTCGGGATACGGTGGATTTTGGTGATCCAATTTCAGCGTGGTGGCAATCACCGTGGTTTCGGTAGGACCATAAGAGTTAATCCAACGGCAGGATTGGGTTTCCTGCTGAGACAGCCAGCTGATTAAATGGCGATATTCTGCTTTTTCGCCGCCCACAATCAGGGTATGCAGATAGGGGCTAAAACCGCTGCGGCCGGCCATCATCTCCTGTACCCACAGGTGCCAGAAGGCGGTCGGCATATCTATAATGGTGATCTTCTGCTCACGCAGGAAGGTGACAAAAGTCATATCCGGTATCCGAATATGGGGCGGTCGCAAAACCAGTGTCGCACCGGCGGCCAGGGTCGGGAAAATATCGGATACCGAGGTATCAAAGGCAATGGTCGCAAATTGCAGAATACGATCCCCTGATTGTGGTTCACTGGTCTGGTGCTGTGCATGAATAAAGTTCACCACATTGCGGTGCTCCAGCATCACGCCTTTGGGCTGGCCGGTGGAGCCGGAAGTATAGATAATATACGCCAGATGATGGGGTTGAAGTTGAATATCCGGATTATGGATTGGCTGTTTTGCTACGTTATTGCGCTGGCTTTCATCATCCAGCAACCAGACAGGCGTATCTGATATTGGCAACAGCCCCTGTAAAGAGCGCTGTGTCAGCAATAACACCGGTTTGCTGTCCGACAGTTGATACGCCAGACGTTCGGCCGGGTATTCGGGATCAAGCGGAACATAGCCGGCTCCCGCCTTAAGAATGGCGTACAAACCAATAATCAACTCCAGACTGCGGTCAACACAGATAGCGATGCGATCATCGGGGCGTACCCCCGCGGCAATCAGCTGGTGTGCCAGTTGGTTAGCCTGGCGGTTTAGTGCCGCATAACTCAGTTCGTTTTCGCCAAAGACCAATGCAATGGCATCCGGTGTACGTGTTGCCTGTTGTTCAAACAGTTGATGGATTAAGGCGTCTTGTGGAGAGTCTATCGCCGTATCGTTAAAACCCTCCAATAATTGGGTACGTTCGGCCCGTGGCAAGATATCGATAGCGTGGATAGGTTGCTCAGGCGCATATTGCAGCGCGGCCACAATGCCTTCCAGTGCCGTCTTCATATAGGCAGTAATGCGTACCGGATTAATTTGCTGGCTGCATTGTGCAGTCAGTGCAAATCCATCATCAAAATCGTCCACATCCAGGGATAAGGGGTAGTTACTGCGCTCTTCACTGTCCAATACCTGAATACCGTCCCAAGCCAATGAATGCGTCGCTTCCTCATCACGCGGGCTGTGACGGAAATTCAGCAAACTGTTAAACAGTGGCAATGAGGCTGGCACACCGCTGCACCGCTGGGCAATCGCCAGAGGGGTTTGCTCATGATCCAGTAATTCACTCAGGCGCTGGTAGGTTTCCTGTACCGCCTGTTTTACGGTACGGGCCTGTAACGGGATACGGACTGGCAGGGTATTGATAAACATCCCCAGCACCTGTGAAGCGCCCATGCCCCCCTGTAAGCGGCCCAATAACACCGTACCGAATACCACATCTTCACGGCCGCCGCACTGTGCCAATACCTGCGCCCAGGCGACATGGAATAGCACGGCCGCACTGATCCCCAATTGACGGGCGCAATTCCGGATCTGTTGGGCCAGTTCCTCATCTAAGGTGACAATATCTTCCACGATTTTATCGTGCTTATCGCGGCTGTTTCCCTGTACATCCAGTAACCCAAAGGGCAGCGTCGGTTCTTCCACGTCGCCCAGTAACTGCTGGAAATAAGCCTGATGCACTTCAATCGGCACCTGACGGGTCTGGGCGATAAAATTGCGGTAAGGCAATGGGGCGGGCAGGTGTGCGGCTTCTCCGAGGATCAGTGCCTGCACTTCACTGAAAATGATTTCCAGTGACAGATGGTCACAAACCAGATGGTGATGCAGCAGGCTTAACCACCATTGATCGGTATCAGGATCCCGGGCGATATAAGCGGCCAGTAATGGCGCCTGAGTAATATCTAACCGTATGCTGTCCGGATCGGTCAGACGCCGTAGCTGGGTTTCGGCACGTTCTCCGGCGGATAACGTCAGCTCTGTGATCGGCAGAGGGGCATGACGGTAGACCACCTGCACGGGAATGGGCAGCTCCTGCCAGTGGAAGGCACTGCGTTGGATATCGTGCCGGTCAATCACCTGCTGCAACGCCTGCAAGAAACGCGTCAGCCGTGGCCGGTTGTCAAAGTGCATCAGAATATTTTCAAGGTAGGTGTCACCGGTTTCGGTCAGTAAATGGTGGAACAGAATGCCTTCCTGCAAGGGGCCAAGCGGGTAAATATCCTGAATATTGGCGACACCGCCCGGGACATGGTCAACAATACGGTCAATTTGGGCCTGGGTTAATGTCACCAGTGGCAGCATGGCGGGCGTAATCTGCGGGCTGTCTTCGCGGATCAGGTTAGGCGGGATAACCGCTAGCGCGGCATCTTGCTTTTGATGTAAGCGGGCGCTCATGGCCGCCAGGGTAGGGGCAGCGAAGACCGCGCTGACCGCCAGAGAAAGCCCTTGCTGGCGCAACTGTTCGATCAGGCTGACGACCAGCAGGGAATGGCCGCCCAGTTCAAAGAAATTGTCATGGCGCCCGACCTGTTCCAGTTCCAGCAGCGATTGCCAGACTGCCGCCAGTTTCTGTTCAGTTTCACCCTGTGGCGCTTCATATTCACGGCTGACGATAGCGCTTTGATCCGGTGCCGGCAGGGCCTTGCGATCCAGTTTACCGTTGGCGGACATCGGGAAAGCGTCCAGTATAACAAAGGCACGGGGTAACATATATTCCAGCAGGCGGGAACTGAGGTGTTCACGTAACTCCGCCGGTTTTAGCGTGCTGCCAGCTTTGGGGATCACATAGGCAATTAAGCGTTTGTCACCGCTTTCTTCTTCACGGGCGATCACCACGGCATCGTGGACGTCTTCGCAAGCCAGCAGTTGGGTTTCAATTTCCCCCAGTTCAATGCGAAAGCCACGGATCTTAATTTGAAAATCGTTGCGTCCTAAATATTCAATCGCGCCATCGGGTAGCCAGCGCCCCAGATCACCGGTCTTGTACATACGGGCATCGGGCTGGATGCTAAATGGATCCGCCACAAATTTTTCGGCGGTTAAATCCGGACGATTGAGGTAACCACGGGCCACACCGGCGCCACCGATATGAATTTCACCACTGACGCCGAGAGGAACCGGCCGGCCGTGCGTATCCAGAATATAAATACGGGTATTCGGCAGTGGATAGCCAATCGGGATAACCCCTTTAAGCTGGGGTAAATTTTGGTGGTCCAATTTCAGCGTGGTGGCAATCACCGTGGTTTCGGTAGGACCATAAGAGTTAATCCAGCGGCAGGATTGGGTTTCCTGATGAGACAGCCAGTTGATTAAATGGCGATATTCTGCTTTTTCGCCGCCCACAATCAGGGTATGCAGGTAGGGGCTAAAACCGCTGCGACCGGCCATCATCTCCTGTACCCACAGGTGCCAGAAGGCGGTCGGCATATCTATAATGGTGATCTTCTGTTCACGCAGGAAGGTGACAAAAGTCATATCCGGTATCCGAATATGGGGCGGTCGCAAAACCAGTGTCGCACCGGCGGCCAGGGTCGGGAAAATATCCGATACCGAGGTATCAAAAGCGATAGTCGCAAATTGCAGGATACGATCCCCTGATTGTGGTTCGCTGGTCTGGTGCTGTGCATGGATAAAGTTCACCACATTGCGGTGCTCCAGCATCACGCCTTTGGGCTGGCCGGTGGAGCCGGAAGTATAGATAATATACGCCAGATGATGAGGTTGAAGTTGAATATCCGGATTATGGATCGGCTGTTTTGCTACGTTATTGCGCTGGCTTTCATCATCCAGCAACCAGACAGGCATATCTGATATTGGCAACAGTCCCTGTAAAGAGCTCTGTGTCAGCAATAACACCGGTTTGCTGTCCGACAGTTGATACGCCAGCCGTTCGGTCGGGTATTCGGGATCAAGCGGAACATAGCCGGCTCCCGCCTTAAGAATGGCGTACAGACCAATAATCAAATCCAGACTGCGGTCAACACAGATTGCCACGCGATCATCGGGGCGTACCCCCGCGGCGATCAGTTGGTGTGCCAGTTGGTTAGCCTGGCGGTTTAGTGCCGCATAACTCAGTTCGTTTTCGCCAAAGACCAATGCAATGGCATCCGGTGTACGTGTTGCCTGTTGTTCAAACAGTTGATGGATTAAGGCGTCTTGCGGATACTCAACAATAGTATCGTTAAATGTTTCCAGTAGTTGGGTACGTTCGGCCCGTGGCAAGATATCAATAGCGTGGATAGGTTGCTCAGGCGCATATTGCAGCGCGGCCACAATGCCTTCCAGTGCCGTCTTCATATAGGCAGTAATGCGCACCGGATTAATTTGCTGGCTGCATTGTGCGGTGAGTGCAAATCCATCATCAAAATCGTCCACATCCAGGGATAAGGGGTAGTTACTGCGCTCTTCACTGTCCAGCACCTGAATACCGTCCCAAGCCAATGAATGCGCCGCTTCCTCATCACGCGGGCTGTGACGGAAATTCAGCAAACTGTTAAACAGTGGCAATGAGGCCGGCACGCCGCTGCACCGCTGGGCAATCGCCAGAGGGGTTTGCTCATGATCCAGTAATTCACTCAGGCGCTGGTAGGTTTCCTGTACCGCCTGTTTTACGGTACGGGCCTGTAACGGGATACGGACTGGCAGGGTATTGATAAACATCCCCAGCACCTGTGAAGCGCCCATCCCCCCCTGTAAGCGGCCCAATAACACCGTACCGAATACCACATCTTCACGGCCACTACACTGTGCCAATACCTGCGCCCAGGCCACATGGAATAGCACGGCCGCACTGATCCCCAATTGACGGGCGCAATTCCGGATCTGTTGGGCCAGTTCCTCATCTAAGGTGACAATATCTTCCACGATTTTATCGTGCTTATCGCGGCTATTCCCCTGTACATCCAGTAACCCAAACGGTAGCGTCGGTTCTTCCACGTCGCCCAGTAACTGCTGGAAATAAGCCTGATGCACTTCAATCGGCACCTGACGGGTCTGGGCGATAAAATTGCGGTAAGGCAATGGGGCGGGCAGGTGTGCGGCTTCTCCGAGGATCAGTGTTTGCACTTCACTGAAAATGATTTCCAGTGACAGATGGTCACAAACCAGATGGTGATGCAGCAGGCTTAACCACCATTGATCGGTATCAGGATCCCGGGCGATATAAGCAGCCAGTAATGGCGCCTGAGTAATATCTAACCGTATGCTGTCCGGATCGGTCAGACGCCGTAGCTGGGTTTCAGCACGTTCTCCGGCGGATAATGTCAACTCTGTGATCGGCAGGGGCGCATGACGGTAGACCACCTGCACGGGAATGGGCAGCTCCTGCCAGTGGAAGGCACTGCGTTGGATATCGTGCCGGTCAATCACCTGCTGCAACGCCTGCAAGAAACGCGTCAGCCGTGGCCGGTTGTCAAAGTGCATCAGAATATTTTCAAGATAGGTGTCACCGGTTTCGGTCAGTAAATGGTGGAACAGGATGCCTTCCTGCAAGGGGCCAAGCGGGTAAATATCCTGAATATTGGCGACACCGCCCGGGACATGGTCAACAATACGGTCAATTTGGGCCTGGGTTAATGTCACCAGTGGCAGCATAGCGGGCGTAATCTGCGGGCTGTCTTCGCGGATCAGGTTAGGCGGGATAACCGCTAGCGCGGCATCTTGCTTTTGATGTAAGCGGGCGCTCATGGCCGCCAGGGTAGGGGCAGCGAAGACCGCGCTGACCGCCAGAGAAAGCCCTTGCTGGCGCAACTGTTCGATCAGGCTGACGACCAGCAGGGAATGGCCGCCCAGTTCGAAGAAATTGTCATGGCGCCCGACCTGTTCCAGTTCCAGCAGCGATTGCCAGACTGCCGCCAGTTTCTGTTCGGTTTCACCCTGTGGCGCTTCATATTCACGGCTGACGATAGCGTTTTGATCCGGTGCCGGCAGGGCCTTGCGATCCAGTTTACCGTTGGCGGACATCGGGAAAGCATCCAGTATAACAAAGGCACGGGGTAACATATATTCCAGCAGGCGGGCACTGAGGTGTTCACGTAACTCCGCCGGTTTTAGCGTGCTGCCGGCTTTGGGGATCACATAGGCAATTAAGCGTTTGTCACCGTTTTCTTCTTCACGGGCGATCACCACGGCATCGTGGACATCTTTATAAGCCAGCAGTTGGGTTTCAATTTCCCCCAGTTCAATGCGGAAGCCACGGATCTTAATTTGAAAATCATTGCGTCCCAGATACTCAATTGCGCCATCGGGTAACCAGCGCCCCAGATCGCCGGTTTTGTACATACGGGCATCGGGCTGGGTGCTAAACGGATCCGCTACAAATTTTTCCGCGGTTAAATCCGGGCGATTGAGGTAACCACGGGCCACACCGGCGCCACCGATATGAATTTCACCACTGACGCCGAGAGGAACCGGCCGGCCGTGCGTATCCAGAATATAAATACGGGTATTCGGCAGTGGATAGCCAATCGGGATATTATCGGTGATATCAGTCGATAGCGTACTCGTTCCATCCACTTTTAATGTGGTCGCAATGACCGTGGTTTCTGTTGGGCCATAAGAATTAATCCAGCGGCAGGATTGGGTTTCCTGATGAGACAGCCAGCTGATTAAATGGCGATATTCTGCTTTTTCGCCGCCCACAATCAGGGTATGCAGATAGGGGCTAAAACCGCTGCGGCCGGCCATCATCTCCTGTACCCACAGGTGCCAGAAGGCGGTCGGCATATCTATAATGGTGATCTTCTGTTCACGCAGGAAGGTGACAAAAGTCATATCCGGTATCCGAATATGGGGCGGTCGCAAAACCAGTGTCGCACCGGCGGCCAGGGTAGGGAAAATATCGGATACCGAGGTATCAAAGGCGATAGTCGCAAATTGCAGGATACGATCCCCTGATTGTGGTTCGCTGGTCTGGTGCTGTGCATGGATAAAGTTCACCACATTGCGGTGCTCCAGCATCACGCCTTTGGGCTGGCCGGTGGAGCCGGAAGTATAGATGATATACGCCAGATGATGGGGTTGAAGTTGAATATCCGGATTATGGATCGGCTGTTTTGCTACGTTATTGCGCTGGCTTTCATCATCCAGCAACCAGACAGGCGTATCTGATATTGGCAACAGCCCCTGTAAAGGGCGCTGCGTCAGCAATAACACCGGTTTGCTGTCCGACAGTTGATACGCCAGCCGTTCGGCCGGGTATTCGGGATCAAGCGGAACATAGCCGGCTCCCGCCTTAAGAATGGCGTACAAACCAATAATCAAATCCAGACTGCGGTCAACACAGATTGCCACGCGATCATCGGGGCATACCCCCGCGGCAATCAGCTGGTGTGCCAGTTGGTTAGCCTGACGGTTTAGTGCCGCATAACTCAGTTCGCTCTCACCAAAGACCAATGCAATCGCATCCGGTGTGCGTGCTGCCTGCTGTTCAAGCAGTTGATGGATTAAGGCGTCTTGCGGATAAGTGACGACGTTATCGTTAAATGTTTCCAGTAGTTGGGTACGTTCGGCTCGTGACAGGATGTCGATTGTCTCAATGGCTTGTTCAGGTGCATATTGCAGCGCGGCCACAATGCCTTCCAGTGCCGTCTTCATATAGGCAGTAATGCGCACCGGATTAATTTGCTGGTTGCATTGTGCGGTCAGTGCAAATCCGTCATCAAAATCATCCACATCCAGGGATAAGGGGTAGTTACTGCGCTCTTCACCCTCGATCTCATCAATACCTTCCCACGCCATTGCAGCCACGTGTTCATCTTCGCGTGGGCTATGACGGAAATTCAGCAGACTGTTAAACAGTGGCAATGGTGCCTGAATACCACTGCAACGTTGGGCAACCGCCAGAGGTGCCTGTTCATGGTCCAATAATGCGGTTAGCTGCTGATAAGTTTCTTGTACTGTCTGCTTAACGGTACGGGCCTGTAACTTAACGCGAATAGGTAAGGTATTAATAAACATCCCTAGCACTTCGGAGGCACCAATCCCACCTTGTAACCGTCCCAGCAGAACAGTACCGAATACGACATCATTCCGTCCACTGCATCGCGCCAGCACCTGCGCCCAGGCCACATGAAACAATACGGCCGCACTCATCCCCAATTGACGGGCGCAATCACGGAGATTTTGGGCCAGCTTGCTATCCAGCGTGAGAACGTTTTCCACTATCTCATTGAGACCGCCACCTTGTACGTCAAGCAACCCAAACGGCAGTGTGGGTTCTTCCACATCACCCAATAATTCGCGGAAGTAGTTCTGGTGAACCTCTAAAGGCACATTGCGGATCTGCGCGATAAAGTTTCGGTAAGGCAGTGGCGTAGGTAAATTTTCACTTTCCCCCAAAAGCAGGGTTTGTATTTCACTGAATATCATATCCAGTGATATGTGATCACACACTAAGTGGTGATACAGCAAGGAGAGTAACCACTTACCAGAAGCAGGATCGTTGGCTATATGAGCAGATAACAGAGGTGCTTTAGTAATATCCATCCGTATTGCACGGGGATCGGTGAGGCGGCGTAGCTGGGTTTCTGGGGGTTCCTCTGTCGATAGTGTGAGTTCAATGATTGGCAATGGTGCATGACGATAGACGATTTGTACGGGTTTAAGAAGCTCTTTCCAGTAAACAGCGCTGCGCAGAATATCGTGCCGCTCAATCACTTGCTGCAATGCCTGCAAGAAACTCTCCAGCCGTGTCCGGCTGTCGAAAATCATCAAATGGTTGTCCAGATAGAGATCACCTTCCGTTTCCAGCAAATGGTGGAACAGGATACCTTCTTGCAATGGCCCCAATGGATAAATGTCCTGGACGTTAGAGATACCGCCTGTTACATGGGAAACAATCTGATCTATCTGGTCTTGGGTCAATTCCAGCAGTGGCAGCATATCTGGGGTAATGATAGTGCTGTCTTCTTTAATCAGGTTAGGCGGTACGTCCTGTAGAGGCGTAGATTGAGTATCATGGTGACGAATTAGGCTGCTCATGGCTGCCAGCGTGGGAGCAGAAAAGACCGCGTTGACATCCAGAGACAGGCCGTGAAGACGCACTTGCTCAATTAAATTGACCACGAGTAGTGAATGCCCGCCTAGTTCAAAGAAATTATCTTGCCGTCCGATTTGTTCTACATTCAGCAGGGATTGCCAGATTGCGGCCAGAGTTTGTTCAGTTTCTCCTTGTGGTACTTCGTATTCACGGCTGACAATAGCGCTTTGATCCGGTGCTGGCAGGGCCTTGCGATCCAGTTTACCGTTGGCGGACATTGGGAAGGCATCCAGCATAACAAAGGCACTGGGTAGCATATGTTCCATCAATCGGCTGCTCAGTTGCTTGCGTAATTCAGCCGGACTAAGTGTCATGCCGGTTTCTGGGATCACATAGGCGATTAAACGCTTATCACCGCTTTCTTCTTCACGGGCGATCACCACGGCATCGCTGACGCCTGCGCAAGCCACCAGTTGGGTTTCAATTTCCCCCAGTTCAATGCGGAACCCGCGTAGCTTGACCTGAAAATCATTGCGCCCTAAATATTCAATTGCGCCATCGGGTAACCAGCGTCCCAGATCGCCGGTTTTGTACATACGGGCATCAGGTTGTGTGCTAAATGGATCCGCCACAAATTTTTCCGCAGTTAAATCGGGGCGATTGAGGTAACCACGGGCTACACCGGCACCGGCAATATGAATTTCACCACTGACGCCAATGGGAACCGGCTGGCCGTGCGTATCCAGAATATAAATACGGGTATTAGGCAACGGATAACCAATCGGGATAACCCCTTTAAGCTGGGGTAAATTTTGGTGGTCCAATTTCAGCGTGGTGGCAATCACCGTAGTTTCCGTTGGGCCATAAGAGTTAATCCAGCGGCAGGATTGGGTTTCCTGATGAGACAGCCAGCTGATCAAATGACGGTACTCCGCTTTTTCCCCCCCCACAATCAGGGTATGCAGGTGGGGGCTAAAACCGCTGCGCCCAGCCATCATCTCCTGTACCCACAAGTGCCAGAAAGCGGTCGGCATATCCATAATGGTGATCTTCTGCTTACGCAGGAAGGTGACAAAAGTCATATCCGGTATCCGAATATGGGGCGGACGCAGCACCAGTGTCGCACCAGAGGCCAGGGTGGGGAAAATATCCGATACCGAGGTATCAAAAGCGATAGTCGCAAATTGCAGGATACGATCCCCCAATTGTGGTTTGCTGGTTTGATGTTGAGCATGGATAAAGTTCACCACATTGCGATGTTCCAGCATCACGCCTTTAGGCTGGCCGGTAGAGCCGGAAGTGTAGATGATATAAGCCAGATGATGCGGTTTCAGTCCCAATTGATCAGTATCGGGATTATGGGCTGGCTGTTTTGCCACGTTATCCCGATTATATTGATCATCCAGCAGCCAGACAGGAGTCTCCTGTATTGGCAAATGAGTCTGTAGGTGCTGTTGGGTCAGCAATAACACCGGTTTGCTGTCTGATAACTGGTAGGCCAGACGTTCAGCCGGGTATTCCGGATCGAGTGGAATGTAGCCGGCGCCAGCCTTAAGAATGGCGTATAAACCAATAATTAAATCCAGACTGCGATCAGCGCAGATCGCCACGCGATCATCAGGACGAACACCCGAAGCGATTAAATGGTGTGCCAATTGGTTAGCATGACGGTTTAGCTCTGCGTAACTCAGTTGGCTATCGCCAAACACTAAAGCGGTGGCGTCAGGGGTTTGTTCCACCTGTTGTTCAAACAGTTGATGGATCAATAAGGTTTGTGGATATGGGAAGGCCGTATCATTGAAATCATCTAACACTTGAGTGCGTTGATATGATTGCAATAGGGGTAAACTTTCCACTGGTTGCGAATCATCTTTAACCATCGCGGTCAGCAGGGTTTGCAGGTAACTGGCGATACGTTCAACGCTGGCATGGTCAAACAGATCACTGGAATATTCCAGGCCACCCACTAACCCATTTTCGGTATCATTTATTGAGAGAGACAGATCGAAATGCGAGCTGTTTTCAGCCAGATTGATTTCACTAATGGTGATATCCGGCAATGCTATATTCTGCTGTCCAGGGGTATTATCCACTGACATCATCACCTGAAAAATCGGGCTATGACTGAGGCTACGTGGTGGTTTTAGCACTTCCACCAATTGTTCGAATGGCAGATCTTGATGTGCGTAGGCATTGAGTGCATGTGCCTTGACCCTGGCTAGCAGAGCGCTGACCGTTGGATTGTCATCTATTTGAATGCGCAGAGCCAGCGTGTTAACAAAAAAGCCAATTAACGGCTCTAATTCGCTATATTGCCGATTAGCAACAGGTGTGCCAACCACCAGATCTTTCTGCCCGCTAAGACGGGAAAGTAAAGTAATCCACCCCGCCATCAAGGTCATGAATAATGTTGTCCCGTGACGCTGGCTAAGGCTTCTTAATCCACTACTTAATTCCGGTGACAGAGTAATATCAACATACCCTCCGGCATAACTTTGCTGCTCTGGGCGTGGCCGGTCTGTCGGTAGTTCCAAAAGCGCAGGAGCACCCTGTAACGCATCGCGCCAGAAATTCACCTGTTTTTCCAATAATTCTCCCTGTAGCCACTCTCTTTGCCAAAGGGCATAGTCAGCATATTGGAGTGTCAAAGCGGGCAGGGGATCACCTTGTCCTTCGCTGAACGCATGATAAAGCGTGGAAAGCTCGTGCATCAGGATGTTAAGGGACCAACCATCGGAAATAATATGATGCTGGGTTAATAACAGGATATGTTCATTTGCAGCCAGTCGCAGCAAGCGCCCCCTGATTAGGGGGCCTTGCGCAAAGTCAAATGGCTGGCTGGTTTCACGCTGGGTTATCTCTTCGAGGGTAATTTGTTGTTTTTCCGCAGGAAGATGGCTGAGCTCTTCCACTGCCAAAGAGAAGCCGCTATCTGGTTTACCAATAACTTGCAGGGCTTGGCCTTCGACCATCTTGATAGTCGTGCGCAGAATTTCATGACGAGCAACAATTCTGTTTAATGCAGCTTGCAGGGCATCTAAATTCAGATAACCTTGCAGACGCAGACCGCCTGGAATGTGATATGCCGCTTGTGCTGCTGGATCTAACTGCGCCAGGAGCCATAAGCGTTGCTGTGCCCAGGAGAGGGGAAGCGTTTGCTGATCAGCGTTTCTCGGGATAATGTGCCTTTTTTCTCTGATCTGCTTTTTTTCCTCAATCTGACGGTTTTCAATGCGTTCTTTAATTTTTTTCTGGAGTACCGCTTGTCTTAATTCAAACAGGCTTAGTTCTTTGTTACTCATTTAATTAATTATCTCCATTTAGCAGGGCACGCAGTTCATCTTCGGACAAGTTTTCCAATTCTTTTTGCAGCAATTCGATGTCTTCTTGTGCGAAAAAGGTTTCGATCTGTCTTGATGCGATAAGCTCGGCGAGTTCAGAAAGTTCTGGATGGGTAAATATGTCTTGAATAGACACTTCAAGATGGAATGCATCACGTAATCTTGCCATTAACTGAATGATTGATAGGGAGTTTCCACCCAGATCAAAGAAGCTGTCATGGCGTCCTATTTGTTCTAGTCCCAATAAATTCTGCAGGATAGCGGCAATTTGCTGTTCGATTTCACCTTGGGGCGCTTCGTATTCACGGCTGGCGATGGCGGAACGATCCGGTGCTGGCAGTGCCTTGCGATCTAATTTGCCGCTTCCGGTTAGCGGGAAGGCTTCCAGCACAACAAACGCGCCAGGCACCATATAACTAGCCAGACGGTTATTGAGTTGTTCACGCAGGCGATTGGCTTCTAGTGTGAAACCGGATTGTGGAATGATGTAGGCTACCAGACGTTTGTCGCCGGTTTCTTCTTCACGGGCGATGACTACAGCATCTCTGACGCCTTCACAGGTGGCGAGTTGTGCTTCAATTTCCCCCAGTTCAATGCGGAAGCCGCGTATCTTGACCTGAAAATCGTTGCGTCCCAGATATTCAATCATACCGTTTGGCAACCAGCGTCCTAAGTCACCGGTTTTGTACATGCGCGCATTTGGCTGTGCGCTGAATGGATCGGCGACAAATTTCTCCGCTGTCATCTCCGGCTTATTCAGATAACCCCGTGCAACACCTGAACCAGCGATGTGAATTTCACCACGGACACCAATAGGAACCGGTTGACCGAGGGTATCCAAAATATAGATACAGGTATTGGGTAATGGGCGACCAATCGGAATATTGTCATTGAGATATGGAACTTGCGTGTTATCTATCGTCAGATGATCTACGGTTAAGGTTGTGGCAATAACGGTGGTTTCAGTCGGGCCATAGGAGTTAATCCAACGGCAGGATTGCGTTTCCGGGTGAGATAACCAGTTTATTAAATGACGATGTTCTGCTTTTTCGCCGCCGACAATAAGGGTGTGCAGGTAGGGGCTAAAACTACTGCGACCTGCCATCATCTCCTGTACCCAGTGGTGCCAGAAGGCAGTTGGCATATCTATGATGGTGATCTTCTGCTCGCGTAAGAAGGTGACAAAAGTGATATCCGGTATTCGGATATGAGGCGGACGCAGAACCAGTGTCGCGCCGGAGGCCAGGGTTGGAAAGATATCGGATACCGAAGTATCAAAGGCGATGGTCGCAAATTGCAGAATACGATCACCCCATTGTGGCTGGCTGGTCTGGCGTTGCGCATGGATAAAGTTCATCACATTACGGTGTTCCAGCATCACCCCTTTAGGTTTGCCCGTGGAGCCGGAGGTATAGATGATATAGGCCAAATGATGGGGTTGCAGTCCCAGTTGGCGAACATCAGGGTTATGAGTGGGTTGTTGTGCCACCGCGTTACGATGGCTGTCATCATCTAACAATAAGATTGGAATGCCTTGTGTCAGCAAACGTGTCTGTAAATGGCACTGAGTTAACAGCCAGGTAGGTTGGCTGTCTGATAGCTGATAAGCCAGTCGTTCTGTCGGGTACTCCGGATCAAGGGGAATATAACCTGCACCCGCTTTAAGGATGCCATACAGACCAATGATCAGATCCAGACTGCGGTCGGCACAGATAGCGATACGGTCATCGGGACGCACGCCAGACGCAATCAAATGGTGAGCCAGTTGGTTAGCATGACGATTCAGTTCGGCGTAACTGAGTTGGTCATCACCAAACACTAATGCGAGCGCATCAGGTGTTTGTTCCACTTGTTGTTCGAATAATTGGTGGATCAACCTGTCTTGTGGATAGGGCTGAGCGGTATGGTTGAAATCCACTAATACCTGCTTGCGTTGTTGCGGTTGCAGCAACGGTAAATCTTGTATCCGCAGAGCATTATCAGCCACCACCATCGCGGCTAACAGGGTTTGCAGGTAGCGTGCCAGCCGTTCAATACTGGCACGATCAAACAGATCACTGGCGTATTCCAATTCGCCAATTAACCCATTATTGGTGTCGTTCATGGAAAGTGACAGATCGAAATGGGTGCTTCTGCGGGTCAACGGCAATTCATCCAACACTAAACCGGGTAATTCAAGGGATTGTTGTATCGGTGTGTTATCCAGCGCGAGCATAACCTGAAATATCGGGCTATAACTCAAGCTACGTGGCGGTTGCAACGCTTCGACCAATTGTTCAAAGGGTAAGTCTTGATGTACATAAGCTGCCAGTGCATGGGCTTTGACTTGTGCCAATAACGTGCTAACGGTGGGGTTATCTTCCAGTTTTATCCTGAGTGCCAGCGTATTGGCGAAGAAACCAATCAACGGCTCTAATTCACGGTGCTGCCGGTTAGCGATCGGGGTTCCAATAACAATATCGTGTTGACCACTGATGCGGGCAAGCAAGATTGACCATGCAGCCAGCAATGTCATAAATAATGTGGCACCATGGCGCTGGCTCAATGCCTTTAAGCCATCACTTAATGCAGGTGAAAGGGTGAATGCCACTTGATCGCCATGGTAGTTCTGAACCGCAGGGCGTGGCCTGTCTGTTGGCAGCGCCAGTAACGCCGGAGCGCCTTGCAGGGCTTTTCGCCAGAAACTGACCTGTTTTTCCCGCACTTCACCCTGTAGCCATTGTTGCTGCCAGAGAGCATAGTCAGCATATTGCACTGTCAGTGCAGGCAGTGGATCGTTTTGCCCCTGAATGAAAGCACGGTAGAGGGTGGTGAATTCATATATCAGGATGTTTAATGACCAGCCATCCGAAATCATGTGGTGCTGAGTCAACAACAGAACATGTTCATTATTGGCGAGTTTTAGCAATTGTCCGCGAATTAATGGCTCCAGGGCAAAATCAAAGGGATGGTTAGTTTCAAATTGAGCGGCGGTATCAATAGCCGCCTGTTTTTCTGTCTCAGTTAACTGGCTGAGATCTTTAATGGTCAACTTGAAGCCACGCTCCGCATCGGCAATGACTTGCCGGACAATACCCTCCTCCATTTTGATCGTGGTGCGCAGAATTTCATGGCGGGCAACGATCTTATCCAAAGCCGCTTGCAGTGCATTCAGGTTTAACTGGCCTTGCAGACGTAACCCACCAGAGATGTGATATGCCGTTTGGGCGGCAGGATCTAACTGCGCCAGGAACCACAGGCGTTGTTGTGCCCAGGAGAGTGGCAGAATTTGTTGCCGGTCGGCGGGTAATATCGCTGGTTGTGTGGCATGTTGTACTGGTTGATTGGTTGTATCCAGTGATTGTGCCAAATCGGACAAAATGGGATGAGTAAATAGATCTTGCAAGTCCACTTTAAGGTTGAAAACCTGGCGCAAGCGGGTTGCCATCTGTACTGTCAGTAAAGAGTGACCACCCAACTCAAAGAAATGGTCATGACGTCCCACTTGCTCCAGCCCCAGCAGGGATTGCCAGATTTCTGCCAGTTTCTGCTCAATATCCCCTTGAGGGGCTTCATATTCACGGCTGACAATGGCAGTACGATCCGGTGCAGGCAAAGCCTTGCGATCTAATTTACCGCTGCCGGATAGGGGGAAGGTGTCCAGTATGACAAATGCACTGGGGATCATGTGCTCCATCAGGTGGATACTCAATTGTTCACGCAGATGGGAAGGCGTGAGCGTAACACCAGGTTGTGGTATCAGGTAGGCAACCAGACGCTTGTCGCCAGCCGTTTCTTCACGGGCAATGACGACAACATCTTTAACTCCGTCGCAAGCTGCCAATTGCGCTTCGATTTCTCCCAATTCAATACGGAAGCCACGTAGCTTGACCTGAAAATCATTGCGTCCTAAATATTCAATGTTACCGTCCGGCAGCCAGCGCCCCAGATCGCCGCTTTTATATAGACGGGCATTAGCTTCTTTGCTGAACGGATCGGGTATGAAGCGTTCTGCCGTCAGTTCTGGTCGGTTTAAGTAACCACGAGCGACACCGGCGCCACCAATATAAATCTCTCCACTGACACCGATGGGAACAGGTTGACCGAAGGGATCGAGAATATAAATACGGGAATTGGCATTGGGGCGGCCAATAGGAATGCTATGGATAATCTCGGTGGGGGTGACACCATTTAGGAGCAGTGAAGTCACGATCACGGTGGTTTCAGTTGGGCCATAAGTGTTGATCCAACGGCAGCGTTGCGTTTCGGGCAATGATTGCCAATCTACCCAATGGCGGTATTCCGCTTTCTCACCACCGACAATCACCGTATGCAGGTAAGGGCTGAAACCTGTACGATCGGCTTTCATCTCCTGTACCCATTGGTGCCAGAACGCAGTCGGCACATCCATAATGGTGATCTTCTGCTGCTGTAAAAAATCGATAAATTCTATATCCGGTACACGGATATGGGCAGGACGCAGGACTAAAGTTGCCCCCGCAGCCAGGGTCGGGAAAATATCTGAGACGGAGGTATCGAATGCCATGGTCGCAAATTGCAGAATGCGATCCCCTGGTTGGGGATGGCTGATTTGATGTTGAGCATGAATAAAATTGACGACATTACGGTGTTCCAGCATCACGCCTTTAGGCAATCCAGTCGAACCGGAGGTATAGATAATATAGGCCAGATGGTGTGCTGACTGGCTGGCATCAGGATTATGGGTCGGCTGTTGTGCCGCAACATTTAGATAATTTTCATCATCCAGTAACCAGAACGGCACTTCCGTCAGCGGTAAACTTGGCTGTAACTGTTTTTGGGTCAATAATAACTTTGGTGTGCTGTCTGATAACTGATAAGCCAGCCGTTCGGCAGGATATTCTGGATCGAATGGAACGTAACCTGCCCCTGCTTTGAGAATGCCTAACATGCCAATGATCATATCCAGGCTGCGCCCGACACACAGTGCCACGCGGTCATCTGGGCGTATACCAAAGGCAATCAGGCGGTGGGCCAGTTGGTTGGCGCGTTGGTTTAGTTCGGCATAACTTAGTTGCGTATCTTGGTACACCAAGGCAATAGCATCAGGTCTTGATTCTGCTTGTTGTTCAAAGAGCTGGTGGATCAACTTATCTTGTGGGTAGGTGAAGTCTGTGTCATTAAAATCCACCAACAATTGTTGGCGTTGCTGGGGTGTTATCAACGGCAGTTCAGCCACGCGCCGGCTATCATCAGCCACCATTGCCGCCAGCAAGGAGTTTAAGTGGCTGACTATACGCTCAATCGTGGCGTGGTCGAACAGATCACGGGCATATTCCAGATCACCCACTAACCCATTTTCAGTTTCATCCAGGGTTAATGTCAGGTCAAAGTAAGCACTATCCCTGATTAATGGCCGCTCATCTAATACCAATCCTGGCAGCTCAAAATGCCGTTGTCCCGGCGTATTATTGGTTGCCAGCATGACCTGAAAAATGGGGCTATGACTTAAGCTGCGCGGAGGTTGTAAGATCTCGACCAATTGTTCAAAGGGCAGGTCTTGGTGGACAAAGGCATTGATTGCTTGTTCTTTTACTTGTGCCAGTAGTTCACTGACACTGGGGTTATTATGCAATTGCACACGTAACGCCAATGTATTGGCAAAAAAGCCGATTAAAGGGGCTAATTCAGGCTGCTGGCGATTGGCGATGGGAGTGCCAATCACAATATCATCCTGACCACTCAGTCGGCCAAGCAATGTAGCCCATCCCGCCAATAACGTCATAAATAAGGTGGTTCCGTGACGCTGGCTGAGTTCTTTTAAACCGGTCTGTAATGCGGGAGGAAGAATAATATTAACCCGTCCGCCGGTATAGCTTTGCTTCGCGGGGCGTGGACGGTCGCTAGGTACTTCCAGAAGTGCGGGAGCACCTTGCAGGGTGTTACGCCAGAATTCGACCTGTTTTTCCAGCGCCTCTCCCTGTAACTCATTTTTCTGCCAGAGAACATAATCAGCATACTGAATGGTCAGGGCGGGCATGGGATCAGGCTGTCCTTGACAGAATGCGCGATAAAGTGTGGACAGTTCTTGCATAAAGACACTGACTGACCAGCCATCAGAGATAATATGGTGTTGAGTTAACAGCAGGACATGCTGATCTTCTGCCAGTTTTAGCAAGCGTCCCCGTGCTAATGGGCCATGAACAAAATCAAAAGGGTGGTTTGCTTCAAGACAGGCGATTTTTTCAATGGCCGCTTGTTGTTCTGGATCCGTTCCTGCGGAATAGGACTGGCTGAAATCTTCTTGTATCAGGGGAAAACCACAATCTGCATCATGAATGATTTGTTGGGCTTCGCCTTCTACCGTCACGATAGTGGTACGCAGAATTTCATGGCGTGCCACAATGCGATCCAAGGCTGCTTGCAAGGCATTCAGGTTTAGTTTGCCTTGTAGGTTCAACCCTACTGACATATGGTATGCCGTTTGTGCAGCAGGATCTAACTGAGCAAGAAACCATAAACGTTGTTGTGTCCAGGATAATGGCACGCCGTTATCACGCGGTTGAGCCGTGATTGTTGTCTTTTGTGTCGATTGGCGGGTTATTTTTGCTGATTTGGCTAACTCAAGTAGTCTTCTGCGTTCCGCTAATGGTAGAGATGAAAGCTCGTTATTATTCATTTGATTATCACCATTTAAAACAAGGTAAATTAAAATCTAATTCATTGATTTATAAACATCTTGCAGAGACTCTGAATCGAATTGCAGCAATAGAGAGTCAATAATGCATTCTTCAAGTTGACAGAGGGTTGGGTGGGAAAACAGTTGATGAATAGATAATTCAACATCAAATGTTTGTTTTATTTGCGACTGTAGCTGTAGCACTAACAGAGAATGACCACCTAGCTCAAAGAAGTTGTCATAGCGACTTACCCGATCCAGCCCCAATAATGTTTGCCAAATGGCGGCCAATTGCGTTTCGGTTTCGCTTTCTGGAGCCGCATATTCACGACTTGACATCGCTGTGTGATCGGGAGCAGGCAGAGCTTTGCGATCGAGTTTGCCATTTGGCGAGAGAGGAAACGCCTCCATTACCACAAAGGCAGCCGGTATCATGTAATCGGCGAGAGTGCGGCTTAATTGCTCACGCAGTTGAGAAATGCTTGGGGTGCTATCCTGATTTGGGATCAAATAGGCAACCAGTCGTTTGTCATGGGGTCCATTGTCACGGGCAATCACCACCGCTTCACGAATGCCCGCACACTGGGTCAGGCAAGTTTCAATTTCACCCAGCTCAATACGCAATCCGCGAATTTTGACTTGAAAGTCGTTGCGTCCCAGATAGGCGATACTGCCATCTGGTAGCCAACGTCCCAGATCGCCAGTTTTATACAGACGAGCATCAGGATCGGCATTAAATGGGTCGTTAATAAAACGTTCAGCGGTTAATTCAGGCAGGTTTAAATAACCACGGGCGACACCCACTCCACCGATATAAATTTCCCCCGCCATACCAATTGGAACGGCTTCTCCATGAGTATCGAGAATATAGATTTGGATATTGGCAATAGGCTGTCCAATCGGCACTTGTCCGATATAGCGATCCGGAACACATTGCCAGGCCGTGACATCAATGGCGGCCTCCGTGGGGCCATATAAATTATGCAGTTCACTGTGAGGCAAGTGAGAAAGACAGTGTTGTTGCAAGGCATAAGGCAGCGCTTCCCCACTGCATAAAATTTGGCGTAGGGAAAGGCAGCGTCCGGCCGGAATGTAATGGAGAAAACTTTGCAACATGGAGGGCACAAAGTGGATCGTCGTGATATGACGGCGTTCTATCTCTTCCAATAAATAATGCGGTTCTTTATGACCACCGGGGCGAGCCATCACTAATTGCGCCCCAACCATCAGGGGAAGGAAGAATTCCCAGACGGAAACATCAAAACTAAACGGCGTTTTTTGTAAGACGCGATCGTGTGGGGTTAATTGATAAGCTTCTTGCGCCCAAAGCAAACGGTTAACCACGCCGCGATGCTCATTCATCACCCCTTTGGGGAGTCCGGTTGAGCCAGAGGTATAGAGGACATAGGCCAGATGACGTGATGTCAGCCCTAAATAAGCGGCCTCTAAGTTATCATTATCCTGGCGGGTAATATTAGCCTGAACGGTGGGATTATCTAAAAACCAGACAGGAATTTCAGTCACGGGCAGTTGTTCTTGCAAGCCATGATGAGTTAGCAGGATCACAGGTTCACTGTCTGACAGGATATAAGCGAGCCTGTCTGTGGGATATTCCGGATCGAGTGGCACATAAGCCGCCCCCGCTTTCAAAATCCCCAACAGACTAATGACCATATCCAAACTACGCTCCATGCAAACGGCGACGCGATCATCGGGATGAATTCCCGTTGCGACAAGGGCATGAGCTAGCTGGTTAGCCCGCTGATTCAATTCCATATAACTGAGCTGCGTATTCTCATATAGCAGTGCAATGGCAGTTGGGTTGCGTGCTGCTTGTTGCTCAATAAATTGATGGATTAAGGCGTGTTGCGGGAAGGGCTTATCCGTATTGTTAAAATCATGAAGGATTTTCTGACGTGCCTGTTCATCCATCAATGGCAAACGATCAATTGTCTGTTGTTCGTCGTTTACCATCGCTTCCAGCAGAGTCAAAAGGTTTTGCATAAGCTGGGAGATGAATGCTGCGTCAAATATTGCCGTGTCGTAATAAAAGGTATAACCAATATGCTCGCCAGATTCTAAGACATTTATCATCAATGGAACGGGGACATCGGCATAGAGGGGATATGGGAAAGGTCGTAACTCTGCATTTCCCCACTGTACCGTGATATCGTCATCTTCAGCCATCCAGAGGGTAGTCAGGTCACCGATATATCTGGCTTTTTGGAATATCATGACTGTCTGGAAAACGGGGTGAACCTCTGCATTGCGTTGCAGTTTTAGTTGTTCCAGTATCTTGGTGAACGGATATTTCTGGTTTTCAATACCCTGCCGAATAGTCTTCATCGCTTGTGTGATATGTTCCTGTACGGTCATATCACGGTTTATCTGGCAGCGTAAAGCAACCGGATTGATAAATTCGCCGACTAATTTTCCCCAACGTGCACGGCCTCTGCCCGGCAAGATAGAACCGATAATGACGTCATCCACTGCGGTATAACGGCTGAGAAGAATTTGGTAAGCAGCCAGAAAAACAGCAAATAGGCTGTTGTCATATTTTAGTGCTAATGTTTGCAGCTTGTGCGTCAGTGACTGGTTAATGATTTTCTTTAACGATATTTTTCCTGTGGCGGGCAGGGGGCTGTTTTTCGGTGGCCATTGTGAGACAGCTAAATCCCCCGCCAATGTGTTTTGCCAGAATTGTTGTTGTTTTTTAGCGCTGGTACTTTTTAGCCATTGTTGTTGCCATTCCACATAATCGTGGAAACTATTTTCTGGTGCGGGTTCCAGGGGTTTTGCCGACAGCAGAGCATCAAGTTCATCTAACAGCATCCAATAAGACCAGCCATCAACGGCCAGATGATCAAAGGTCAAGACCATGACACTTTCTTGTTGATTGCATTGATACCAGCTGGCATAAACCCGCAACGGATGGGCCAGGTCAAACATATGCCAGCAATCGTCGTGAACACGCTGTTTAAGCGTTTCTTCGCTAAGATGTTGAGCATCCTGTACTGCAAGTGTGATATTAGCGCTGTCTGCGATGCAATAACCTAATTCGCCGTGGTGTAGTCCAAAACTTGCCCGCAGCATCGGATGTCTTTGTACCAGTTTATTGAGAGCTTCTTCTAAACGCTTGGCCGTTAATCCTTTAATGCGTGCACAAAATGCACTATTATTTTGACCGCGTTTGTCAGGGTCAATTTGATATTGAAACCAGCGGCTGCGTTGAGCTTCTGATAAAGGGAATGATTTCAATTTTTCAGGGTAATTCATTCTATAGCTCCCTTTTTATGGGTACATTAAAAATAAAAACATGAGAACTGATAAAACAAAAAATCACACTTGGGTTTTAACAATAAAAATAACTGACCATTCTAATAAAAAAGAACAGTCTTATTTTTTATATTTATTTAATTCCTTCTTGCCGATTAGGAAGTTATGTTTATACCAATCCAACTTCAAGTTGCAGCTTGCAAATCAATGTAATTGTTTATATCTCCCCGCTTAGCGGCGGAGATATAAGGCACGTCTTGAAAGATGATTGACATATTACACATTTCTAATAATGTTTTTCTAATGTATCTCATTTTATTATAGGAATTATGTAATAAATTTTATTACCGTTAGTGATTTTTTCTCAGGTTTTTCTGGGTATATAAAGTGAAATAAGAGCCTGCTTTATCAGGCTCTCTGCGATAAGCTTTATTTCATTTTATTGAATATAATGGTCCTTGTGATCAACTTCTTTAATATGACCATCCTCTAATTTAATAATGCGGTCAGATATATTAAAGTAAGCATCGTCATGACTAATAACCAGGACAGTTTTACCTCTGGCTTTTAATTCCGGCAGTAGTTCAGTATAGAATAAGCGTTTAAACACAGGGTCCTGGTCGGCGGCCCACTCATCAAACAGATAAATAGGGCGGTCTTCCAGGTAAGCTGAAACTAAAGCCAGTCGCTTCCGTTGACCTGCGGAAAGATTTGTGGTGGAAAATCCGCCATCAACAATTTTAACTTTGTGCGCCATATTTAATGCTTCAATATAATGTGTTGCTTTTTCGGTGACATTCGCATCGCTATTGAGTAACTGCTCAAATAGATGGTAATCAGAAAAAACGGCCGCAAAATGTTGACGATAATGTTCATTATTTGCTGGTGTAACTTCCACACCATTTAATGAGATAGTACCGGATTCTTGCTCAAACAGGCCAACAAGCAACATAGCAAGAGTTGTTTTCCCACTGCCATTCCCACCGACAATAAAAACAATTTCACCTTGCGATATTTTTAAACTTAATGGACCGAGTGCAAACTGGCGATCTTCTTTATCCGTTGTGTAATGGTGGATAACATCTTTCAGCTCAATCTCGATGGCTTGCTGTTTGTTAAATGGGTTGGGACCTTCAATTTGTGCCGACAGGGCTTCTTCCAGTTGGCTGTCAAGACGCCGCATTTTATTTAATGAAACTTCCGCCTCTCTCAGCTCCGGAATTGCGCCAATAACTTCACTGATTGGGCCTGATAAGAAGAGAACAAGCAACGATACAGTCACCAATGTTGATGGTTCCTGGGGAAGCCAAATCGGAACAACAAAAATAATAATACCAATCATGACATAAAATGTTACAGAACTGGCATTAATCACCCAAGCATAGCTGGAGTTCGCTTTAATACAGATCTCCTGGAACACTTTGGCAGCAGGTGCAATCACTTTATCAATGAAAAGATTTCCTTTTTGTTTATTGAGTTGCAGCTCTTTACTGCCATCAATCAGGCTTTGGAAATTAAGGTATATTTTATCTATTTGATCACGCATATCTGTCATTAATTGTAATGGATATTTTTCCCATAGATAAAACACATACATACCGATAAGGCTAAGTGCCGCTAAAATGAGAAACAGTTGCCATGACATCCAGGCTAAATAACCAAAACAGGCTATGATTAGGGTGATATTACCAAAAACAGAGGGGGCCAACATAAAGGAGTGTACAAAAACATCGACATCTTTGGTTAAAACCGCCAATAGACCGTGCCGCCCAAGTTTATGTAGTTTTTTAAGTGGTGCCCGCAAAATTTTATTACTTAAACTTAGACGTAATGAAAAAACCGTGGATTGGGCTAAATGCGATAATGTAATTTCTGACACAGTCTTAGTAATAAAAAAAATAAAACAGATACCAAAAAAGCTCCAAAGAAATGTAATCAGGTTAATTTCTTCTGTTACTCCTTGACTGATCATCCCAACTATCGAAGCACCGGCAAACCCACTAATTAATGCGCTTATTGTCGATACCAACAGTAATACCCAAGATTGACGATATAAATAAGCTATTAGAGTCATAAAAAACAAGCCATTTCGGAGGTTATAATTAATATGAAAATTCATATATCTGCTTACTCAATCCACTATGGTTATTTTTTTCTTATAAAACTGCAAGCGTGATTTATGGCATGGCAATATTAATAAATATAATTCTCAATGTTAATGGTAACTATTTGTTATTATATAGATGGGTTATTTTAATGATGATAAGGAGTATTGGAGTCTCGAAAAAGTGCTTGGTTTTTGGGCTGAGAAAAGAGAAGGAATGGCATTACTATTAACAGGCAAAAGAGAATCAAGAGGATAAACATCACGCTTTTTTGTAAATGGGAATTAGTCAAGGATTCTAGATCGGGATATTGTTAACATTTTCTTCACTATATCGTCCTGATGGTGAAATTATATTTGCTATCAGATTTTAATTTCGGCATGATTTTTTTAATCTAATGACTAATTATAAATGTGAAACATGAAACGATTTTATTAATTAAAATTAATTTTCATTGATTTATTTTTAATGATGTTAATTTATAGTTACCAATGATAACGAAAATATAATTTCATAACTTGATTATTTAATTATAAAAACATTCCTTTTAGATTGGGATGAATTAAGTAAGTAGTATGTATCCATTATTTAATAAAGGTAATTTAAATCATGACAAAATTTAAGAAATCTAAAATTTTCACAAAAACGCTAGTAAGTTCTTTTATTTCTTTTGCAAGTATAACAGCTTTTGCTAATCCAATAATCCCAGATAATTCACAAACACAAGTCCAAAATGTTAACAATGTACCTGTTGTTAATATAGCTAATCCAAATGGTGCTGGAGTTTCTCATAATCTTTATAAAGAGTTTAACGTAGAAACTCGTGGAGCTGTTTTAAATAACTCTACAAATGGAGTAAACTCTCAGCTAGCGGGTTATTTAAATAAAAATCCTAACTTGAGTAATTCTGCTAAGGTTATTATTAATGAAGTAGTTGGTGGTAATCAATCTCAACTTTTAGGGAAACTAGAAGTAGCTGGTAATAAAGCTAATGTATTAATATCTAACCAAAACGGCATTGTAATTAACGGAGCCAGTTTTGTTAATTCAGATAGTATAAGTTTAAATACCGGTAAAGTTGCTCTAAGACCAGATGGAGCATTACAAGGTACTAAGGTAGCTAATGGTAAAATTACTATTGGTGAAAGAGGATTAGATGCCACTGGTGCAAATTCGGTTGCTCTTATAAGTAGAGCTCTTGAATTGAATGGTAAAATTAATGCGAAAAGTCTTTTTATACAAACAGGTGGTAATGAAACAGATTACAAAAACAAACCTCAGTTTGCAATTGATACTAAAGCTCTAGGTGGTATGTATGCTAATAACATTCAGATATCCTCTACTGAAAATGGACTTGGTATTAATCTAGGTAATTTACAAAGTGTTGGAAATAATGGCATTGGCATTTCCATAATATCTAGTGGTCCGGTACGATTTATTAGCGATATTAAGAGTAAAAAACATATCTCATCCTTTGCTCCTCAACATTTTACTCAAAATAATGCACAGATCACATCTAGTGAAGGGCTAGTTTTTATACAAGATGGAAATCCCTACGGCACTATATTTAATAAATAAATAAGAAGAAAAAGTCCACCAAATTAAGTGGGCTTTTTCGATAAACATCCTTATAAATTTCATTTAGTTAGGATTATGTCAACTTTATGTAAAAATTTACTCTACATAATTCTAATTTTTC
Organism: Xenorhabdus griffiniae; assembly: GCF_037265215.1. NCBI lineage: Bacteria > Pseudomonadati > Pseudomonadota > Gammaproteobacteria > Enterobacterales > Morganellaceae > Xenorhabdus > Xenorhabdus griffiniae. Next base: position 3,109,294 of record NZ_CP147737.1, on the reverse strand, counting down.
AAAAAATCAGAATAAGATCATAAAGCAAATGACAGTCAAAAAAATTATCAAACTCTTCCTCTATACAATTCTAGTATTTTCTTCGAAAACTATAGCTGTACCTTATAAATTATCTAATATTAACCCCGTAGATCAAGAAATTCTTAAACAAAAACAAAAAGATATATTAAGTGATTCTCAGAAACAGCAAGACCTAGGTTCAGATCTTAAAGTAGTTAAACCAAAAGAATCTCCTATTTTAAGTAATAATCTACCTTGTCAAATAATTACTAGTATCTCTATTAATAACGCCTTACATTTTCCAAAATCAAATCAAGAAAATTTAATAAAGGAAAATATTTTCAATTGTATGACATCTAAAGATATTTCTTCTTTAATTGATGAAATATCCGCTTATTATATGGAAATAGGTTTTATTACTTCAAGAGCTTTTTTAAGGCAGTAAGATGTATTTGATATACATGAAGGTAATCTTGTCATCACAGTTGTTGAAGGCAAGATTAATAGAATAACTATTGATAATGAAGAACCTTTAGAATTAAAAATGGTTTTTCCCAATATAAAAGAAAAAATACTTAATTTAAGAGATATTGAACAAGGGTTAGATCAATTAAATAGATTACAATCTTATCAAGTTAAAATAGATATCAGACCTTCTGATAAAGTAGGGTATTCTGATATTGTATTAGAAAAAATTTCATCTAGATTACCTTTAAATATAGGTTTTGGTTTAGATAACAGCGGACAAAAAAGTAAAGGTAGAGATCAGCTTAATGTTTCTTTACAGTTAGATAATGTATTACGCTTAGCTGATTCTTGGTCATTTTACGGTAATAAAGATATTGATTTCAAAGGTAATCATAAAACTTGGTACATTTCTTCAAATATAAGTATTCCTTATGGTTATTGGTTATTGGTTATTTAATTACCAATATTCAAAAAATGAATCATATCAAGACATTCCTATAAATTATTTCGGGGCATTACGTTATATAGGTAAAGGTCGGTCACATTCTGTATCAGCAAATAGAACTTTATATAGAGATGGGAAACAAAAGTTAGGTTTGAATGCCGGTTTTACTTCCCGTAAAACTGAAAATATTCTAGGAGATTATAAATTATCTAGTGGAGCAAATTTAAATACTTTATATCTGGGTTTTAATTACAGCTCTGCTTTATTAGGAGGATATTTTAGATTTAATCCTACAATAACCAAAGGGTTATCTACATTAGGGGCTACTAAAGATGATAATTTTAAAAATACACCTAAAAGTAAATTTCATAAATTTAGTGGTAGTTTAAGTTATTACAAACCTTTAACTAACGATATTTATTATTTTACTTCTGCTTATGGGCAATATAGTTTAAAGAATCTTTATTCTAGTGAAAGATTGTCTATAGGGGGGTTGTATTCGGTCAGAGGATTTAAAGAACGATATATCACAGGAAATTCTGGAGGATATTGGAGAAACGAACTTAATTGGAAAATGATAACTATTCCAAAATTGGGTGAATTTTCTTTGAACGGTTCATTGGATACTGGCTGGCTTAAAGAAGAAATAGCTAAATCTTCAGAAGGAGGTAATTTAACAGGAACTTCATTAGGGTTAACTCTAAATAATAGTATAAGTAATTATTCAATTACAATTGGAAAGCCTATAAATTATCCTAAATATCTTAAACCGGATAATTTAGTTATATATTGGTCTGCTTCAATTAATTTCTAATTACATAAGGAAATAGCTATATGACTATCAAATTTAAGTTAGTTATACTAAGTTCTTTTATATCTTTAGTAACTGCAAATTCAGCTTTCGCAGATGGAGTAATTCCTAATGATTCAAAAACACAAGTTCAAAACATTAACAATATACCCGTTGTTAATATATCCGCTCCTAATCTTTCAAGAGTATCGCGCAACATTTACAAAGAATTTAATGTTGGAGAGCAGGGATTAGTACTAAATAATGCAATGGAACAGGTAACTTCTGAATTAGTAGGTCAGTTAGATAAAAATCCTAATTTTAGAACACTACCAGCAGGTGTAATTATAAATGAAGTAATTGGAGGTAATCAATCTCAACTTTTAGGAAAATTAGAAGTGGCTGGAATTCCAGCCACTGTAATGATAGCTAACCCCAATGGTGTTATGATTAACGGGCTTAGTTTTAATAATATACATGAAGCTAATATTAGTACTGGGATTTTCGATTTTGATAGGAAACGAAATCCGATTGCATTAAAGGTAACTAAAGGTGAAATTACTATTGGCGAAAATGGTATAGATAGTACCAATGTTAACTATCTTAATATGTTTGGTAGATCTTTCAAAATTCATGGTGATATTGAAGCAGATTTCGTTGGTATCAATGCTGGAGGTGTTTTGGTTGACATGAAAAAACTTGCTTATAATGCAATTGAAGGAGAAGGAGTTAAGCCTGAATTTTCAATAGATACTAGTGATCTTGGCGGTATATATGCTAATAGAATTATGGTAAAAATTACTGAAAGAGGAGCTGGTGTTAATTTTAATGATTTAGATGGTAAAAATCAACTTACTATAGATGCTGTTAATAGTAATAACGTTAATATCAAAGGACTTCTTAGGGGGGATATGATTAATATAAGAACTCCTCAATTTACTCATAAAGGCATAAAATATCAATGGTCAGATAATGGTGGTTGGGTTCAAGTAGGACTATAAAACTTAATGTTTCAAGTTAGATTAAAGAAACCCATTTGAAATAAATGGGTTTCAATTGTAAAAATCAACTTATATAGAAGGAAGAATTAAATGACTGAAATAATACACTATTAATTGATATAAGTAACCCGATATTAATTGTAAGAAACGGATAAAATGTGTATGCACATATTTATTAGTTATACTTCTCAGTTTTTAAAGGTTGTTTATTAAAAATTGAGATTATAAGATACTATAATGGAAAAATTATGAAAAAATCTGATAATCCCAATCAATATGCAAATATACTCTGCTATCTACTTATATACTTAATAGGTATATACCCTCTCAATTCAGCTTTTGCAAATCCAGTAGTTCCCAATAATTCTCAAACTCAAGTTGATATACTTGATGATGTACCAGTTATTAATATAGCTAAACCTAATAATGCTGGTGTCTCTTACAATACTTATAAAGATTTTAATGTTGAAGAGCAAGGTTTGGTATTAAATAATTCATTGGGACAAGTAACTTCTGAAATAATAGGGGATTTAGATAAAAACCCTAATTTTACAAATAAAACTGCAAAATTAATTATCAATGAAGTAACGAATGGAAACCAATCTCAACTTAAGGGTATATTAGAAATAGCTGGTGATAAAGCCGCTGTAATGATATCTAATCCTAATGGAATTACTTGTGATGGCTGCGGATTTTTTAACCTATCTAATGCAACATTAACTACCGGTAAACCTACTCTAAATAGTGAAGGATTTTTAGATACTTTAAAAGTAACTAAAGGGAAAATTAATATTAATGGCGAAGGTTTAGATGGTAGTTTAGGTGAATTAAGTTCTATCGACATCATTAGTAGAGCTTTAGAATTAAATAGTAAAATTCAAGCAAAGCCAACTAATCTAACCATAATTCAAGGTACTAATCAAATAAATTACCAAAATGGTATGTTAATTGGTAATATTAAAGGTGAAGGAAATTCACCAAGGTTAGCAGTAGATACTAAAGCCTTGGGTGGTATGTATGCTAATAAAATCAATATATTAGCTACCGAAGATGGTGTTGGTGTTAATTTAAATGATTTACGGAGTATTCAAGGAGACATTACTATAAATGTTAATGGTGATGTAAGCCTTGTGAGTGAATTCAACAATGATAAAACTAAGAATAGAAATATTTTAGCTAAAACAGATTTAAATATAGGGGCTAATAATATTATTATAGGTTCTTTAGATAAAAGAACCGCTAAGGATAATGAAAAGATTTTTCCTAGACTTGAATCAGTAAGTGCTGGAGGTAGCATTACTTTAGCAAGTAAAAATAAAATTGAAAATAATATTCAACTAACAGCTGGAAACGATTTAAGATTATTAGGACGTGTCATTACAAACGGAAATGAGCGTGATTTCAATGATTTTAGTAGCTCCCCTTCAATTTCAGCCGGAAATAACTTATGGATTCAAAAAAACGTTCGGGGAGATAAATCTGATCTAGTTAAAAATATCGGAGCTAGAATTACCACTAATAGTGGAGATCTAATAGTTAGAACTAAACATTTAGAAAATAAAGTAATATCTAAATTTGATAGGTTAACAGACTATAATGATACTTTTTCTAAAAATAAAGGTTTTGAATTGGCATTTTCTAGAGAAGGGCTTCATTCATGGGGTAATTCTTATATTTATGCTGATATATTGAATAGTACTAATAATATTGCCTCTAAAAAAGATTTAATTCTTACTGGACAAGACTTAAATCATTCTTATATCAGTGGCTTGTATTATGAACCTAATCCTTATTTAAAAATAACCCCCCAGATAAAAGCAGAAAATAATTTGGTAGTAGATTTTAATAAGTCAGTTAATATAAATACTGTACAGCTTGATGATGCTTATTTTAGAACAGATGATCAATATGCATACAGAATGAATAATGCTAATGACGATTCAATTTCTGTTGAAGGTAATAACGTTGTATTGAAAGCTAATGAAATCAATGTTCATGGGGCGATAAAAGCTAATAACGATCTTAAATTTATTGCAAATACTGATATAAATGCAATAAAAAGTGAATTAAGATCGGAAAACGAAGTATCCCTTATAGCAGGTAATAACATTGATCTTAGAAGACTTAAACTATATGCAAAATCTGCTAATTTAATTGCAAAAGAGGGGAATGTTAAAGTTTATGGCATCAGTGATGAAGATTCTATGGTTAAATCTTATACTGATTTGCCTTATGCGATAGCTGGTTTTATCGGTACTTTACAAGATTTAATTGTTTCAGCTGGAAAAAATATTACTTTTGAGAATACTAAACTTATTGGTAAAACCCAAAATATGATATTTTCTGCAAATGAAGATATTACTATTGAAAATAATGATAAAGAACTTAAAAACTACATCATGAGCCCAGCTCATGAACAGATATCAAAACAAATTCTTAAAGAACCTTTTGATCTTAGAAGCCCGATTCTTGCTAAAAATCTTTCAATGACTGCGGGTAAAAATCTGGTTTTGGCTGGTGTGCAGATAAATTGTTTAGGGGGCTTAGCAAATAATTGTGGCGGTAATAATGATTTAGTGAAAGTAGATGCAACTGATAGTGTTAATTTAACTGCGGGGAAAGGCATTGCAATAGGTTTGAAAAAGTTTAATCAAAGATATGCTTTTGATTGGGGTAATGTAGAAGACTTAACTACATTTATTAATTCTGGAAATATAGCGATAAATTCTGGCGGACTTCTCGTACTACAAGCAGCTCAAATTAATTCTAAGGGAAGTACTTCATTATTAGCTGGAAATCATTTAGTATCTGTTGCTAAAGATTATGGTAGAGGAGATCCAGATTCAAATTATTTTCTTGATGCTAATTTAATAACGTCTATTAAAAGTGATAAAGATCTTGCTTTGGTAGCTAATGGAGATATTTCAACCCAAGGCACTGATTTGATATCTGGAAGAAATCTTACTGTAACTTCGGGAAATAATATTAGTTTCGATTCCGTTCTTAATAGAAAATATTCTATGAAAGATGATAATTATGAGCATGTAACTCATAAAGGAACAACTTTAGGAGCTAATGGTTTATTAACGATAACTTCAGAAGGAAGTATTTTATTCAAAGCTACTAAATTAGCTGTTGAAGGTTTAAGAAATCTTGCAGATGTTTCAAATGGTTCTCTAAGAGAAGCTATGGCTTCTGGTACTATGGATATAGCTGCTAAAGGCGGATATTTATATGCTCAGGCTTTAGATGAAACTGTATATTATGAATCAACCGCCACAAAACGAAACTGGTGGGGAAAGAAAAAAGAAATCAAAGAAATTAATCGAACAACGACTCCAGTAGTAACTGAGTTTTCGGCCTCTACAGGTTATATTAATATTCTAAGTAGAGATGATAGTACTTTTGAAGCCAGTAAAATTGAGGCTGGTAAAAATACTAATTTAACTAGTTTACAAGGAAAAATTAATTTTAAAGCTGTAGAAGCTAATAAATTTAAACAAACCATTACAGTCTCTAAGGGTTTTTTCATTAAACAAAACGATCAAGGCTATCAAGAAAATAAATGGATTTTACCTCAAGTTAATGTAGGAGGAACACTTACAGTTAATGCAGCTCAAGGCATTACATCCGATATTAAAGCCAAAAATGATCAAATCTTAGAAGATGCCGTTACTTTACTAAGTACTGAGCAGGGCATGTCTTGGATCAAAGATATTAATAAACGTAGCGATGTTCAATGGAACAAAGTCCAAGATGCCTACACTGAATGGAATCAAACTAATAAACATTTAAATCCGGTTGTTGGGGCAGTTATTGCAGTCGCTGTTGCGGCAGTAACTGCGGGATATGCAGCTCCAGCTGCAGCTTCATTAGCGGGTGGTAGTGCAGTAGCGCAAGGAGCAATCACTGCGGGTATGGCGGCTGTAGCCAGTAAAGCGGCAGTTTCAGTAGTTGAAAATGAGGGTTTTCTAAGATCTTTAAAGACCTGGGTAATAGTGACACAGTTAAATCAGTGGTCACTTCAATGGTAGTTGGGGGAGCATTAGCTGGTTTCGATTCTGCAATGGGCTGGACTAAGGCCGCGGGAGGTGCTGATAAAGCTAAATTGGCACTATTAACTAAAGGCGATTGGATTAGAACAGCGCAACGTGTTACCGGTCAGACCTTGATTAAATCAGGTTTAAACACCGCTATTCAAGGTGGAAGTTTTAAGGATAACTTTAGAACAGCATTGTTATCTACTGTTGCTGATCAAATACATGCAGAAGGGGCTAATTTAATTGCTGAGAATACGCCTGCTTTAGGCATACCTGGAAAATTATTTAGTCATGCTGCAATTTCTGCTTTAGCGGCTGAAATTGGAGATAATGATCCTAAAGCTGCCGCGGCTGGAGCACTAGCTGCTGAAATTGCAGTTTTATCTTTAGGTGATAATTTTTACAAAGATACGACTAGCGGTTTAATTAAAACTAAAATAGTTGGCGGTATTGCAGGAGGGCTTGTTTCAGGAACCGCAGAAGGTGTTCATAGTGGAGCTCATGCTGGTGAAATAGCTATTGAATTTAACTCACTATCTGGAAATAAGGCTAGAAAGGCGCTTGAAGCAGATGCGGAATATATAAAAACATTAGTTCGCGAAAAAATTGGCGAGAATGTAGCATCTTCAATGGTCAATGGTGTGTTAATTTTCTTATATGAAACTGGAGATTTGGCAGCAGCTGGATTAGATACTACATTTGATGCAGCAGCAGCTTTAGTAACCTGTGCAACTGGAAGTAATTATTGTGACAGAGCAAGAAGTGATTTAGCTAAGAAAGACCAAGCTGTTGCAAATGCATTTGACTCTATTAGAAATGGTTATGCATGGGAAGGTATTAAATCAACGGTAGCAAAAGCAGCCCAAGGTGATCAAAAATCTTTAGAGCATGTGGCTGGATTTTTAATTGGAGCCAAAGTACCTTTAGGAGTGGTACGTGGAGAGGGAATTCTTAATAAAGTAAATATTAAACCTGTTACACTAAAAGGTGGTGCTGGTGGAAATTGGAACGTATTAGATGAATTAGTAGACCCTAATGTTGTAGGACAAAAAACTCCAACAGGGTGTGGAGGTGCTTGTGGTGAAATGTTACTTAAAGATAGAAATATTACAGATGTTAATCAAACAAAACTAGGTGGGGGATTGAAAAGTCCTGAAGAGTTGGCTAGAGATCTTAATAAACATGATACTGGCTGGCAAGGCGGTTTTGTAGGATGGGAAAACTTTGATAATTTAAATAAATTAGGTTCTTGGAGTGCTATAATATGGGATCAAGGTAGTAAAATTGGTCATTTTGTAGTTGTTACCGGTGTTGATGCTAAAACAGGACATGTTTTAATAAAAGATCCTTGGAAAGGAGGAAGGAAAGGTGAAGGTGGAACTAGCTATAAAATGACTGAAACTGATTTTATGAATGCTTGGAGCGGAAATGCCGTCTTTAAACAAAAGTAATTAGTATTAGGTTTAAGTTTATAAAAAGCCACTTAAGGTGGCTTTAAAAAAGATATACATTCATGTTTTTTAAAAAATTTGAGGGTTTTATAATGTTAAATATTAAAAATATTATTTTGATATCGATGAATCATAATAGAGATTCAAATGTGGTTACTTATTATTTGAATATAGATGGAATTAATAAATACTTTCAGGTAAAAATTTACGGTGGAATAAGTATTGAAATTTCAACCAATTCAGAAGAAAATAAACTATTTAAATTGCCTCATAAATCTAGGGAATTAACTGAAATAACCTATAGGTATATCAGAGGTAAAAAAGTTATTTTTCCAATTCAGTTATTTCCTTATAATGACTATATGGTGACTGAAAATGAGTATGAGCAAATTATTATGCTATCTGAAGGTAATCCTCTTGAAACACTATTTAAATATTCAAGACCTTATCCAACTTCTGTTGAGACAGATCCTTCTTTTACTTTCGAACATAGAAAAGAAAATTTCTTTTGGTTATTGGAAAGATTAATGAAAGAAGGGCATCTTAAACTCGGTAAAAAAGGAAAATTTTTAGAAGGCACTATCGAAGAACAAATAGATTTGTTTAGAAAAACTTTACCCACTCCTAGATATCATTATCCATTCTGGGATCAACCCCAAAATGTAATAGAAAACCTTTTACCTAATTTAACTTCAGAAGAACCTCGTGAAATACCTGATTGGTTTGATAGTGATGAGTGTCCAGCAACTGCGGTATGGATATACCCTAATGGGTATGTAGAGTGGACAGAGTTATCTTTAGTCAAAAATAGAATTGATCCTCCTAAACGCAAAAAAAAATCAAAAATACCTAAAATAGAATACAAATCTATTAAGTTGTCTTGGATACATCACGATAAAGATTCTGATATAATTACTTACTGTTTTGATGTGGATGGGAAAATTAAATATTTTCAAGCAAAACTTGTTATTTATTTAGAAGTTGCAGAAAGTATTAAATGTATAGGAAATCTTGATAATTGGTTAATGTCTGTAATGTCTTTTCAACCAAGAATAACTGGAATGCTGGCTAAACTAAGTTGGGATTGTGCTAAGGGTAGAGAAATTAGTTTTCCTATTCAGTTGATTAGTTAACTATTTAAAAGATCTCAGGTTCAATAAAAGTTCTAAGTATGCTTTAATAAAAAGTTTATGGAACTGAGATCTTTCTTAATTTATTGAAGAGCTATTGAATTTATTATAACCCTATTCTTACTTCAGTCTCAGTTAAGGTAAATGTACAATGAGCAGATATCCTGAAAATTCAATTATTGTTGAAGATATATCTACTGATACTTTAAGGATTATGGTTACAAAAAATGGAGATAGTTTAATTAACAAGATGAAATTATTAGGTTTTTTTCTAATAACTGATGAAATCAGAGAATACTATAAGGATAATGATAGATATTATATAGACCCCTTTGCAAATTTTATGAAACTATCAGTAGATACGGAAGAAGAAAAAATAAAAATAATTAAATCATTAATCAAAGAAGAAGCTCTCTTTTCATGTGGTCGTAGTTGGTCCCCTGAAGAAGTCATGGATTATTACAAAAATGATAAAAAACTTATATCGGAAAAATACAAAACTATACATTGGTATGGCTCGGAAAAGTACTATATTAGAGAAATAGAATAATATTTTTTTTAAATAAAGCCGGAAGACCCTTACGGTCTTCTGGTTTTATTATCACATCAAATTTTTTCATTAATATTGATCCATAAAAAGAATCAGCTATAAATAGAGCGATAAGTGATTTGTCTAAAAAGGATCAAGCTGTTGCAAATGCATTTGACTCTATTAGAAATGGTTATGCATGGGAAGGTATTAAATCAACGGTAGCAAAAGCAGCCCAAGGTGATCAAAAATCTTTAGAGCATGTGGCTGGATTTTTGACTGGAGTTAAAGTACCTTTAGGAGTAGTACATGGAGAGGGAGTTCTTAATAAAGTAAATATTAAACTTGCTTCACCAAAAGGTGGTGCTGGTGGAAATTGGAACGTATTAGATGAATTAGTAGATCCCAACGTTGTAAAACAAAAAACTCCAACAGGATGTGGAGGCGCTTTTGGTGAAATGTTACTTAAAGATAGAAATATTACAGATGTTACCCAAGTTGAATTAGGTGGAGGATTAAAGGATGTTGAAAAACTGGCTAGAGATCTTAATAAACATGATACTGGCTGGAGAGGTGGTTTTGTAGGATGGGAAAACTTTGATAATTTAAATAAATTAGGTTATTGGAGTGCTATAATGTGGGATCAAGGTAATAAAATTGGCCATTTTGTAGTTGTTACCGGTGTTGATGCTAAAACAGGGCATGTTTTAATAAAAGATCCTTGGAATAAAACTAGCTATAAAATGACTGAATCTGAATTTATGAATACTTGGAGCGGAAATGCCGTCTTTAAACAAAAGTAATGTACAGATCACACATATAGATTACGATTACGATACTAAAAAAATCGTTTTTTATTTCTTACATGACAATATGGAAAAAATATTTTCTACTACTGCTGAAGATTTAGAAGGAATACAACTTATTTCTGCTAATTCTGAATTAGAGGGGTTTTTAACATGTCTACTACCTATTGATTTTAAAGTTATTCATAAATTTCATAGAATCACTTGGGATTACATTGAAAAAAGAAGGGAAATTAATTTCCCTGTTCAGTTAATATGATTTTAAAAGATCTCAGTTTTAATGAATTTTTTCTTAAGCTGAGATCTTTCTAATCTTGATATAATCTATAAGTATAGTGTTTAGAATGAAAAAATTATCTTTAAATATTAAAAATATTATTTTGATATCGATGAATCATAATAGAGATTCAAATGTGGTTACTTATTATTTGAATATAGATGGAATTAGCGAACATTTTCAGGCAAAACTTCATGGTGGAATAAGTATTGAAATTTTAAACGATTTAGAGGATTATAAATTATCTAGATTACCTTATAGATCTAGTGAGTTAATTGAAATAACCTATAGATATGTTAGAGGTAAAAAAGTTATTTTTCCAATTCAGTTGTTCCCTCATAATGATTATATAGTATCTGAAAATGAATATGAACAAATTATTATGTTGTCTGAGGGCAATTCTCTTGAAACATTATTTAGATATTCAAGACCTTATCCAACCTCTATTGAAATTCCTCCTTATTTCACTTTCGAACATAGAAAAGAAATTTTCTTCTGGTTATTGGAAAGATTAATGAAAGAAGAGCATCTCAAACTCGGTAAAAAAGGAAAATTTTTAGAAGGCACTATCGAAGAACAAATAGATTTGTTTAGAAAAACTTTACCCACTCCTAAATATCATTATCCATTCTGGGATCAACCCCAAAATGTAATAGAAAACCTTTTACCTAATTTAACTTCAGAAGAACCTCGTGAAATACCTGATTGGTTTGATAGTGATGAGTGTCCAGCAACTGCGGTATGGATATATCCTAATGGGTATGTAGAGTGGACAGAGTTATCTTTAGTCAAAAATAGAATTGATCCTCCTAAACGTAAAAAAAATCAAAAATACCTAAAATAGAATACAAATCTATTAAGTTGTCTTGGACATATCACGATAAAGATTCTGATATAATTACTTACTGTTTTGATGTAGATGGGAAAATTAAATATTTTCAAGCAAAACTTGTTATTTATTTAGAAGTTGCAGAAAGTATTAAATGTATAGGAAATCTTGATAATTGGTTAATGTCTGTAATGCCTTTTCAACCAAGAATAACTGGAATGCTGGCTAAACTAAGTTGGGATTGTGCTAAGGGTAGAGAAATTAGTTTTCCTGTTCAACTGATTAGTTAAATCTTTAAAAGATCTCAGGTTCAATAAAAATTCTAAGTATGCTTTAATAAAAAGTTTATGGAACTGAGATCTTTCTTAATTTATTGAAGAGCTATTGAATTTATTATAACCTTATTCTTACTTCAGCCTCAGTTAAGGTAAATGTAAAATGATTAAATATCCTGAAAATTCAATTATTGTCAATTATATGGCAACTAATACTTTGGAAATCATGATTACAAAGAATGAAACTAATCTAGTTAATAAAATGAAATTTTTAGGCTTTTCTTTAATAACCGATAAGATTAGAAGAGACTATCTAGATAGAGGTATATATGTAGATACATCTGTAGAGTTTATGGAATTACTTGTAGATACAGAAGAAGAAAAAATAAAAATAATTGAAGGATTAATTAAGGAAGAAGCTCTCTTTTCATGCGGCCGTAGTTGGTCCCCTGAAGAAGTCATGGATTATTACAAAAACGATAAGAAACTTATATCGGGAAAATACAAAACTATACGTTGGTATAGTCCGGAAAAGTACTATATTAGAGAAATAGAATAATGTTTTTTTAAAATAAATCCGTAAGATCCTTACGGTCTTCTGGTTTTATTTTTAAATAAAATTTTCACATTAATTTTGATCCATAAAAAGGATCAAGCTGTTGCAAATGCATTTGACTCTATTAGAAATGGTTATGCATGGGAGGGTATTAAATCAACGGTAGCAAAAGCAGCCCAAGGTGATCAAAAATCTTTAGAGAATGTGGCAGCATTTTTAACAGGGGCTAAATACCTTTAGGTGTATTACGAGGAGAGGGAATTCTTAATAAAATAGATATTAAACCTGTTACACCAAAAGCTGGTGCTGGTGGAAATTGGAGCGTATTAGATGAAATAGCAGAGCCTGATGTTGTAGGGCAAAAAACTCCAACAGGATGTGGGGGGATGTGGTGAAATGTGACTTCAAGATAGAAAAATTCCGGTCTCTCAAACAAAACTAGGTGGGGGATTGAAAAGTCCTGAAGAGTTGGCTATGGATCTTAACAAACATGATACTGGCTGGCGAGGCGGTTTTGTAGGATGGGAAGCTTTTGATTCCTTAAATAAAATGGGTTCTTGGAGTGCTATGATGTGTGATCAAGGTAGTAAAATTGGTCATTTTGTCGTTGTTACTGGTGTTGATGCTAAAACAGGACATGTTTTAATAAGTTTTCCTGTTCAACTGATTGCTTAAATATTTAAAAAATTTCAGGCTTAGTAAAAATTTAATGATTTGAATTAAAAATCTTATTTCATAAGACTGAGATTTTTCAGTTTTTTACTTATTATTAGATGATGGTTAAGATTTTGATTTTGTTGAACATAATTCAGATGTATTATATTTTAGTAAAAATACTATTTAAGCCTAAAATTAAGTAAAAATGAGGGGGTCTTGAACTAATTTCTATTGTAACAAAATTTATTAAATTAGTTTAAATTTTATCAAAACAATTTCTCGTTTCTCAAGATAATATTAATGTAATTTAAAAACTGAGATTATCAACTTAAAGAAGATTAAATTATGACTATATTTAAAAATACTACCCCTGTTGTGAAATTAATTTCATTTTCTCTTGCCTCTTTATTTGTTTTTATCAATTCAGCTTTAGCCAATCCAATAGTCCCTAATGATTCTAATACTCAAATTCAAAATGTTAACAACGTACCAGTTGTTAATATAGCTACTCCTACTCTTTCTGGAATGTCTAGAAATATCTATAAAGAATTTAACATTGGAGACCAAGGTTTAGTTTTAAATAATTCACTAAATCAAACAATTTCTGAATTAGCAGGCCAATTAGATAAAAACCCTAATCTTAAAAATAGAACCGCAGAATTAATTGTTAATGAGGTGGTTGGTGGTAATCAGTCTCAACTTTTAGGTGCATTAGAGGTAGTTGGGGATAAAGCTAGAGTTATTATAGCTAACCCTAATGGTGTTATGATTAATGGAGCTAGTTTTATTAATAACAATGATTTTACTATTACTACAGGTAAACCTACATTTAATAAAAAAGATTTGCTTACTTTAGAAATAGCCAAAGGAAAAATTACTGTTGGTAAAAAAGGTTTAGAGCTTAAACCCGGAATAAGTAATGGCCCTAAAGGAGTTTCTCTTATGAGTAGGGCTTTAGAAATAAATGGCATAGTTAAAGCTCCCGTCATTATTGCAGTGACCGGAACTATAGCACCTCATATGAAAGATCCTAAACTAACTCGCCTTATTGAAGGTGAAGGAGCCAAACCTGAATTTTCAATCAATGTTAAAGAATTAGGTGGTATGTATGCTGATGATAGAATTCGATTAGCAAGTAGTGAAGATGGTGTTGGTGTTAATTTGCGTAATTTGAAGGGTCCTGAAATTCATGTAAATAATAGTGGGGGGAATATATATGTTACAACAAATGGAGCTGAAGATATGAAAAATATACATTTTTATGGTGATGAAGCGAAAACTAAAGTATTTATAGATGGTAAACCTTGGTGATGAAGTATATCTAAAACAACTTTATTCTTTTTGAATAAATAATTCAATACTTCAAGAAATTAAGAAAGCGGCTTAATTAAGTGGCTTTCTTCTATTAATCTGATGTTAATTTAATTGATAATTAAAAGTAAACTTATTTTCTATTTTCTTCTCAAATATATAAAAAACCTTTAGTTAAACCTTCAAAGATATACAACTCTGTTGCCAAATTGCTGAGGTTAGGACATTCAGTAGCAATTAACTGAAAAACATATTCAATCAAGTTTTCAATAGGTGTTTCTTTTTCACTAACATGAATGTTTATATCTTTTGGTTCACAACTCCAAAGCGTTGTAATGATATTTTTCAATATATACAATGTGTTCCAATCAGCTTTTCGTGGATTTCTATCGAAAGTGAGTAACAAATTGTTTTTGGAGAGCATAAAAATAGTGGGGCTGGTGAAAGGTTACTTATGAAGAAACTAGGTTGAATTTCACGGTAAGGCACTAAAAATGAATTTCATTATAACAATTTGATTATTAAAAGAATATATCTTTTTAATAAAAAATTTTTAATTGCAAATACATTTTTTAGTTTATCGGCATATCTTATAACCATAATTATTGAATAATTATCTAACAATAATACCCCATTGTCATTATCTTCAATTCTATACTGCTTTTTGTTTATTTTTTTATGCATAAACAGTGCATAAATCGAAAATAAAAGCATTTTATGAATTGTGAAAATCATCATAAAGCAAATTTATTGTGAAAAAATTGTATTGACTTTGTTAATGCTCAAAGTGATGATGAGATTAATTTCTGATCAAAAAAGATCAAAAAGAATCTCGTGATAATGTTATTGAGTAAAGTCATTAGGAGTTTATCAAAGCAGTGAAAATAAGACCAATCATTAAAGGTTAAATTTAATAATATATAAAATGATTCCTTATTTTTTATATTTTAATCATGTGAGGAAACACAAATGTTGAACACGATCCAAAGAAATTGGTTTGACCAGTATATGGTTCCCTGTTTTTCACCGGCAAATTTTATCCCTGTCGTCGCTAAAGGCTCACGTGTCTGGGATCAGAATGGTAAGGAATATATTGATTTTGCTGGTGGAATTGCGGTGAATTCACTTGGTCATGCTAATGATGAATTAAAGAATGTATTAAATTTTCAAATGGAAAACATATGGCATATTGGTAATGGTTATACAAATGAACCTGTTTTAAAACTGGCGAAATCTCTGGTTGAAAATACATTCGCAGATAAGGTTTTTTTCTGTAATTCAGGAGCAGAAGCAAATGAAGCTGCATTAAAAATTGCCAGGAAATATGCATTAGATAAATATGGCAATCATAAGAACGAAATTATTTCATTTGAGAATTCCTTCCACGGCAGAACATTATTTACGGTGACTGTCGGAGGGCAACCTAAATATTCTCAAGACTTTGCGCCATTGCCGCAGCAAATTACTCACCTGCCATTTAATGATATCGATACTATCAAGGCCCATATATCAGAAAAAACCTGTGCTGTGATTGTTGAACCGATCATTGGGGAAGGCGGGGTGATCCCTGCCGAGCCGGCATTTTTAAAAGTATTACGGGAATTATGTGATCAATATCAAGCATTGCTGATTTTTGACGAAATCCAAACAGGCATAGGCCGCACCGGGTATTTGTATGCCTACGAGGGGATTGGGGTAGAGCCAGATATCTTAACCAGTGCCAAAGGGCTGGGTGGTGGATTCCCGATTGGTGCCATGTTGGTCAGGCAACATATCGCAGAGGCTTTCCAGCCGGGATCACACGGTACAACATTTGGTGGAAATCCGCTGGCGGCAGCCGTTGCTAACAAAGTCGTCGAGTTGGTGAACCAACCGAAGTTTCTTGCTGGGGTGCAAGAGCGTCACCATGAATTTATGAGGAGGATGGCCAAGCTTAATCAACGTTATCAAGTATTCAGTGAATTACGTGGTAAAGGGTTATTGTTGGGCGCTGAGTTGGTTGAAAAATATCAGGGCAAAGCGAAAAACCTGACTAATATCGCTGCGGAAGAGGGATTGATTGCTTTGATAGCCGGTCCCAATGTGTTGCGTTTTGCTCCTGCATTAAATATCGAACAGCAGGATATCAATGACGGTTTCATCCGCCTTGAAAGCGCCCTCAAGCGATTTGTGCAGGAATAAAGCTGATTTGAGGTGATATCATGATGTTATTTAGACCCGTTCAATATGAAGATTTAGGGGATATCCTCAATCTTTCGTCCCGTGCAGGAATTGGCCTGACGACATTACCCAATAATCAGGAATATCTGGCGGCACGGATTTCACGCAGTATTGATTCTTTCAACGATGCAAAGGGACGAGCACAACAAGGATTTTTATTTACCTTGGAAGATACGGAAAAGCATCGTGTTGTTGGTGTCAGTGCGCTGGAAGTTGCTGTTGGGCTGGAAGAGCCTTTTTACAATTTTCGCGTACATCGATCAGTGCGAGCTTCCCGCGAATTGGGTGTCTATAACACATTTGAAACGTTGATTGTCGGGCAGGATTATACCGGATGCACTGAATTGTGTACGTTATTCCTTGATCCCGATTATCACGGCGGAGGCAATGGTGTTTTTCTTTCCCGAAGCCGTTTTCAGTTTATTGCCGCATTCAGACCTCTCTTTCCAAAATGCATTTTTGCGGAAATGCGTGGCGTTGCGAATCAACAGGGTGAATCGCCATTCTGGGATGCTCTAGGGAAACATTTCTTTAATGTCTCCTTTGCTGAAGCTGACTACTTGACGGGCATTGGCTCCAAAACGTTTATTGCAGAATTGATGCCGTTTCATCCCATTTATGTCCCTTTGTTACCAGAAGAAGCACGCCAGACCATTGGTCAGGTACATGAAAATACGCTGCCTGCCCGCGCTATTTTGGAAAAAGAGGGATTTGCTTATCACGATGCGGTCGATATTTTTGATGCGGGCGCTATCCTGGATGCCGAAATTGACAATGTACGGACAATCAGAGCCAGCCGGCTTGTGCATGTTAAAAGAAACGATCAGGTTTCCCGATCACAGGGCGGCGTACAATGCATTGTCTCTAACCTGAATTTTCAAGCGTTTAAAGCACTCCTGTTGTCTGTTTCTGAATCTTTGGATAGCGATGAATTGCTGCTTACCTCCGCAGAAATGGCAGTACTGCATGTGGATGATGGCGATCCGGTACGCTTCGTTTCTCTTTTCTCTTAGCCGTTTTCACCATTCTCGGTTTTCACAATTAAAACTTTGTCATTAAGCGCTGTTGCAATTGAGGAATTTCACAATGAATCATCAAGCAAATTACATTGGCGGTGAGTGGATAGCAGGGAAGGGCCTGCCTGTTATTAAATATTCTCCTGTAGATCAGCGGATCTTATGGCAGGCGAACGGTGCTTCTGAGCATCAGGTAGTTGAAGCCTGCCAATCCGCCCGCAAAGCATTTCCTGCATGGTCTGGATTGGCGGTTGAAAAACGGATTGCGATTATTCAGACATTTGCTGATTTGCTGACTCAAGAAAAAGAAAAAATCGCCCAGGTGATCAGTGAGGAAACCAGTAAGCCTTTGTGGGAAACACGGACAGAAGTCCAATCGATGATAGGTAAGGTTGCCATTTCAATTGAAGCATGGCTACAGCGAACGGGGTATTCCGAAACACCGATGCCAGACGGAAAAGCGATATTACAGCATCGTCCTCACGGAGTGATGGCTATCTTCGGTCCCTATAATTTTCCGGGGCATTTACCGAATGGACATATTGTCCCTGCGCTCATTGCCGGTAATACATTGGTGTTCAAGCCCAGCGAATTAACGCCGCTGACGGCGGAAAAAACCGTGGAGTTGTGGATTAAAGCGGGATTGCCTGTAGGGGTATTGAATTTGGTTCAAGGAGGCAAAGAAACTGGCGGTGCCTTGCTGGATAATCGCGAAATTGATGGTGTGCTATTTACAGGCAGTGCAGCAACGGGGTTTCACTTTCATCGCTTATTGGCAGGTCAGCCAGAAAAAATGCTGGCTCTGGAGATGGGCGGCAACAATGCCCTGATTGTAGACGATTATGATGATATTGACGCCGCGGTTTACACCATCATCCAGTCAGCCTTTATCTCTGCGGGGCAGCGCTGCACTTGTGCCCGTAGGTTGTTGGTGAAGCAAGGGGAGAAGGGCGATGCGTTGATCCAACAGTTAGTTGATGTCGCAGGCCAGATTGTGCCTGGTCATTGGAATGCTGATCCTCAGCCTTTTATCGGCGGCGTCATCTCTTTAGCGGCGGTGGAGAGTTTGTTGGACGCTCAGAATACGTTATTGGCCCTGGGGGGGAGATCTTTGCTCACCTTAACCCAGCCTGATCCGCATTCGACGTTTATGACACCCGGCATCATTGATCTCACCAATGTCAACGATATTCCTGACGAAGAATATTTTGGGCCTCTGTTGACAGTTAAGCGCTATACCACTTTTGATGAAGCCATCTCAATGGCAAATGATACCCGATTTGGGCTGGCAACCGGGCTAATTTCTCCTGATCCCTGCCTGTTTGAGAAGTTAATGCAAGCGGCCAGAGCGGGGATCGTGAACTGGAATAAGCCGCTGACAGGCGCATCCAGCAAGGCTCCGTTTGGTGGTATTGGGGCTTCTGGTAATCATCGCCCCAGTGCTTATTATGCCGCGGATTATTGCGCCTGGCCGATGGCTTCCCTGACGACGGAAAATTTAGTGTTGCCTGAAACACCGGCACCAGGACTTAATTTTTTCATCAATCAATCGGATGTCAGAGGTGGTTATGTCAGGAATTGAAGCAAATTTTGATGGTTTGATCGGCATGACACACCATTACGCCGGCCTGTCAACGGGGAATAAAGCGTCCATCAATCATCAAGGGAAAGAATCTAATCCGCGTAAAGCCGCACTTCAGGGATTGATGAAAATGAAGGCGTTGTCTGATATGGGGTTAGTACAGGGGGTTTTGCCCCCGCAACAGCGTCCTAACCTGCCCGTGTTGCGACAGATCGGGTTTACCGGCAGTGACGAACAGGTATTAAATAAAGTCGCCCAATATTCTCCGTTGTTATTGTCTAATCTCAGTTCCGCCTCTTCCATGTGGACAGCAAATGCGGCAACGGTTTCCCCTTCAGCAGATAGTGCGGATCAACGTGTCCACTTCACGGTAGCAAATTTAAATAACAAGCTGCATCGTTCGCTGGAAAGCACCACGACTTCACGAGCTCTGAAAGCAACTTTCCCAGCGCAAAACTATTTTGTTCATCATGATCCTCTGCCACAACATGTGGATTGGGGAGATGAAGGTGCGGCAAACCACAATCGTTTTTGTGGCGAATATGACGAAGCTGGTGTGCAGTTATTTGTTTACGGACGCAAGGCATTGCAGGAAGGGATTGTACCTAAGCGTTATCCCCCTCGGCAGACACTGGAAGCTAGCCAGGCAATCGCCCGCCTGCATCAATTAGAGGACTCCAGGACGGTATTTGCCCAACAAAATCCCGCAGCCATTGATAGTGGTGTGTTTCATAACGATGTCATCTCAGTGAGCAACCGTCATGTTCTTTTTCATCATCAGCAGGCTTTTTTAAATCAGCAATCAGTTTTGGCCGAGTTGGGGGAAAAAATGGCGCGGCTTGGGCACAACTTGGTGGCGATTGAAGTGCCTATGGAGCAAGTCACTCTTCAGGATGCGGTCGAATCTTACTTGTTTAACAGCCAGCTGTTGAGCCAGCCGGATGGCAACATGATGCTGATTTTACCGGAAGAGTGCCGCCAAAATCACAATGTCTCAGCTTATTTGCAAGAATTGATTGCAAAAGGAAATTCCCCCATCAATAAGCTCCACTTTTTTGACTTGCGGGAAAGTATGCGCAATGGCGGTGGGCCGGCTTGTTTGCGACTCAGGGTTGTTTTAAATGAACAAGAGTTGGCAGCTGTCAATCCAGCTACCTTGATGACACCAAAATTGTATCAACGCCTGACGGCATGGGTGGAACGCCATTATCGGGATTCCCTGTATGCGGCTGATCTTGCTGATCCGCAGCTATTGAGGGAGGTCTATTCTGCCCTTGATGAACTGACACAGATCCTCAAGTTAGGTTCGATTTATGAGTTTCAGAATTAATCAGGAGATGAAATGGATTTACTGACTTTATTGCTTGAAAACAAGATCGAAAATAACCTGGTTTTTCCGCCAACGATTCAGTCATCATGGCTAGCGGAAGGGGTATTACAGTTATTACCGCAAAAACGACCACAAGTAACAGGGGCCTCTTCACAAGAAAAATCTGTCGATACGTTGATTATCTCCGCCGGAATTCATGGCAATGAAACGGCACCGGTAGAAATACTTATCCAGTTATTATCACAACTGGCTCAGGGAAAATTGCCATTGCAACATAACCTGCTGCTGGTATTTGGCAATTTACCCGCCATGCGGGCAGGGCAGCGATATATTGATTATGATCTCAACCGTATGTTTGGTGGCCGTTATCAAAATTTTCCTTTAGGGAATGAATCGGAGCGGGCAATGGAATTGGAGTCTGTTATCCAGCGATTTTTTCATGAAACGGCGGTGATGGCATCAACGCAATATCGGCACCTTGATCTTCATACCGCAATCCGAGGTTCCTGCCATGAACAGTTCGCCCTATTGCCATACCAGGCACGTGAATATGCTGCGGATTTTTTACAATGGCTGGAAGATAGCGATCTCGATGCCTTGGTATTTCATAACACAGCAGGGGGAACGTTCAGTCACTTTACCAGCGAACATTACAATGTGGATAGTTGCACGCTGGAGATCGGTAAGGCGCTGCCTTTTGGACAAAATGATTTAACCAGGTTCAGCAATATTACCACGGCCTTGCAGGATTTGATTGCTGGATTGCCTTCAGGTAAACGCGTTAAAGCGGCGCTTAAACGCTATCGTGTGGTTGATGCAATTATCAAACAACATGACAGTTTTCAGCTCAATATCCCAGAAGATACAAAAAATTTCACTGAATTACCGCAAGGTTTTGATATCGCCCATCAGCAACATCAATCCTGGAAGATTGAATCGCCTGCCAACTTTATCCTGTTTCCCAACGCTCATGTTGCTGTTGGGCTACGGGCAGGACTGTTGTTAGAAAAATTAACCTAATCAATTCATAAAACAGCAAGCCGTAGAGGTTATTGATGACGAGATCATTAAAAACACCGGTGGAACAATCTGCCAGTGAGCAAAAACTGCACCGTGGATTGGGTAAGCGCCATGTTCAGTTGATCGCAATTGGTGGTGCCATTGGTACAGGATTGTTTATGGGAGCAGGGAAAACCATCGCAGTATCAGGGACTTCAATTATCCTGACTTATCTTTTGATTGGCTTTTTTGCTTTTATGGTCATGCGGGCAATGGGGGAACTGTTGCTCACCAAATTGGATTACAGGACGTTTGCTGATTTTGTCGCGGATTATCTTGGGGATAAGGCCAGCTATTTTCTGGGGTGGACTTATTGGATGAGCTGGATCGTCAGTTGCATCGCAGATGTGGTGGTATGTGGTGGCTATATCCAGTATTGGTTCCCAGACAGTTGGCTTTGGTTAACAGCACTGTTTATTTTGGCATTGATGTGCCTGTGTAATTTCTTCTCAGTACGGCTGTTTGGTGAAACGGAATTCTGGTTTACCATGATTAAGGTGGTGACGATAGTGGCTTTAATTGTCGTTGGCATTGGCATGGTTTTTGTCGGCTGGACTTCTCCCAATGGTGTGACCGCTTCTATAAACCATTTGACGGAGCCTGAAGTCTTTCTGCCCAATGGCGTGTTGGGATTTCTGGCGGGTTTTCAGATTGCCATTTTCTCTTTTACCGGTATTGAGCTGGTTGGCACCGTGACAGCTGAAACCAAAGAGCCAGAGAAAATCTTACCCAAAGCGATCAACAGTATTCCGATCAGGGTCATTATCTTTTACGTGCTTTCCATGATGTGCATTATTGCTGTTACCTCATGGCCACAGATTTCATCGGAAGTGAGTCCCTTTGTGACGTTGTTTGCATTGGCAGGGTTGCCAGCAGCAGCAGCGGTGATTAATTTTGTTGCCCTGACTTCGGCGATGTCCTCGGCCAACAGTGGGTTATATGCCTGTACCCGTATGCTTTATGGTTTGTCCACGGAAAAGCTGGCGCACAGCAAATTTGGGCAACTTTCAATCAACAGTGCCGTTCCTATATTTAGTTTGATATTTTCGGTGCTTTGCATGGCAAGTGGCGTATTCTTGCTATTTATTATCCCCAATGTCATGAAATTATTTACTATTGTTACGACTGTGGCCGCCATTATGGTGATTTATAGCTGGTGCATGATACTGATTGCTTATCTGGCTTACCGCAAGAAACGTCCTGACCTGCATAAAAAATCTATCTATAAAATGCCAATGGGCATTCCTATGACATGGTGTACCTTGCTATTTTTTGCCTTTACGGTGGTGATCATGGTGTTTGATTATGACACCCGTATTGCATTATATGGTACGCCAGTGTGGTTTGTGATATTGGAAATGTTGTGGCGTATGCGGAAAAATCGCGAACAGCAGGGTATGCAGGATGAAATGGTAAATTAAAGGATTTGTCGACCCTTAATTTAGCAAAATTCATGGAGGTAATTATTTGTTAAGCAATATTGATAATAATTTCTCCATGAATTTCACCATCCTATTTGGCTGTTTTGTTTCCTTTTTTACTTCTAAATACGCTGCTTGTATACATGGTTCGATATGCCTATTGAAGTTATATTAATATAATAATAATGCAATAAAGGATATCAGAATTTGTGCCATAGGATAAAATATATTAGGTTTTTCTGTGCAACTCTCTGCGAATGAGAATATCTCTTTTATCTCTCTCTTCTAATCGTCTATGCAGTTGATAAGACAACGCGGCAAAATAAGTATCATCAGGTGTCATTAATGGCACGTTGGAGTCTTGCTGTCCCAAGCGACGCTGTGCTGTTACTGTCATGGCAAGAATATGTCTGCCCTGTGTGTCTATGGAAAATTCGTTACTATATAAGTCGACGTCTTCTTGATTTTCAGATGGATGAAGTAGACCTAAAGCATGACCAAATTCATGAGATATAGTTTGATAAATAATCATGCTTGCAACTTCTTGTTCTGTCATAGTATCAAATAATGCTCTTTGGACTGAATTGAAAGTATCTTCTGTGTAGTGAATTTCATTTGATAATACTATTCCAGGGATATTAAAATGTGGCTGGGAATAATCACTAATAATGCCATCCGGTAAAACTAAAGTTGTCTGGGCAAGATCCCCATTCAGAGCAATTTCTTGTTCATCATTTGCTGTGGAGATCCAAAAATTAGCTTCCCCCCTTGAGCCGACTTCGGTAAGGCGAACGGAGCTTTGTTCTTCTAAGCGTTGATTCCACATATTTGCCACCAAATAATCAATCAGGTCGGCGGTTTGTTCGGCAGAGAGATGGCTTTCAGAACCGCCATTTTCTGGGATGAGTTTTTCCTGAGCGATGAAATCTTTTAGGTGACGGCTGACCGTACTTTCATGAATACGTAAGGCCTGGGCAATCATCTGAGCTGTCCAGCCCTCTGATGCCAACAGCACGGCCTTGATACGATCACAGACCCGACTGTCACGAGTGGTATCATGCATCAATTCGAGGGCACGTTTTTGTTCTGGTGTCAGATGAATTTTCATGGTTGCAAACATGATTTGGTTTGGATAAGAAATCAAGCATCTTCAATGGCGATGGGTATATTAATAATCGTCATTCTTTATTATATGGTGGCTTGTATTTTTCCTAATTATGAGAAAATCAAAAATAGTTAATAATAATCCTATAATCAAACCAATCCCTAAGACCACTAACGATAAGTATCTATTTCCATTGCTCAAAAACATAATTGATAGAGGAACAAGGGAAAATATGAATATATTATTTAATGTCTCAGCGAGAGATAGCATAACTGTTTTATAATGTGTTATTCTTTTTATGATAACTACAGTACTGATGGGAGCTCCAGCACCTAATGCACATCCCCAGGCAACTAAGCATAAAAAATATCCCCATAGTGGTAGGGGAAATAGGAAAAATATAGAGATAAAAATAAAAAGAATAATATTTATCGCTATTAGTATTCCTTCTTCTTTTGCAATTAATTTTCGAAGTAATCCAGCGGAAATGTTTCCAAGACCAAGGCCAAAGCCAAAAAAGCTAACAGACAATCCTGTTATAGAAGGAGGAAAACCGTAACGTTGATGTAAAATTTCTCCCGATAATATAAATGCTGATACACCTGCACCATTCCAGGCACCTTTAGCAAATAATGGTCGTAATACTGACCAATTAATATCTTCTTTTAATGATTTTTTCTTTAATGGAAAGGTATTGTAATTTCTATTCTTAATTTTTTTTAGATAAAAGTAGCCTACAGAAAAAATAATAAAAGAACCGATAGCGCAAAAAATAAATGGTGCTCGCCAGTGAATAAAATCATTAAGACTTCCAGCTAGTACTGGTCCCAGTGCAATACCTAGCGTCATTCCTAACATAACTCCCCCCATTGCACTTGCTTGATTTTTATAGGGAACTAGGTCGGATACTAATGAAAATACCGTTGGTATAATTACAGCAGAAGCAAGTCCTCCTAGTACTCTTAAGAAGATAGCAATTTCTATTGTTGGAGAAAAAGCAATTGCTATACCATCCATTGAGAATAATAACAATGCTAATAACAATAACTTAACTTTATTTATTCTATCAGAGAAGTATCCTAACACTGGCGCAGCTAATGCGTAAGATAATGCATAAGCTGATATTAAAAAAGAGACTTTATCAATAGAAGTATTAAAAGCTTTTGCTATAGGGGGAAACATTGATGATAGCATAAATTCTGTGACCCCCACAAAAAAGACAGTCACAGTGAATAAAGCTAATAATCCTACGGATAGTTTACTTTGAAACGAGTGTTTTTCTAAATCAAAATGATTCATGCATAGAGTCTCCAAAAATAGGGGAAATAAAAAATATTAATTTGGATTAAAACAATTAGATAAAAATGGAAGGATTGGAAAAAGAAGTTAACGAGAATAATACTATATCAATTATGAAAATAATACAATGGTTTGTTTTTTATTGTACAAATCAAACTAATATTACTTATAGTTTTATGTGTTTAATGTCATTGGGGTAAATTATAAAAACAAATTAAAGTTAGAAAGTTTATTATATATCTTCTTGCATTTACATAATAAGTGCAACACCGTTATGAACGAAGTAAACGAGTGGGTGTCCCTTTAAATAACTCATTGTAATCTCGGGTCTTCAGAGGGAGTTTATTTAATCGATTGGCGATGAGATTTAAGTTAATAAGATAAATTATCTGCATTACTGCTATAATCGATAACACGATAACCCAATTTTCCACTTGTTCTTATGAAATCGAAGATAACACTTTCTGAGTCTGAACGAATGACATTGCAACAACTGGCCTTGAATCACCCACATCGGGATGTCCGGACACGAGGAACGGGGTT
Source organism: Xenorhabdus griffiniae (assembly GCF_037265215.1). NCBI lineage: Bacteria > Pseudomonadati > Pseudomonadota > Gammaproteobacteria > Enterobacterales > Morganellaceae > Xenorhabdus > Xenorhabdus griffiniae. The sequence continues at coordinate 3,083,154 of NZ_CP147737.1, read as the reverse complement.
GCTCATGCTTGCCAGAGGCGTCAAGCCGTCCCAGATCACCGTTGAGATAGGATGCAGTCTCCGGGTTATCTACAACTGGGTTCACACATGGCACCATTGCGGGATAGCGGGATTATTAGGGGGTCATGCCGGAGGCCGCTATCTTGCCATGACACCTGAAATGATTGCCACTGCGGTCGAAGCAGCTCGCGCAGAGTCCCTGACGCTCGCCCGAATCGCTCAGTGCGTTGAGGCAAAGCATGGTTCCCTGCCCTGTACGCTTGAAACGCTGGCGAATACCCTGAAAAAGCAGGGGCTCACCTATAAACGAACCCGCCTGTCGCTGAAAAAAAGCGCAACGAAATGGAGTTTGCTAAAAAATCCGCCTTGCTAAGCAAAATTAAGGTGGGAGCCCAGTCAGGACATGACCGTCTGGTCTATTTTGATGAGGCCGGTTTTGCCGCATCTCCGCCGGTGCAATATGGGTGGAGCCCTCGGGGTAAACCCCATGAAACTGAACCCCAAGACCATCACAGACGGTCCGTTCTGGGGGCATTAAATTACACGGCCAACACGCTGTTTTACCAGCTAATATCAGGCAGTGTTACGCGAGCTGATGTGATTGATTTTTTAGAGCAGGTAGCCCAACAAGGAGACAACCGGCTGACATTTTTAGTGCTAGATAATGCGCGTATCCACCATGGGATCGAGGAAAAAACCAGAACTCGCTGGTTACGGGAGCACAACCTGATTTTACTTTATCTTCCCGCCTACAGCCCAGAGCTGAATCTGATTGAAATCGTCTGGAAACAAGCCAAATATCACTGGCGACGTTTTATCACTTGGACTCAAGAGACAATGGATGATGAGCTAAATATGCTATTGGACGGTTATGGTGATCAATTTGCAATTAATTTCTCTTGAGCACTTATCTCTCATTCTGATACCTGATTAAAATCGGTTCCTTTTGGGAAGTCATCCCTACTTCTAAATTTTTACTGATAAGTTCGTGTTTGGCAAATTCCAATCCGCTATCTACAGTGATGGTTTTAATCTTTTATTTTATATGTGATAAATGTCTTATCGCCGCTTTTGCAACCTCTTCCGCTGTTTTATCTTCAAGTTTAATGATGACAGTAAATAGCGATTTTCGTTCAACTAAGGTTAATAATGCACCTTTATGATCTTTTCCAACGATAGTATTAGTTGGACTTGTTTAGGGCAGTACTTCTGTTCTTCTTGGTTTCTTTTCAATTCGCGGCTAATCGTTGACGGAGCTCGTTTAAGAGACGTTGCGATCAAACGTTGCGTAAAACCGGCTTCTTTTAAGCTGAAAATCTGATATCTTTCTATTCCGGTCAGTTGTGTATAGGCCATAGTGCATTTTCCTTTGGCGAGAAAGATGCCTACTATAGCAACTGACCGCCTTTCTCAGAAATTGAACTTATTAAGCGAATCCAAGCTTAATATGAATACTTGAATTAATAGATTAAGTTGTATCAAAATTTAGTTTTTATCCTTTTCTTTTTTTGAAAAGAATACATAAATATGTCGTATTGATATGAATAATATTGTATAAAAATTCATATATTCCATGCTGTAAATATATATTTAGAAATTAATTTTCCTTGATGCAATATCAGAGCTAACGCATGAGTTTTTTTACACTAAATAATTTATGTTATAAATAATACCTTTACTTTGTATAAGGTAAAGACTTTTATCTGCATTGGGAAGTAATTTTCAAGCAGTTAACTAATTTTTTAGCACCCATGTGTTAGCCCTAGATACTACATATAGCATGAAATCAAACATCAATATTAATATAATCCTTGTGTGTCTTTCTCATAAGTTTTGTAAACTATTTTATCTAAAAAATCTTCAAAGTCAGTTTCAAGTAACAATCCATTCGTTGGATGATAACGATACAAACCTTCACATAGCTCTTTATCTAAGCTGCTATCAACAAATAAAGCATATGAGAATCTATCACTTAAGTTTCTTTCTTTTTGTTCAGTAACACGGTGAGCTACAGCCGCCACAGGAATATCAGTATCTTTAGTCAAAATTTCCATGGCACAACCAAAATTTACAATAAAATTATCTTCTTTAGGTAAAATGGGGATCCATTCTTGTTTCCTTAATATTTCAAGTCCTGGCTCTAAAGATCGTAATATCGTTATCCATCCAGAATCTTTATGAATATTTAATCCTCTTGCACGAACTGATGGTCTAAAATGATTAAAAGTCAAATGATAGGTTCCTCTTCCTGACAAACTATATCCAGTTGCTTTATCCCATAATTTTGTTGGTATATTTAAACATCTTAAAATAGCTTCTAGAATTTGAATTGCAAACTTTTTCATTTCATATGCTAATTTCGACAATTCATTTGGAAAAAATCTTTCCCAAAGAGATTGTTCAAGAAAAAATTGTTCAACCTGATCTTCCTTTCTAAGAAAGTATCCTTCTCTCTTACCAAGAATAGATGAATCTAAAAATCTAAACCCTCTATATTCGTCATTACGCTCACCTTTTTTATTTTTATAAAATTCATTAGCAAAAAGATCTCCATAGTTCAATGCTATTGATTTTGGTTTTTCAATAAAAAAGAATCCATCTTGTATTGCTTGTTTGAATCCATCATGCGTATTAAAGAAAATTTCACCTTCATTTAGTTTGGCCTCAGCCCATCTATAAGGAACTTCTTCTTTCATATACCCCCCTTATGAAGATTAAAGTGCTTCATTATTATTGTTATAAGTCCTATTAACTTCTTGTATTGCAAATTCTGTTACAGACTGGATCTTTTCAGGTCCATTAAATCCATAGCGATAGATATCTCCATCGAGGGAACTATCCAAAAATAGGGCATATGAAACTCTATCTTTTCCACTATCATTTTTGTTTGTTCGAATAACTCCATGAATATTAGCGTGAACTTTTGAAGGCATATACTCAGTCAATACTTCTATCGAGCTACCAAAATTAACAATAAAATATCCAGGTTCTGGATTTATTGCCCATAATTTTCCATCAATATAAGCTAATAGTCCAGGCTCAGTAGAGCGTAGTATAGTTACCCAACCAGAATCACGATGGAATTTACACCCTCGAATTTTCTTTTCTGAACGAAAATGATTAAAAGCTATCATTTGATGTCCATAATTTTCTGTTAGTCCTCCTGTTATTTTTGACCAATAAATAGAATTTACACCAATATAATAGAAAACTGACTTTAATACACTAATTCCTGAATATGACATCAAATTTGCTAATTCTGACACTTTTTTAGGGATAAGATGCCAATTATTTTTTTCTATATAAAAATTTTCCCACTGATCATGAGGGCGATCAAAATATCCTTCATAATCATTATTTATGATGCATTCTTTAAATCCAGTAAAATCTTTCATTTCACCCATTTGTTTTTCTTTATAAAAATTATTTACAAATAGGTCACCAAATGTCAAATCAGTATCAGAAGGGCATTTTAGCAAAAAGAAGCCATGTTTTAATATCGATTCCATTCCTGAATCTCTATCTAATTTTAATTCTCCATTATTATTTAACCAACCTTTTATCATATTAAATGTAGGTATTTCTTGATATGAATCATAATTATTAGGCATAGGTGGAAGATTAACTTCTTTTCTCATCGTCGGTGATTTAATCATAATTATTTATTCCTTAATAAAAGTTATTTATTATATAATACTTCCACTTTTGGATGAAATTTGTACTTCATTTCTTTTGCTTTGCGTTTCTGAAAGTCTAAAAATGATTCAATAGATACAAGAGAACCATCACGGCTGTATTGGTAAAGATTTTGCTGCCATGTAGGGCCAATATATACTCCAAACGTAAAACGTTCTTCTTTATGATGTCTTCTTTCAATTGATGGGCGGACTCTATGATAACTTGCTTTTATTGGTATATTTTTATTCTCGGTAAGTATTTCTAATGAATGCCCCATAACAATAGTGAAATAACCACATTTAGGATCAAATGGAATCCAATTTTCTTCATAAAAAGACTCTAACCCTGGTTCTATAGTATAAAGAGTAGTAATGAATCCACTATCTTTATGTGCGGTTAATCCGACAGGGTGTTTTATGTTTGAACGATAATGGTTGAATATACAATATTGAAGAGATTCATCCTTATTTAATCCTCCAGTTATTATTTCAATATCATGATGATTAATATTATAAAAACGAAAAATTTCATTAAGCACTATTTTACTGACAGCATTAATTTTAAATAAAAGTGATGAAACACCTTTTGGAAAATAAGTTTTCCAAAGGAAATTTTCAATTTGAAGTAATTCATCTTGGTCATTCCCTGTGGACGAATATCCTAATAAACTTTTGTCAAAAACTTTTTTATGGAATCCTTTATATTCATCCAGTACGCCGCCATCTTTTTCCAAATAATAATTTTGAGCAAGTTTTATTCCTGGGGAGAAATCTATATTTTCTGGATACTTAAGATGAAAAGCACCATATTGACATGCTTTTATAAAACCATCTTGGGTTGAAAAAACAAGGTTATTGTTGATTATTTTTGCATCTGGCAGAACATTTGTCATAATATATTTCCTAATTTTAAAGAAATCATTTATTTCTGATTATAATTGATCCGGAGTTTTTGGGGCGTGGCATTGAATATTTCTTGGCTAAATTTAGATTTCCGCCATCTAATATTACATCGTAACTTTTATATAATTCTGAAAGTAATATTGCCTGCTCTATTACTGAAAATAATCTTCCTGGACATTTTCTTATCATTTCTTTCGTATTAATCATATTGAATGAATTTATTTCACTTCTTCTTCTATCTAAAATTGAAAGAGGATTATCATTTGTTAAAACTTTCTTAATATTTAATATGTTAAATTTATTAGGTTCAGGATATATATCAGAATCCCTATTAGCCTGTCTTCGGTCTAGCCAAATCATTGTACCTTTAGGTATAATAATTTCGTATCTACCAAATTTTAAGGAAAAAGAATTTTTTACCCTTCTCCATAATGCCGTAGGATTACTGCCACCTAGCCGTATGGCTTCTAACACATAAAGAAGAGATAATTCTAATACATCTTCATTTTTTTCAATGGATTTTTTAATTTTTTGAATACAACCAAAATTATTATTAAGATAAAGAAGTAACCAAGTAAAACTTAATGAAGTGGTATCATACGATGCAATAATAATAGTTCCTAATCCTTTAAGTTCACTTGTTGTTAATTTCATAATGTTTTCTATTGTAAAGTCATATCCCAGAACTGAAAAGTGTGACTTTATAATATTAGTCCTTGGCGCTAAATTAATCGAATAAAAGTTATCTTTTAATATTTCTCGTGTCATATCAACAATTAAATCAGCATCATGTATTGATGAGTGATTTACTTTACTGATAACCTCGGAAGCGATTTCAAAAAAATCTTTAGCAATATAACCATATTTTTCACTAGATATATAATCGCTCAATGGCTTGGTTTTAAGATCTAAAACACCACATAAATGACTGTTCGTATAAGATATTAAATTTAAAGCAAATTCATCTAAGGGGATTTGTTTATCGAGATTTCTCTCTACATACAAATGAAAGTGTTTTTTAATATCATCCTGTAAATTTTTTATGAACCTTTCATTTCCAAAAACACGTTCTATAACAGATCTTTTCCTATTTCTTTCAGCATCATTGCATAATAATGTTCCAATAAAATCACCAAATAACTCAGCGTTTGTATTAATAGAAGGCTCTAAATTGCATTCATCTACTAATGGAGTATTAGTGCTCTGATATAATGCCAAATTATCATTCATCCAAAAAGTGCATATCCCTCCGTTATTATTTGCCAACTCATAAATACCTGACCATTTAAAATAAGAAGATGCATCGTTTCCTTTAGTTATTGTAAAATCATTAAATGATGATCCATGTCCTGTTTTAGAGCAAGGACCAATGTGATGAACTATTTTTCCAGGAAATGGTATTTCATTTTTTTTAAATATATTCATGAAAATATACCTGTATAAATTATTTTTTTAAAATACCAAAATCCGAATATCTATCAGACCAGGTTTTCTTATTAAATTCTAGCAAAAAATCCTTACATAAAATAATTTCATTTGCAAATGAACCATTATTATCAACTTGATATAGATACTTATAACTTGCAGGGTTTATAAAAGCTGCAAAAGAAAATCTATCTTCTTCATGCGTTTTTTTTTCATGTTTTCTAACTCTATGTAGTACAGCATTAACAGGAATTTCCATATTTTTAGTTAGTAACTCAAGTGCTCCACAAAAATTAATTAAAAAACTTTTATTACATATATCAACATCAAGCCATTTTCCATCAATATAGGCTTCAAGACCAGGTTTATCACAATATAATACAGTAATAAATCCAGTATCTTTATGGGCTGGAGCTCCATCTAAGTTTAAATTTGATCTATAATGATTGGCTGTAAACCATTTTATACCACCTCCATTAGTAGCATCATCAGTTATCTTTTTCCACAGTGAATTGTTAACTCCAACAAAAGAAAGTACTTCACATAAGATGTTCTTTCCTATACCATGCATTTTATCACATAGTTCATTTAATTCCTTTGGAAATAGCTTTTCTCTTTTATCTTTATCAATCAAAATATTTTCTATTTGGTAATTTTCATGATTGAAATAAATATCTTTTTCCTTTTTATAGCCTTTATATCCATCAAATTGTTTAATGGCAGTACTATTTTTATCAATATAAAAATTTTTTGATATTTTAATTCCTGGCTTTAAATCAAAATATTCAGGTATTTTTAAAGAGAAAAATCCATCCTTTAATGCTTTAATTAAAGATTCTTTTGATTTTAGGTGTAAATTACCATCTATAAAACTAGCGCACTCTGGAATATATTTTTCTAATTTCATAAATTCTTCCCATCAGGTGGATATGTACCTTCATATATTTCTTCATCATTAAAATTAATTAGCTCTCTTGAATTGCATATTTTAAATAATCCTTGTTCAGATGAATAACTATAAATTCCTGCGTCTTCTCCTGGATTACAATAGCTTGAGGTAAAATGACCAAATGTATGCCTATCTTTTAATTGATGTGAAACTCTATGCATAATTGCATTTACTGGCTGAATGGTGTTTTTTGTTAATATCTCCATAGAAAGACCAAAGTTAATAATAAAATGATTCTCTAGTGGAGAAACCGATTCCCATATGTTATCAATATTTACTTCCAATCCGGGAGAATTACTACGTAAAATTGTTAAAAATCCGTCATCCTTATGAGAAGATAAACCAATGCCTTGGAAATATGGACGATAATGATTGAATGTAAGGTGATAAGTTCCTTGTGTATCAATACACCCACCGGTCGCTGTGAACCAATCTTTAATCGGAATATCAGTTAATTCTAAAATAGAGTGCAAAATTATTTTGCTTAATCTTATTAAGTTGACTCCAGTACTAGTTATAGCATTAGGATAAACATCTTGCCAAAATCGACGCTCAAGTAAAAATTGCTCTATTTGATCACTACGTGTATGAAAACCGAGAAGTGGATCATCAAAAAAAGCTGAAGTGATTTTCCTAAATCTACTATAACTATGGGAATTATCCTCTCTATAAAAATTAGATGCAAAAGAATCACATTCATCTAAATTAATCCATGATGGAATTTCAAGAAAAAAAACACCATCATTAATAGCTTGACTACGTATATCTGACGAGGGGAAATGTAGCTTATTATCCAATATGATAGCTTGTTGTAGGGATGCAATTTTAGTTACAGGTCTTTCATCAGTACGTTTATAATAAACATTACTATAAATTTTTCCTTTTTCTAATTTCCAATTATTTTTTTTACTTTTATACAACATATTATCTCCTTTTTATATTTAAAGAGACCACAGTAAGATCTTCTAGCTCTTGGATGATACCTTTATGCTTTCCTTCTGCTATTTCTGCCAGAGAACTGAAAGTTCCTGGATAGACCATCACTTTAGAGCCGTTTTTAACAAGACATGCAAAGATAGAGAACTCCTCTAAAAAATATTGACTAGATTTATTTAAGCGATATTTTTTTTCATATTCACTCAAACCATCCCATTTGTTTTTATGATATTTCTTACCAAAACTTTCAATTGATTCTTTAAAATTTTTTGAAGAAGAAAAGAAATCAACAAGCTTTATATTATAATTTTTATATAGTTTCGTACTTTGAATTTCACTACAAGTAATAAAAGAAAATTCAGTTCTATAATTAACATCCATTAATTGAGTTTCAGCTTTATTAATAAATTCTTTACCAATAATTATTGCTTTTGAAAAAGCCTCATCAGGTTGATAACCATAAATTGTTTCCAGAGTGATTCTATGAATACTATCCCCAATCAATATTTTACATTTACTAAATCGTCTATTCACCCATTCTATCATAGAAATGAATCTTTCAGAGTTGAAGTTTTTATTTTCTAAGCTAACACCTAAAAAGCATTCATCTTCATATTCAAAGCTATTTCTTTTCCTTTCTGGAAAAACAAAAGCCGTTTTCGTACGATATCTTTCAGGTTTAATATTTAGTTCTGGATCTTTTATTAGCAACTCGGACATTTTTCTCTCCAAATTATATAAACTTAAAATTATATATATTGTTTTTATATGAATAAATTATACTTACCTCAATAAATTATTACTGTAATTTTTACCAATTGAATTTTAACTTAATTTAAAACATTTAAAACATTTAAAACATTTAAAACATTTAAAACATTTAAAACATTTAAAACATTTAAAACATTTAAAACATTTAAAACATTTAAAACATTTAAAACATTTAAAACATTTAAAATCATATGGCTATGTGTGAATTTGACGAATAAATTTTTTGAAAAGTAAATTATTATAATTTGCATGTTATTTGAAGGTGAATACTATGTTATTTTATGGTTATTGAATTTGCCATGTTAATTTTTAATAATTGTATGTTGAAATAGGTTATTTATCTTATATAGCTTGTCAAAATGGTAGGAGTATCAAAGAAACTCGATTCTAAATTTGCGAAATTTTTGTTCCCAAAACGCAAAATCACAGAAAAAAGGATCGAGTCATGCTTATCATACCACCCACTTCACGAAATGAACGTCGGCAGATGAAAAAAATCGTTCAAAAAACACGTGATAAAAATTATGCACGGCGGATCATGGGGATACTTCTACTGTGTAAAACACATTCTGTCCCCCAAGTGGCGAGGATACTTTGTTGCGCCGAATCTTCCGTTTGGCGTTGACTGAAAAAGTTTAGAGAACAAGGATGGGAGGGCTTACCGAGCTTACCTGCCGGGCGTCATATTCAGTGGCATTTAGCACGTTATCTGCCTCTTCTCTCTTATTTTTTGGAGCATGCCCCAGCAATTTGGCTATCTCGGTTCTCGCTGGAGTCTTTCATTTTTTGTGTTTTTACTCAGAAAATATATGCATATTGCTCTTTCCATCAGCACACTTTACTGTTACTTCTGCAAGCAAGGCATTGTCTGGCGACGAGCGGCCCCTACCTTAAAACAATCTGCTCCCGAATATGACGAAAAAATGGCGCGTATTACTGAAGCACTTTCTCAGGCTTGCAAAAAACATCCTGTTGTTTATGAAGATGAAGTTGATATTGATTTCAATCCTAAAATTGGCGCTGACTGGTACTTTAAAGGCCAACAAAAACGGGTTGTGACACCCGGTCAAAATCAAAAATATTATTTTGCCGGTTGTCTTGATGCCCAAACAGGAAAGATCGTGTCTACGGGGGGCATGAGAAAAAGCTCGGATTTATTTATCAATATGTTAGAAGTATTAAAGCGAATCTATCGTGATGCAGAAATGCTGAGCGTGATTTTAGATAATTACAGTATCCATAAAAGTAAGAAGGTCAGAGAATGGCTGTTGAATAATCCTACCATGACACTTCTATTTCTTCCAGTCTACTCGCCCTGGTTAAACAAAATAGAACGATTATGGCAATCACTCCATGAAACGGTGACACGCAATCATTGTTGCCAATATATGTGGCAGCTCATCAAAAGAGTTAAGATTTTCTTGAATACCGCTTCAGCAACCTGTTGGAAAGGAACAGGAAATATGAAACTCTCATAATTATGAAAAGTTATATAGAAAAACGTTACACTTAGAAATAATTAAATAGTATTTAAAGTCACAATTACTTACTTTAAAATAATAAAAAGCATTAAATTCTACCTCAAATGCTTCACATTTTTTAGTGTTTTCCAGTTACTGCCAGATGGATTGAAACTGTTTTCATTCTCATAATTCCAGCCAGCAGAATTCTCGATTCCCCACCTAATGATGTATAACTTTCGAGAGTGGCCGAGTTTTTAAAATGATAATAGGGGCTCCGGCTTGAACCTCTTATTTGAAAAATCATTCTAAATTCCATAAAAATCTATACACATTAAACTTCAAATTGCAATTTACAACATGATATGGAACCTGATTTCCTCCGCATCGCGGGGAGAAACCACACGCATCTTGAAGTTAGATTGGTATATTAGAGAAGGGAAGGCTAGCAGAAAAACTAGGTCCGACCCATATGCGTAACAGGGTAGGATCTCACACTTTCTATATGGTTATTGTGGATAAAAACAACTCTCTTCCAGCTCAATAAATGTTCATGCCAGATATCAAAACCTATCAATAAAATCGTATTGAATGTGAGAAATTATCAATATCTGCGAAATGTATACTTTTTATGCAAAGTGGAATCCCGCCCTGTATAGCATGGTGTACCTTGCTATTTTTTGCCTTTACGGGGTGATCATGGTATTTGATTATGACACCCGTATTGCATTATATGGCACGCCAGTGTGGTTTGTGATATTAGAAATGTTGTGGTGAATGAGAAAACATCGGGAAAAACAGAAAATTCGGCAAGAAATGGTAAATTGAATTAAACAGATCCTATGAAGATATTTTTATATTTGGGAGATATATCATGATACTTGAATCTAAATTTTTTAGCATTTTGAGCCCAGATATAACGGGACCATTGACGCGTAGTGCGTCAAATTTAATAAATACGCCTTCCAGGGGATTTAATATTAAGAATTTTATCACTATCAGAGAGGTTGAGCTTCAAGAGGCTTTATGTGTTGCTAATCAAATAAGAACGAACATGATTAATGCTGATTGGTTGGTAAGTGCTAATCAGAACAGACAATTAAGTCAGGAGCAGGAACGATGGAATTCGAGGTATAAGGCTAGCTATAGAATACTTTCCCAAATCTCTAGTCTCTTAGAAAGTAACTTTGCAGGTGTTTCAGCTTCAATAGAACATTATTCCTTTGTTATGTTTTTTCAAGGAAAACCAATTGGTATGTTGATATTTTCTAATAACAAGGAAAAAGTCACAGAACCTTCTTCTATTATAGAGTTTGCTACCCATATAGGTATTAGAAATAGTGGGATTTTTCTAATGGAATATGCGGTAAACAAATCAAAAACACTGGGTAAAAATGGGAATATCAAACTAATACCAGCGCCTGCTGCGAGAAATGTTTATTTTCAATATGGGTTTGGATATCAAGGAGGTTACATGGTATTAGAACCAGACAAAAGTGATAAATGGGGATTTTGGCGGGGAGAATATTATTTTAAGGCAAATTGTGTATAAACAGAAAGTTTCTGACGCCCTGAACCATTAAAAAATAATTGCTGATTATCAGTAGATAAAAAGATAGCCCCACGCTAACAGCATAGGGCAGGGCTATCTTATGTTTATGCAGCGAGAAAATTACGCGTTTTCTTGCTGGGTTGCCTGAATTGCAGTCAGTGCAACAGTGTAAACGATATCATCAACCAGTGCGCCACGGGACAGGTCGTTAACGGGTTTACGCATACCTTGCAGCATTGGTCCGATAGAAACCAGATCTGCTGAACGCTGTACCGCTTTGTAAGTGGTATTACCGGTGTTCAGATCCGGGAAGATGAACACGGTGGCCTGGCCTGCAACCGGTGAGTTCGGCGCCTTGGATTTCGCGACATCTGCCATGATAGCCGCGTCATACTGCAATGGGCCGTCGATGATCAGATCTGGGCGTTTTTCCTGTGCCAGACGGGTTGCTTCACGCACTTTTTCAACGTCGCTGCCTGCACCAGAGTTTCCGGTGGAGTAAGAGATCATCGCAACGCGAGGCTCAATACCAAATGCTTTCGCAGAATCTGCAGATTGGATTGCAATTTCGGACAGTTGTTCTGCGGTCGGATCTGGGTTAATCGCACAGTCTCCGTAAACCAGCACTTGTTCTGGCAGCAACATAAAGAAGACAGAAGAAACCAGAGAGCTGTTTGGTGCCGTTTTAATTAACTGCAATGGCGGGCGGATGGTGTTTGCTGTGGTATGCACTGCACCGGAAACCAGACCATCAACTTCGTTTTGTTCCAGCATCATGGTGCCCAGAACGACGTTGTCTTCCAGTTGTTCGCGGGCAACAACTTCGGTCATGCCTTTGTTCTTGCGCAGTTCAACCAGACGTGGCACATAGCGTTCACGTACGGATGCAGGGTTAACAAGTTCAATACCTGCGCCCAGTTCAACGCCTTGAGCCGCTGCTACACGACGAATTTCTTCTGGATCGCCCAGCAGGATACATTCTGCAATGCCACGCTCAGCACAGATAGCCGCTGCTTTGACGGTACGTGGTTCGTCGCCTTCCGGCAGAACGATACGCTTGCCAGCCTGACGAGCCAGTTCGGTTAACTGGTAACGGAATGCAGGTGGAGACAGCAGGTTTGGACGCTCTGATGCAGCTGCCAGAGAATCGATCCACTCGCTGCTGATGTGTTGTGCAACGTAGTTTTGTACTTTTTCGATGCGCTCATGGTCATCGGCCGGCACTTCCAGACTGAAACTTTGCAGATTCAGGGAAGTCTGCCATGTGTTGGTCTTCACAGTGAAAACGGGCAGGCCGGTGTTGAATGCACGTTCGCACAGTTCACGGATAGAATCGTCAATTGAGTAACCACCGGTCAGCAATACGGCACCAATTTCAACACCATTCATGGCTGCCAGACATGCCGTGATCAGTACGTCAGGGCGGTCCGCCGAAGTCACCAGCAGAGAACCAGGGCGGAAGTATTCCAGCATATTAGGAATACTGCGAGCACAGAAAGTCACGGACTTGATGCGACGGCTTTCGATAGCACCTTCATTGATAATGCTAGCTTTCAGGTGCTTAGCCATATCAATTGCACGGGTAGCGATCAGGTCAAAACTCCACGGGATACAACCGAGAATAGGCAGTGGGCTGTTTTTGAAGATAGTTTTTGGATCGACGTTAGTGATCGTCGCTTTGGTTGATTCGTCAAAGATCTCGGATAAATCAGGGCGAGTACGGCCTTGGTCATCAACCGGGGCATTCAGTTTATTGACGATAACACCGATAATGTTTTGGTTCTTGCTGCCACCGTATTCAGCCCGGCTCAGTTCAATTCTTTCTTTCAGTTGTTCTGGAGTATTGGTACCCAGGGCTGTCACGAACACGATTTCAGCGTTCAGTGTCTTGGCGATTTCATAGTTCAGGGACTGAGCAAACGGATGCTTGCGAGTCGGAACCAAACCTTCGAGCAGAACCACTTCCGCATCTTTGGTGTTTTCGTGGTAACGCGCCACGATCTCTTCCATTAATACGTCTTTTTTGTTAGTACTTAGCAGTGACTCCACATACGCCATATCCAGAGGTTCAGCAGCATGGATGCTGGAGTGTGAACGGATAATGGAAGTGGTTTGATCCTGAGAACCAGTGTGACGTGGTTGGGCGATAGGTTTGAAAACGCTCAGGCGAACGCCTTTTTGCTCCATAGAGCGAATAACACCCAGGCTGACACTGGTTAAACCAACGCTAGTGTCAGTAGGGATTAACATAATTGTACGGGACACGGAAACCTCTTTAACGGTTGCTCGTCAGTCAATAAATGTGACTCAGTTCGATATCTTCGTGAAAACCGCCAGCATTGCTGGCGGTTATAAAATCATGCTGATTATGCGGTCAGACGTGCTGAATCCTGAGCAATAACCAATTCTTCATTGGTTGGAATAACCAGAGCTGGGCGGCTGTTATCTGTCGTGATAACGCCTGATTTGCCGAAGCGAGCAGCAAGGTTACGCTCATGATCATATTCAAAGCCCAGCAGAGCCACTTTCTTCATGGTCAGTTCACGAACCAGAGCGGAGTTTTCACCAATGCCACCAGTGAAGATAATGGCGTCCAGACGGCCTTCCATCAATGCGCTGTATGCGCCGATGTATTTAGCCAGACGGTGGCAGTAAACATCCATAGCACGTTTAGCGTCAGCTTTGGTTTCGTAGTTGTCTTCTACATAACGGCAATCGCTGGTGACTTCGGTCAAACCTAAGAAACCAGACTCTTTGGTCAACAGGGTATTGATCTGAGCAATGCTCATACCCATTGCATCGTGCAGATGGAATACGATAGCGGGATCGATATCACCACTGCGGGTTCCCATGACCAGGCCTTCCAGTGGAGTCAGGCCCATGGAAGTATCAACACACTGACCGTTGACAATGGCAGAAACAGAACCACCGTTGCCCAGGTGGCAAGTGATGACATTCAGTTCTTCAACGGGTTTGTTCAGCATCTTGGCTGCTTCACGGGAAACATAGAAATGGCTGGTACCATGTGCACCATAACGACGGATGCCATGCTCTTTGTACAGGTTGTAAGGCAGTGCGTACAGGTATGCTTCTTCAGGCATAGTCTGGTGGAATGCGGTGTCAAATACAGCAATGTTTTTCTCAAGCAGATGAGGGAAGGCTTTTTTCGCTTCAGCAATACCGATCAGGTGAGCTGGGTTGTGCAGAGGGGCGAATGGAATAGCCGCTTCAATGCCTGCGATAACTTCATCGGTGATAACCACGGAAGAAGTGAACTTCTCACCACCATGAACAATGCGGTGACCGATGGCTGAGATTTGTGCAGAAAGTTCTGGCTTTTCAGCCAGGATAGTATTAACAATGAAGTTCAGTGCTTCGCTGTGTGCTGCGCCGGCACCTAAAGCAGCTTCGTTTTTCGCGCCATCCATTTTCCATTTAATACGGGCTTCTGGCAGGCCAAAGCACTCTGCTAAACCAGAAAGATATTCTTCACCATTGGCAGGATCGATGATAGCGAATTTCAGGGAGGAGCTACCGCAATTAAGAACCAGTACCAGCTTACTTGACATGGAAATACCTATTATCTTGTTGTGATCTAATCTTAAATAAGAACAATGTTAAAAATAAAACAATTTATTAACAAACCGAACCCAATTGTTGCGAAAAAGGGCAAAATTCCTGTTTTGCTACTGCAACAACATAAAAGTCTGTGTAGGATACCGTTTGCTAGCAATAAAGACAAAATATACTTAATAGTATTAATACTACAAAAAAGATTTTATCTTTTGTAGGGATTTTTTAAAAACTATACCTTTAATTGATTGAGGTCATGATGAACACGACACCGCCTGTTAGCCAGGGTTGGTTCAAACGTATGCAATTAGGACAGCAATATTTGAAAACCTGGCCACTGGAAAAGCAGCTTGCACCTGTTTTTCCTGAGAATCGTGTGATTAAGGCGACTCGCTTTGGTATTCGGTTTATGCCGCCATTGGCTATTTTTACTTTGACATGGCAAATCGCGCTGGGTGGTCAATTGGGACCATCGGTAGCAACAGCACTGTTTGCCTGTAGTTTGCCGTTGCAGGGATTATGGTGGTTGGGGAAACGTGCGGCGACGCCATTACCGGAAAAATTATTGCATTGGTTTTATGACATTCGGGAAAAATTTGCTCAGGCCGGCATTGCAATGGCACCAGTAGAAAATGCCCCGACCTACTTTTCATTGGCTGAATTGCTTAAACGGGCTTTTAAGCAATTAGACGACGCTTTTCTTGATGATATTTAATCCCCAGGTGTTATACCAAGCTAACATTGAAAGGCGATTGGTATAGGGAATAAGTATCTGATTAACACATAATGACATTTGAAGGAGTCGGGTTTGGTTTTGAAATGTAGAGGTTTTTTATTCGATTTGGATGGTACGCTAATTGATTCATTGCCTGCGGTTGAACGAGCATGGATTCAGTTTGCCGATAAGATGGGTATCGATAGGGATGAAGTTCTGAACTATGTTCATGGTACGCCGGCGATATTATCGCTCCGGCATTTTATGCCAGATGCGAGTGAAGAAGAGATCGCCGATACTTTCAAATGGATTGAAAAAATTGAAACAGAAGATACGGAAGGCATTACAGCTTTACCTGGTGCCATCGCCTTGATTGATAAGTTGAATGCACTGGATATTCCGTGGGCCATTGTGACATCGGGAACGATTCCTCTTGCTTCTGCGCGTCATAAAGTGGCGGAATTACCAGAACCTGCTCATTGGGTGACGGCCGAATCGGTAACAAATGGAAAACCAAATCCTGAACCCTATTTATTGGGGGCTAAAAAGTTGGGATTATTGCCGGAGGAGTGTGTCGTGTTTGAAGATGCTGCTGCGGGAATAAATGCCGGCTTGGATGCGGGTTGTCAGGTTGTTGTTGTCCACGATTCACCGGATATTCCCCGTCGCAATGAAATTCATTTGACGATTAATAATCTGGAAGATATTGAGATTGTCAAATCTGGCAGTTACGTATCGATTTATACCGATTGACGCATCCCAAATCAAAAGGTTCCTTGATCATAACGAGGGATTTTCTCTAAGAAACATGGTCTACTGACTTTGTTAACGTTTGTACCTGTAGGCTTTTGATATATAGCCAATCTGCTAATTGGCAGATTGGTCGTGCGGATAGTCATATTTGAAAGGTATCGTTGATAGAGGCCAAATTGAGTAGCGAACTGTTATGGGTATTAACCCTGCTATTGATAGCCATTGTGCTTTTCACCACCAATAAAGTCAGAATGGATGTTGTGGCTTTATTGCTGATCATCGCATTTGTCTTGAGTGGCACACTGACGTTAAGTGAAGCCACTGTCGGTTTTAGTGATCCCAATGTGTTGCTGATTGCTGCCCTATTTGTCATTGGCGAAGGGTTGGTGAGAACTGGAGTTGCTTATCAGATGGGAGACTGGTTGGTCCGTGTCGCAGGTAACAATGAAACCAAGATGTTGGTTTGGTTAATGTTATCCGTTGCCGGATTGGGGGCTTTCATGAGTTCTACGGGCGTTGTGGCAATATTTATACCTGTTGTCCTGAGCGTGGCTGCCAGAATGAAAACCTCTCCGGGGCGATTGATGATGCCATTAGGATTTGCCGGTTTGATCAGCGGCATGATGACCTTGGTCGCAACGCCACCTAATATGGTCGTCAATAGTGAGCTGGTGCGCGAGGGTCTGCGGGGTTTTGATTTCTTCTCCATTACACCGATCGGTATATTAGTGTTGATGGCTGGCGTAGTTTACATGCTCGTTGCTCGTCGCTGGCTAGGGGGAATAACCCATCAGACAACGGACGAGCGTTATCATCGAACATTTCGTGGTTTGATACGCGATTATAAATTGTCGGGCCGTGCTCGCCGTCTGACTATCCGTCCAGGTTCGTCTCTGGTTGGACACACATTGGATGAATTAGGGCTGCGCGCCCGTTATGGCGCCAATGTCATTGGTATTGAGCGTTGGCGTAAATTCCGTCGAGTGATGGTGGCTGCCACAGGGGACATGGAATTGCAGAGGCAGGATGTCTTGCTGGTGGATATGTCGGATAGTGATATTGATTTGCGGGAGTTTTGCCGTGAGCAGCAGCTAGAACCGATGGTATTGCGTGGGGAATATTTTTCCGAGCACTCGCGTAATGTGGGTATGGCTGAGGTTTCGGTGCTCCCTGAATCCGAACTTTTGGGGCAATCATTGCGTGATATGAAATTTCGTACACGCTATGGTCTCAATGTAGTGGGGATACGTCGCGGGGGAAAAGCGTTAGAAGGGAAGTTAGTGGATGAACCTGTGTTGCTTGGTGATACCCTGCTGTTGATTGGCGATTGGAAATTGATCCATGCGTTAAAAACAAAAACGCCGGATTTTATTGTGCTAAATCTGCCTGTTGAGGTGGAAAGTGCGGCCCCTGCTGCCTCACAAGCTCCACATGCCTTATTCTGCCTTGCCCTGATGGTCGCTATGATGCTGACCAATGAAATTCCCAATTTTATTGCCGCGTTAATCGCCTGCCTGTTAATGGGGAAATTCCGCTGTATTGATATGGAAAGTGCTTACCGTTCCATTCACTGGCCGAGCATTATTTTGATTGTTGGCATGATGCCTTTTGCGCTGGCATTGCAGAAGACGGGAGGTATTGATCTCATTGTCAAGGGATTGATGGATATCGCAGGTAATATGGGGCCACGGGTGATGTTGGTGTGCCTGTTTGTACTTTGCGCCATGATAGGATTGTTTATTTCCAACACTGCGACAGCTGTGCTAATGGCCCCGATTGCGATTGCGGCGGCGAATGAGATGGCTGTTTCTCCTTTGCCCTTTGCGATGATTATTGGTGTGGCGGCTTCGGCAGCATTTATGACACCCGTTTCATCTCCCGTTAATACATTGGTACTGGGGCCGGGAGGATATCGGTTTGCTGATTTCGTGAAACTTGGCGTACCTTTTACGTTAATTGTGATGGGGATTAGCGTTGCGATTATCCCAATACTTTTTCCATTCTAATATTTTATCGAAGCAGCTTCCGCATAGCAGGAAGCTGCGTCAGGAATATTGTTTAATATTATTGAATAATTATATCAATCTGACTTCAAGATGCGTGTGATTTCTCCCCGCGAAGCGGGGGAGAAATCAGGTTTCATAGCGTGTTGTAAATTGCAACTTGCAACTTGAAGTTTAATGCGTATATAACTCTAAATGATTATGGCTGGGTAATATACCCATCTCATTTTAAGAAACAATGAGTTATGTTGTCTTATAATGAGCAACTTAAAAGGTAATGCGTATGATTTATAAGCTGATTTCATCAAGGGAGAGACTGAAACTTGGTACAAACACATCCATAAAATAATCCATTTCTTCACTGCGACGCTCTGCCAGTGTCTTATCCAATCGCTTTTTGGCTTGATTGAATTCAGTATTGCCTGCTGAGAGTTCCTCCAGGCATTTCAAGTAAGCGCATAATGCATCGGCTTGTTTGATAATACGGATTTCTTCTTCACTATGGTGATGCTCATCCAGAATGGTACGAAAATCATCCTGTAATTCAGCCGGTAACATAGCCAATAATTTTTGTTGGGCTATTTTTTCTATTTTCTTATATTCATGGGCAATTTGGGGATTGTAGTACTTAATGGGTGTTGGTAAATCACCGGTGATGACTTCGCTGGCATCGTGATACATTGCCAACAGGGCGATCCGTTCAGGATTGACATTGCCGCTGAATTTACGGTTTTTGATGATTGCCAAAGCGTGTGCGACAAAAGCAACCTGTAAACTGTGCTCTGAAACATTTTCTGTACGTACATTTCTCATAAGGGGCCAACGGCTAATTAATTTCAGGCGGGATAATTGGGCGAAAAAATGACTCATAATTTCCTCTTGTAGCCGATTAATTTGTAGCAAAATTGTAGCGGAATAATATGGTTAATTGTGAGCGGAGTATCGATAACTTGAAAAACAACGGGAATATTTACGCGCGGAAAATTCATTTATGGAAAAAATAGCGGTAAGTCAGAAATAAGTATTTATCTCAGCGAAGAGCCATCCCATTAATTTGTTAATATTAATGGGATTGGCTTTAATGAAAAAGATTATGGTTATTGGCGATAATTACCGATGAATCGGGCGAATTTTTCAATTGCTATTTGTAAGTCAGCGACATGTGGCAGTGTAACAATGCGGAAATGGTCAGGATCTGGCCAGTTAAATGCGGTGCCTTGAACCAGCAAGACTTTCTCCTGTAGTAAGAGATCGAGTACCATTTTTTGGTCATCATAAATATTGAAACGTTTGGTGTCTATTTTCGGGAACATATAGAGGGCACCCATCGGTTTCACACAGGAAACTCCAGGGATCTGGTTAATCAGTTCCCATGCACGGTTACGTTGTTCATAGAGTCTGCCACCTGGGAAAATAAATTCACTGATGCTTTGATAACCACCTAATGCTGTTTGGATTGCGTGCTGCATTGGCACATTGGCACAAAGGCGCATTGATGCCAGCATTTCTAATCCTTCAATATAATCCTTAGCCTGTTTTTTGGGGCCGTTGAGGACCATCCAGCCTTGACGGAAACCAGCAACACGATAGGTTTTGGACAGACCATTAAAAGTCACAGTAAAGAGATCAGGTGCTAATGCTGCAATGGGGTGGTGCTGGGCATCATCGTACAGGATTTTGTCGTAAATCTCGTCAGCAAAGATAATCAGATTATGCTGGCGGGCGATTTCTACGATTTCCAGCAACAACTCTTTGCTATATACCGCGCCGGTTGGGTTATTCGGGTTGATAATAACGATACCACGGGTACGTGGGGTAATCTTACGGCGTATGTCATCTAAGTCAGGAAACCAGCCTTGTTGCTCATCACATAGGTAGTGGACGGCATTGCCGCTGGAAAGTGATACTGCCGCAGTCCAAAGAGGGTAGTCAGGCGCAGGCACCAACATTTCGTCCCCAGTATTCAACAGGGCCTGCATGGATTGAACAATAAGTTCAGAGACACCATTACCAATAAAGATATCTTCAACGGTGACATCCAGCATATTTCTGGCCTGATAATGCTGCATGATTGCCTTACGCGCTGAATACAATCCTTTTGAATCAGAGTAACCCTGGGCGGTTGGCAGATTACGGATAACATCGACTAAAATTTCATCAGGTGCTTCAAATCCGAATGGCGCCGGATTACCAATGTTTAATTTCAGTATCTTATTACCTTCTTCTTCGAGTCGTTTGGCTTCTTTGAGGGTATTCCCTCGAATGTCGTAGCAGACATTATCTAATTTACTGGATTTATTAATGGAAAACATAGGGTGCCTTGACCTCTTTGGCAAAATGGATACTAACCGGCATAAAAAGTGTGATGATCAATGTACTCTTCTCAGTCTGTATTTTGAAGAGGCTTTGATATCTTTGGTTAAAATGATTGTTTTAAGAATAAATGAATAAGTTTGCTCTCTGAATTATTGTCTTTTATTGGTGTTTTATTTCAACTATATGTGTTAAATTGTAATTAAATTTCGCATAATGACGGGTTTTTAGATGGCAAGAGAGACAGTAGATGACATTTTGACGAAGCTTTTGGGTTCATTTGTCGTTTTTTCAGGGAATCCAAATTGTCAATAAAAGTAAGAAGATTTGTATAATGTATTCTTATAATTTATCTTTACTGACCTAAAGTTAATTTAGGTTTTTATCTCAGGATACTTTGACAAATTTTTTGAGTTTTTATCCATAGCATTTTTGAGCCTATTCGATAAAAATGTCAATTTATTAAAAATTCTAATACTATCTGATAATGTTAAGTGTTCCTAATTCAGATTAGGTTATTCTTTGAAGCAAGTCAGAAAAAGGGTATTTGTACTGGAAATTCGTGATTATGTGATGTAAATAGGGTTTTCTCTCTAGACTTATTTTGGGATTGCATAAATTTTGTTAAGAAAGGAGAAAATAAAACCCATGATGATTTAAATAGTAAAAAAATGCAGTAAACCTTTGCCCTATTTAATAGAGTAGAGTAATGTCACAATCGGTATTATTTTATTTGATACTGCTGAAGTAAAAACACCAGGTTAGTTAGTAATTAAAATCAAAAAAAAGTGATGAATAAACAATGATAAATGCAAATCGTCAGATAATAAACCTCGATCTCGATCTGCTAAGAACTTTTGTTGCTGTTGCTGACTTAAATACTTTTGCAGCAGCAGCGGCAGCTGTTTCTAGAACGCAGTCAGCTGTGAGTCAGCAAATGCAGCGGTTGGAACATCTCGTGGGGAGAGAGTTGTTTGCTCGTCACGGTCGCAATAAGCTTCTGACCGAACATGGTCTTCAACTTCTTGGTTACGCACGCCAAATTCTGCGTGCTAATGACGATGCAACCGCATCATTAACCTACAATGATGCCGACGGTGAATTAAGAATAGGTGTATCCGATGACGCTGTTGATACACTGCTTCCTTTCTTATTGAACCGTATTGCCTCTGTCTATCCACGTGTGGCCGTTGATGTGCGTATTAAGCGCGCTCAGTTTATCGAAAGCATGTTGGATAACCATGAGATTGATTTGGCAGTCACCACAGCAAAAATCAACCACCATCCTAAAACACTCTTACGTTCTTCGCCTGTTTTATGGCACTGTGCACCAGATTTCCAATTGCAGACAAACGAGCCTGTCCCGTTGGTTGTAATGGATGAAACTAATCCTTTCCGCCAGATCGCTCAGGAAACACTGGATATGGCTGGCATTTCATGGCGTATTGCGTATGAAGCTGCTTCCTTATCCGCTGTTCGCGCGGCTGTGAATGCAGAAGTCGGCATTACGGCTCGCCCTCTGGAAATGCAGAATGCGGACCTGAGAATTTTAGGTGAAATTGAAGGATTACCACGTCTGCCGGAAATCCAATTCTTCTTATATCGTAATAGTAACGAACAGAACGAATCTGTTTTGACTGTTTTTGATGCAATAGAAAATAAGAAAACACCTTATACTGTAACAGCTGTTGAATCTGATGAATCCGACGAAATGGATGAATCTATCGATACGATTGAACCCATCAAATCAACTGAAACAGTGGATGAAAATTCCGCTGAAAATATAGACGAATAAGTATTATGTGTTTTATAGGCTAATATTTCCATTTTATTTATGGAAGTATTAGCCTGTTGCTAATTACTTATTAATAATCTTCTCAAATTTTCATTTCCATTTCTGATATTTCTAATAAGAAATATACCCTACTAATTTTCCTATACCTTTCGAATTTTGGTTAATAGAATGTTGTTTTGTTAACAAATTTCATTTTCCTAACTTGATAAAATAAACCATTTTCAGAAATAGCTCGCTTATTGCACTTTAATCGTTCTTTTTAGAAACAATTTATTAATCGTTGAATAAATTACATTCAAGTGTTGAATATTTTTCAATGAAACTGTGCACTTGATCATAAAAATACCCCAAGCAGTGCAGTGGAAAGACAGGTTTTTCCTGCGATAATGGTGTAGTAAAGTCGAGTTATCGGTTAGACTAGTTATGTCAGGAAGAGGTTTTTTTGTACGACTGACACGTTTTAGCGGTATGCCAGCACAATCCGTTAATTAATGGTTTGTGGTTTGTAAATAAATAGGCAGGTGCTTTTGCCGTTAGGGCGAATTTTGTTGAGAGGAATAAAAACCAAGACGATTCAATCGATAAGATACATTGATTAGCGTTGTTTCAGATTTGGTTGTTATCCCTTCCCATGAATCGATGTGGTGCAACACTGCCGGCAAAAAGAGCAGACACTTTGACACCACTTTTGATGAGTAAGCAACGAGTATGTCTACATCCACTGGAATTTTAGCCCATCACTGGGCATTCGCGGTTTTTCTAATAGGTGCTCTTGGTTTGTGCGCATTCATGCTACTGGGTGGGTACTTCATGGGGGGCAGGGCGAAAGCCAGGGCAAAACACGTCCCTTATGAATCAGGTATCGATTCTGTCGGCAGTGCACGTTTGCGTCTGTCGGCGAAGTTTTATCTGGTTGCCATGTTCTTTGTTATCTTCGACATTGAAGTCCTTTACCTGTATGCATGGGCCGTCTCAATCAAAGAGAGCGGTTGGCTAGGCTTTGCCGAAGCAAGCATTTTCATTTTGGTGTTATTGGCAGGTTTGGTTTATCTGGCGCGTATTGGGGCATTGGATTGGACACCAGCGCGTTCAAAACGTCAGGTTAGTAAACCGAGTGCTGATACTTATATCAACACTACTGGCAATCATACCAACAACAGTCACATGCAGTAATAGCGAGGCATAAAGATGGATTATACGCTCACCCGCATAGATCCTAACGGTGAGAATGACCGTTATCCCCTGCAAAAACAGGAAACTGTCAGCGATCCCTTGGAGCAACATGTTCACCGAAGTGTCTATATGGGGAAACTGGAACATGCTCTGCATAATATGGTGAATTGGGGGAGGAAAAACTCCCTGTGGCCTTATAACTTCGGACTTTCTTGCTGCTACGTGGAAATGGTGACGTCATTTACCGCTGTCCACGATGTTGCACGTTTTGGTGCCGAAGTATTGCGAGCATCTCCCCGTCAGGCTGATTTCATGGTGATTTCCGGGACCTGTTTCGTCAAAATGGCGCCCGTCATTCAACGCCTGTACGACCAATTACTGGAGCCGAAATGGGTTATCTCAATGGGAGCCTGCGCAAACTCTGGTGGTATGTACGACATTTACTCCGTAGTTCAAGGGGTTGATAAATTTATCCCTGTCGATGTTTATATTCCTGGCTGCCCTCCTCGCCCTGAAGCCTATATGCAGGCTCTGCTGCTATTGCAAGAGTCCATAGGCAAAGAACGACGCCCACTGTCATGGGTGGTTGGCGATCAAGGGGTTTACCGCGCCAATATGCAATCAGAAAGAGAAAGGAAACGCGGTGAACGTATTGCAGTGAAAAATCTGCGTACGCCAGACGAAATTTAAGGCTTTTAGCCATATAGCGTAACCAGAGCAATGTGTTGCGATCACAAAAACCCTGATCAAGCGTTGTGGTGAAGAATGATGACAGATCAGATAGCGCAAGAAAGCGCACGGCCTGCTTGGGCAACACGAGATCATCTTGATGATCCGGTTGTCAGCGAGCTTAATCGTCAATTTGGCCCGGATGCCTTTACCATCCAGCCGACCCGCACTGGTATGCCAGTTGTTTGGGTCAAACGGGAACAGTTACTGAAGGTAATAACGTTCCTGAAAAAATTGCCTAAACCTTATGTCATGTTGTTTGACTTGCATGGCGTTGATGAGCGTCAGCGCTCTCACCGAGAAGGCTTGCCGGCAGCTGACTTTTCGGTGTTTTATCATCTCCTTTCTATTGAGCGTAATCGCGACATCATGCTGAAAGTCGCGCTCGCTGAACAAGACCTGAATATCCCAACTGTCACGTCAATTTTCCCAAATGCCAACTGGTATGAACGTGAAACGTGGGAAATGTTTGGCATCACCTTCAATGGCCACCCCAATTTGCGTCGTATCTTGATGCCACCGACATGGGAAGGTCATCCGTTGCGCAAGGAATATTCTGCCCGTGCCACGGAATTTGATCCTTTCGTCTTGACTAAGCAGAAAGAAGATCTGGAAATGGAAGCGCTGACTTTCAAACCCGAAGAGTGGGGTATGAAGCGTGGTACAGATAATGAAGATTTCATGTTCCTTAATCTCGGTCCAAACCATCCTTCTGCTCACGGTGCATTCCGCATTATTCTGCAACTTGACGGCGAAGAAATCGTCGATTGCGTTCCCGATATCGGCTACCACCATCGGGGTGCCGAAAAAATGGGGGAACGTCAGTCATGGCACAGCTATATCCCTTATACCGATCGCATCGAATATTTGGGAGGATGTGTTAACGAAATGCCGTATGTGCTGGCGGTTGAAAAGCTGGCCGGTATTGAAGTCCCCGATCGGGTGAAAACAATTCGTGTCATGTTGTCCGAACTGTTCCGCATTAATAGCCATCTGCTTTATATCAGTACATTTATCCAGGATGTTGGTGCGATGACGCCCGTCTTCTTTGCCTTTACTGACCGACAGAAAGTTTACGATGTCGTCGAGGCGATTACGGGATTCCGTATGCATCCGGCATGGTTCCGCATCGGTGGTGTTGCTCATGATTTACCGCGTGGTTGGGACAAACTCTTGCGTGAATTGCTGGACTGGCTACCGAAACGTTTGGATTCCTATGTCAAAGCAGCGTTGAAAAACAGTGTCCTGAAAGGGCGCTCTGTTGGGGTTGCGGCCTACAATGCCAAACAAGCTTTGGACTGGGGGGTTACCGGTGCAGGGCTGCGTGCCACTGGCATTGGTTTTGATGTACGCAAATGGCGCCCTTATTCTGGTTATGAAAATTTCGATTTTGAAATACCAACAGGCTACAACGGTGATTGCTATGACCGGGTAATGCTGAAAGTGGAAGAAATCCGTCAGAGTATGCGCATCCTTGAGCAGTGCCTGAAAAATATGCCGGAAGGACCATTCAAGGCTGATCATCCACTGACCACTCCGCCACCGAGAGAACGGACTTTGCAGCATATCGAAACCATGATTAACCACTTCCTGCAAGTGTCATGGGGGCCGGTCATGCCTGCCAATGAATCATTCCAGATGATCGAAGCGACTAAAGGTATCAACAGTTATTACTTGACCAGCGATGGTAGCACCATGAGCTACCGTACCCGTATCCGTACACCAAGTTTTGCTCACTTGCAGCAAATTCCATCGGTGATCCGCGGTAGTCTGGTTTCTGACCTTATCGTCTATCTGGGCAGTATCGATTTTGTTATGTCTGATGTGGATCGCTAACGATGCAAAGTGAATTTAACACAAACAAGCAAGCACGCCTTGATGTAGTTAACGTAACGGACGCTCAGACCCCGAATGAGTTTGTATTGAGTGCTGACGAACGTAATGCCATTGAGCAGGAAAAACACCACTACGAAGATCCGCGTGCTGCGTCAATCGAAGCATTGAAGATTGTGCAAAAACAGCGTGGTTGGGTGCCGGATGGTGCCATTTATGCCATTGCTGAGGTATTAGGTATTCCGGCCAGTGACGTGGAAGGGGTGGCGACGTTTTACAGCCAGATTTACCGGCAACCAGTGGGGCGTCACATTATTCGTTACTGTGACAGTGTCGTATGTCACATCACGGGCTACCAGGGTATTCAGGCAGCGATAGAATCGTGTCTGAACATTCGTCCGGGGCAAACCACGGCTGATGGACGTTTCACACTGTTACCAACCTGCTGCCTGGGTAACTGTGACAAGGGACCCACGATGATGATTGATGAGGACACCCACAGTTACGTAAAACCCGAAGAAATTGAAAAATTACTGGAGCAATATCCATGACAACGCATTCAGGAGTGAAAGAAATTATCCGCACAGCGGAAACTCATCCCCTGACATGGCGGTTGCGTGATGACCAACAACCTGTCTGGCTGGATGAATACCGAAGCCGAAATGGTTATAAAGGAGCCGAAAAAGCACTGAAGGGCATGGCTCCTGATGAAATTACCGCACTGGTTAAAGATGCTGGCTTAAAAGGTCGTGGCGGTGCAGGCTTCTCAACCGGCTTGAAATGGAGCCTGATGCCAAAAGACGAAAGCATGAATATCCGCTATTTATTGTGTAATGCGGATGAGATGGAGCCGGGTACTTATAAAGATCGCCTATTGATGGAGCAATTGCCTCATCTGTTGGTGGAAGGCATGTTAATCAGTGCCTTTGCATTGAAAGCCTATCGCGGTTACATCTTCCTGCGCGGTGAATATATCGAAGCGGCTGACCATTTACGCAAAGCCATAGAGGAAGCCAAAGCAGCTGGATTGCTTGGCAAAAACATTTTGGGCAGTGGTTTTGATTTTGAACTGTTTGTTCATACTGGCGCGGGGCGTTATATCTGTGGTGAAGAAACCGCTTTGATTAACTCCCTTGAAGGGCGCCGGGCAAACCCACGTTCAAAACCGCCATTTCCTGCGACGGCTGGCGTATGGGGTAAACCTACCTGCGTCAACAATGTCGAAACATTGTGTAACGTTCCTGCCATTCTTGAACATGGGAAAGAGTGGTATATCGGTTTGAGTGCCGGCAAAAGTAAAGATGCCGGTACTAAACTCATGGGCTTTTCTGGCCGAGTCAAAAATCCAGGTCTTTGGGAATTACCTTTTGGCACAACTGCCCGTGAAATTCTTGAAGATTATGCGGGCGGAATGCGTGATGGCTTGAAATTCAAGGCATGGCAACCCGGAGGGGCAGGAACTGATTTTCTGACCGCGGACCATTTAGATTTGCCGATGGATTTTGAGCATATCGCTAAAGCGGGTAGTCGATTGGGAACCGCACTGGCAATGGCGGTGGATCATGAAATCAATATGGTTTCCCTGACTCGCAATCTTGAAGAATTCTTCGCACGTGAATCTTGTGGTTGGTGCACACCATGCCGTGATGGCTTGCCGTGGAGTGTCAAAATCCTCCGGGCCATTGAGAGTGGCAAAGGCCAGCCAGGTGATATTGAAACTTTAGAACAACTCTGTCGTTTCCTTGGTCCAGGCAAAACGTTTTGCGCCCATGCACCAGGTGCTGTGGAACCTCTGCAGAGTGCCATCAAGTATTTCCGTGAAGAGTTTGAAGCGGGAATTGTCACCAAAGATTATGGCAATACCAATCTGATTGCGGGTATTCAACCAAACCTGCTCAACCAGCGTTGGTAACAAACAGTGCTAATTTTTGATTAACGCCTGCCACGGCAGGCCATTGGGAAGCATGCTGACTATGGCTACGATACATGTAGACGGCAAAGAATATGATGTAAACGGGGCTGATAACCTGTTACAAGCCTGCCTCTCATTGGGGCTTGATATACCTTATTTTTGCTGGCATCCAGCGCTGGGAAGCGTTGGCGCTTGCCGCCAGTGTGCGGTGAAGCAATATCAAAATGCGGAAGATACACGCGGTCGTTTGGTGATGTCTTGCATGACACCAGCGTCAGATGGCACGTATATCTCTATTGATGATGAAGAAGCTAAACAGTTCCGTGCCAGTGTTGTGGAATGGTTAATGACCAACCATCCCCACGACTGTCCAGTTTGTGAGGAAGGGGGTAACTGTCATTTACAGGATATGACAGTGATGACGGGGCATTCATTCCGAAAATACCGTTTTACCAAACGTACTCACAAAAATCAGGAATTGGGGCCATTCATTGCTCATGAAATGAACCGTTGCATCGCCTGTTACCGTTGTGTCCGTTACTACAAAGATTATGCGGATGGAACGGATTTTGGTGTTTATGGTGCTCATGACAACGTCTATTTTGGTCGTCCTGAAAGTGGCACATTGGAAAGTGAATTTTCCGGTAACCTGGTTGAAATTTGCCCAACAGGGGTATTTACCGACAAAACACATTCAGAACGCTACAACCGTAAATGGGACATGCAGTTTGCGCCAAGCATCTGCCAACAGTGCAGTATTGGTTGTAATACCAGCCCAGGGGAACGCTACGGTGAATTGCGCCGGATAGAAAATCGTTATAACGGCACAGTCAACCACTACTTTATGTGTGACCGCGGGCGTTTCGGTTACGGTTATGTTAACCGTGACGATCGTCCTCGCCAGCCACAACAATTGCGTGGCGATCAGTGGATTTCATTGAATGCTGAGCAAGTTATGCAAGGAGGCGCAGATATTTTGCGTCAGGCGAAAAATGCTATTGGCATCGGTTCACCGCGTGCCAGCATTGAAAGTAACTTTGCCTTGCGTGAATTGGTTGGTGCGGAAAACTTTTACAGTGGTATTTCAGCGGAAGAACAACATCGCCTTGATACGATGTTAGAAATTCTGCAGCAAGGTGGGGTTTATACGCCATCGCTGCGTGAAATTGAAGATTATGATGCGGTTCTGGTGTTAGGGGAAGACCTGACCCAAACGGCTGCCCGTATGGCGTTATCTGTGCGTCAGGCAGTGAAAGGCAAAGCACGTGAAATGGCGGCTGCTCAGAAAGTGGCAGACTGGCAGATTGCAGCTGTGATGAATATTGGTCAACACGCCAAATATCCTCTTTTCTTGACCAGTGTCGATGAAACCCGACTGGATGATATTGCCGCATGGAGCTACCGTGCACCTACTGATGATCAGGCTCGCCTGGGTTTTGCCGTGGCACATGCCCTGAACAATATCGCTCCTGCCGTTAATGATCTGCCGGATGAGCTGAAATCGAAAGTGGAAATCATTGCACATGCATTGCGTGATGCGAAAAAACCCTTGATCATCAGTGGCAGTAATCCAGGCAGTGATGCCTTGATTCAGGCTGCGGCCAATATCGCATGGGCCTTGAAAGATAAAGGTGCGGATGTGGGGCTTTCCTATGTTGCCGCATATGCGAATAGCTTGGGATTGGCGATGATGGAGGCGCAGCCATTAGATGCTGCTTTACAGCGTATTGCTAAAGGGGATTCAGACACCGCTATCGTTATGGAAAACGATCTCTATCGTCATGCACCGGCGGATAAAATTGATCGTGCACTGGATAGTTTGAAAAATCTGATCGTCGTGGATCACCAACGCACCGCCATTATGGATAAGGCGCATTTGATTCTGTCCGCTTCCAGTTTTGCTGAAAGCGATGGTACGTTGGTGAATCAAGAAGGCCGTGCTCAACGCTATTTCCAGGTTTACGAACCTGCATTTTATGATAAATCCATCGTTATGTTAGAAAGCTGGCGCTGGATGCATTCCCTGTATACCACCTATACACAGTGTCAAACCGATTGGACACAACTTGATCACGTGATTGCAGCTTGTGTCAAAGTGATGCCGCAATTCAAAGGCATCGTAGATGCGGCACCAGATGCGACATTCCGTATTCGTGGGCAAAAATTGGCGCGTTCACCTCATCGTTATAGCGGCCGTACCGCGATGTTGGCTGATGTCAGTGTCCATGAGCAGCGCCAGCCACAGGATATCGATACTGCATTTGCTTTCTCAATGGAAGGGAACAACAGCCCATATGCACCACGTCAGCAAATTCCATTTGCATGGGCACCAGGCTGGAACTCACCGCAAGCGTGGAATAAATTCCAGGCTGAAGTGGGGGGCAAGCTGCGCTTTGGCGATCCAGGGGTTCGTTTGATTGAAACGGTTGATGGTGGGTTGAACTATTTTGACGCTATCCCGACCGCATTTACTGCGCAAAAAGATCAATGGCATGTTGCGCCCTATTTCCATTTGTTTGGCAGTGAAGAGCTGTCACAACGTTCTGATGTAATACAGGAACGTATGCCTGAGCCGTATGTGATGATTAATCAAAAAGATGCGGAGCATTTGAAGGTGAAAGAAGGCGCTGTGATGACATTTGATTGTGAAGGGCAGCAACTGCGTTTGGCCGTGCGCTTAAGTGGTAATCTGGCCCAAGGGCAAATTGGCTTGCCACTGGGAATGTCAGGTATACCGCCGGTTCTGGCAGGCAAATCAGTCCATAACTTACGGGAGGTTGCATAATGAGCTGGTTGACTCCCGATGTCATTGAAATCCTGATTACTGTACTGAAAGCGGTTGTCATTCTACTGGTCGTGGTGATCTGCGGGGCATTCATGAGTTTCTTTGAACGCCGTATCCTTGGCCTGTTTCAAAACCGTTATGGGCCAAACCGAGTCGGTTGGGGCGGTTCATTGCAGCTTGTCGCAGACATGATCAAAATGTTCTTTAAAGAAGACTGGGCACCACGTTTTTCTGACAGAGCCATTTTCACTTTGGCTCCTGTCATTGCATTCAGCTCAATGCTTCTGGCCTTTGCGATCGTGCCAGTCAGCCCGACATGGATGGTCGCAGACCTGAATATTGGTATCTTATTCTTCATGATGATGGCGGGCTTGGCGGTTTATTCCGTGCTGTTTGCGGGGTGGGCGAGTAACAACAAATATGCCTTGCTGGGTGCGATGCGTGCATCAGCACAGACATTGAGTTATGAAGTTTTCCTCGGCATGTCCATGATGGGCGTTGTGGCACAAGCTGGTTCCTTTAACATGGTGGATATCGTCAACTCACAGCAACATGTATGGAATGTCATTCCTCAATTCTTTGGCTTCTTGACTTTTGCCATTGCGGGTGTCGCGGTATGTCACCGCCATCCCTTTGACCAACCGGAAGCCGAGCAAGAACTGGCCGATGGCTATCACATCGAATATTCCGGCATGAAATTCGGTCTGTTTTTTGTCGGAGAATATATCGCGATTGTGACGGTATCTGCTTTGATCGTCACGCTGTTCTTTGGTGGCTGGAATGGACCTCTCTTGCCTCCATTCGTCTGGTTTGCGCTGAAAACAGCATTTTTCATGATGATGTTCATTTTGATCCGCGCTGCCTTGCCACGTCCTCGTTATGACCAGGTGATGTCGTTTGGCTGGAAAGTTTGTCTGCCGTTAACGTTACTGAATATGCTAGCGACAGCCGCAGTTATTTTATACAACGCTCAATAAAGGGGGGGATTGAACCATGACATTGAAAGAATTAGTGGTCGGTTTTGCCACCCAGGTACGCAGTATTTGGATGATAGGGCTTCATGCCTTCCATAAACGCGAAACAAAAATGTATCCGGAAGAGCCGGTTTATCTGCCACCCCGTTACCGTGGGCGCATCGTTCTGACGCGTGATCCTGACGGTGAAGAGCGTTGTGTTGCGTGTAACTTGTGTGCAGCGGTGTGTCCGGTGGGATGTATTTCACTGCAAAAAGCAGAGCATAAGGATGGGCGCTGGTATCCTGAATTCTTCCGCGTCAATTTTTCGCGTTGCATTTTCTGCGGCCTGTGTGAAGAAGCGTGCCCAACTACCGCTATTCAGTTGACACCGGATTTTGAACTGGGTGAATACAAACGTCAGGATCTGGTATACGAGAAAGAAGATCTGCTGATTTCAGGGCCAGGTAAATATCCTGACTATAACTTTTACCGTAAGACAGGTATGGCAATTGACGGCAAGGATAAAGGTGAAGCCGACAATGAGGCTAAGCCTATCGACGTTAAAAGCCTGTTGCCGTAAGGAGCGATATTCATGGAATTTACATTTTATGTCGCAGGGCTGGTTGCGATTCTCGCAACACTCAGGGTAGTAACCCATACGCATCCGGTACATGCACTGTTGTATCTGATTATTTCCTTGTTAGCCCTGTCTGTTGTGTTTTTTTCAATGGGTGCCTATTTTGCTGGTGCTTTGGAGATCATCGTTTACGCGGGCGCAATTATGGTGTTGTTCGTCTTCGTCGTGATGATGCTGAATCTGGGAAAATCAGTTGTCGAGCAGGAACGGCGCTGGTTACAACCCCGTGCCTGGATTGGCCCGTCACTCCTGTCTATCGTGCTGTTGATTGTGTTGGTTTACGCCATCAGTACCCTGTCATCTGCTGAAATCAGTGGTGAAGTCGTCAGTGCCAAAGAAGTAGGGATTAGCCTGTTTGGCCCTTATGTATTGGTGGTCGAGCTGGCCTCTTTGCTGTTATTGGCAGGATTGGTAGTGGCTTACCACATCGGCCGTGAAAATCGGCAAGGTGAAGTGATCAGCAATCGTGCGGAGGACCAACAATAATGATAGCGTTACACCATGGCCTCATTTTGGCGGCTATTTTGTTTACATTAGGCTTTACCTGCCTGGTTATCCGCCGCAATCTGTTATTTATGCTGATCGGGTTGGAAATCATGATCAATGCTTCAGCGCTAGCGTTTGTCGTTGCTGGCAGCTATTGGCTCCAGCCTGATGGTCAGGTGATGTACATTCTGGCCATTACGCTGGCAGCCGCCGAGGCGAGTATCGGTTTGGCACTGTTACTACAGTTGCACCGTCGTCGCCAAAACCTGAATATTGATACAGTCAGTGAGATGCGCGGATGAACTTACTCTATTTAACAATTCTGCTGCCACTGCTGGGATTTTTGCTATTGGCATTTTCCCGTGGCCGCTGGTCTGAAAATTTGTCAGCTACCGTTGGGAGTGGTTCTGTTGGGCTGGCAGCATTGGTTACCTTCTGGGTAGCGATTGATTTTCTTACCCAGAATGGGGCAGGGGGGCTGGTTTACAGCCAGACGCTGTGGAACTGGATGGCAGTGGATAATTTCAGCATCCCGATTAATCTGGTGCTGGATGGTCTGTCACTGACAATGCTGAGTGTTGTGACTGGCGTTGGTTTCCTGATCCACATTTACGCTTCCTGGTACATGCGCGGTGAAGAGGGATACTCCCGATTCTTCGCCTATACCAACCTGTTTATCGCCAGTATGGTGGTATTGGTACTGGCAGATAACATACTACTGATGTATCTCGGTTGGGAAGGCGTCGGCCTGTGCAGTTACCTGTTGATCGGCTTCTACTACAAAAACCCTGCCAATGGCGCGGCGGCAATGAAAGCCTTTATTGTGACCCGTGTTGGTGATGTATTCCTTGCCATTGGTATGTTTATCCTTTACGACCAGCTTGGTACGTTGAGTTTCCGCGAATTGGCGGTATTGGCGCCACAACATATTGAAGTAGGCTCTAGCGCGATCACCTGGGCAACCTTGATGATTCTGGGGGGGGCTGTCGGTAAATCCGCTCAGTTACCATTGCAAACATGGTTAGCAGATGCGATGGCCGGTCCGACACCCGTTTCTGCGCTGATCCACGCCGCTACAATGGTTACTGCTGGGGTTTATCTGATTGCCCGTAGCCATGCATTGTTCTTGATGGCGCCTGATATCTTACATTTGGTCGGTGTTATTGGTGCGATCACCTTGCTGCTGGCAGGTTTCGCAGCACTGGTACAGACAGATATCAAACGGGTGCTGGCTTATTCCACCATGAGCCAGATTGGCTACATGTTTTTGGCATTGGGTGTACAGGCGTGGGATGCCGCGATTTTTCACCTGATGACCCATGCATTCTTCAAAGCATTACTGTTCCTGGCTTCTGGCTCGGTGATTCTGGCCTGCCATCATGAGCAAAACATCTTCAAAATGGGCGGGCTGAGTAAGCGTATCCCATTTGTTTATCTCTGCTTCTTGGTGGGAGGCTCTGCGTTGTCGGCACTGCCATTATTGACGGCCGGTTTCTACAGTAAGGATGAAATCCTATGGGGCGCGTTGGCAAATGGTCATATGAACCTGATGCTGGCGGGGCTGATTGGGGCATTGATGACATCACTGTATACCTTCCGCATGATCTTTATCGTGTTCCACGGTGAAGAAAATACCCATGCTCATCCAGTCAAGGGCATTACTCACACTTTGCCATTGTCAGTATTGTTGGTGTTGTCCACTTTTGTGGGCGCACTAATTGTTCCACCGCTGGCGGGAGTCTTACCTGAGAGTGTTCTATCAGGAAACAGCTCGACAGGGCATGATGGCAAAATGACATTGGAAATTATTTCTGGTGTGGTTGCTATTGTCGGTATCTTGCTGGCGGCTGCGTTGTATCTGGGCAAACGTGGTGTGGTTAATGCCACGGCGAACAGCGCCCCAGGGCGCTTCTTCTCCACATGGTGGTTCCATGCCTGGGGATTTGACGCGCTATATGACTGGGTATTTGTGAAACCATTCAAGGGCATCACTCGCCTGTTGCAAAGTGATCCTTTGAACTCACTGATGAACATTCCAGCCATATTGTCACGTTGGGGCAATAAAGGGCTACGTTGGAGTGAGAACGGACAAGTCCGTTGGTATGCTACCTCTATGGGGTTGGGTGCAGTGCTGGTTTTAGCTCTGCTGCTTTTGGTTTAATTAAGGGACACATTGCGCCATGCTACTACCTTGGCTAATTCTTCTGCCCTTCATCGGAGGCCTGTTGTGTTGGCAGGCCGAGCGCTTCGGCACCCGTATGCCGCGTTGGATAGCGCTTCTGGCGATGGGACTGACGCTGTTACTCTCCCTGTACCTGTGGTTACAGGGCGGTTATACACTCACCAACCCACAGGGCATACCACAGTGGCAATCCGAATTCTTGCTTCAGTGGATCCCACGTTTCGGCATTAGCATTCATCTGGCACTGGATGGTTTATCCTTGCTGATGGTCGTGTTGACTGCATTACTGGGTTTGATGGCAATCCTCTGTTCGTGGAATGAAAACCAGCCATACCAGGGCTTCTTCCACCTGAACCTGCTGTGGATATTGGGTGGTGTGATGGGGGTTTTCCTTGCCATCGACCTGTTCTTGTTCTTTTTCTTCTGGGAAGTGATGTTAGTACCGATGTACTTCCTGATTGCCCTGTGGGGGCACAGAGGCTCAGAAGGTAAAACCCGTATCACTGCGGCAACGAAATTCTTCATCTATACCCAAGCCAGCGGTTTGGTGATGCTGATTTCGATTCTGGCACTGGCTTTCATTCACCATGATGCAACCGGCGAATGGACATTCAACTATGAAAAATTGTTGGATACGCCGATGTCACACACCGTTCAATACCTGCTAATGCTGGGTTTCTTCATTGCATTCGCGGTGAAAATGCCGGTTGTTCCTTTACATGGCTGGTTGCCGGATGCCCATAGTCAGGCTCCAACGGCAGGTTCAGTTGACCTTGCAGGGATTTTGCTGAAGACGGCAGCTTATGGTTTGTTACGTTTCAGTTTGCCTCTGTTCCCGCAAGCTTCTGCGGAATTTGCTCCGATTGCCATGTGGCTAGGCGTCATTGGTATTTTCTACGGTGCCTGGATGGCATTCAGTCAGACTGATATCAAACGTTTGATTGCCTATACCAGTGTTTCCCATATGGGTTTTGTGCTTATCGCCATTTACACAGGTAGCCAATTGGCTTATCAGGGAGCGGTGATCCAAATGATTGCACATGGCCTGTCAGCCGCGGGTTTGTTCATTCTGTGTGGTCAGCTTTATGAACGCCTACATACCAGGGACATGCGCCAAATGGGCGGATTGTGGGGAAGAATTCAGCTTTTGCCGGCGATATCCCTATTTTTTGCCGTAGCCACATTAGGTATGCCAGGAACCGGTAACTTTGTTGGGGAATTTATGATCCTGTTCGGCAGCTTCAGTCAATTTACCCTGGTGACTACGGTATCCGTGTTCGGTTTAGTTTTTGCCTCCGTTTACGCACTGTACTTGATGCAGAAGGCTTATTACGGTACGGCAAAAACGGATAAACCCTTACAGAGAATGGATGTGCGTGAAATTTCCATTTTGCTGCTGTTGGTTGTCTTGTTGGTAATTTTAGGGGTTTACCCGCAGCCAATTCTTGATACCTCAGCCGCAGCAATGGGTAACATCCAGAATTGGTATTCAGCTTCACTTTTAACTACAAGGCCGTAATTCGCCATGACAATAACTTCTGAACAATTGATCGCACTGTTGCCGCTATTGATCGTCGGATTGACGGTAGTGGTTGTGATGTTGTCCATTGCGTGGCGACGCGATCATTTCACCAATGTCACCTTGACGGTGATTGGTCTAAACCTGGCCCTGTTCTCACTCTATTTTGTGGGGCAGCAGGAGCCAATGGATGTCACGCCATTGATTCATGTAGATCGTTTTGCAATGTTCTATACTGCGCTTGTGCTGATTGCGAGCCTTGCAACAACGACATTTGCCTACTCATGGTTGGAAAATTATCCCGATAATAAAGAAGAATTTTATCTGTTGGTGTTGATTGCGGCGGCTGGAGGAATTCTGCTTTCTTCTGCCAACCATATGGCATCACTGTTTATCGGAATTGAATTGATCACCTTGCCGCTGTTTGGCTTAGTGGGTTATGCCTATCGCCAGAAACGTTCGTTGGAAGCGGGCATTAAATATATGCTGTTGTCTGCGGCCGCATCTTCATTCCTGCTGTTTGGTATTGCATTGCTGTATGCAGAATCCGGTGATTTGTCTTTCGCATCACTAGGCAAGAGTTTGAGCGATAGCAAACTGCATGAACCGTTAGTTCTGGCTGGCTTGGGGATGATGATCGTAGGGCTGGGCTTTAAACTTTCCCTTGTGCCTTTCCAACTATGGACACCGGATGTTTATCAAGGCGCACCGGCACCGGTATCGACCTTTCTGGCAACGGCAAGTAAGGTTGCGATCTTCGCAGTGATCATGCGTTTATTCATTGAAGCACCCGTGGCTGAAAGCACAACCTTACGTATTCTGCTAACAGTGATTGCTATTGCATCTATCCTGTTTGGTAACTTATTGGCCTTGACACAAAGCAATATCAAACGACTGCTGGGCTATTCATCCATTGCTCATTTGGGATATTTGCTGGTGGTATTGGTTGCCATCAAAGATCATACGTTGGCAGAAGAGACGGCAGGTATTTATCTGGTCGGTTATTTGTTCGCCAGTATCGGGGCATTTGGTGTGGTCAGCTTGATGTCCAGCCCATACAGAGGGCCAGATGCGGATTCACTGTTCTCATATCGTGGCTTGTTCTGGCATAAACCGATCCTGTCAGCGGTAATGACAGTGATGATGCTGTCATTGGCGGGAATACCATTAACATTTGGCTTCATTGGTAAATTTTATGTCATCGCGACAGGTGTTGAAGCAAAATTGTGGTGGTTGACTGGTGCCGTAGTTGTGGGTAGTGCCATCGGTCTTTACTACTATTTACGCGTGATGGTGAGCCTGTACCTGCCTGCACCGAAAGCACTGAACCGTGATACACCACACAATTGGGCGTTTACTTCTGGCGGGATTGTGGTATTGCTCAGTGCATTACTGGTATTGATCCTTGGTGTTTGGCCACAACCGCTAATTGATATTGTTCAGCAGGCGAAAAGTGTTCTGTAAACAATAAATTAAAGAAAATGTTTAAAAAACCCAGTCATCGTTGTCTGGGTTTTTTTGTTGTAAATGTCTGACAGCAAGACCAGCTCAGTGAAATTGAGCTGCGGATGCGGGAACTGATTGGGGAATACAAAAGCCTCTAAGAGTAGGGACTGAGCTGCTCTTAAAAAGAACAAGGTCGGAAGCTCACGGGGATCTTTCCGGCTTTTAAATTTCGTCAACTATAATTTATGCATTGCTGATTGAATCTTTTCTTCTAACTCAGATAAATTCTTTGCTGAACCTAAATAAACAGGACTTTCCCAGTTAAAATCTTTAATTAATGCCAAGTTAAACTGTCCATTAATTTCGAATGAAGGTCTCCAGCCGATGTCTAAAAGATATCCATTAGGAAATTCTACTTGCAACATATCTTCTTTTAATTCATTAAGTTGATTCTCAAGTGGAATATCATCACTAATAGAAAAATCATTAAAAATGATCACCCCACTTTTTTTTGAAAAATCAATGTTCATTATTTTGTCAGTTGCCTAAATTAGTTGAGAGATATTGGATGTCCGTGGATAGTACCGCCGCTATATTCAACTCTTATCCATTGACTTGGTTTACCTTCTATAGCCCCGATAATTTCCCCCATATTTTGAACTTTCCAAGGTTTACCATTTGTAACTGGTTGGCCTGTTTTGCGATGTTGCCCCGGTGCGCTTTTTGCCCTGCTACCGCCGTCAGCCGTTGTGCAGTATAGTGCTTATCCGCTACCTCCTGCATCGGTATGGCACTCTCAAGCAGCAGGGCAAAGGCGGTTTCCGGCTCGGCCATCTGACAGAGGTATTCGTTGGTTGAGCCGCCGCTTGGATAGATAGACCTGGGCTT
The DNA here is from genome assembly GCF_037265215.1 of Xenorhabdus griffiniae. Lineage (NCBI taxonomy): Bacteria > Pseudomonadati > Pseudomonadota > Gammaproteobacteria > Enterobacterales > Morganellaceae > Xenorhabdus > Xenorhabdus griffiniae. Next base: position 3,043,783 of record NZ_CP147737.1, on the reverse strand, counting down.
CCGGTGCATTGAGCAAGGTATGGTGATAAAAAATCAACCACCCGTGACAGCAGCACCTGTTGCCCGATGGCATCACTGGCCAGCTCTTCCGGTTGCACCAGTGGCTCAACCGCCGGCATCGCAGCCAAAGCAGTGATAGAGGTTTTTCGACGGGGTAATGACCATCGAGGGCGTTTTCTCTTCATGGAACGGGCACAGCACAACCATGTCTTTGCCGCGCTTAAAGAGCTGCCGGCCTTGTTGCTCGATAACGGCAACTAAAGAGACAGCGGCTTTCAGGTGCTGTAATTCTGCTTCGGGGATGCGAGCCATATCTTAATTCTTTAAAACTGCGTCAAGATTCTTTGCATGTATTATATTAGTACCCATAATGTAACTATTGTCAAGGGCACATTAACGGAGGACTTACATTATGGATTCTGTATTATCATGGAGTTCTGAGATGAGTTTCTCTGCCCGTTTAATTCAACTACGGAAGCAAAAAGGATTGACCCAGCAAGGGTTAGCTGATGCTGCCAATATTCATGTTCAGCAGGTTAAACGCTACGAAGCCGGAACTTCTGAACCCTCCGCCGAAGCCCTGCGCAAGTTAGCTAAAACGTTTTCTATTTCTGCTGACTGGTTACTTTTTGAAGAGGGCGAACGGACGCCACCTAATGAGTTTCTTTTTTTGTTCGAGGCGATTAATGAATTTCCCGAAGAAGAAAAAAACGTCATCAGAGAAATGCTGGAAGGGATGGTGATTAAGTATCAGGCGCGTAAGTGGTTGAAGAGTTAAGACAATAGAATGATGTAGCGCGATATCAGCAGGCGGCTACCTGCTGATATCGCTCACCACAACCAACTAACGAGGAGTTGAATGATGGCTAAGGCGCATTCTAGGCAAAACCGTGCCGTAAATAAAGCGGCAAAAACAGAACGTTATTACACCGTGGGATACGTGCCGCAAAACGGCAGGCCGAACCCCCGACCCGCGATAAATTTAACGGGCAGGTGGCTTAAGGCGGCGGGGTTTGAGATTGGGGGCACACTGACCGTCAAGATTATGGACGGTTGTTTAGTGCTTATTCCTGACAGCGACGAGACTCACAGCCTCAAACAGCAATACCGGCGCCAGCGAGAGCAAATCAGTGAAATTAAGCTGCGAATGCGCGAGCTGCTTGGCGACTACAACAGCAACTAGAGGCAGGGAGTGAGCTGCTCTTAAAAATAACAAAGCCGGAAGATCACTAGGGCGTGTTGACGTTTCGTGGAGGGAAGTTTGAACAGCATGATGATCTGGTATCATTGTCTTCGCGAAAAAACCATTACCCCAGCTCATCATGCCAAGAACAATGTTATCAAAATCTTTATGGAATACGCTAGCTGTATTAATGCAACAACATGGATGTATTTACCACAAAGACGCGCATTACCTGACTTTCGAAGGGATCCTTTATCGAATGAGAACGGGATGTCCGTGGCGGGATTTACCCGATGAATTTGGCAAATGGAATACGCTTTTTAAGCGCTTTAACGCCTGGTCAAAGAAAGGTGTTTTTGAATTATTATTCAAATTGTTATCTGAAAATACAGACACCGAATGGTTATTCATTGATGGGAGTATTATCCGCGCTCATCAACATAGCTCAGGGGCAGCTTCAACAGAAGATGAAGCCATCGGTAAAAGTCGAGGTGGACGTTCGACTAAAATTCATTTGGCCGTAGACAGTTATGGTTTGCCTGTCCATTTTGAGCTGTCAGGGGGTCAAACGCACGACATTGTACATGCAGAAAGTTTGGTCACCCATTCACCCGCATCCGATTTTGTGATCGCGGATAAAGGTTACGATAGCGGTACTTTCAGAGATTTCGTTGAAAAACAAGGTTCAAAAACGGTCATTCCCTATCGAAAAAATAGCCGAAAACCCGATAAAAGTATTGATGAAGTTTTATACTGTTATCGGCATTTGGTCGAAAATGCGTTTGCCAGAATAAAACATTTTCGAGCTATTGCGACAAGATACGATAAATTGGCGCGAAATTACGCCAGTATGTTGGCACTGGCGTTTGTCATTATATGGTTACCGATGTGGGTTGAGTAAATGGTGAACTCAAAACGTCAACAGCCCCTAGGATCTTTCCGGCTCTAATTGCATATAATTATTTATAAATTTTACTTTCTCACTATTTATAGTGAGGATAAATTATTTTACAACTTTCATTTTCATTTATTGTATTCCATACTCCTCTGCTCCATTTTATTTTACCGTTGAACAATATATTCCTTATATTATCTTCGTATTCATAATGATCATTTTCGTTATTCATAGCTAGTTCTAACGTATAATGTTCATCGCATAATAATTCAGATGACCTATCTAATTTATCAACAACAATAATTTTGTATTTTTCACAATCACCGGTAGCTATATATCTACCTTTATCATCTTTGATTAGTAAATTAATATCAAAAACCTGGCTGATTTCAGATACCAGCTCTTCAAAATTGGTGTCTGTATCTAATACTATACTTAAGTAACGAGTCATATATCACCTTGAATTATTTACAATTAATAACGACCTGCTTATCACCTTTTCGTAGGTAATCATCAAGTTCATGACTTTTGTATATTCTGAATCCAAATGCTTCATCCCTTAACCCAGGAAGTGCAGCTCTTAATTTTCTATCAATATCTTGCTCAATTTTAGCTATTTCTGGGAATTTATTACCATCACGTCGCCTATTTGTATATCTTGTGTCATAACCCAGATAATCAGATTTAATAAATGCATCCACATCAAAGTCTTTTAAATTAACAGGTCTGGCTATGCTCGGATCGTGTGCTTTACTTATTCCACTCGCCACACTGCCTCGATAGCCAATTTCCGCATTTGGATCTATTTTGCGTATTTCCGGTAAATGCTCACGAAGTATTGCGTTGATCTTCTCCTGAGTCGCAATTAATTCTGAATTCAGTCCAAGTGGGTCAACACGCCCAACCGGATTATGCACGTAAGAATACGGGTTAAACCCGCTCAGCAACCCAATGGGGTCTTAGGGCAGGTTCCGGTGCGGTTATACTTTTTTAAGCGATTTTTTTCTTATCTATCAGCTTATTAAAGAACCGTTTTTACCTGTTTAGCCCATTCCCGCGAACCTAAAATGCCGAAGTGCACTTTTGGCCTGTTTTGCTATGCCACCGCCGCAAGCCGTTGTGCAGTATAGCGATCATTTTGGCTTGTGATGGATTGAATAACCTGATTTTGTGAGGCTTTTCACTTTCGGCAACGGGCGAACGTCGCCCAACTCGTTTGGGCGGCGGGCGCTCGTTCTGCGGGTGCGGGTGGCACAGAACCCGCCAGCGGCGCATTGCGACGCTATCAAGCACTGATGCGCAGGATCTGGCTCGGTTTTACCGATGATGCTTTGCTCAAGGGAAGCCCCCTCTGGGGGCTGCACGGGGCGGAGATGGCGAGCACGGTAACGAGCGAGGAGCGCAGCGACTGCGAGCCGGGCGCAGCCAATGCAGCGTGGGTTGGGGCGGGGGAGGTAAACCAACGGAGGCCGCAGGCCGACTTGCCTACAGGGGTGTTTGCCAGAGGATAGCAAGGCAGCTAAAGAAGGTACCTGCTTGGTTGGACGTTGGCGCAGTGTTCCGATTCGGCGCGGTGTTTGCCAAGAGGGTGCGCCGATGCTGACAGCAGAAGGCGAAGCCTTGTGCGCCACACCCCGCGATGCCGAACAGCGGGGGCGCCAGACATAATGTAAATTATGCGATGCGAGCCGCTTTGCCCGGTTTTTGGGAACGACTCAGCGCAACGGCGAGTTTCGCATAATTCCCCCACATTATGTTGAGTGGGCTTTGGGCGGCCTGCACTGACTGAACGGGGACACGGCTGCTCAGGCCGACCATGGCCCACGTACCCCCGCGAGCACCGATGCTGACGGGCAGTCCGGCCACGGTCTGCCCCTGCACCGTTCCCAGCGAACTCAACGGGGACTGTCAGACTGCCCGGTGCGTTGGGGTGTCGGTTCGGCATCCGGCTCGTCGCTGGCACAACCTGCACTGCTTTCCTGTGGTGTCGGTGTGTCACGCTCTGCCGGATGGGTTTGTTTATGCACTTTCTTCAAGTGACCGATCGCCACGCGTGTATAAATTTCTGTCGTGTTAAGTTTCTCATGTCCCAGCATTGCCTGGATATGGCGGATATCCGCGCCGTTATCCAGCATCTGCGTCGCCATTGAGTGCCGGAACAGATGGCAGGCGCCCGGTTTGTCTAACTGCGCCTGCTGCCGGATGGCCTTGCCTGCGATCTGCGTCAGGTGTCCCAGACTCAGCGGCCTGCCCTTTTGCGAGATAAACAGATAACCGCTGTCATAGTGCGCGGCCAGTTGTGGCCTGACGTTGACCAGATAGCGTTTCAGCCAGCCCAGCGCCCGCTCACCGACAGGCACAACCCGGTCTTTATTCCCTTTGCCCTGATTCACGACGACCGCACCGCGTTCGAAGTCGATGTCCCCCTGCCGGAGCTGGCGTAACTCCATGCGCCGGATGCCGCTGCTCCAGAGGATTTCCAGCATCACCCGGTTGCGAAGTCCCAACACACTCTGATCATCAAGGCTGTCCAACACCTGCGTGGTTTCCCGTTCACTCAGGATCTGCGCCGGCAGCCGCTTTTCTTCTTTCGGCAACACCATCTGCTCGGCTGGGTTATAGAGGATGTGATGGCGTTGCAGCAAATAGCGGAACCACAGCCGCAGGGCGATCAGCCGTTCCCGCTGACCGTTATTGCCGTAAGGCTGGCCATCGGCTTTACGGTAAGCCCGCAGATACCGCTGCCAGCTTTCCAGTAACACCAGTGTGACCTGTGCGGGGTAACGCACCGTGCGCTGTTCGCACCAGTCGATAAAGGGTAGCAGGTAGCTACGGTATGTTTCCCGCGTGCGGTCAGCCCGGCCTTGTGCCAGCAGCGTGTCGAACCACGCTTCAAGCTGTTGGCGCAGTGTGATCAGGGTGTTGTCGTGTGAAGTTATCATGCGGATTGTCCTTTTTGTCGTGGGTGCTATCCGGCAGTACGGTATGACGGGAAGTTTTTATTGTGTTGCCGGAACAGTGATTTTTCGTTTTGTCAGACTTGCGCTCGGTTAACCCACTCTGGCTGTGGCTTTAGGGTAGTTTTGGCTACCCAGACTTGACCCCGACTTGGGGTAGACTTGGGGAAGACTTGCCTCCGTGCTACCCAGACTTGCGGGGATCATACCGGGACGATCAGGCCGCTTAAGTGGGCGCTGTCGCCGTCACCGTCCCACAGCAGTTCGTATTGCAGCAGGTGCCCGCGACTGCCACCGTGAACAAGCAGGTATTCCATGTCGCTCAGGCGCTGGCAATGCAGCTTAAGCTGGCTGTCGCTCCAGTTCGTGTAAGCCCGGATATCCCGTCGGGTAAAACGCACCCTATTCAGTGCGCATTGTTGTTCTGCTGCCATGCCGTGCGCCATCTGCTGGATTAACAGTAACAGCCTGCGCGTCTGCGGCGGCATTTCGTCCAGCGTCCGGCCTAAGATTTCATGGGCAAGCTGGTTCGCCAGTTTGATATCGTCTTTGCTCACTTCGATATATTCAAGCCGCTTGCCGCGATGCTCAGTGCTCTTGATCTCCCGCTGGTGCTGGTGCAGCAGGGCAATGCTCTGGATTAACGTCAGGTATTTCATATGGTCACGGCGGGTGCGGGTTTTATCTGACAGGAACGTCAGTTGGTGAGCATAGGGATTGACCACATTCAGCGGTTTCAGCAGCCGCTGGGCGTTCTGGTGAAGCTGGGTCAGATAATCGCGCTCGTTCTCGGCCAGCAAGCCTTCGAGGGTTTGTTTCTGGCGCTGCACCGCGTGGATCGCTTCGGTCTGTTCGCGGGATTCATTCACCGTCAGCACCAGACAGCGGTTGAGCAGCTCTTCATCCACATCAATGGCAGTCGTGGTGAGCATCAGCATCACCGGGCCTTTGACGGTGTAGCTTTTGGTCACGAGGTTGCCCGTGGCTTCATCCTTGCCCGTACTCGCCATTGTTAACTCGCCGTCTGACTGCAACAGCTTGAGCGCATAAGCCGCCTGCCGCACGCCTTCTTCTTCCGCGATGGCTAATATTTTGTGCTGCAGGTTGGTTTCACCGAGATAAAACAGGCTCTGGCCGGTCATGGCGCTGTACTGGATGCGTTCTTCTTCCGGGATCAGGTTCAGTACGGCATCCATTAATGAGGATTTTCCGGCGGCACTGCTGCTCTGGATCAGGACGGCTAACGGTTTGGGTAACTTTCGGCTCACGGCCGCCAAAAAGCCCGCCAGTAAGTTAGTGGATTCGCCGACTACGCCGCAGGCGGCTAAGTCAGCGGTAATACGCGCCGTCAAGTACGGATCTTGCAGTAACGCCAGTGCTGCTTCCCGTTCCGCGATCCCCATCTCCGGTACGTTGGGGCCGGTGTCCGCGGGTTGTTGCTGCCACTGTTCGATCGCCAGTAACACCTGCCCCAGCGAACGCCGCAGATCCGCTTCGCCCAGCCCCAGCTCAGCCGCAGCCAGACGCGCATAACTGTGGCGGGAACGGGCACTGATCAGATCAACGCCATCCGCGAACAACACGCCGCTTTGCCTGTCCAGCACCTGCGCATTGAGTTTCATCACGGCAGCGCCGGCTTTGACTGTGCCCATGCCGCGCAGACACCATTGTAATGTGCCGACCGAGATCAGCAGCTCGCCGTTGTCGCCGGATTCACACACCACATTCGGCGTCACGCGGGGCACAGGTTCAGCGGCTAAGATGACTGTTGGTTCGGGGTCAACGGCGGGTTCAACTGTCTGGCGTTCAACGATAACGAGATCGGCAGCTTCCTGCATCGGTACGGCACTCTCAAGCAGCAGGGCAAAGGCGGATTCGGGTTCTGCCATCTGACACAGATAACCGTTCGCATCCCTGCCCGGCGGGAACACCACGCGCAGCGGTGTGATCCCTTTGGCAACCAATGCTGACGCCAGTTTGACCGCCGCTTCATTGCCTGCACTGTCATTGTCGAACGCGATCAGTACCTGCTTAATGCCGTAGTGTTCGAACGCCCGCCAGTGATCCGCTGTGACGCCATTTACGCCATAGGCGGCAGTCACATTGCGTTGCCCCGTTACCCAGAACGACATCGCATCAATCAGCGATTCACACAGGATCAACGTCTTGGACGTACCCAGCGCGGTTTCATTCCAGACGCCACCATGCGCCCCCGGCAGATACAGATGCAACGGTGTGCCCGGTCGCAGACGATCCGTGATTTTACGCCCGTACACTTCCTGTATCTGCCCCTCAGGACTGATCACCGGCACAACCAGTGAACCAACAAAATGCTCATGCCCTGATTTTCGCATCACGCCAGCGGCCTGTAAGCGTTGGCGGACATCAGCCCCGTCTTTGGTGTATTTACTGCCGGGCAGACGGTAAGCGAGCGTCCGGTTGGCAAAACCCAGCTTAAACTGCGTGACTAATTCAGGATGATTGAGCCGCCGCTTCGCCAGATACGCCTGTGCTTCCGGCGCATTCAGCAACGTATGGTGATAGAACCCAATCACCCGCCATAACAGCCCCTGTTGCCCGATAGCATCACTGACCAGCTCCGCAGGTTGCACCAACGGCTCTACCGAGGGATTGACTCCTAACACCGCGCGCAGGCGTTCCACGGCATGGCGCAGGCTTAACCCTTCGGTTTTCATCACCCAGTCCAGCACCGAGCCGCCCGCACTGCAACCAAAACAGTGATAGAGATTTTTTGACGGTGTGATGACCATCGAGGGCGTTTTCTCTTCATGGAACGGGCACAGCACAACCATGTCTTTGCCGCGCTTAAAGAGCTGCCGGCCTTGTTGCTCGATAACGGCCACTAAAGAGACGGCGGCTTTCAGGTGCTGTAATTCTGCGTCGGGGATGCGAGCCATAAAAATGTTCCTTTTAAAACCTTGTCAATGCTCTCTATAGATATTATTATATGCTCTATAAAGATTATTTAGTCAAGTCTATTTAGAACAGGGGGCGATAATGGAACTCATCAATATTGACAAAGGAACAGACTGGATGAGTTTTTCTACCCGCTTTCTGCAACTGCGCAAGCAGCATAGCCTGACCCAGCCCCAGATGGCTGAGCGTGTAGGCATACACCTGACCCAAGTTCGCCGCTACGAGTCTGGTGAAGCACAGCCCTCTTTGGACATTCTCAAGCGGATTGCTGTCACTTTTAATGTGTCGGCGGACTGGCTGATATTTGAGGAAGAAGAACGTGAACCGCAGGACGAACTGAAGCTGAAGTTTGAGGCGGTTAAACAGATGGATGAGGAAGAACAACGTTCGGTGATTTCAGTGCTGGATGCCCTGATTCTCAAGCATCAGGCTAGGCTATTGATTGGATAATCTGACTTAACGCGGCGCTGATGTGGTTGCAACACACCAACGCCGCTGACCACAACCAACTAACAAGGAGTTGAATGATGGCTAAGGCGCATTCTAGGCAAAACCGTGCCGTAAATAAAGCGGCAAAAACCGAACGTTATTACACCGTGGGATACGTGCCGCAAAATGACAAGGCCAATGCCCCGCCCGCAATTCATCTTAAAGGGCAGTGGCTTAAGCAGGCCGGATTTGATATTGGTGGCACACTCACCGTCAAGATTATGGATGGCTGTTTAGTGCTCATTCCTGACAGCGACGACACCCACACAATGAAGCAACAGTACCAGCGCCAGCAAGCCCAGCTCAGTGAGATTAAGCTGCGGATGCGGGAACTGATTGGCGACTACAACAGCAACTAAGGGCAGGGAATGAGCGGCTCTTAAAAAAGAAGAAAGCCGGAAGATCACGCTGATCTTTCCGGCTTAATAACGTGAATCATATTTCAGTTATTATTAATTTAAAAGCTACCACATGGAAATAGTTCAGATAAATTTCTCTTATAATATTCTATTTCATCTTGGTTTTTAAGTTTATAGTTTGACTTATAAAAATAAAGACTTAGCCAATACACACGGACGTAAGATAAATATTCATGTCTGTTTTTTTCTGAAAAATCAATGATTGAGTCTAAGGTGTTTTTTATACTTTCATTATCTTGCTCTGTATTCAAAGCCTCTTTAGTTAGTTTTTTAAGGGTCATGTAAGTATCTTTAAATTCTTGGGCACTCAAATGGTTTTCTGGCTCATCATAATTAACAAATAAAGCTGATTCGATATCATGAATAAGAATATCATCAATTAAACCAGATTTGTAATCTCTTATGTTTTTAATTAAATCAATCAGTTCCTTGCTCTGAGTTGATTCTACCAAAGAAATAATTACTGGTTCATGGCACAAAATTTCAAGATATTTATCTTCAATAGAACTATAGATATCTATAAGAAAATCATTATCAATTAATTCAATAATTGACCAAAAAAATCCGTCATGAAAATTAAACCACATATTAAAAGAGAGTATTTCATCACACTTTCTTTTAATTTCACGAATGCTATGTTCTATATTCATATAATCCATCATGCGTTAAGGTTGAATTGAATTATCTGGGAAAATAGAGCCGCCCCCTTTAGGGTCACGGACAACTCGGATAAAGACTCCATTATGTGTTCCTGAAATCATAGTTCCGCCAGAAGGCATGTCTACTTTTACACTACTTGGAGAATCCCAAATTACTTTCCCTGCATGTTTAATATCTGCATCACTCCAATTTTCTGGGAACCATGATTGGCCTGTTCCTTTGCGTTTCGCTTTAGATGCATGGTTAGGTATATTTCCTACCCGTACCCCATTAGGATAAGTATGCTCTATATTGTAAGGGATACCTCTTGCTTCTAACTCCCGAATAGCTGATTGTCCATGTCCCCCACCACTTAACCTTCCGTTTGGGAATGTTTTTCTATCCCTCGGTGGCATAGAACTGGCTTCCTTCCAGTCTCCTTTACTAGAATGATTAACAACATCATCATTTATGAATGAAGATGGACAATTTGTTAATCCAAAGGGGTCTACCCATCCGGTGGGGTTATGGACATACGAATACGGATTAAACCCGCCCAGCAGCCCGATGGGATCAGGGCTGATGTACTGCGCAGTCTCCGGCGAGTAGTAGCGGTGCCGATTGTAAAAAAGACCCGACTCCTCATCAAAATATTGCCCTAAAAACCGGAAGTGACACTGAACATGGTAATCCGGGTGATGGGACGGGACGCCGCCGCGTTTTTCGGCGTGGCCCCAGGTGGTCAGGTGCTGGCCCCAGATCATCTCCCCTTGTTCATCCAGCAGTTCCCGTACGGTGCCCTGATGATCATGGATAGCATAATGCAGTTTGCCGCGCTCAAAACGCGCCGCTGGCGTCAGGCTGCCCGGCTCATACAGCCAGCGCACGCGCTTCTCTTCCAGCCGGGTGCCGTCACGCTGAAACGGCACTTCCTCAATCAGCTGGTCACCGCTCCACAGGTAATCATAACCGCCCAGCGCCTTGGGATTATCCGGCAAATCCGGCTTGCCCGCCAGCCACAGTTGCAAATTAGCGGCGGTCAGTTTTCCATCGCGTTCTTTGATTTTGCGAATTCGCCTACCAAACGGGTCGTAGCAATACTGCCAGCGCGAGCCATCCGGGGTTTCTAAGTGGGTAAGCTGGTTTTGGGTATCCCAGCGGTAACGCCAGACCTGGGGGCGGAAGCCGTCATACTGTTCGATTTTTTCGATAAGTCTGCCGTTATCATCATAGTGATAACGCGAATCCCCCCGTTGCACCACCCGGCCAGCCTGCTGGCGTTGTGTAAACTGTTCCATTGCGCCCTGCGCATCAACCGGCAAATGTTGGCGCAGGTTGCCGTTGGCATCGTAACTGAATTGCTCTTCATGGGGGCGTAACCCCTCGAACAGCGTGTGTACTATCTGGTCGTTGGTATTATAACGGTAGCGGGTTTGCCCCCAATTGTCGTCAATAACCCGGACATTATGCGCCCGGTCGTATTGCCAGCTCCGGTTGACGGCGGTCGCCTGGGGAGGAAAATGCGGATCGTTTTGTGACAGCGCCTCTTGGAAAAAGGCGCTGTCCCGCCCGGCTGACTGATGGGCCAGTAAACCCGTTGCGGTATAACGGCTGGCGAGAATAAACCCGCGGGCACTTTCGCGCACCGTTTCCCGTCCCAGTGCATCATGCCGGAGTGTCAGCGGGGCATGTTGGTTAAACTGAAAATGATTCAGTGCGCCTGATAACGGGTGATAGCCAAAGTGCAGGGTGTGACCATCCAGGCTTTCACTGACCGGCCTCCCCGTCAGGCTGTCCCATTCGCGGGTGATTTCCCGCCCGTTGATTCGCTCACAAATCGGCAGGCCCGTAGTCTTGTCATACTCATATTCCACCACGGCATCGGCATTGGCGGCTTTCACCAGCTGATGGCGTTTGTTGTATTCGTACGTGGTGGTGTCCTTCAGTACCCACTGGTTTTCTTCTGGCTGCCCGCTTTCCTGTCTGACCAGCAACCCCGCCGCGGAATAGTGCCAGCGCAGTTGCTGACCATCGGGGTATTGCACCTGGGTGCGACGTCCCAGTTTATCGTACTGATATTCCAGGGTGCGGCCGGTAAAATCGATTTCGCGGATAATCTGGCCGGCCGCATCCCGCTCATAACGGTAAGTTTCGCCGGTGGACGCCGTGACCGATTGCAGGCGGGTCAGGCGATCATAGCCAAAACGCAGCGTGGTGCCATCGGGGCGGGTCACCTGAGTCAGCAGGTCAAATGCACCGTACGTGTAGCGTGTGGTGCGGCCCTCGCCGTCAGTGGCGGCCACTACACGTCGTTCAGTATCATATTCCAGTTGCTGCGTGGTGCCGTCCGGCAGTTCGATATCGGTCAGGCTGCCATTGAGGCTGGCATGGGCATCACTGTAATGGTAGTGGGTGTGCTGTTTCAGGGCATCGGTGATTTGGCGCAGGCGCCCCAGTTCATCCAGCTGTAAGCCGGTGGTCTGGCCGTCCGGCGTGATAACCGCTGCCAGCCGTTGTTGTTTATCGTAGGTATAGTGCCACTGGCGGCCATCCGGCAGCAGGTGCTGGCGTAATTCTCCCTGTGTACCGTATTGATATTCCTCCTTGTGCCCCAGCGGGTTGATCAGTTCAGTAAGGTTACCCTGCTCATCATAGTGATAGTGCCAGCGCTCGCCGGTCGGCAGGACACTTTCAATAAGCTGCCCGTGTTCGTCATAACCGTAAGCAAAAATTTCGCCGGTTGAAAGCTTTACTGCCGTCAGCGCACCGTCAGGGTTGTAATCAAAGGTGGTGACATTGCCCGCGGGATCTGCTTCCCACATTTTTTGGCTGTTGCGCCACTGCCGACGGGTGATTCTGCCTAATGGATCAATTTCACGGAAAACCAGTCCATGGTGATCGTAATGGTGCTGAGTTTCCCCGCCCTCAGCATCCCGGTAGGTCGTGATACGCAACCGATCATCATAGTGAAAACTATCGCACCAGTAACCGCTGGCCGTACTCGTTGTCAGAACCCGTCCCTGTTCATCATAAGTGAGGTTAAAATCAGTCTGGTCGGTGTCATGCCAGCGGATCATCCGCCCCTGAACATCATATTCATGCCACAGGTGATTGTACTGGAAGGCATCACATTCATTGAGATAGCCCTGCGGATCATAATGACAGGTGACTAATCGCTGCTGTTTCTGCTTCTGCGGTTCGAGATAATCGACCGTCTGGAGTTGCTGTCTGTGATAGCCCAGAAGTAACCGGAAACCATCCGTGCGGGTAATTTCGATGAGTTGTGACTGTGCATCATAGAGAAACTGAATAGCGTTTTGGCGACGATCGGTGATCGCAGACAGCTTGCGGAGCGATCCGATCACATAATTGAAATGGTAAATCAGCTGCGATCGGCGATCGGTCAATTGCAGCTCGCCGTTCAATTCCCCCGTCAGCACGTAATGCGGGATATGCAGATTACGGGCAAGCACGGTGTTATCCGGGGTGCTGAAATCGTAGATCACGCCGTCTGCATCCGTGAAGTTGACCTTGCCGTCACTCAGCACCAGCTGACGTGACCAGTCATCGGCCCATTTCGGCCCAAACAGGCCGCTGAATTTGGCGGTGGAGCGATAGGTGCGGGTCAGGGTGATTGGCAACAGCCCGGGAATGGCAATCACCGGCCAGACTTGCAGGAAGTCGCCGGTGGCCATATCGACAGGCTCACCTTTTGTACCGCACGTCTCCGTGCAACTGCCGTCTTTTTCGCTGGATTTGTTGTCAACCGGGTCTTTTTCGGCATTTTTGGGTTTTGCCGGCGTGGGGTTAACGGTTTCCTGAGACTGGCCTTTGATTTTGGCCCCCGATACTTCAGCAGTGTTGGCCTTTTTACTCAACACCTTGCCTTCAGCTTTGGCTGCTGCTTTTGCGGTGCCTTTTGCTGCGCCTTTAAGTATCCCCGCCCCACCCATAGCGATACTACCGATATCGAAAGCGAAGGCGCCCCCTTTTTCTGCGTCGCTTTTCATTTCCAGTTTAATGGCGTCAGCATTGACCATCTCTACGGCCTTTTGCTGCATTTCGGCAATGCCGACAGGAGCGCCTCCCATATATTCCCAGGTTTTTTCGGCGGCGGCGGCGGGGGCTGTTGTGGCGATCACCATGCCCTTGCCAAGCAATTCCGCCATTTCAGGGATGGTATTCCAAAGCGCTTTTCCTGCCCCGATAGCCGCTTCCCCGGGATTCTCCCAGGCCGCCTCCAGATTATGTTGACTCTCATCAATCCATTTGCTGACGCTATCGGCGGTTTCCTGAAACCAGTCAACGGTTTTATCCCACATTCCCTTTTCTGCCGGTGTTTCTGCTTTGGGAATGGGATTGGCTTCTGCCACTGACACTTGTGCTGGGGCTGCCTGAGCGGTAATTTTGCCAAGGGTATTCCCTGTTCCTGTCGGGCTGTCATCGCGGACTCTGGCCGGTAAGGGGGAATTGGGCTGAGGATAGTCAGGTTCTTTTGTTTTTTCCTTTTCTTCCCACGCTTTCAGTGGAAACTCGCCGCTGTTGAATTTGTCAACGGCATCCTGTGCCGCTTTTTTAAAAGACTGCGCTTCGAATTTGGCGTCTTCGTGATTGTAGTATTGATCTAATTCTGGGTCGTCTCCATAAGCGCCATAATATCGGCGGCTCTGTGGATAGAGCGTATCGACCCGACTCAGTGCAGTTTCCGCCTCTGCCTGGGTCCGAATATGAAATTCCTCACAAAATTCCTTGCCTTCATAAACAGTGGGTGTAACAACCAGCGTCGAAGATTGTTCTGTCATCGTTTCTTTCCTTATGCCCCGTTCATCCAAAATTTATCGCCGTGACGTAATACCAGTTTGTTGCCCGCTCGCACCGTATTGGTGTGCTCCTGCGGATGGCATTTACCGCCAACCGTGCCACTTTTAACCCCGTTCGCTACACCGGGCTGGTCACCAATAGTGGTCGGGACAAAACTGTTGGCAAATACCACGGCCGGCTTGCCATTGGCACGCACAGAGGGAACCGGCGAGGCGCTGTCCGCCAGTTTCGCCACCACCGGATAAGGAATGGGCGGAGTGGAAGCGCCCATCGGGGTTTTGCATACATCCGGCAGCGTGCCGACAATCATCCAGTCACCTGCTGTACGGGCAAGGTAGTTATCAGCCATCTTTTTTCTCCTCATCCCGTGGAGCCAGTTTGAGCAATGGTGCATCTGGGCTGATTTCAAACCGGGCTTCGGCAACCCGCACGGGCAGGTCAGCCCTAAAATTTAGCCGACAGGTCAGGTGCAGTGTTTTGGCATCGCTATCGATAATGAGCGTGTCCGTGCGCATCGGTACGGGCAATAATACGCCGTTGTGCATCCGCAGCAGGATAAATGGGCGATGCCCCGGCAGACAGACATACAGCTTACCATCGGGGGTCAGGCCGTTCAGGGTGATGGCGATATCAGTGGCCGGCCACGCGATCTGTTGATCTGCTGGCGCCCCGTTCCAGTAGCCGAAATCAAAATCTTTCGGCAGATAAGGATGACGATGTTCAAGCCAGTCAGCATCGTAAGTCCCCGCTAATGCCCGACGAGGCAGCCATGGACGCCCGATAAATCCCATTCCCTGTGGCGAGCAGGCGGGGGTATCGGAGAGGAGTGTGCCATTCAGTTGAGCGGTAAAAAGCTCAAGAGTAAATGGCGCATCCGGTCGGGTAATACGCGGTGCGGGATAGCCGGTCAGTTGTTTAGCTTCGGCATACCACGGGGTGATAAAACCGGTTCCCAGCGGATTGGTTTCGCAGGTAGCATGAGCAAGCGGCGCTTTTTCGCCGTCCGGGTGTTGCTGACGCTGCGCTGTTGTCAGGTAATCAGATCCTTGCAGACGCTGGCTGGCTTCATCATTAGCGTAGATTTTGCACTCACCGCCAAAGGCATAGCGGTAATCCAGCGGCAGGGAAGTCAAGGGTTTTGGTTCACTCAGTTGCCAGTGACCACTGTCATCGCGGATACATTCCCGTTCACCGCTGATAGTGAGGGTTTTATCGAGCAAGGTTTGTCCCTGTGAGCTTTGTACCAGCAACCGCACGGGGAATTCAGGGCAGGGTCTGCCTTGTGGCGCATACGCTGTGCCGTTGACAATCACATCACAACGTGGTTTGAACGGGGCAAGGTCGCTTTCTTGTAACACTTGTGAGGTGTTCATCGTGCCGCGATATTCATCCTGTAGGCACAGTGGTGGCGCAGGCAGCAGTTCAGCATGGTACTCCCCTTGTCCGGTGGGAATAAGCTGATAGCCGATTTTCATCACGGCGACATAATGTTCGGTATCTTCGATATCGAGCATCTGATAGTTCATGACCGCAAACGGGGTCAAGTTACGAAATTCCATCTTAAGGCTTCCTTTTAGTTCAGATCGATATCTTTACCGGTGATTTGTACTGCGCCGCTGGCGTCAAATTTGAACTCACTGCCCTGTATCGTGATTTTGCCGGTACTGTCCATGCGCAGGACACTCGCACCGCAGCGCAGCTCAATCACCTCCCCGGCCGTGATGGCCAGGGTATTGCCGACGTTGACCTGCTTATGCGTCCCGACCGTGATAATGTAATCCTTGCCAGTGGTGAGTTTGCGTACCTCGCCCACGATTTCTGCGCTGTTAAGGGTGACGGTTTCTTCTTTATTCTCATTGACCTTAATGGCCTGGTTTTTCTCCACGGTTTCGCTGTGGTTGGCGAGCACATGAGTATCGCGGTTGTTGAGTACCTTGGTGTACATGTCCTTCTGGGCGTGCAGTGCCAGCCGTTCACTGCCTTTCGCATCCTCAAACAGCAGCTCATTGTAACCCTCGCCTTTGTGGGTTTTGGAGCGGAAAGCCATCTGGGTTTTGCTGCCCGGCAGTGCGCCCGGCGGGAGGTTGCTGGCATGGTAGGTGCGGCCGGTGATGATGGGCTGATCCGGATCGCCGTGCAGAAAATCCACCACCACTTCCTGCCCGATACGCGGAATGGCGAGCATGCCCCAGCCCTGACCGGCCCACGGCTGGCTGACCCGTATCCAGCAGGAGCTTTGGTCATCGCTCTTGCCGTAACGATCCCACGGGAATTGCAGGCGCACACGCCCGTACTGGTCACAGAAGATTTCTTCCCCAGCCGGGCCGACTACTTTGGCAATTTGCGGGCCATCAATCACCGGTTTGGGTAACGGTGCCGGACGCCAGTTCTGGTTCTGGCGGATGAAGTAGAAATGGCTGTTTAGCGTGGTGCCAGAGCCTGAACTGACGGTTTCCAGTGCCTGCGGCTGGCTGCCGCTGTGGCGGGTGGAGATGGTTTGCCATGACTGGTTCAGGTCTTCCCGGGGATGGTTATCGAGAATGAACAATTTACCTGGTTGCAGGGCAATCGCATTGCCACGACCTTCTCCGGTCACGGCGTCGCTGCGCAGTGCCTCCAGTCGGTAGCGGGTGAATGCTTTGCCGTGCGCCTCGTCTTTGAAGCGGCCCGGATAGTCGTAGTGTTCGTAGTACAGCTGTTGCAGGTTTTCGTCCCGTATTTTTTGGTGAAATTCTGCCGGCCAGGCGGGATTCTTGAAGGTGTAGTCCTTAAGCTGCACCTGAGCCGGGCGCACCTGTGCACTATGGGTCAGGCTGCTGACCGCCGGTTCCCCCAGCGTACTGCTTTCACCGGGTTGATAAGGCAAGCGTACACCCGGCTGTACCGAGCCGCAGTCATCGGCGAACACCAGCGTATTACGCCCGTTGCTACATTCGAAGAAGTAGAAAATACCTTCTTCTGCGGTCAGCCGTTGCAGGAAATTGAAGTCACTTTCCTGATATTGCACGCAGAATTCGCGCTCTGGGTGTGGGTGACGCAGGTTGAATACCACGTCGCGGATGCTGTGCTCCTTGAGGATTTTGGTAATAATGCCGGCAATATTGAGTTGCTGGAAAATGCGCGAGTTCTGCCGCAGGGTCGTGCGCCACAGATCCGGACGGATGCTCATCCGGTAGGTGGTCTGGTGTAAACCGGTGTTGCCCTGCTCAAAGCGGGTGACGATACCGGTGATGCTGCGTTGTTCAATACCATTGTGCAGAATAGTGAGTGTTGCCGTGCGATCCAGCACCAGTGGAAAATCAATGGCGGCGTCAGCACTGGCCAGCCCCACTTCCAGGGTAAAGGGGTGTGAAAAGTGTTCGGTCAGGCTGAAGTCGGTGACAACAAAGGTCTGTGCCGGCAAGGTGCCCGCGGTCAGGGTAAACAGCAGGCCGCTGGGCGCAGGCCCGTCACCACCCAGCCCCAGTTTCTGGCCCAGTTGTTGCAGGATCTTGCCTGCCCCCAGATTACCCGCGGCAGCTTTAGCGGCCAACCCCGGCGCGCCAAGTGCCTTGCTGGCCCCACCGGCAAAACCGCCGCCGCTGGTCAGGCTATTGGCACTGAGGCCCCCAACTGATTTGCCTGTTCCTCCGGCAAAGCCCCCACCCATGCCACTGATCATGCTATTGGTATTGGCGGCGTTACCACTTGCACCTGTCAACAATTCCTTGGCCTGTTTCACCTTCTGTGTCGCTTGCTGTCCTTGTTCCAACAGCGCTTTTCCTTTCTTCAATTTTGTGAGGTGCTTTTTCATTGGCACGGTGTATCTCCCTGAGATGATGTTAATCTCACACACATTGTCCCGGACAAATTGGTTAATTAAGGACGCAAGAGGCCGTCTTGTGATAATTTGAAGAGACGTTATTAGCCGAATATATCGGCTCATTCGTGGTGAATAAAATGGGGGGAATAATAAATAATGAAAAAGTAAAAACAAAATGAAATCCAGTGAAATAAAAAATAACTTCTGACAATCACAGGATGAAAAATTAAAATCATTGCTTAATTAGCGTAATACGCGGTGTTTTTATATATAGTTAACTTATTATTTCGCATAATTTAGCTGGCGGAAAAATAGTATTTAATTAACTTATTGATTTAAATGTAAAAATGAAGAGTCTGTTGCCTTTAAAATGATGATCATTTTAATTTTGTGATCATGATCTCAAAAATTATGTTTGAATGAATGGCTACGCGGGCATTCTACGGATACGCCAGATTCGACCGCTGCCTGATATCAAGTTGCAATTTACAACACGATATAAGACGCATCTTGAAAGATGATTGGTATAAAATACATGGAAAAAAATCAGAGAAAAATGGTTGAAATAATATTGATGATATCTTTTTTATGAATTAAATGCATTTTAGTTCTGATTATTTTTAACATATAAAATATAAGGATTTAGGCATAATATTCAAAGTGTTCACTGTAAGGATAGATGAAAGTTTTATTATGGGAAAACGTCCATTCTAATTACAGTTGTGGTGTGTGGTAATTTGAAAGGATGAGGTGAAGTTAATTATTTATTTAAGGGGGATAGGTTATGAATGTATTTGGAAATAAGGTGGTATTAATCACGGGAGGAACGGCGGGAATAGGGTTGGCTACTGCTATTGAGTTTGTGAAAAGGAATGCAACAGTCCTTTTGGTAGGGCGAAATGTTGATAAAGGCAGTAAAGCAATAGCACAAATGCCACATAATGCTAATTGTGCGTTTTATTCTGCTGATATGAGTAAACGTTCAGACATTAAACGGCTCTTTGCATATATTAAAGCGCATTATGGTCGTTTGGATATTGCTGTTAACAATGCCGGAATGTTTGGTGCTTCGTTTACAAAAATAACCGAATATCCAGATGAAGTATGGGATGACGTCATTGCGACGAATGTAACCGGCGTGTATCAATGCATGAAGTATGAGATACCGTTAATGGCGCAATCAGGTGGAGCAATAGTAAATGTCGCATCAGTTTCAGGGTTAAAGGCGAATTATGCAGGCGGGTGTGCCTATACTGCCAGTAAACATGCGGTGGTTGGATTGACAAAGTCTGCCGCTTTAGAGATGGCAAAGTCAAATATTCGGGTTAATGCTGTGTGTCCAGGATTAATCAGAACAGATATGTCAGTCAGTGTGTTTGGCGATAATTTAGATGCGTATGGCGATACCCATCCAATTGGAAGGATTGGGGAAACAGAAGAAGTCGCGAATGCTATCGTGTGGTTATCGAGTAACAAAGCGGAATTTATTACCGGTTGTTGTTTACCTGTTGATGGCGGTTTAATGGTAAAATAGGCTTTAAATACCGATCTAACTTCAAGATGCATGTGATATCTCCTCACTTAGCGGGGAGATATCAGGTTTCATATCGTGTTGTAAATTGTAACTTGAAGTTTAATGCGCATAAAAATCAATATGGGCTTTAATGGAACGATATAATCAATATATTATTCTGTATTCTTGTTATTAAAACAGATTGATGTTTTCGGAAAATAATGTGCATAATAAATATGCTGAAAAGCAAAAATGGCCTACGATATTTGGGTTGCCAATGATATTGTGCTGTAAATTGTAACTTGAAGTTTAATGCATATAAACTGTAATTAATATTTCACTGTAAATTTAGTCTAAAACAAGAGGAAATAAAATGGCAAAAGGAAACTTTTTGACAGTCGGCGACAAAACGACGTGTGGCGGTACTATTTTGACTGGAACCAGCAGTATTAAATTTTATGGAAAACAAGCGGCAATTGAAGGTTCTGCTGTGACTTGCGGGAGATATTCAGGAAATTATACTGTTGTTGGTGGAGTCAGCTCTTTCTTGGACAAAGGAACAAAATTAGCAGGAACTTTGGATAGCAGGACGACTTGTCCTTGTAATGCTGGACTTATCCATTCTATTCCTGATACTTATCAAAAATAGACCTAAAAATTTAGCGATGCAGTCGTGGTGGTTTTGATGTAATCACTATATTTGAATTTGATATCAGGTAGTTGTTAAGCTTAATTACTATAATTTTAATTGATTATTATAAATCAATTAAAAGTTAGAGTAATGAAATTTAAAAAAACATGGTTTATGCCGTGATGACTCACCTTTGGAACTTATTAGGAAAGAGTATGGAAAACTATAAAAATTACACTATGGATAGAGCCGATCTGATGTTACACCCTATTATTGGTGGGGAGTTGATATTACTAAATTATGTCGGATTTGCACAAGAAAGTAGATTTAAATTTTTAAAAAAGATAGAAGATTGGAATAGCAAGGATGATACTGGAAGATTAAAGGGCGTTAATTTAAAAGAATATCTTTGCAATGATGTTTTTATAATTAATGAAGGTTCCTATATAAAGGATGAGGTTTATTTGATGGATGCAAATAATCTTGATGATTTTGTTGGTAATTATTTCAAACTGAACACTGGTTGTTTTTTTGATGGCGATACATTTTTTATATCGCCTTTAAATAAAGCCTTGATTGAGTTTCAACATGATGGTTATGTGTTTTTGCATAAGCTCCCTATTTTGTTAAATGAACATGGTAAGGCTAAGATTTTAAATAGGGCAAGTATGTTTAAATAATAGAATGATTTGTTTAATCCTTGATAAATCATCATGCTTGTCTGTATTCACCATTATGCACCTTTAATTGCTGCTATTGTGACAATTTTGCGTTATAATCGCTAAATATTGTTATCATAGTGACAGGAATAACGCTAATGCTTTCTCTCTATACTGCCTATGATGTGCAGCATGAATTAAAAGATTTTATCAAGCGACAACGTAAACAACAAAAATCATCTGTTGAAGACTTAGCGGCTACCATTGGACAGCATATGGAACAGAAATGGTCAGAACTAAAGACCCCGTAAGCCGTTTTTGCAGGGAGAATGCTTATCATAACCATTTCCTGACAAATTCTTCCAACGGTATTGGGCGGTCAAAGTAATATCCCTGTAAATAATCGACAGAATAGTTTGCTAACTGATTAGCTTGTTTTTGGCTTTCAATCCCTTCTGCCACAATTTCCACATGCAACCGCAGGGCAAGGTCAATGATATTCTCCACAATATTTTTTGAAACCATATCAGTATTCATTTTGCTAATAAAATTATGTCCAATTTTCACTAAGTTAACATTAAGTTTTTGTAAGTAATTGTAATTAGAGAAACCGGTGCCAAAGTCGTCCAGTGCAATTAATACGCCCAGTTCATCCAATTTATTGAATAAATGAATAGTATGATTATCGAGTTCCAATAATTCTCGTTCGGTAATTTCCAAAATCAGTTTAATAGAATTTTCTGGAAATGATTTTAGAAAATGATGACAATCATCAATTAACCTGACATCTTTATAATGTTTTGCACTAATATTGAAATTAAAATGGAAATTTTCAGGTAATTGATGAGCAATAGGCGCAAAATAGTCTCTTACTTGGGTGATTAAGTTATGCGTTAAAGGAATAATCAAATCTGATTTTTCAATTTGTGCGATAAATTTATTTGGCGTCAATAGTCCATGGATGGGGTGTTGCCAGCGAACAAGGATTTCACATCCAATGATTTCATTGTTTTTACTACAAATAATGGGCTGTATATAGGGAATGAATTGCTTATTTTTAATCGCTTTTTTCAAACGATATTCTGGGATAGTTATGGTTTTGGTCTGTCTATAGAAAAACACCGCAGATATGAACGTAAGCAGAGACAATAAAATAAATACACAGACTGATTCTACATCTGGCTGGATATTATCCTGATAATTGGAAAATAATCTCCAGAATATATAACCTGTGCTGGCAGTGATGGTGATGAATAACATCACAAATATCCGATACAGGGATCGGTATGATTTCAGATCCAGCCCCATCATATCTCCTTTCTTGATCAAGCCCATTTCTTAACAGTAGGCTTGTTATCCAAACTATGCAAAATTTCATTAACTTATTGATTACAAAAAAAGAGGCTCTTTTTTTGCGAAAACAACGTCGGCTATGTTACAGGAAGAATTTAAAGACGGGAAATAACTATATAACTATATGACAAAATTAGGAGGGAATTTTTTATAATTGCTGAGGACGGTCAAGATAAACAAATATTGTTGCCATCCATGGCTAAATTATTATTTGATTTATATCAATATATTATCAGGTTACCCGCAATTAATCGGGCTGTGTTAAAACCCATATTGCCTGCTTCATGGTATAGCTATCACGGTGTCGTTATCACAATGGCAACTCGGCGATTTTCTGCCCGACCTTTTGCGCTTCGGTTATCGGCAATAGGTTGGCTTGGCCCTAATCCACGGGTTATCAAATTATTACGCTGCATACCTCCCTGTGTCAGTGCATCTGCAACGGTGTTGGCACGTTTCAATGATAATTGATTGTTGTAACTCACTTCTCCGTAGTTGTCGGTGTGACCATCAAGGCGTGCGTGGTGGATACCCACTTTGGATAAGACACTGGCGAGTTGTTTTAATTTTGTTTCACCTTCTGGACGCAAGTGAAATTGGTTATTATCAAACAGCACCTTTTCTGATAGACCAAATAACCAGCCTTCATCAGTTTGTTGAAACCCTTGTTGTTTAAGTGCGGCGATTTGTGCGGTTGTCAATGCTCCTTTACTCTGGCAGGCGCTGAGGAAAAGTACGCCAATAAACGCCAAGATAAATACACAATAACGATTTCTGCTCATAGAAGGTTCCTTGATAGATAGTTCAGTTTTGTTGTATCAGCGGAATACCAGCCACCGCCTCGTTGTTTAATGTGATACATCGCCGCATCGGCTTCAGAGAGTAGTTGTTCTGCTGTTAGTTCACCATTGGATAATGCAATACCAATGCTAAGTGTGATACGTAGATGTTGTCCGTTGGGAAGGAGAATGGGGGTATCCATGGCATGAATGATATTTTTGGCAACGCGTTCTGCGTCTTCTAGATTGGCCGAAGGCAGCAGGATAGCAAATTCGTCCCCGCCAAGTCGGGCAACGGTATCTGTTTTTCTTACTCTTCGTTTTAAGGTGGCGGCGATAGTGACAAGCACGTGATCGCCAGCAGCATGTCCATAGACATCGTTGACATATTTCAGCCTATTACCATCAATAAATAATATCGCTGCACTTTCACGCATAAATTTATCGCCCATGACGGTTGAAAGCACGCGTTCAAAAGTTGCCCGATTTGGTAAGCCTGTCAGGGAATCATGTTGTGCTTGCCAGGTTAAAGCGGCTTTTTCTGTTTGCAGATGATGTTGCCACTCTTCCAGCTCTTCTAACAGGTGATTGAAAACCTGACTTAGCTCATGCAGCTCAGCAATATGGGCCGAGGGCACGCGCCGTGAAAATGTCCGCCGTTGCCGCACATCATGGGCGACGGCCGTAATATTTTGCAGCGCCTTGACGATACCATCGTGCATCCGCAATGAGAGGTAGAGTGAAATGACGGCGCTGAACAGCAGACAGGCAAATAGCACCAGCAGGGCCTGATAAACAAATTTGATGATGTGGCAGCTGTTACCAAGCAACCAGACTGAGCCTATTTTTTGCTGATGGTGGTAAATTGGCAGGGTGAAAGGTTCAGGAAAAAGCCAGTGCTCGATCAATTTCTTGAAATTACCCGTCCGAGTTTCCTGATTGGCTTGCCAACTCGCTAACACCTGTTGTTTTGCATCAAAAATTTTGGCTTCGGTAAAACCATCGTGAACGGCAATCATTTCCAATATTTCGTTTGCTGCGGTTTTATCCTGAAAAACTACGGCGGCTTGTGCGGTATGAGCAATGGTCGTGGCAATCAGTTTTAAACTGTTTTCGGCATATTTCTGCATGGCAAGCAATGCCAGTAACGATAAAAACAAGCCGACTACGGATAATATGATAAATGTAATGACCAAATGGATCCGGTGGAAAGCATGACGTAAAGTCGGGCGCGAGGGCATCAGTGAATAACGTTTTTTCATATAGATTATTCCACCTTACGAGCCAATTGCAGGACATTCGGCTGTACGCGCACGCCGCTGCGCGTCAGAATATCAAGATTGAGGCTAAATGTTGCCGGCGTGCTGTTAATATTGAGGCAAAATGCACTGCCAATTTCGCAGTTCGGATTATTTTCAGCAATGGTAAGCAGTGGCTTGTCATTTTTCAGGTTGATTACCTGGTGTTGAAGTTGTGGGTCGACTTGACCATAGTAAATGACATCACATTTTTCTATGAGTTGTTCTACATTGAAATTGAGTGTTTCAACTTGCAGTTCTGTGTGATCAGAAATCATATCAATGTGGGTTAAGGCGCTAATGTAATTGGATGGAGGAACCAGACATAAGTGCAGGATAGTAGGTGTAATAGGCCAGTGGGTATAACTGATAATTCCAGAAACTACCCGCGCAACATTTTCGGTGTGTGCTGTTTTTTCATTGATTATTCGTTTTTCATTGGTGTCAGGCATAGCCATTACGGTTGACTGACATGTACCGGTGATTAAGCATAAGGTCATCAATACCCGTAGAAATAATCTGGAGACACAACGTTTAAAAATAGTGCGTTTACAAAGATGATGAATCCGTTCAATTACTTTCATATCGGGTTCCAGTATATATTTTTCATCCAGTATTTGTTTTTCATATTGTCAATGGTTGTGTGAATGATCGTGTTAAAGTTATTGATAAAATCTGTTCTTTAACCAAAACCTATCTCATTGAAGAAATGAAACTGAATGAGATAGGTTGTACAGTTATTACTTGCCAAATAAGATTATTATCAATCTAATTGATACCTTTAAGGTATAATTTCATTTTTAGTGAATAAAGATTATTTCTATAGCAATCGCCTTTCAAGATGCGTCTTATATCTCCCCGCTATGCGGGGAGATATAAACAATCACATTGATTTGCAAGCTGCAACTTCAAGATGCGTGTGATTTCTTCCCGCGAAGCGGGAAGAAATCAGGTTTCATAGCGTGTTGTAAATTGCAACTTGAAGTTTAATGCGTATATATTGATACATCTTCATCGATTCCTATTATATGTCCATGATTGTCATAAGTGATACTGGAAACTTTGCTTTGCCTTAAGGTATCAAACAATTTTTGTTCCAAAGTAAAACTCTGCGCCACCTCAGTGTGAGTTAACGCAGGTCGGTGACGACGACGTTCGATCCTAAATCGACGTTGGTTGTATTTCGCCCAGCCAATGAGCAAAAATGCATTAAATATGGCAATGCCAATATAAAGGGTGATAGTTCCCAATTCTGAAGTAAATACTGTCGCCGTAAAAGGCCTGGGACCATTATGGGAGGTGTAAAATAATCCCACCATGAATAAATAGATAAACCCCACCCAAGCCAGGACGGTCAACAGAATATCAATTAAACGTGGCCATAACCTTTGTTCGGTAAAAATCAATGGTTCTTTCATGATTCGATTCTCTCTATTCCCCTGTCAGGGCTTTCCCAGCGAGCGCGTTTTCTGTGTACTTTAAGCATCACTTTGGGAAAAGATACCAGAGTCGTAAATAGGTTTAGCATCCAATAAACCATCGGATACCAAATCACCCAGAACAGCGATGAAGCAACGTGTTTTTCATAGCGCCGTTCAATCACTAAACTGACGGTAAACTGGATCAGGCAGGTAGCTGCCAGAACCAACCCTGTATACCCAGGTGGAAATAGCGTATAGACGCGAATGTTTTCCGGTAATGTGATGAACATGCCAAGTAAAAATAAAATGATGGAAAAGGCAAATGTAAATGACCAGATAACGGAGCAGCAGAATTCAGCAAATAACCCCCACATGCGGCGATATCGCCATGACCACAATTGACGCAGGTTTTTCAGGAAAACTTCGGCTCCACCCTGTGCCCAGCGTAACCGCTGCTTCCATAATCCCCGTAGGGTTTCAGGCATTAAGATCCAGCAGATGGCACGGGGTTCGAAAAAAATGGACCAATGGTGTAATTGGAGTTTCCAACTTACATCAATATCTTCGGTGATCATGTCATTACTCCAATACCCCACGTCGGCCAGAGCACGACGATTAAAGGCTGCAACAACCCCTGAAACAGTAAAAACTTGACCATAAACCCGTTGGGTACGCTTGATTAGGCCAATGATGGAAGAGAACTCTCCAACCTGGATGCGTCCCACTAAAGTGGATCGTGTCCGAACGCGGGGATTGCCTGTAACAGCACCAACACGGGGATGATCAATCATGGGCTTGACCAGCCAAACAGCGGCATCGCGATCTAATAAGGCATCGCCATCAATGCAAACCAGATAATCACTTCTCGCGGCGGCCGCACCCGCTTGAAGTGCAGTCGCTTTGCCTTGATTCTGTTTCAGGTGTATCACTCTTAGGGCTTGATGCTGTTTTGCCATCGCATTGAGTTCATCTGCGGTGCTGTCAGTTGAACCATCATTGATAGCGATCACTTCAACATTGGGATAGCGCTGGTTCAAGGCGGCCAGCAGGGTCTCGCGAACATTTGGTCCTTCGTTGTAGCAAGGGATCAAAATTGAAATCAGAGGATCACCTGCAAGATGCGGGGCTTCTTCATCAACGATTTTCCAATGCCTTTCCCGATAGAGCCAGAAATAGATCCCTCCTGAGATCCAGATGGCCGACATGAACAAAGGCCAGAAGAAGACAAAGTTCAGCATGACTTCCCCGGTAAAGGTGATAGCGATACCGAGAGGGATGCTCAATACCAGGCAGAGCACGGCAAAAGCAATAATACGATCAATCATTAAGTGGATACCATTCAGGAGAAAGAACAGGGCGGATATCATTCATTTCTGGTTGATTGTTGAGAAAGTCATCAGGGTAGTAACCGAAGCTCTGTGCGCCATTGAGCTGCAATTGACGCATCCATTCTGCTAATTGGTGCCCTGAAATTGCTCTTTTATCCAGTGGTTTGCGCCAATCTACGGATTGCAATTCAAAAACAGTTTTGTCCAGTGCTTGTGGACGTTGAGCAATGATTTTCACCAATCGGGATAACCACTGATTGCTTTTTGCTAGTGGCACATTTTCCATCAATGGCATTGCCATTGGAGCAACCCAATCGTAATGAGCGAGGAAATCATCCAGATTTTGGGCAAACCACTCTTCGCTGTCCGGTTCCAGAATGGGCAGGGCAAAAATATTGCGTGCCGTTTTGATCTGATAACCCCGTATTGACTTAAGTTCTCTGGTTAACTCATGAGTGAAATCAATCAGGTATTGGCTTTTAAAACGTGTCCAACGAGCAAATTGTTCCGGATCTTGCCGAATTTCTGTAATGGAAGCAGATAAACCTGCGGCCTGATAAGCGTTGATGGCATCTGCGCCAGCATCTTCAAAATCAGACATGACGGCATCATCGTGGTACAAGATACCCTGAAAAATAGCATGAGAGGCCAAATCCTGATAAATCTCTTTGATCCTTCGGCGATTTTCTGGGTTATAAGGCGATAAACGACGATATTGTGTCGGGTTGACAAACAGCCTGTTATGGCTTGGGTCATAGCTCATCACCCGCGGGAGGGAAGACTCCAGTTCAAAGGCCAAAACAGGCATCCACGCATAAACTTCAATGTTCAGGCGGCTGTGCAATTGCCAGGCGACACGGTTAAAGAGATCCGCTCGCATTGGTAGCCAGCGATTAGGAAAGTAGAGTTCACGTACATTGCCATCGCCTTTGGGATCAGCAAAGGCTTGCAGGAAAACGGTATTGACGCGCAGATCGGCAACGCGCTGGACCAGTTTATCGAGATTATCGGCTTGCTGAGCGGGATCTGGATCATAAACGTAGTCCAGATCAATATGAGCAATCCGTAAGAACGGTTTATTCTGTACCTGAATGACCTGCTCGGCGAATTCTTTCAGAGAAGGGTTATGGGTAAGCAAAATCCGTGGAACATTATCAAGATTGTTGACATTTGCCAGCCCATTATCCAGAGTCAATGCCATTTTGTAGCCATAGCGTTTGGCTATTTCCAGGGTAACACCGTTATCAATGCCATAAGGCCAAATCCAGACTCGTGGCTGCTTGCCTGTGGCTGCGATAATTCTTTGAGTGATCGTGGCGATATCCTTTTCCATCCGCTGACGAAACGCCTGCTCACTTTCATATTTTCTGGTTTTCGGATCGTAAATGCGAATGGCTGCGGCCGGCTCAGTATTGCCTTGTGGATTAGCGATGGCGCCGTAATGATGCTGATAAGTATGAGAGCCTATTTCCACTAAACCAGAACGAGACATCTCAGCCACCTGTTCCCAGGTAGTGAACCGCTCCCGCGCTACCATCAACCCACCAAAATCAACGGGTTTTTCGGCTGGCGCATCAACCCAGATCCCAACAGGAGCCAGAATAGCTGGCCAGTTATAGGCTTTCAGCAGCGGAAAGACGCGATGGTAAAAGCTGCTATAGCCATCGTCGAAAGTCAGCAATACCGCTTTGGGCGGCAATGGCGTACCGCCTTGATTGGCAGTGAGAATTTGGTCGACTGTAATCGGTTGGTAGCCGTTTTCCCGCAGCCAGGCAAACTGATCGTTCAATGCGCTGGTACGGACTGACATAAAACGCTGATCTGCACCATCATCTTCAACATCATGGTAAGCCAAAACGACAAAGCCATTTTTAGGCCAGGGGCGTTCATTCATAGGAAGCGGCCGTTGGGCTGGTGGAACGAAATCAGGTTTTTCTGCATATGCCAGTATGCCAAGCTGGGAAATCAACAGGCTAACCAGTAGTGCCGATATCATCAACCAATGACGAAAAACATTGTATGTCATAAAAAATCCTTTAGAACCGATAGATTAAATCAAAAGCCGCTTGCAAATTACTTTCGCGTTTACCGTCATAAGGACGTTTATCCAACGTGAGCCTTACCCCTGCGTCAATAACATCATTCCATTTAATACGTTGACCATATCCAATCCTTGTGATCAGGCCACCGCCGTACCCTTGCTGCCAATATTGCCCAATACCAGCCACAACTTGCTGGCTCCAGACAGTTTGATAGTGCCGATATATGGTGTGGTCTGCTTCCAGTTCAGGCAGGAAGGTAAAGTCGCTTTTGGGATTGAAATAGGGGGTATTTTGCCGAGTATTGTGAGTTGTACTCAGTTCCAACTGCCCATCAAGCTTCAGGTAAGGGGCGGTATATAGGCGTTGAAGGCCATCAATGCCATATTCAAAGCGATGGTTGCCATCTGAAAAGAATGCAGGAGCAAAGCGAGCGCTCCATTGGCTGCGTTCGCTGTATCTCCAGCGAGCATAAATTTGTCCACCATTGGCGTGAATATTATTGCTCAACGCACGCAGGGGGGTATTACGGGCAAGGCGTTCTGCGGAGCCACCCAGTCGCCATTGATCATTGAAGTCATACCAGGCTGCGATCCGTAGTCCCACTTTGCTGCCATGACGATAATGACGCGCAGAAACTTCACTTTCCAGCCAAAGATCCCGCGAACGCCACTCTACACCGCCGCGTAAATCACGGTTTAGCCCCCGGCCTTCTGAAAATTGGCCGCGATTGTAAGCACCACCGGCAAATAAGCGCCAATTATCCTCAAAGGGAGGGCTATAAAGTATTGCGTCAATATCTGAACTGTGTTTACCACTTTCTGGATTATCTGAATTAATGCCTTGATTGACCTTAATTTGCAGTTCTGACATATGATGCACATTGCGCAGACGGTTAAGGCGTTTAGCGAGCATATCTTCTGGTGCGCGGGTAATAACATCATCGGCCAGCAAATCCATCTGTTGCCATTCTTGCAAGGCAAGGGCGGTATAGCCTTGCTGGATTTCCAATGCCAGATTACGGTGATCGAGTCCTTCAATTTGCTTTAATTCACTTTCAGCACGGCGTGGCCAACCACGATCCAGCCAGATAGCCGCCAGATCAATCCGCAATTTCTGGTTGCCAGGCGCTGTGCGTGCTAAATGGGTGAAGCGTTTTTCTGCTTCAGGAAGGTCTTCACGTAATTGTGCAGATTCTGCTAAAAACTGTTGCCCTTGTAGCCAGTCATCATTCGGAACGCGGATGGGAGAGCCAAAGACATTAAGCATATAAGGATTGCGCTGTTTGAGATCGGTGGCAAGCTGTTGGGCTGCATCCAGATGCTCACTTTCCACATTCGCATAAAAAAGGACGATATCATCTTCAAGGGGAATATTGGGCGATGATATTTTCCCTGACGGCGAGATATTTTCATCAGGGTAATTTAAAGAGTGCAGAATATTTCGTGCTTTTTCTGGCTGGCGCAGATTCAGGTAAGCTGCTGCCGCCCATTTCTGCGCATATCCTGGGATAGGTAGACCTTGTTTTTGCAAGATTAGATATTCATCAATGACTTCTTGCATCCGATGGCGGGAAAGAAGGGCACCAAGCCGATCAATGCGCGCACGTTGGTAATCTTGTTGTGCATCGGGCAGGTTATGCCATTGATTAAGCATATGCTCATAGTGTGCAAGTGCTCGGTCAGCAATGTCAAAGCGCTCTGTTTCACTACGGTTAGGGATCATTGACAAGCGAACCAATTCTGCTGCGGCGTCAGCTTCCAGCCTGCGCAGTTGCGTCGTGGTTAATTGTGTGGCGTGTTGTTGTCCTAAACGCCATGCAGGATCACTGATCCGATGGTTTTTTAGGCTGAACAGATAGTCTTGGGTGACTTCTTTATTGTCGGGAAACCGTTTATACGCGATAGAAAGCATTTGCATGGCATCCCATGTCCGGCCGGCAGCTTGATCAACATAGGCCAGCAAACGGTAATTAGCAGCGTCGGGTTGATGCGCCAATAACTCTTTTGCCAAGTGACGGGCTTCTGCGTCTTGTTTGGCATCGGCGAGCGTCATGATAAGGCCAGCCTTGATATCGCGGCTCTGTTTGTCCAAGGTCAGGGCTGTTCGCCACATCTGGATTGCTTGTGACCATTGGCGTTGGTGGCGATAGGCGCGGGCAATAGCCGCGATCCCTCTGGCAGGTATAGCCATTGAGCGATAGCGTTGCCAGAGAGAAATCACTTCATCATCATGTCCAGCCCAACTTGCAACTTGTAACCAATCAGCAACTTGTGAGGAAGAGAGATGATGTCGTTTTTCTTCCTGACGGATATATTCGAGCATGGGGCGGGTATTCCCCTTTCTGGCTTGTTGAATTAATGCATCGTAATCTGCCTGAGCGGATTCCGTTGTTATTAAACAGCTTAGTGATATAAATAACGATAACAACTTATACCGATATCTATGAAAGCCCATCGGACGGAAATAAAGATATGACACGCTATCCCCTTTTTATACTGCATATTGGTTTTACAAATAGCAGGACCAGACGGAATTGAATTTAATTTAGATTAAGATGAATTTTTACATTCTTCATTTTTGAAGAGGCAGAATAATACTTACTGTGTGAATTTATATCAATGGGAAAATTTCGTGAAATAATTGCAGTTATTTGATTTTGCATTGATATCATGTCTATATAAAATAATGTGCAATAGTGATATTTATGTTTTGAAATTACTTTATTTGTTTTAAATCAATTGGTTGCATGAATATTTTTCTGTCGTAAAAATACTTTTAGAGGTAAAGAGTAATATTAGGATTGATTTCAATGAAAAAAACTTAGACTGAATAAAAATATTTTTTATTGCCGAGAAGTGAATACTATTGATTGTTGAGTCTTTTATACCAATCTAACTTCAAGATGCGTGTGATTTATCCCCGAGAAGCGGGGAGAAATCACGTTTCATATGGTGTTGTAAATTGCAACTTGAAGTTTAATACGTATATTTGAAATAAATTGGTTGAAATGAGATTGGTTTATTTTTTTAGTATGAATATGTGGTTTATTGAACGTAATATGACGATATTTCAAAATTAAATACTATTTTTAATCCACAAAGCGAAAATATTAGCGAAATTGGTATTCGATTATTCTCTTTTTTGTGTGAAGTTTAAACAATATTGTGTTGGTGATTTACATGAGTAATTTTATGGATATTACTATCGTTTGCAGATAACGTGAGATGATCATATTCAGATTTATCTGAAAAGCTATTAGCTTAATCACTAATTATTTTTCAGTTTTGTTATCAATGGATTTTATATACCAATCCAACTTCAAGTTGCAGCTTGCAAATCAATGTGATTGTTTATATCTCCCCGCATAGCGGGGAGATATAAGACGCATCTCATTTTGAAACGCTATTTAAATGACAATTCCTTGAACTAAGATAAGGAAATCGTTTTTACCCGCAATTAAGATCAAGAGCGTCTTATACCAATCTAACTTCAAGATGCGAGTGATTTCTCCCCGCGAAGCGGGGAAAAATCACGTTTCATATGGTGTTGTAAATTGCAGCTTGAAGTTTAATGCGTATATATAATTATTTCTTATTCTTTGGCATCATTTTTGAAAGAATTTTTTGAGCATTATATGTCAAACAGCGCACTCAACCGCCGCTGGGCGGAACTTTTATTGGAAGCATTAACTCGCCACGGATTGCGTCATGTCTGCATTGCTCCCGGCTCTCGTTCAACATCATTGACATTGGCTGCCGCAGAAAATCATAAGTTGATTTGTCATACTCATTTTGATGAGCGCGGGTTAGGCTATTTGGCCTTAGGATTGGCAAAAGCGGGCAAAGAACCGATTGCGGTTATTGTGACGTCTGGAACGGCAGTTGCCAATTTGTATCCTTCTTTAATTGAAGCGGGCTTGACGGGAGAACGATTGGTCTTTCTCACCGCGGACAGGCCGCCTGAATTAATCGATTGTGGTGCTAATCAAGCTATTCGTCAGGTAGGGATTTTTGCTTCTCATCCTGCGCAAACTTTGGCCCTGCCACGACCAACCACAGAGATCCCTGCCAGCTGGTTGGTTTCTTCCATCGATAATGCAATGTCAAACCTGAAACACGGTGCGCTACATATTAATTGCCCATTTGCGGAGCCTTTGTATGGTAATGAAATGACAGCGCATCAAGATTGGTTGCAAACATTAGGAGCGTGGTGGCAAGGGCATGAACCGTGGTTGGCCGAGCCAGAAGTGCATACCACCCTTAAGGCAGTCGATTGGGATATCTGGCAGAAAAAACGGGGAATTGTACTGGCAGGGAGAATGAGTGCAGAAGAGGGCAAATATGTTGCTCAATGGGCAAAAGAGATGGGCTGGCCGCTTATTGGTGACGTGTTATCCCAAACGGGGCAGCCTTTGCCATGTACAGATTTATGGCTGACTCAGCCCCGCACTCAGGAGATTCTGGCGCAAGGGCAATTGGTGATCCAATTTGGTGCGAGCTTGACAGGCAAGCGATTGTTGCAATGGCAGGCTAAGTGCCAACCTGAACAGTATTGGATTGTCGATCCCATTGTCGGCAGACTTGATCCTGCAAACCATAGAGGACGCAAATTCACTTGCAGTGTAACTGATTGGTTACGGGAGCATCCCGCATATTCACGAGCACCTTGGGCAGAGGAATTGAACTTATGGTCAAAAAGCGCGTTTAAGTGTGTTGAAACAAAGTTGACGGGAGAATTCAGCGAGGCCGCAGTTGCGCATCAATTGCACCAATTGTTGCCAGAGCAAGGGCAATTGTTTGTTGGCAATAGCTTGGTTGTGCGTTTGGTTGATGCGTTGGGGCAACTTCCCGTGGGTTATCCGGTTTACAGTAACCGAGGTGCCAGTGGTATAGACGGCTTGATCGCGACTGCCGCGGGCGTACAGCGGGCAACCAATAAACCGACACTCACGATTATAGGTGATATCTCCGCCCTTTATGACCTGAATAGCCTGGCTTTATTACGCCATCTTTCCGCTCCCATGTTATTGATCATAGTGAATAATAATGGCGGGCAGATTTTTTCGCTGTTACCAACACCACAGGAAGAACGTCAGCGTTTTTACTGTATGCCGCAAGATGTCAATTTTGATCATGTTGCTGCCATGTTCGGCCTAAACTATGCAGCACCGCAAAATTGGCCGGAATTAAAACGCTGTGCCCAACAAGTATGGGATCGTAAGGAGACGACATTGATTGAGTTAAAGGTTTCAGGCAATGCAGGGGCAATATGCCTGCAAGAGTTACTGGAACAGGTGGCGGCGCTGTGAAACTAAACTGTCAGGCATTTCATACCGATAACCAAGGGACGTGGTTAGTCTGGTTACATGGATTATTGGGAAGCGGCGACGATTGGTTTCCAGTCGTGGATGCTTGTGATCGATATCCTTCATTGGTTGTTGATTTACCGGGACACGGTAATTCCGCCAATGTGAATGTGACTGGCGGTTTTGCCGAGATGAGTGAATTGCTGACGGCAACCCTAATCGGGCATTCAATCAATGATTACTGTTTGATTGGTTATTCACTGGGTGGACGAATAGCTATGTACCATGCGCTCTATGGCAAACAAAATGGCCTGCGCGGGTTGCTAGTGGAAGGAGGCAATCCGGGGCTGTTTTCCCAGCAGGAGCGTGATGTGCGATTGCGCAGTGATCAGCATTGGGCGCAACGTTTTCGCCAGGAGCCAATGGCGTCAGTCTTGCCTGATTGGTATCAACAACCGATATTCGCTGACTTAACGGCGGCACAACGTGAGCAAATTATTCATCTGCGCAGCCAAAACAGAGGAGATCGTATCGCAGATATGCTGGAAAACACCTCGTTAGGCCGCCAACCCTGGCTAGTTCCTGCTTTACAGCAAATATCTATTCCTTTCTCTTACTTATGTGGGGAAAATGATCGTAAATTCCAGAGCATAGCACAGCAATATACGTTGCCATTAACAACCATTCCTCAAGTTGGACATAATGCTCATTATGGCAATCCTGTGGCTTTTTCCAGCGCAGTGAACTGTTTTTTATCATTTTTTGGTTAAGGAAACACAATAATGCATTACCCAAGCGAAGAAAAATTATATGCCCCTATTGAGTGGCAAGATTGTTCCCAAGGGTTTGAAGATATTCTCTACCATAAATCCACAGATGGCATTGCCAAGATTACGATTAATCGCCCACAAGTGCGTAATGCATTCCGCCCCCTGACCGTCAAAGAGATGATTCAGGCGTTGGCAGATGCCCGTTATGACGAAGCAATTGGAACGATTATTCTGACAGGAATGGGAGAAAAAGCGTTTTGTGCTGGAGGCGACCAAAAAATCCGTGGTGATTATGGTGGTTATAAAGATGACAGCGGAACACATCATCTGAATGTATTAGATTTTCAGCGGCAGATCCGTACCTGTCCAAAACCTGTCGTTGCCATGGTTGCGGGATATGCCATTGGCGGCGGGCATGTCCTGCATTTGATGTGTGATTTGACCATTGCGGCGGATAATGCCATTTTTGGTCAAACTGGCCCTAAAGTCGGTTCTTTTGATGGTGGCTGGGGGGCATCGTATATGGCGCGGATCGTAGGACAGAAAAAGGCGCGCGAGATCTGGTTCCTATGCCGCCAATATAATGCTAAAGAGGCACTGGATATGGGACTGGTGAACACCGTTGTACCTTATGCCAAATTGGAAAAAGAGACGGTGCGCTGGTGTCGTGAAATGCTGGAAAACAGCCCAATGGCGTTGCGTTGCCTGAAGGCGGCATTGAACGCAGATTGCGATGGTCAGGCGGGTTTACAGGAATTGGCGGGTAATGCCACTATGCTGTTCTACATGACCGAAGAAGGGAAGGAAGGGCGCAATGCGTTCAACGAAAAACGCCATCCTGATTTCAGTAAGTTCAAGCGTAATCCGTAATAAGTTGTCATCCATTATGCGTAAAGCAACTTTGTACCAATTCAGCCTGCCTATGGAGGCAGGTATCATTTTGCGTTATCAGCGCCTGAAAACCCGTGACGGGTTTTTGGTGCACTTGCAGGAAAATGGACAAGACGGTTGGGGAGAGATTTCCCCATTGCCTGAATTTAGCCATGAAACGCCTGAACAAGCTAAAGCATCGGCGGTGGAATGGCTGCAACACTGGTGTCTGGGGACACAGCCAGAAGAGAGCGATCTGCCTTCCGTTGCGTTTGGCCTAAGCTGTGCACTGGCTGAATTACGGGGAGAGTTACCCGAAACAGCTAATTATTGCAAGGCGCCGTTATGTACCGGCGATCCTGATGATGTGATCCTGCGTTTGGGTAATATGGCAGGTCAGAAGATTGCTAAAGTGAAAGTGGGGCTGTATGAAGCTGTACGGGATGGCATGGTAGTCAATGTGATGCTTGAAGCGGTGCCTGATCTCCGATTGCGATTAGATGCTAACCGTAGTTGGACACGTACAAAAGCAGAAGGTTTCGCTAAGTATGTCAATCCAGATTATCGGCACCGAATTGCTTTTATCGAAGAACCCTGCAAAACCAGGGATGAATCTCTGGCGTTTGCTCGTGAAACGGGTATCGCCATTGCATGGGATGAAAGTGTCCGTGAAGCCGGTTTTACTGTAGAAGCTCAGGAGGGTGTTTCTGCTATTATCATCAAACCAACATTGACAGGCAGTATTGACCGTTGCCGTCAATTAATTACTGAAGCACATCAGTTAGGGTTAGAGGCTGTTATTAGCTCCAGCATTGAAACTAGCTTTGGCTTGACACAATTGGCGCGTCTTGCGCAATGGCTCACACCTGATTCACTTCCGGGTTTGGATACTTTGGATCTTATCCAGTCACAACTTATTCGTTGTTGGCCAGAGAGCCATATGCCATGTGTCATGCTGGAGAAGCTGGCTATGGTGTGGAGTCATAAATGTCAGTAATAGAGTGGACTCAATGGCCGTGGCAGCATTGGGCTGCATCCTTACCTGAAAAACAGGCTATTCAGTTAGATGATGAGCAACTAACCTGGCATCAATTAACGCAACGTATCAATGCTATTGCTGTCCATTTCCACCAACAGGGTGTGGTGGAAGGTAGTGGTGTGATCCTGAGAGGTAAAAACAGCGCGGAACTTCTGTTATGTTACCTGGCTATCCTGCGATGTGGTGCCAGAGCGTTACTTCTTAATCCTCAGTTACCTGATCGGTTGCTGGCGGAGCTATTGCCTCATCTCAATATGGATTATGGGGTGGATTTCACGAACTCGCCTTCGCCTGTTATGCCAGTTAAGAGACTTGACTGGCAACAAAAGTTTCCGGCGAAACATGATGAGCGTGCAAAAAACAACCTGTTGGTGATGTGGGAAAGTCAACGCCCTGCCAGCATGATCCTGACCTCTGGCTCTTCTGGGTTACCCAAGGCTGCGGTACACGCCATAGGTGCTCATCTTGCCAGCGCTCAAGGTATTCTTTCCTGTATGGATTTTCAGCCAGATGATAGTTGGTTACTGTCATTGCCCTTGTTTCATGTTTCAGGCCAGGGGATCCTTTGGCGTTGGTTACAAACAGGCGCAACATTAGTGCTGAGGGATTTACACCCGCTGGATCGTGCGCTGTCTGGTTGTACCCATGCATCACTTGTACCTACTCAACTGTGGCGTTTGCTGGAACAACCCCACAACTATCCATTGACATTAAAAGAAGTGTTATTGGGAGGCGCAATGATACCGACGTCACTGCCCCAACGGGCTGAAGAACTGGGTATTCGTTGTTGGTGTGGCTATGGGTTGACAGAAATGGCATCCACTGTTTGCGCAAAACGCGCTGATGGGTTGCCTGGGGTAGGCAATCCGCTCCCCGGAAAATCCATTCGCTTAGTCGATGAAGAAATTCAGCTCCGTGCTGATAGTATCGCGATGGGTTATTGGGTTAATGGAGAATTGCAGCCATTGGCAGATAACGAAGGATGGTTTTCAACCCGTGATCGAGGCGTATTTGAACAGGGAGAGTTGCGGATTTTAGGGCGTCTCGATAACCAATTCTTTAGTGGTGGGGAGGGTATCCAGCCAGAAGATATTGAGCGGATCATTAACCAACATCCTCAAATTGAACAGAGTTTTGTTGTTCCCATTCCTGATATTGAATTCGGTCATCGGCCAGTAGCGGTAATTGAAACTCAGTATCCTGCACTAACAGAGACAATTATTGATTGGCTTGCGGATAAAACCGCGGCTTTCCAGCGGCCTGTTGCCTGTTATGTGTTACCTGCTCAACTGAAAAATGGCGGAATAAAGGTTTCTCGCCAACAAGTTATGCAGTGGATAACGGAGATAAATAGTAAATCTAATAAATGATAACGTTATTTACGTATCTTTATAAATCTAAACATTTCCTTGCTTTTTTGTCGTCTATGTCTCCGCATCGGTTTAAGTACAATACCTTAGCCCATATAGGCATTGATTCATTAAAGGACAAGATTATGAAAGGCTTTATTGCTATTGGCGCCGCTAGTTTGCTCTTTATAGCTGGCTCAGCAAATGCTTTCTCTATAGATGCTCAAGTGGGAAAACACAGTACCAGCACCTCAGTGGGGATTGGTGATAAATATGCCGGCCTGTCTCTGACGGGTAACTGGACTCGCAGTGACCACAATGGCCAGCTTGGCAGTTTAGGTTTAGGCTTCGGTCTGCCATTGGGCCCATTAGCTGCAAATGTTGGCGCGAAAGGGCTTTATTTGTCCCCCAAAGATGGGAAAGATGGCGCCGCATTGGCTGTCGGTGCTGGCCTTAGTTGGGCTGTGACTTCTTCTTTATCGCTGTATGGGGAGGCCTATGGTTCACCATCAGGCTTAACATCAGGCATGGATTCTTATACGGAAGCGACAGGGGGAGTGCGTTATACGCTTTTCAGACCGCTGAGTGTAGATGTTGGCTACCGTGTCATTGATATACGGGGTAGTCATGGTCACCGTAATAACAAGGTTTCTGACGGTTTTTATGTTGGCGCTGGCTTGAGCTTTTAATTAAACGAAAATGCTGCAAGGTTATCCGCGTCAGTATTAATGCGGATAACCTTCGACAGGATAAACTTACCCTATGTTTGGCAATATACCTGTAACAATGCCAATTTGAATGGCAATCACTGCAAGTCCACACAGGAAAACAAAGACTAATGCAGGCTTACCCCCCATGACACGATAACTGCCCTGGTTTTCTTTACGGCTACGCCAAACCAGCAAGCAAGGCAATAACAGGGCGAGAATAGAGAGGGCAACAGCCGCAAATGTCAGTGCCATAACAAAATTAGGGTAATACAGTGCACAGAACAAGGGAGGAGCAAAAGTCATTAACCCTGTTTGTAAACGCCCTTTGGCGTGATTACGGCGCTTAAACAGGTCAGCAAGGTAATCAAATAATCCTAAGGCAACACCGAGAAACGAGGTAGCTAGCGCGAGATCAGCAAACAGATGAACGGCAAACTCCACTTTAGGTACAGCGACAATCTCTCTGACTGCTTTCAATAATCCATTCAGGCCAGACTCTTGTGCGAGAATGCCAACAAATGTATTTGAAGAAATCGCGCCGAGCGTCACCAATTGCCACAGAATATAGGCTAACAGGGGAATGGCACTGCCAATAACAAAGATTTTCCGTAGCTTGTTGGTGTCGCCTCCCATATAGGCAACGATGCTTGGCACACTCCCGTGAAACCCGAATGAAGTAAAAATAACCGGTATAGCAGAGAGTGCTAATCCTTGCTCAATGGGCATGGAGATCAGGTTGATTTTATCAACATGAGGCATCATGACGCCGAGTACGATCACCAGAAAAACAATTTTAGCAGTAAACAGCAGGCGGTTAATCAAATCGACAGATTGGGTGCCAATACAGACGACCCCACCACCAATAATAGTAAAAATGATGATCCCAGCAGAGACAGAAATGGGTTTATCTAACCAAGAAGAGAGGGAAGCCGCCAGTAACTCACCCGCACCACTAATATAAGCTGTTGTCAGGGCATACATAAGGAAAAGCATACTAAAGCCAGTCAACACCTGCCCACCTAACCCAAGGTAGCGTTTCGCGATAGTTCCTAATCCAGTATTAAACTCATTATGTTGATACACTTCCACGAGCAAGAGTGCTGTATAACTCATTAAAGCCCATAGGGCGACTAACATAGCAAATGTAGTTCCAAATCCCACACCTGCCGTTGCCAATGGCATTGCTAACATTCCTGCGCCAATCGTCGTTCCAGCAACGATAAAAATACTGCCAATAGTGCGATTTTTCACGCGATCCTCATTTCTGAATATGTTGAGAAATAGTTATAAGACTTGCAGGTTAAATGATTGATTTATGTCTGTCAAATATATATTACACAGTGTGTAAATAAATAATTACATTTTTGGTGGCATTGAATAAGGCGTTATCAAGCTATGTGATTCGGAGAAAATCACTAAGAAAGCAGAAGCATATTAAGTTAAAAAACAACCAGAAACTTCTTTGTTGAGTAACATAATTTATTCGTGTTCTAAATGATGTTATGGCCTGGATGTGGGAATATAGCTAACAAGGACAATGAAGTAGCAAATTGAAAGAGTAAATTGATAGGATACCAGAGCTGGAATGATACCCTCCAGTTTGTTGATGATCTTGGTGAGATAAGGGATATAGCAGTGATGATTCGAGTGATACAATACTTTCCTTTGCATTTTTTAATGCATGTTTTTCATATATAATTCAAGAGGTTATAGTGTGAAATTTAGGCCTGACATCAATGGGTTAAGAGCTATCGCGGTATTGTTGGTTGTTTTTTACCATGTACATTTCCCAGTCCCGGGAGGATTTGTAGGCGTAGATGTTTTTTTCGTTATATCTGGATTTTTGATAACTTCAATAATCGAGAAAGAAATAAGAACGGGGGTATTTTCTTTTGGTAATTTCTATAGCCGAAGGGCAAAAAGATTATTACCAGCATTTATTTTTATGTTAATACCTTTATTTATATATTGTTGGTATAATTTATTAGCGGTTGACTTGGTATCATTTTCAAAAAGTGCATTATTTTCTATCATTGGAGCTAGTAATTTTTATTTCTACAGTATTCCTAACTATATTATCTTATCTGGCAGAGAGCCTCTTATTCACACGTGGTCATTATCAATAGAAGAACAATTTTACTTGATCTGGCCTGTCATGCTCTTTCTTCTTTATAAGAAAAAAGATCTCCGTATAAATTTTGTTATTTTATCGGTGGTTTTATTTTTATCCCTATTTTCAGCACAGTATTGTGTCATTCATGATAAGCACTTGGCCTATATGATGTTGCCTTTTCGGTTTTTTGAGCTACTGTCGGGTGCAGTATTGGCCATTAACTATAGAAGAATCAAAGTAAAGGATGAATGGATTCATGTGACATCGGTTTTAGGATTTTTTCTGATATTATCAAGTGCTTTTCTTATTAATAAAAATAGTCAATTTCCCGGATTTTTATCTTTACCCGTTGTTATAGGGGCGACACTATTTATAGTATCATATAATGGAAATAAGTTTGGGATTTTCAACAGAATACTTTCAAACTCAATAATTTCATATATAGGGAAGGTATCATATTCTTTTTATCTTTGGCATTGGCCTATAATTATGTTTTCAAGATACAGAGGA
Source organism: Xenorhabdus griffiniae (assembly GCF_037265215.1). Lineage (NCBI taxonomy): Bacteria > Pseudomonadati > Pseudomonadota > Gammaproteobacteria > Enterobacterales > Morganellaceae > Xenorhabdus > Xenorhabdus griffiniae. The sequence goes on along the minus strand of NZ_CP147737.1, from coordinate 3,001,951 downwards.
ATAGAGTTAAATAAAATTAATTCAAGTGTTATTATCGTTATTTCATTTTCCGTAGCATGTTTAAGCTATCACTTTGTTGAAAAACCATTCAGAAGGCTTAATTATAGAAAATACACACTGCCATTTTTTTATCTCTTGTCAGTTTTATTATTAATGGTTATTTCCATTGTGATAACTAAAAACAATTGAGGCGGAAGTGCATAACGAGTCATGGTGAGCTGGGACCCAATCGAAGTGCTCGCTTTATCGCCAATTGGTTCACTGGGGACGCCAAAAAGATCGACGCCCTGATAATCTATCATGACGCATTTATGTCATAATCAACTATCAGGGCGTTCGCTTCAACATTATAACATGTTGATTTTATATGGTGCCGGCTACCGGAGTCGAACTGGTGACCTACTGATTACAAGTCAGTTGCTCTACCAACTGAGCTAAGCCGGCGAAATTTGGCGGAAGGATAGAGATTCGAACTCTAGGATGGTTTCCCATCGGCGGTTTTCAAGACCGCTGCCTTCGACCGCTCGGCCATCCTTCCATGGCGCGAGATTATGCCTATATCATTTTGATGTGTCTAGCCCCAAAAGAAAAAAAATTGTGTTTTTTTTACTGTTTGCTCAATCTTCGATCTGCAATGGCCTTTTCATTGGCTAACCTGCTAATATTAAGCACAGTACACCGGCTTATTTAGCGACGATTCAATGTCGTATTGAACAAAATATATTCATACTAAAGGCAACCATCCAAAGAATGTATAAACAACCACCTATCAAGCCATCTGCTATTCCTCGTTTTTACGCGTTATTTGTTACTTTGCTTTTTACGTCTCTATTTTTATTCGGGTATAACTATTTTGATATTTGGTTGATGGAGAAAAAATATGCTATCAGTAGTGTAACCGCTAAGATGAGATTGCAGATTAAAGATTATCGTTACCATGCCAGTCATATTTTTGAGCAGTCAAATACTCTGCCAATCTCCTCTCAGGAGAATACGCCATTGTTTAAATTGCGTCCCGATGTCTATTGGTTAGAAAATCGTTATCAGTCTGTTGATGCCATTATTTTTGGTCAATATAACGACTCAAGTGTCCAACTTGCTGAGCATTTATCTGGCTATTTGGATATTCTCTGGGGAGCCCATAATGAATACTTGTCTATGTACTACCTCAATGGGCAGGATAATAATTTGTTATTGATAACAACCTATCCGATTCTAAAACCAGAAATCAGGTTCAAAGAGAGCTATCTGACGTTGAATTCTGAAACCAAACGCACCGAGATGTTGGAGCAGTCTTCTGCTTTGGAAGAAAAAGAGAGTATTTCTTCCATTAATGTATTACGTGGTGAAAATATTTATTTCTACACCTATAAAGCTGCATTTAATGCAACAGGGCAATTAACCACCATTATTGCTTTTGATTTACCCATTAATAATCTCCTGCCGGTTGATATGTCACCAGCAGACTTCCGATTGACTGCGATCAATTTACATGAACCCGAAGCTTCCGATAAAGCTGAGGTTTCATTGAACGGCTTTTGGTTAGAATTTTCTCAGCCTCTTGATGTCATGCCGTATAAATTGATTTATCAAGTTCCATTGAAGGCATTGATTGTAGATTTGTTGTTCAGGAATGTCTGGCTTTTGCTTTCGATATTGTTTTTCTTTCTGTTTTCTTTAAGTGGGTTATTCTATATCCGTAGGCGATATATTGCACCGAATGCGGCTATGGATCATGAACTGAAAATTAGGAATACCCTAAATGGTGATATTATCTCCAATATTCCTGTTGGCGTCGTGGTTTATGATTTTGAATCAAATCAAGTAATGATAATGAATAAAATTGCGGAGCAGTTAATACCCCATCTGGATTTGAATAAAGTGAGAACGATGGCGCAACAACATCATGGTGTCATTCAGACATCCATTGACGAAGCGGTTTATGAAGTAAAAATGTATAACAATAGCTTATTACCAGAAACTTACCTGTTTTTACTGCAAGACAAAGATCAGGAAATTTTGGCAAATAAACGATTGCAATTTGCTCATCGTGAATATGATAAAAGTATTCAGATCAGGCGTTCTATGCTTTCAAATATTAATAATGAAATAAAAGAACCTGTTAGTAGTATTAATGATATTACCAACCAATTGCAGCAACTGTCACAAGATGAAAATAGGCAAAAGCTATTAGGTAAGTTATTAGATAAAACAAAATATATCACCGAATGGGTTGAAAATGTTTCGTTACTCAATGAGTTGGAGTTGGGAGATTGGCAGCCGGAAAACGAAATATTTTCCCTATCTTCACAATTAGAAGATATTTTGAAAACCTCTTTGCCGGTATTAAATGCCAAAGGTTTGAGAGTTTATTATCATTTTAATATTTCTCGTGAGTCTTTATTCATAGGAGATAAAGCAGCATTAAGTAAAATTGTTACATTGCTATTTAATTATGCAATAACGATGACCAGCTATGGTAAAATATCATTGGTTGTTAACGGTTCAGGTAAGTATGATAACCAGATTCAGATTGAGTTGATGGATAGTGGCGCTGGTTTAAGTGAAAAAGATCTAACCAGCTTAACTTATCCTTTTCTGAACCAATCCGTACAAGATAAGTACTCTACAAATTCTGGCATGACTTTTTATTTATGTAATCAGTTGAGCAAAAGAATGGGAGGAAGCCTTGATATCAGAAGTAAGTTGGGGTTGGGAACACATTATGTTATCAATCTACCCCTATCGCACCATGATGATGAAAATAGCGAAACGCCTCCGCTTTTGGAAGGGATCACGGTTTTAACTGATATCAATAACCCTGAAATCAGCAAAATCGTCCATAATTATCTCAATAATTATGGTGCTGCATATTTTGATAAAAGAAAAGAAGGTATTACGGAAGAATACGATATTATCCTTACGGATAGGCTGTACAAAGAGGAAAAACAGTACAAACCTGAAAAACCAACTATATTATTAGTGGGGAGTTTAGCAGGATTTAAGCAGTTGAAGCCGGGAATGGTTCAGTGCAATTACAATCTTGCTGATGATATTATTAATGCAATATCGTTTCTGGTCGAAGAAAATTTCCGTTTAGATGGCACCGGAGAAACGCCTAAATCAGCAGATGATTTAGCTAATCGTGTTGATTTATTTGAGAATTTTGATAGTAGTATTTGTGATATCCTCAAAAGATATCAAACTCAGTTGGCAGACTGTGACTACAGGAAATTGTTTATAGAGACAGTACCTATGGACATTACCAGACTGTATACTGATGTAGAACGACATGATTTGATATCACTTTCGCAAACGGTACACCGCCTTAAGGGTGCATTTGCTATGTTAGATTTAAAATTTCTTAGGTCATCATGTGAGGCGTTGGAAAAACACATAGCAGACAATAATGAAGTAGAAATTAAAAATAGCATCAGCTTCATTGATTCTTTTGTCATAAAGCTGTTGCAGCAAGGTAACCAATAATATGAATAACCTTAATGTCATTATTGCCGATGACCATCCCATCGTTTTGTTTGGCATCCGCAAGTCACTTGAACAAATTGAGTGGATTAATGTAGTTGGTGAATTTGAAAATTCAACGACGCTCATTAATAGCTTGCCACATATAGAAGCAGATGTGCTCATAACCGACTTGTCAATGCCTGGGGATAAATATGGTGATGGTATCACTCTGATAAAATATATTAAACGTCATTATCCAACATTGGCAATCATTGTTCTTACAATGAACAATAATCCGGCTATTTTAAGCGCTATACTTGAGCTTGATATTGAGGGAATTGTGTTAAAGCAAGGAGCACCAACAGATTTACCTAAAGCACTTTCTGCTTTGCAAAAAGGTAGGCAATTTACACCTGAAAGTGTTTCTAAGTTACTTGAAAAGGTTAATGCTAATGGCTATGGGGATAAACGTTTATCTCCTAAAGAGAGTGAAGTCCTGCGTTTATTTGCTGAAGGCTTTCTTGTTACTGATATTGCCAAAAAACTCAATCGCAGTATTAAGACAATAAGCAGCCAGAAGAAATCAGCCATGATAAAACTGGGAGTCGATAACGATATCGCATTGCTTAACTATTTATCTTCCGTCACTATCGACAAAGATATTGGTAACTAACTAATGTGTTATCTTTTTTAATGGAAAGTCGGTAGCAGTGAGTGGTTGCCGATTTTCCATCATTCATAGCTCAATATGTATTGAGTTTTAAATATCACTGTATTTTATTAATGTTTCTTTTAATATAGCTAGTGATACAGGTTTTGATAGGCAGTCATTCATGCCCATATTAACGCAACGCTGTTTTTCTTCTGCAAGTGCATTGGCTGTGATGCCGATAATCGGTTTAGTATAACCTTTGCCTCTCAAGTATTGGGCAAGTTCATATCCATCCATATTTGGCATGTTAACATCCGTTAGAATAATATCTGGGGAGTTGTTTTGCAGGTATTCAATGGCTTCAACACCATCATTAGCCATTGATGCGCTAAATCCTATTGAGTTCAATTGATTGACCAATAAATTCTGATTGATAGGATGGTCATCAACGACCAATACTTTAACCGTATTTAAGAAAATATCCGTTTGGACCGTTTTATTTGGAGCAGAGGTTGTTGATACAAAAATAGCTGGTAAGTCAGCATGCTTCACCAACAATTTATCCAGCATACTATCCAGCCCATTCAGTTCATAAGTATTATAGAGCCAATAATTTTCTCGGATCTGTTTTGGCGAGCCAATATGTTTTTCTGATATTTCTATAAAGTAACATATAGAAATGTTGGGATTATTAGCTCTATCGCTAATTAGTATTTCTGTGCCATCTAGTTGGCTTTCGTCATAGAGGGCAACTTGGAAATGATTTTGTGTAAGAAAATTTTGCAAATATTTTTCCAGAAAGTCATTATGAATATTTAACAAAATCCTCTTTTGTGCCCTTTGGTTGGATAGTTGTTTGGTATGATATTGAGTGCCATACAAAGGAAGACGGATAGAAAAGATACTGCCAACATATTTTTGTGAGACGAATTCAATATCACCATCCATCAAATTAATCAGTTTTTCACAAATAGCCAATCCTAATCCTGTGCCTTGTGAGGAATTTTCTTTATTGGCACTGACTTGGAAGAAGGGTTCGAATAATTGAAATTGTAATTTATCCTCGATCCCAAGCCCGGTATCTTTAATGCTGACATACAAATAACCATGCCTTGAACTAACTTCTATGACAACATACCCAGATGCTGTGAATTTAATCGCATTGTTCAGTAAATTAGAGATAATTTGTTGTAGCCTTACAGGATCATTACGCATGATATCAGGGATATCGGGTTGAATATAGCAGTATAAGCTTAAGCCTTTTTTAGCAATTAGGGGAAGGTAGTTTGAAATCACATGTGACAATATTTCTTTGCAACTAAAATCTTTGGGTTCAATTTTTAATTGCTTAGATTCTATCTTCGAAAAGTCGAGAATATCACTGATGATTTTCAACAATAGTGATGATGAATTATTCATTGTTGCCAGTAATCGGGTAGGTTCTGGTGGTAATGTATGGGATTGCATTAACTCTAGATTACCAATAATGCCATATAGCGGTGTCCTTAATTCATGGCTGACTGTGGCAAGGAACATCGATTTTGCTTGGTTGGCTTGTTCTGCTGCTGAGGCCATTTCTTGCAATGATTTTTCCATTTTTACACGGGCGCTGACATCGATCAGTACACAGATGGCAACTTCTTCATTACGATAACGTGAGTGTACGAAACTAATTTGTAGGTGATTATTATTACTGGTGACGACATCAATATAGCTGCTGGTTTTATCACAAATAATATCGACAATGCGTTTTTGATCCTCGTACGTTAACATTCGGGTATAATTATGAGCTAATTCATTACTTAAGATGCTAACGCCATCACTGATCCTTAAGATACTTATTCCCACAGGGGCAGAGGCGACAATTTTATGGTTAAACTGTTCATGCTCTTCAAGGCGAATAGCATTTTCCTCAGCTGGAGAAAACATTTTACGTTCAAACAGCCAAATGAAAAAGATAATCGCAATTGCAGAAATAATATTCAGGATGATACCATTAATTGCGCTGGCTTTTAGTTCGTCGTAAATATGTTTTAGTGGCAATGAGTAAACAATACGTAATGAAGAAGGCGATAAATTCCGCATTAATACCAGGCTAGTAAAATTTTCATCATAACCAAAATACATTGGCTGCGAGTTGGAGTTGGGGTTTATAACGAGGGGTTTATTATTAGTTTTTATAGAAAATTGCAATTCGGGCTGGCTTGATTCGTTTAGCATCATGACTGTAACAGGGCGTTCCCTTTTTTGCAAAAAAGATTCTAGCCTGATAAATTTTTCGATACCTATGATCCCTGTCATGTGCCCATTAATATAAATAGGTGTAAAAACATAAAGATTACCGCTATCCGCTTTGGGGCTAGGTTGGATCCAAAAGAGCGCTCTTTCATTGTTTTGTTCTCTCATGTTGATCAACCTGCGAGTATTCTCGTAGATCATTTTTTTTAATGCATCAGGTTCTGTGATATTGTTATGAGGGAAAAAATTCACCATGCATTTGCTTTTTACTCCAATGAAAAAAGTTTGATTTATACTGCGTATAGCAGCAATATTATCTTTCCAAAGTGCAATCAACTGCTCTAATGAATATAAATTATTATGAGTGGTTCTACGTAATAGTTCACAATCGGAATTCTCATCCAACGGAATATACGAAAGAATATCGTTATTATGCGGTACGATTGTTTGATTTTTATCATTATCTTGTGATAAATGCTTTTCCGCCATAAATTGAATATCTCGCAAGATATTGGCGATATGTCGTATATGAGAAAAAGCGATATCGTAGTTGGCATTATATTCTTGACGAATATCTGATTTGAGTGCATTAAAAAGACTTGTCAAATAAAAGCTGGTTAATAAGGCTCCAAGCGCCCATAGCATAAATCCAAGCACCCGAAAAAGATAACGTGATATCTTTAGTGACGTCCGAAAAGAAGATAGATATCTCAAGAGATCGCCTGATAAATATATGATTAATATTAACTGTTCACAGCATATACTAGTGTAGCAGGGAATACAAAGCAGCATTTACATCTTGCTCATTCTTCGTCAAAAAATTGAACAAAAAAAAGCAGGCACTTAAATGCCTGCTTCTCTTTTAACTCACGATCTTTTTATTCGCTATTTCCTTCATCAGAAGGCGCCGCTACATTTTCATCATCGTCATCTGGCTCAGCTACGCGCTGCAAGCCAACGACTTGTTCGTTTTCGGCTGTGCGGATCAGGGTGACACCTTGCGTATTGCGGCCAACAACACTGACCTCAGAAACACGGGTACGTACTAATGTGCCTCCATTAGTAATCATCATGATCTGATCCGTCGGTTCTACCTGAATTGCGCCGATCACATTGCCATTACGTTCGCTGACTTTGATGGAAATAACCCCTTGGGTAGCCCTCGATTTCGTCGGATATTCGCCTTCGGCAGTGCGCTTGCCATAACCATTTTCAGTGACGGTCAGGATTTCTCCTTGCCCACGAGGAATGATCAGGGAAACAACTTTATCGCCTTCACTGAGTTTGATACCGCGAACCCCAGTTGCAGTGCGTCCCATTGCACGTACACCTTTTACGCGAACAGTACCATCTTCCAGTGTTTCTTCCTCTTCTTCCAGAAAACGAACAACTTTACCTTGTGCAGAGAACAGCATGACCTCATTGCTGCCGTCTGTCAGGTCAACGCCGATTAGCTCATCTCCTTCGTTCAGATTCACGGCAATGATACCGGCACTGCGTGGACGGCTGAATTCGCTAAGCTTGGTTTTCTTAACAATACCACTGGCTGTTGCCATGAAGATATTTAGCCCATCTTCATATTCACGCACCGGTAAAATAGCGGTAATACGTTCGTTCTGATCCAATGGCAGAAGGTTGACAATTGGGCGACCGCGAGCACCACGGCTCGCTTCCGGTAATTGATAGACCTTCATCCAGTACATTTTGCCTTTGTTTGAGAAACAAAGGATAGTGTCGTGGGTATTGGCTACCAGTAAGCGCTCAATGAAATCTTCTTCTTTGGTACGTGCGGCTGACTTGCCTTTGCCGCCCCGACGCTGAGCTTCATAATCGGACAGTGGCTGATATTTGACATACCCTTGATGGGACAAGGTAACGACAACATCTTCCTGATTGATCAGGTCTTCAATGTTAATATCGGCTGAATTCTCAGTCAGCTCAGTCCGGCGGGCATCGTTATATTGCCCTTTGATAAGTAGCAATTCTTCACGAATGACTTCCATCAAACGTTCTGGGCTTTCCAAAATGAACAACAGTTCTGCAATGGCTTTCAGCAGATCACGGTATTCATTTAACAGTTTTTCATGCTCAAGGCCGGTCAGTTTTTGTAGACGCAAATCCAAAATAGCCTGTGCTTGCTGTTCGGTCAGGTAATATTTACCGTCATGGATACCGTATTCGGGTTCCAGCCATTCCGGGCGAGCCGCATCATCACCCGCTTGTTCCAGCATCGAGGCAACATTACCCAATTCCCACGCCTGGGAAACCAAGCTGGCTTTTGCTTCAGCAGGCGTGGAGGCTCTGCGGATTAATTCGATAACAGGATCGATATTCGCCAGGGCAACAGCCAATGCTTCAAGGATATGGGCGCGTTCGCGCGCTTTGCGCAGTTCGAAAATTGTCCGGCGTGTAACGACTTCACGGCGGTGGCAAACAAAAGCAGAAAGAATATCTTTCAGGTTAAGTAACTTGGGCTGTCCTTGATGCAGGGCAACCATATTGATACCAAATGAAACCTGTAATTGCGTCAGTGAATACAGGTTATTCAGGACAACTTCACCAACAGCATCACGTTTTACTTCGATAACAATGCGCATGCCATCTTTATCGGACTCGTCACGCAGTGCACTGATCCCCTCAATGCGCTTCTCTTTGACCAGTTCAGCTATCTTTTCGATCAGGCGGGCTTTGTTGACCTGATAAGGGATTTCATTGACGATGATGGTTTCGCGGCCATTTTTCTCATCAGTTTCAATTTCTGCGCGGGCGCGGATATAAATTTTACCACGGCCTGTACGGTAGGCTTCCTGAATACCACGGCGCCCGTTGATAATAGCAGCCGTTGGGAAGTCCGGGCCTGGGATATGCTCCATCAAGCCTTCGATGCTGATATTTTCATCATCAATATAAGCCAGGCACCCGTCGATCACCTCAGATAAGTTATGAGGTGGAATGTTGGTTGCCATACCGACTGCAATTCCTGATGAACCATTCACCAATAAATTGGGGATACGGGTTGGCATTACCTCGGGAATGTGCTCTGTACCATCATAGTTGGGCACAAAGTCGACAGTTTCTTTCTCCAAGTCTGCCAGCAATTCATGGGCAATTTTTGCCATGCGTACTTCGGTATAACGCATCGCTGCTGCAGAATCACCATCTACTGATCCAAAGTTCCCCTGACCGTCAACCAGCATATAGCGCATGGAGAATGGTTGTGCCAGACGAACAATCGTGTCATAAACAGCGTTGTCACCATGTGGATGGTATTTACCGATAACATCCCCAACAACGCGGGCAGATTTTTTATAAGGTTTATTCCAATCATTTCCCAATACATTCATTGCGAAAAGTACGCGGCGGTGTACTGGCTTCAGTCCATCACGAACATCTGGTAGTGCGCGTCCAACAATAACGGACATCGCATAATCCAGATACGAGCTTTTCAGCTCTTCTTCGATATTGACCGGTGTGATTTCTCTGGCAATGTCGCTCATGGAGCCACTGTCCCTCATACTCCGAATTCAAAGGCTTAAATTATACCATAAAATGGCAGTTTTATAAAAACCTGACACGGGTATTTCAAGGTTAAGGTATGTATAATAGTTTCCTATCACACATCCCCATAATACTGTTACATTTTCTGTGAATCAGTTTGCTGTGAACCAGTTTGCTGTGAAGCAGTGCCTAGGAGCAATATTGCTGATGAACGTCAAAACTCCCGATTCACACATTCAATCCCATGCCAATGTGGATCAGCAGGAAATCGAAAAATTTGAAGCCGTTGCCTCTCGTTGGTGGGATCTTGAAGGCGAATTTAAGCCATTGCACCGTATCAATCCACTGCGATTGAACTACATTTTGCAACATGCTGATGGCCTTTTTGGTAAAAAAGTGCTGGATGTTGGATGTGGTGGCGGTATCTTGTCGGAAAGCATGGCGCGTGAAGGTGCGACAGTGACAGGGTTGGATATGGGGTTTGAACCCCTGCAAGTTGCCCGTTTGCATGCATTGGAGTCCGGTGTTTCCGTTGCTTATGTTCAGGAAACGGTAGAAAGTCACGCAGAACAACACCAACATGCTTATGATGTCGTGACTTGCCTGGAAATGCTTGAACATGTGCCAGATCCAGAGTCTGTAGTCCATGCCTGTGCCAAATTAGTCAAACCTGGTGGTCATGTGTTCTTTTCAACGATTAACCGGAACCGCAAAGCCTGGTTGATGGCAGTTGTTGGCGCTGAATATATATTGAACATGGTGCCAAAAGGAACACATGATGCGAAAAAATTTATTCGACCTTCTGAACTGATCAGTTGGATTGATAAGACTACTCTGAAAGAGCAACATATTATTGGTTTACATTACAATCCGTTAACAGACAAATTTCGGCTTGGACATAATGTAGACGTGAATTATATGCTACATACTCGATCTGTCTGACAAAGACAGTTAAGGGATTAATAAAACAGCAACTAAATATTATTTTTAAGATTTTATTTTCCCTGTTTCGCCGATAGCCTTATGAAAGTAACATCAAGTAACTACGCAGGTTATCGGCTTTTTACCAAAATTAATCCTCAAGTTATCCACAAAACTTCTCGATCTTGTACACTTGATAAAACCCGAAAATAACATTATCTTGTTATTACCGTTTTAATTACCCACTATATATTGTGTTTCTTGTCATCTTGTTGTAGCAACTTGTTATGTAGTCAGTATGTAGTAGCAAGTCGCAATAAGCAGTAGCAAAACAATAGTGAATTGTAGCTAAGCCCCAACTGGCCTTCAGCCATCTTGGGGGCATCGTGCTGTCAAGAGGTCAAGGAACAATATAGGTGGATACGAAAAGAGAGAAGGTGTATTTCCCCATGAACCAGAGTCTGCTAGTTACCAAACGTGATGGACATAAAGAACAAATTGATCTTGATAAAATTCACCGGGTTGTTGCCTGGGCTGCTGAAGGTCTGAAAAATGTCTCAGTGTCACAAGTAGAACTGCGTTCCCAGATTCAATTTTACGATGGCATCAAAACATCGGATATCCATGAAACTATGATCAAAGCTGCGGCTGACTTGATCTCCGGTGATGCTCCAGATTATCAGTATCTAGCGGCACGTCTGGCTATTTTTCACTTGCGTAAAAAAGCCTATGGTCAATTTGAGCCTCCTGCACTGTATGATCATGTCGTAAAAATGGTCAACCTGGGTAAATATGACAAACATTTGCTGGAAGACTATTCCAAAGAAGAGTTTGAGCAAATGGACAGTTTTATTGATCATTTGCGTGATATGGATTTCTCTTATGCAGCGGTCAAGCAACTGGAAGGGAAGTATTTAGTACAAAACCGTGTGACTGGCGAAATTTACGAAAGTGCCCAGTTCCTCTACATGCTGGTTGCTGCGTGCCTGTTTTCCACTTATCCGAAAGAAACGCGTTTGGATTATATCCGTCGTTTCTATGATGCAGTGTCTACTTTTAAAATTTCACTGCCAACGCCAATCATGGCGGGGGTTCGCACACCTACTCGCCAATTTAGCTCTTGTGTCCTGATTGAGTGTGGTGACAGCCTGGATTCTATCAATGCGACATCCAGCGCGATTGTTAAATATGTTTCCCAGCGTGCCGGCATTGGCGTAAATGCCGGTCGCATCCGTGCATTGGGTAGCCCAATTCGTGGTGGTGAAGCATTCCACACGGGGTGTATCCCATTCTACAAACATTTCCAGACTGCGGTGAAATCTTGTTCCCAGGGTGGTGTGCGTGGCGGTGCTGCAACACTGTTTTATCCACTTTGGCACCTAGAAGTTGAAAGCTTGCTGGTACTGAAGAACAACCGTGGTGTTGAAGGTAACCGTGTTCGTCATATGGACTACGGTGTACAAGTTAACAAACTGATGTATGAGCGCCTGATTAAAGGCGGAGATATTTCTCTGTTCAGCCCGTCTGATGTTCCGGGATTGTACGATGCATTCTTTGAAGATCAGGACGAATTTGAGCGTCTGTACACTCAATATGAAAATGACAGCAGTATCCGTAAAGAGAGCATTAAAGCGGTTGAGCTGTTCTCTTTGATGATGCAAGAGCGCGCTTCAACAGGCCGTATTTACATCCAGAACGTTGACCACTGCAATACCCATAGCCCGTTTAATCCGGCTATTGCACCTGTACGTCAATCGAATCTGTGCTTGGAAATTGCACTGCCAACTAAGCCGTTGAACAATATTAACGATGAAAATGGCGAAATTGCGCTGTGTACGCTGTCTGCTTTCAATTTGGGCGCCATCGAAAATCTGAGTGAATTGGAAGAGTTGTCGGAGTTGGCCGTTCGTGCACTGGATGCCTTACTGGATTATCAAGATTATCCCATTATCGCCGCAAAACAAGGTTCAATGGGGCGTCGAACTCTGGGTATTGGCGTAATTAACTTCGCTTATTATCTGGCAAAACACGGTGTACGTTATTCCGATGGCAGTGCTAACAATCTGACTCACAAAACGTTTGAAGCGATTCAATATTACCTGCTAAGAGCCTCAAATGAATTGGCGAAAGAGAAGGGTGCTTGTCCGTGGTTTGGTGAAACCACTTATGCACAAGGTATTTTGCCGATTGATACCTATAAAAAGACACTGGATACCCTGACCAGCGAGCCTTTGCACATGGATTGGGAAGCTCTGCGCCGTGACATTCAACAATACGGCCTGCGTAACTCAACATTGTCTGCATTGATGCCATCAGAGACTTCTTCGCAGATTTCTAATGCGACCAATGGCATTGAACCACCGCGTGGTTATATCAGTGTGAAAGCATCCAAAGACGGCATTTTGCGTCAGGTTGTACCAGATTACGAGCTTCTGAAAGGTGCTTACGAGCTGCTGTGGCAAATGCCGAGCAACGATGGTTACCTTCAGTTGGTAGGGATCATGCAGAAATTTATCGATCAGTCGATTTCGTCCAATACCAATTATGATCCGGCGCGTTTCCCTAATGGCAAGGTTCCGATGAACCAATTGCTGAAAGATTTGCTGCTTGCTTACAAATATGGCGTGAAAACGTTGTATTACCACAACACCCGTGATGGGGCTGAAGACGTTCAAGGTGATCTGGAAGAAGTTGTTGAGTCAGCAGATTCCGATTGTGAAGGCGGCGCGTGTAAGATTTAATTTGAGGAAACTATGTCCTATACCACTTTTTCACAAGTAAAAAATGATCAGCTACAAGAACCGATGTTTTTCGGTCAGTCTGTTAATGTGGCGCGTTTTGATCAGCAAAAATATCCTATTTTTGAGAAGTTGATTGAAAAACAACTTTCCTTCTTCTGGCGTCCAGAAGAAGTGGATGTTTCCCGTGATCGCATTGACTATAACGCGCTGCCAGATCATGAAAAGCATATTTTTATTAGCAACCTAAAATACCAAACGCTATTGGATTCCATTCAAGGCCGTAGCCCGAATGTGGCTTTTCTGCCATTGATTTCCATTCCTGAATTGGAAACATGGGTTGAAACATGGTCGTTTTCAGAAACGATCCACTCGCGTTCTTACACGCATATTATCCGTAATATCGTGAACGATCCTGCTATCGTATTTGATGATATTGTGGAGAACGAACAGATTTTAAAACGCGCCAAAGACATTTCTGCGTATTACGATGATCTGATCGAAATGACTAACTATTACCATCTGTTTGGTGAAGGAACGCATGATGTTTCAGGTAAAACAATTACCGTTAATCTGCGTGAATTGAAAAAGCAACTTTACTTATGCTTGATGAGCGTTAACGCCCTGGAGGCCATCCGCTTCTATGTTAGTTTTGCTTGCTCGTTTGCTTTTGCCGAACGTGAATTGATGGAAGGTAATGCCAAAATTATCAAATTGATTGCTCGTGATGAAGCCTTGCATTTAACGGGAACACAACACATGTTGAACCTGTTGCGCTCTGGTCAGGATGATCCTGAAATGGCGGAAATTGCCAAAGAGTGTGAACAAGAGTGCTACGATCTGTTTGTACAGGCAGCAGAGCAGGAAAAAGAGTGGGCCGATTATTTGTTTAAAGATGGCTCTATGATCGGCCTGAACAAAGATATTCTGTGTCAGTATGTTGAATATATTACTAATATTCGTATGCAGGCGGTTGGCTTGAAGTTACCATTTGAAACCCGTTCTAACCCGATCCCTTGGATCAATTCATGGCTGGTTTCTGATAATGTTCAAGTGGCTCCACAGGAAGTTGAAGTCAGCTCTTACCTGGTTGGTCAGATTGATTCGGAAGTCAATACTGAGGATCTCAGCGGTTTCGAACTCTGATATGGCTGATTACAAAGTTACCCTGCCGTCACGGCAGGGTTTATATATCCATTACTCTTCAGGTTTGCACGACAATTTGTTGGAAGCACTGGAACACGGCAAAATTCAGCTTGAATACCAATGTCGGCAAGGATATTGCGGTTCTTGTCGTGTTCGTCTGGTGAAAGGGAAGGTTGGATATCCTTGTAAGCCACTGGCGTTTGTTAATGAAGGTGAGATTTTACCCTGTAGCTGTTATCCACTGACAGATATTGAAATTGAGCCGTAATTTTCCTTAACATACCAATCTAACTTCAAGATGCGTGTGATTTCTCCCCGCGAAGCGAGGAGAAATCAGGTTTCATATCGTGTTGTAAATTGCAACTTGAAGTTTAATGCGTTGTGGACATATCGCTCATCGCGACGGTATATCCCTATCCCTGCTTGCCTTCTTCACGATGTTCCAAAATAAATAAACAAAACCTTTATTGCTATGTTTGTTCCTTTTATGCTGTTGGTAACAGCGGATTAGAGGTGATTTGGTACACACATCAAAACAAATGAAGGAGAACAATGATGTATAAAATTGATTATAATTCATATCGTTCAACCAAAAGTTTTAACAGACGTTCCCGCTTTTTAGTTATGCACTATACTGCTTTGAACTTTGAGAAATCTATTCAGGCATTGACCGGAGATCTTGTCAGTGCTCACTATTTAATCCCAAACCCAGATGATCCGACTTATCAGGCTGCTGGATTTGATAAAGTTCGCATATTCAATTTGGTTGATGAACTTGAGAGGGCCTGGCATGCAGGAATAAGTAGCTGGGACGGGCGAGAAGGGCTGAATGACACATCCATAGGTATTGAGATTGTGAATGAGGCGAGTGATGATGGCGGTGTATTTACTTTCCCTCCTTATCATCCTGATCAAATTACTGCAATCAAAGAACTAGCTACCAATATCTTACAACGTTACCCGGATATTAAACCGACTCATGTTGTAGGGCATTCAGATATTGCATGGCAAAGAAAAAACGATCCAGGTCCATATTTCCCGTGGAAAGAATTATATGATGCGGGAATTGGAGCATGGTATGACGAAGAAACTAAGCAAAAATATATTGAACAATTCGGACACTGTCTGCCTGATGTCGCCAAGATTTTAGAAAAGTTCAAGCGTTATGGGTATGACATCACTGGTGCAGAAAAAGAAGAAAATTTTCAATCTTTAATTAAAGCATTTCAAATGCACTTCCGTTCGTCATATTATGACGGTGTACCGGATATAGAAACCATCGCCATTTTATATGCCTTGGTTGAAAAATACGTTGATAATAAATCCTGATTTCTGATGGATATCAAATTGCAGCTCATTAATTGGGTTGCAATTTGAAAGATAAAGAAAATATATACGCGTTACCTTTCAAGTTGTTCATTATATACCAATTCAACTTCAAGATGCGTGTTATATTTCCCCTCGTCTTACGGATTGCAACTTGGAATTTATCGAGTATAAGACAACATAGCTCATTGTTTCTCCCCACGAAGCGGGGAGAAATCAGGTTTCATATCATGCAACTTGAAGTTTAATGCGTTTATGCAGAGATCACACGTGTATGATTAATGCAATGCGCTATGATTTTATAAAGATAGACAAAATATAAAAGACCAAATGTAATAAAAGAGAGAATCGCCCAAATCACAACATATCCAATTATTTGGACTAAATTAATCTCACAATTTAATTTGCCTATAATTTGTCCGCTATCTCGATCGATAACATGTGTTTTACTAATGATAAATCGGGTCATATAGTAGGGAAACACGAAGGCACCTAACCCTAATGTCAATAAAATAATCAGGAACCAGATGACGAGATGTAAAATAATCTCAAGTATCCCTAATTCTGATTTTAACTTCAGACTGCGAAAGTCCATCGAATTCATCGTATTCTCCTGATGTTTAGATAAATACGGCAAGCCAGTCAGCATAGACATTTCATGAACACTATGCCTTCATTTTGCTTTTACAGGTTGCCGCTTTGTTGGTTGTTCTCCCGCCTGATAACATATTCAATAAATTGGCTGTTATCTAAGCTACTGAAGGATGTTGCCTTGGCGCAGTATTGCGACTTGAAATTTATTAGGCATATAAGACAAATTTTTCGGAACAGAAGTTCAATGGACAGCGTGTAAATAATGAAACAGGCAAGAAAGCATTTATCTTAGGGCTATAGTGACGATAAAAAAGCCAGTTTTCGGCTGGCTTGTTTTTATATTGTAGCAGCTCTTACATAAAACGAGTCGCTGATAACCGGATAACAACGCAGTGTACGTTTGAGAGGAAAGATTTTACAGATTTCATGATGATTTCCTTTGAGGGTTATAAATTGTGATTTACTTCACGAAAATCTAAATTCTGAGGAAGATTTTATGCTCAAAAGCAAAAGAGTCAAGATATTTATTAAAATATTTTTTTTAAAATTAAAAAAATTTTGTATTAAATAATAATTTATTGATATTTAACGTATTATTTTTTATTTGATTTTTTGTAGAGGCTTTATCACCCAGTATAATTGTAGCTTTTCTGATTGTTTTTTCATCTACACTTGATCTCTGGATTGTTTTTTAGACCAAAAATAACGTTGGTGTTCAATCTGGTAGCGGGAAAAATGAATGAAAATCAGTGAAGACGGCATTAATAAACTTAAAAATTACGAAGGATTGAAATTGAAAGCGTATCCAGATCCTGTCACTGGCGCAGAGCCGTGGACAATTGGATACGGTCATACAAAAGGAGTAGAGCCTGGACAAGTGATAACTATGCAACAGGCTGAGGAATATTTACATCAAGATCTTATCCCGGTTTATGCCGCCATTCAGCAATTAGTGAAAGTACCCCTAACACAAGGACAATTTGATGCATTATGCTCGTTTATTTTCAATTTAGGGATCGGTAATTTTGCTCATTCAACATTATTGAAAAAATTGAATACAGGTGATTACCAAAGTGCAGCAAAGGAGTTTGTGAAATGGGATCATGCCGATGGGAAAGCGGTAGCAGCTTTGCGTATGCGAAGAGAATCTGAGCAGAAAACATTTTTGTCGTAACATGATCAAATAAACATGATGGGTATGATGATTTTTTTAGGCTATCAGAAATAAAAAATATACCAATCTAACTTCAAGGTGCGTGTAATTTCTCCCTGCGAAGCGGGGAGAAATCAGGTTTCATATCGTGTAAATTGCAACTTGAAGTTTAATGCGTATCGAAGTCTAATCAGATTATTACTAATAGCCTAATGAATAAATAATCAACCGTAAAATAAATAACTAAATCTCTGAAGTACCATGTTGTAATACAACACGATAACCATCGATATCTTCGAACGTTTTTCCGTTCTTATCCCAATAAGGATTATAAGAAGGAACGAGAATAAACCCGGCATTTTGCATTGATTTTACATGCTCTTGCCATTCAAGTTCATCTTCTATATAAAATACTAATAAATTATCTTTAGTTGGGGCTTTACCAACATGTGTATTGTGGTGATGAGTGAATTCAAGATGCCAGGAGTGGTTGGGATGTCCTAACATGATACCATCAAAACCATCGTGATCTTTAAATTCTCCTAGTGTGATAAAATCTAAGCCACGACGATACATTTCTGCAATTTTAGTAAGATTATCTGTTGGCCTGGCAATTCTAAGAATAGTTGATTTTTTCATATTTTCCTATGAGTAGGGCTGTGTTAGGTAAATATAGCTTACCTGAAAAGTATCTCCATTTTTTAGAAAAAAGTGCTGGTTACTTTCCAGCACTTTTTGTGCTCATATAATATCTTATACCAATCCAACTTCAAATTGCAGCTTGCAAATCAATGTGATTCTTTATATCCCCCCACGTAGCAGGGAGATATAAGACGCATCTTGAAAGAAAATTAGTATAAATAAAATGTCAGTTTAATTAAAAATATTATTTAATATCAACATCAATAACTTGATAGAAAGCATTGGTAGTATCAGCAATTGTCCACACGCCGAGAATAACATGATAGCCTGAGCGATCAGGAATATCACAATTCAATGAGACAATTTGGCCAGGCCTTTTTCCATCATCAGAGCGCTCACAGAAGGGTTTTAGATCAAATTGAGCACGCGTTAGAGGTTTGTTTGGATCCCAGTCAGGCTTGGTAATATAGAATTGCCATGAAGTGGTGCTATGCCGGGCTGTTATTGTCCATTTAAATTGGTTAGTTCCTTTATTGATAGTGACGTGATGCCAGCGGTCTGTACTTTGTTCATTGAGTTGTTTGAACTGACCGACACCACCACTAGCGATTTGTCCGTCCGGTGGCCCGCCTTGTGGGAATCCTTTGGGGCCTTCAACCGATTGTGGTTCATACGTGACAGGCCCGCAGTTTTTATTGATATTTTTTTTGCATAAAAGTGCCCTGCTTGGTGGTGTGTCGATATATCCATGATTGTGATCTGGATCGGCAATACTAGAGAATGGGATAGCACCAAAGGCTGTCAATCCCACTAAAAGTAGAGACTTTTTAATATTCATAATGAATTTCCTATTTTTTTCCTTACTTAACTGTAAAATAAGTGAATTTACTTTCTTATTATTATGTTAATCATTAATGAAATTTAAATTTCTTATAGAGGAAATGCACAGGAATATTTATAACAAAATTAGTTAATTATAAATACTTAATTTATGATAGAGGTATGCCAGAAAGATATAATTACCGTTGACTCTGAGGCGATTACAGATAGTAGGAAAATATTTTTTTATAAAATTTTCAACAATAAAAATCCCTCCCTGAATCTAGGGAGGGGAAGAGCGAAATAAGAAGCAAATGAGGGTGTACTAAACAAGTAGGATTTGAGTACACCCATATAAGGTAGTCCCAAATGGAAGAATATGCAATAAACCAAACCTAAACAAAGAGTGAAGGTAATAAAATCAACATAGGATTACATATATGATTAAAGCCAAAACCCTGGTGCTTCTGTCGTCGCTATTGGGAATAATGCTGAGTATTTCGTAGAGAAGCATTCATTAGATTATGGCTATGGCAATGATTCACCATTTGCAAAATTGGTAGAGTGTCAGGGAAAAATTCTTATGATTGGCGCTCCATATGAAACCATGAGTCTTTTGCATCATGCTGAACATTTAGCAAATATTCCCAACAAGCGTATTAGGAAAATGGAGATCCCACTATTGCAAGATAACCAAGTAGAATGGGTGATGTTAGAGGAATTTGATACTGTAGATCCTGTTTGTGAACGATTTAATCAAGATTATTTTAAAGATATCGTTGAACATTTTTGTCATGAACATTCAGAGGTTATTATTAAAGGCACTATTGGAGCGGCTAATACACTATTAGTGCCTGCTAAAGAGATATTGGATTATGCCGTACATTGGATGGAGAGTTATCGGTCGTGAAATCAATTCAAAAAAATATATCAACGTTTACAAGCTCACATGACAACATCTTTTTTTGATCAAATGCAGTGTCTTTGGGTTCTGAAAATGTATATACCAATCTAACATCAAGATGCGTGTGATTTTTCCCCGCGAAGCGGAGAGAAATCACGTTTCATATAACGTTGTAAATTACAACTTGAAGTTTTATTCGTATAGAAAAGAGTAAACAAGCAATTATTTTAATAAATTTTAATGTGAAATTTCCATCGGCCATTGTACCAGAATTTTACCAAGAGCAAATTCCAGACATAAAAAAACCAACCCTAACAGGTTGGTTTTTCTAGGGAAATTTGGTCGGCATGATAGGATTTGAACCTACGACCCCCGACACCCCATGACGGTGCGCTACCAAGCTGCGCTACATGCCGATGACTTCCCTTATATTACCGTTTTTTATTTGCAAAGCAAGCCCCTAATTTAGTGAGCGATTGATTTTTAAACGATTAGTTTGCTAAAAATCGTTTCACTTCCGTTAATATTTGTAATAACTGGGCGAGGTTTGGTTTGGCATCCTGAATTTCATTACCATCTAAATCATACAGATGATACTCTCCATCTTTGGAGAGATAGACAGTATTTTGGGCCATTGTAACAATTAATGAACCGTTATCGCCTGTAATAAGCCATGGATTTTCTCTTTGGGCATTAAAAAGATCTTCACCTTGGGAATAATCTTCAGGAGAATTAGTAACGTGCAATAAACGGCGCATTAAGGTTGTCATGATATCTTGATGGCTAGTCAACTTATCGATAGTCTGTGCTGGAGTGCCTGGCCACTGAATTATCAGGGGGACATGGAGCTGTTCACGATTGAATTTATCACCCGTAAACCATTTTGCACTGTTACCTGCTGTGTCTTTACTCTGTTTAGCTGTAATCACAATGATTGTTTTATCTAAGGCGCCTTTAGTTTTCAGGACTTCTAAAACATGGCTGATTTCAGTATCCAGCGCTTTCTTATCAAATTTTCCGGACGAAGGTACAAAGCCGTTAATATCCAGAAATGAGAACCAAGGTGTGGAATCATTGCGCAGATCTAACCATTGGCTCCATTGCCTCACTGTCACGTCATCATTTTGTCTTTTAGCTTCTGGCAATGAATAGTCGGTCAGTATGGCCTGGCGATAAAGGGGTGTCTGAAATCCATCCGAAGAAAAGAGGCCAAATTGATACCCTTGATGTGTCAAGGCATCAATAAGTGCTGAGGATTTTCTGGCGTTAAGAATGCCGTCCAGATAGCCTGATGATATGCCATAGAATAAACCAAATAATGCCGTGTCATCTTGCATACCTGTACTGAAATGCTGAGTGAACTGGATATTGTTCTGCGCGAAATGTTCCAGAGTTGGCATATCATGGGTAATGTCTTGATGATCCAGCCCATCCACGACAAGCAGAAGTAAGTTATAACCGCGCCCAGTGTCCTGATAAGATAAATTATTCAGCGGATAATTGACACTCAAGGCGGTGGGATTGCCTTGTTGATTAACGCGGCGTTGAAATTCTTGCTGATCCAATAGGCCATGTCTTTCAAGGAACTTGCGGGCGGTCATTGGATAAGAAATGGGTAAGTTTGAGCGTTGCATGGTAATTGGGCGGTAGAAATTAGCATCTGCCCAGATGTACATGAGGTGTGAAGCGACAAAAGCAGTAATGAATACTGCAGCCAGTGGCTTACCAAATCGTTGACGGTTCAGGCTACGTAACTTTTGCCAACTCCATGTGCCAAAAAGCATCTGTATTAGAAAAATCAAAGGAATACAGATAAACATCAGTTGCCATTCTCTTGCTAATTCACCTTGTTCTGGGTTGGTGACTAAATCCCAAACCAGTGGAGTTAAATGCAGATGAAAGCGAACATAGATGGAGGAATCAAATATCAGTAGTGTTAAACTTGCTGTTGCCAACGTGGCCGAAAGAAACCTCATTAGCCGCTGAGACATAACGATAAATGTCAGCGGAAATAGAATAAGTAAATAGATGGCAAAGACAATGAAACTGAAATGGCCAAGCCAACTGACCAGCGCGTAGATGCGACCAAACAGTGAACCCGGCCAATCAGATGCAAATAGATAGCGACTGCCCAGCACAAGACTGAACATAATGTTGAACAGTGCGAACCAGTGCCCCCAACTGATCATCTGAGAAACTTTTTCGCGGTAATGCTGACAGCTAGTCACCATATTTTCTTTACGTCAACGTGTTAAATAAAGATTAATGCGCTTTATCTTCGTTGATTGAAGATTGCAACGCGTGTGCAAACGAGTCTGCGATATGTCTGCGTTGGGCAGGAGCAATACTCGTATTGATCAAATTTGTTACCATATTACCCAAAACCATCAAGGTTAGGTCAGTTGGAGTATGGTCTTTCTCGAAAACATTTACTAATTCAGTTAATAAATGTTCAACTTTTTCATCGCTATAGCGAGATGACTGTGGCATAAATCAAAAATCCTGAATGTACAAAGCCCCATATCTTACCGTATAGAGAGGGGATTTTCTGCTTTTTTTATGACAAATTAACTCTCTGTTGCCGGAGTTGTTGCCAATATTGAATATTGCTGCATCATTTTAATCTTTGATATGCAGGATGTTGGCAATTAAATGGCGAATATTTTTGCCAATTGGGTTTTTGGTTGCAGCAGAAAGATAACGATGTTTGAATACGCCGCTAACCGCTCGGCCCTATATGGTCAACGTTGCAAAGGAGTATAAATAATGAGTCTGGAAATTACCCAGATCGCGTTACATCGGTTGATTAAACGTGATGAACAGACGTTGGAAGTGATTTTGCGTGATGCTTTGCTGGATACCAACCAAGTGGTTGAAGAGATGATGGCAGAGTTGCATCGTGTATACAGCGCGAAAAGTAAAGCTTACGGTTTGTTCAATGAAGAAAGTGAGCTGGCGGGATCACTCCGTCATCTACGTAAAGGAGATGACGATTTTCTCGGTTTTAGTCGGGCTGCAACTGTTCGCTTAAAAGATGAGCTGGCGAAGTATCCGTTTGCCGAAGGGGGAACGGTGTTGTTTTGCCAATATCGTTATCTTGCCGTGGAATATTTACTGATTGCTGTTCTTAACAGCTGTAATAGCACATCCGTCAATGATGAACTTGATGTAAATACAACACAATATCTTGATATTCCCCATGCTGATATCATTGCAAGAATCGATCTAACTGAATGGGAAACCAATCCTGAATCCAGCCGCTATCTGACTTTTTTAAAAGGACGGGTAGGGCGCAAGGTTTCAGACTTTTTTATGGATTTTCTCGCCGCCAGTGAAGGTATGAATGCCAAAGTTCAAAATAAAGGTTTGTTGCAGGCTTTAGATGATTATTGTGAGTCGGCACAGTTAGATAAAAATGAACGCCAGGCTTATCGTCAGCAAGTTTATGGTTACTGTAATGAACAGTTACAGGCGGGCGAGGAGATTAAGTTACAAGAACTCTCCCAAGAGTTACCCGCGTTGGGTGAGCAAAACTTTCAGCAATTTTCGCAGGAAAAGGGCTATGAATTGGAAGAAAGCTTTCCTGCTGATCGCGGAACGTTACGCCAACTAACAAAATTTGCAGGCAGTGGTGGAGGATTAACCATTAACTTTGATGCTATGTTGATGGGAGAACGCATTTTTTGGGACCCAGTCACAGATACATTGACGATTAAGGGAACACCACCGAATCTGCGCGATCAACTGCAACGCCATGGTGGTAATCGCTAGATTAGCCGCTGTAAAAATAAATAACGCCGCAATTGCGGCGTTATTTACTCGGCGTCCCGATAAAAGCTCGACTGTGGCTAATTAAGCACGCAGGAAATCGATATGCGTCAGTTTAGGTTTAAACGGATGACGCTGTACTGCCTGCACTTTAACTTTAGTTTCTTTACCATCAACAACCAGAGTCAAAACTTCGTAAAATTCTGGTTTGCTTTCGTGGTTGATAACTGCATCGTGATCCAGTTCGATAGAAACTGGCTCTTGGTTACCACCATAGATGATTGCTGGAAACTTGTTAGCTCTACGCAGGCGGCGGCTCGCACCTTTGCCCTGCTCTTTACGTACTTCTGCATTAATAGTTAACATTATTTTTTCTCTGTAAAAGAAGAAAATAAATCCTGCTACAGGCGACCCAGCAGCAGGTTCGATACTTGGCTTAACATGTATTATTACGCTAAGCGGGCGGCATTCTAGCGAAAAACCGATATGACAGCAAATATAAATATGCTTTCCAGTTGGTTAGTGGATGGTCTATCTGACATATTTAGTACAAGTCATCAGCCCGTCTAAATCGCCCTTGATAGTCAAAAATCTTTTCTCTAATTTGCCAAAATTGCCCTTTTTTACGCGCGACAACAAAATCAGGATGACGCAATAAAGAAAATTGATTAGCAACGTCTGCCGCGGCTCTCCAGTGAAAAACGGTTCCTGGTGCACGTTGATGTTGGCGAAGGAATTGCAGTTCAAACACTTTCTTTTGGGCCGAGGTCGATAAACGGAACAATTCAGATACGTCCGCACCATCTTCATCGTAATAGGTGATTTTTAGCCATTCTCCTTTATTGTCGTGACCTGGTGTTAATTGCATACCACCACAACGCAGCACCAGGGCATCTTTTAGTTTTAGAGCGGCTTTCAGCATATCATCGGGATCGACGAGCACTTCTTCACAACGATGACAGCGTCGGGCCGCGATATCGTTTTCTGCACCACAATGGGGGCATGATTTAAAACGGAAACGAAAATCACATTGTTGACGTTTCCCATTTTCGTCTTCTTCCCAACCTTGGCAGCGTCGCCCAAAATGCTCAACGATCTCTCCATCTGTCGTGCATATCCCCCAGAAAGTATTCGCAAATTGACAGATAGGGCAAAATACCTGGACGGGCTGGCTTTGTGAGTTGGGTTTACTGTTACCGATTTCAGGTGTGTAAAGGTCGTGGGGATTGCCTGCATAATCTAAAATCAAGCAATCTTTTTTGTCAGGAAATAAACGTAAGCCGCGCCCGACGATCTGCTGATAAAGGCTGATCGATTCTGTTGGGCGCAATATGGCGATTAAATCAACATGGGGAGCATCGAATCCTGTTGTGAGTACGGCAACATTGACCATATAGCGGAGTTGCTGTTCTTTGAATGCCGTAATTAAGTGATCCCGTTCAGATGGTAGGGTATCTGCGCTGACAAATGCGGCTTGTCCTGTAGGCAGCAATTGGAAGATTTCTTTGGCATGTTCGACTGTCGCGGCGAAAATCATCACACCTTTTCGATTTTGTGCATATTCAATGATCTGTCTAATGATATGAGGAGTGATACGCTTTTGGCGTTTAAGCTCCCGATTTAATTCTGCTTCATTGAATATCCCTTGCTGACTGGTTCGTACCTGACTGAAATCATATTGCATTACAGGCATGTCCAATCTTTCTGGAGAAACCAGAAAATGATGCTTAATCATATAACGCAATGGAAGATCATAAATACAATCGCGAAAGAAACTACGTTCATCACCACGGATCATGCCATGATAATGATATTGATATATCCAGCCAGCACTAAGACGATAAGGTGTTGCGGTTAAACCCAAGATGCGGATTTGGGGATTGTTTTTTCGAAGTTGTTGGATAATTTG
Organism: Xenorhabdus griffiniae; assembly: GCF_037265215.1. Taxonomy (NCBI): domain Bacteria; kingdom Pseudomonadati; phylum Pseudomonadota; class Gammaproteobacteria; order Enterobacterales; family Morganellaceae; genus Xenorhabdus; species Xenorhabdus griffiniae. The sequence goes on along the minus strand of NZ_CP147737.1, from coordinate 2,976,178 downwards.
TTGGTATTGGCTGTTTTCGTCATCACTGATGCGGTGGCATTCATCGATGATTAGCAGTGAAAAATGGTGGTCAAAGCAATCCAGGTTGCGGGCAATAGACTGAATACTGCCAAAAACCACTTTTCCTGTACTTTGTTTTTGATTTAGCCCTGCGGAAAAGATATCTGCATCCAATCCATAAGCACAATATTTGCTGTGATTCTGCGCAACAAGTTCTTTGACATGTGCCAGTACCAAAACACGACCATGAGCCAGCTTTGCCAATTCCGCGATGACAAGGCTTTTACCTGCCCCTGTTGGTAAAACAATAACGGCGGGATCTCTGTGCTGGCGAAAATAGCGAATGGTTGCGTCTACCGCTTCTTGTTGATAAGGACGTAAAGTAAAAGCCATTTTTATGTTACTGTCACAAATATCAGGTAAAAGATAATTACGGTAGAGAATAACATTTTTCTTTGAAGCCTGCCGTTGAGAAATCATTCACCATTATTTTTTTAGGATCAGGTGGGCTATAACGTGTAACTTATTGTTGCTATAGTTACTGGCGTGATGATTTTTCTATAAATTATCTGTTTAATCTTGTATCCCAATAGTGGCCTTGAGGTTGTTCATAATATCAAGGACATGTTCATCTGTGTTTATTTTTGTCAGGTACATCTATTCATGCGATTGGATAAATTTTTATCACAACAATTAGGTATTAGCCGCAACGATGTGGGGCGCGAGTTGCGGGCAGGGCTAGTCACTGTCGATGATGAGGTCATCAAAACAGGAGCCTATAAATTGAAGCCTAATCAGCAAGTTGCCTATGATGGCACGATATTGCAACAACTCAATGGTCCACGTTATTTCATGCTGAATAAACCCCAGGGATATGTATGTTCGACAGATGATCCGGCAAACCCGACAATTTTGTATTTTATCGATGAGCCTGTTGCTCATAAATTACATTCAGCAGGGCGTTTGGATATCGATACGACAGGGTTGGTTTTGTTGACTGATGATGGTCAATGGTCGCACCGTATTACATCCCCTAAACATCACTGCGAAAAAACTTATCTTGTGACATTGGAACATCCAGTCTCTGGGGATACTGCGCAAAAATTTTTGGCAGGGGTGCAGTTAAATGGGGAAAAAACACTGACAAAACCCGCACAAATGGAAATTATCGAGCCTCAACGTGTTCGTTTGACTATTAGCGAAGGACGTTATCACCAAGTAAAACGCATGTTTGCCGCAGTGGGAAATCATGTTGTTGCTCTTCATCGGGAGCGAATCGGCGAAATTTATCTCGATCCGGCATTAGAGCCAGGAGAATATCGGGCGCTGACTGATAATGAGATCAACAGCATACAAATGCCAACCCCTTAATTTTTATCCTTCAATTGATTCAGGAGTAACTGCGTGCAACAACAGCGTTCGTCCTATTTGGGATTAGTTTTGATCCTTGGTTTGCTTTCTATGTTAATGCCATTGGCAATTGATATGTATTTGCCGAGTATGCCAACGATTGCTGAGAGTTTTGGTGTCAGTGATGGTTTGGTACAGATGACGTTGAGTAGCTATATTTTGGGTTTTGCTATTGGACAAATGATTTATGGGCCAATGTCGGATAGCTTAGGACGTAAGCCAGTCATTTTGGGAGGTGTCATTGTTTTTGCTATCTCTTCTGCTGCATGTGCTTTAGCGCAAGATATTGATACCTTTATTTCCATGCGTTTCTTACATGGATTTTCTGCTGCGGCTGCCGGTGTTGTCATCAATGCTTTGATGCGCGATAGATTCACAAAAGAGGAGTTTTCCCGCAGCATGTCTTTTGTGACATTGGTGATGATCATCGCCCCGTTATTGGCTCCCATGTTGGGTGGGATATTGATGGTATGGTTTAACTGGCATGCTATTTTCTGGTCGATTGCCCTGGTTGCAGTCATTACTGTTACCCTAGTGGCTCTCTTCATAGAAGAGACATTACCTAAAGAGAAAAGGCAAAAATTTAACTTAAAAACTACTGTAAGACAGTTCGTCATGCTGTTTCGGCAACGCCAGGTACTTTGTTACATCTTAGCGAGTGGTTTTTCCTTTGCTGGAATGTTCTCTTTTCTCAGTGTTGGGGCATTTGTATACATCAAATTGAACGGTGTACCTGCGCAGCATTTTGGTTATTATTTCGGGCTGAATATTATTTTTCTGTTCATCATGGCAACTATCAATAGTCAGTGTGTACGCAAATATGGCCCATTAAAAATGTTGCATATTGGGCTGTTTATTCAATTTGTCGTGGGATTATGGTTATTGTTTAGCACCTTGTTTGATCTGGGATTTATTTCTCTGGTTATGGGCGTTGCCATTTATATCAGCGGAATTTCCATGATTACGTCTAACACGATGGCTGTTGTGTTGGACGATTATCCCCACATGGCCGGAACAGTTTCTTCACTGGCAGGAACCATCCGTTTTAGCATCGCTGCATCGGTGGGCGCTATTTTGTCTCTATTGCCTGAGGAGAATGCCTGGCCGATGGTAGGCTCAATGGCATTATGTGTGACATTAGCAATGATGCTTATTATCTATGCACGTAGTGAATCGTATAAATAATCAGCATCATAAATAAAGTGTCGTGTTCTGAGAATAATCCAGTTCAGGTATAAAATGTTTTTAAAGGCCATCTGCCAATAGGGGATGGCCTTTTTTATTTAAGTGTTTTTCCTAAAGTGCTTTGAGCCTTTATACGCGTTACCTTTCAAGTTGCTCATTATAAGACAACATAACTCATTGTTTCTCGCCGCGAAGCGGGGAGAAACATGTGCATCTTGAAGTGAGATGGGTATAGAGGGTTATTGATTAACCTGATAAACAGGAAATATCGAGTAATCATCAAAAAATGGAGGAAATTTTTAATACTATCATATCAGGTTAACGCTGAAATGTTGCTTTTTTGTTAATTTATAATAATGGCTTTATGTCTATGGAAGGTTATAGGGTTGTCATTATTTAACCTATTGTAAATAAAAAGATTGTGGTTCTATTGGCATTCAGTAACATTTGAAAGAAACAAATATGTAAATAAATCTTGAATTAAAGGTTGCTGTTTTGCATAAAAATAAGTTGAATTTTTTACCTAAACAGTATAAATATATATAAAATGCGAGCTGGGTCGCACTTTTTTTAAAGCAGGAAGTGAAGTAAGTGCGGTAACACGATTTTTATTTTAACCTTTTATTTACTTTTTTGTTGGGTGGTTATTCGGTTTTGACGAATCGATAATCTACAGCTGGTGGTTAGATGTATTAATGTTGTTTCTGATAGGAATGATACGTGAATAATATCCAACTTTCGGTAGTACACAGACTGCCGCAAAGTTATCGGTGGTCAACTGGCTTCGTTGGTACAAAAGTTGAGATTTTACCAGCAGAAGAGACAGATTTAGGAAATAGCCTAATGGGGCTGAAATTATTAAGCCATGAGGGTGAAAAAGCACGGGAAATTTTGCATGTTATTAATCAGTCTATTGCTGATATGCAAATACCGAGTGCTGTGATTGAGTGGGAGGGAGAACCCTGTTTGTTTTTTGCTAAGGAAGATGAGAGTGCAGTGATATGTCGTTTGAAGACGTTAGGTGCTGCAATTGCAGAAAATATAACTGCGCTGTACCCACTATGATTTTACCCATTGATAAAAAACGCTTCTTAAATGGAAGCGTTTTTTAATGTCTGCAAGGAAAGATACGTTAGGTGTCCGTCAAACCGAGGTTTTTATGTTATCTGATAACACTCGTCTGGCTCCATAGTAGCGTTTACTCCAGTAAGTATCGGTCAATTTGGAAACGATAACCCCATTACTGGTTGAAGCATGGACAAATTGATTATTGCCGATGTAGATACCGACATGGCGCCTACGAACTCCTGTCTTAAACAGTACCAAGTCACCAGCCCGTAATTTAGAGCGACTCACGGTTTGCCCTATATTTTGTTGTTCTAATGTGGAACGTGGTAACTCCATACCAAATTGATCATGAAAAGTACGTTGCACAAAAGCGGAACAATCGATACCGCGTTTGGTGTTTCCACCTAGCCGATAGGCTACACCTTTCCAGTCAGCGTATTGATTGAGTATTTTAGACTTAATATCTAACTTGTTGACCAGAGTTTCAAATTCATCCTGAGATGCTTGCAGTAAATAATGTTTTCCAGTGTTTACTGCATGCGTCTCAGTTTGTTTATTGCGTAGGTTAGAATCTGGTGAACTACATGCGGTCAGTGCTGCTGCCGCTATGATTGCGGGTATCAGCCGCAAGATGTATCTCAGTGTTGGTTTAGATTTAACCATTTATTGATTTTTCCTTGCAGTCCTTAACGTGACTTTCACCACCATGAAAACACTAAATGTTCTAAAGCCTAGTCAGAATAGGGTGAATTAACAAATTTCTTGTCCATAAAGTGTGCGAAGAAACACATTTTATTATTATCTTTACAAAACATATTATTTTAATAAACAGGACGCAGAAAAGATTACTGAAATCATGAGTAAAAAGCGAGAGACAAAAAGAGTTCTTTACAAAAAATTGGGTTAGGAACTAATAGGTTAGAATGGTTTGTTGCTATTTTATACTGTTTTGAACAGTATAAGATGATATTGAGGAGATAACAGGCATCTCCTCAATATTATGAGTTTAATTATCGCGTCTAATATGCGGTAATTTTTTGTCTAGCCATGTTGCCATCATATCACTTAATGGGGTGAGCAATATCCAGCTCATGCCGATCAACGTTAAAGATAAAGAGCCTACTGCAATATCTGTAAACCAGTGAGCACCTGCCATAACACGGGGAAGAGCAAAAGCAACCATAATCAGTAGAGCAATGCAGAATGCACTGCGGGAAATATAACGCAGAATGAAGCTGCTGAAAATTAAGAGCATTAATCCGTGATCACCAGGGAAACTGTCTTTAGAGGAGTCTTTTGTATGCCAACTGGTCATTTCGTTGATGCGATTAACATTTTCAAATGTCAGCGTTGGACTTGGACGGCTGACGGGGATTTGATGGCCTATTTGATTAATGATAATGGCAGAGATCAGCATCACTAGCCCAATCATGAAAAGTCGGCGCTTGCCGGTGTAGTCTTGTTTGCGAAACGCGCTGTAATAAAGTAAGCCCATGCATAAAAGTGATATGACATCGAATGCCCTGACATTCGCGATAGCGACAAATAGGGAAAATTTCGAATCGGGTAATAATTTTTCATTGAAAAAATAAAAAATAGTAGAATCAATGTGGAACCAAAAACCGTGATTCTCAGGCAAGTACCATGAGAGGAACAGAGCAATACCAAGGATATTGAGAATAAATATAGCGAACGGGTGACTGCGAGTCATGAGATACCTATTTAACACGTAAAGTGGAGCTTGGTAGACAGATTAACTTGGGAAAGGACTATAACAAAATTTATGAGAAAGCGTAATCACCATCAGATGCTGTGGTTAAGAGATAGCTATATCAGTATATTTGTATATACGCATGCAACTTCAGGTTGCAATTTACAACACGATATGAAACCTGATTTCTCCCCGCTTCGCGCGGATAAATCACACACATCTTGAAGTTAGATTGGTATAGTTCACCGCTAAACTTTATTGTTATCAAATATGTAAATAGATTTATGATATCGGAAAAATAGCTAAATCACTACGGCAGTACCGATAATATATATTTGATGCAATGTCAGCACCTGACTATTATTAAATAACTATCAATTGATTTTATCATATTCTAACTTATTAGAATATTATATCGAATTGTGGTTCGAATTAATAAAAAGTATAAAGAAAAAGTTTCATTTGACGTTATATCGTTATATAGCAGAGCGTTACGCCATTATCTGGTTTTCAAATTAGCGCGGGGCTAAAGTTGAAAAAAAGATAATAATACTTGTTGTGGAGGTTGAATGCTTATGTTGCTAATGTTACGAAAAATGACAACTTTTTTGTTCGTGTCTTTATCTTATTATCCTGTAATGGCGAATTCTCCATCATCCTCCAGTTCTGGCACTATTTACTTCCATGGTGTTATCGTTGAGTCCCCGTGCCAACTGAGTTGGGATAAAAAGCATACTGAAATGGTCTGTTGGTATATTGGTAAACAGTTAACTAAAGAAAAAAGATTAGAATATCAAAAGGATAGTAAATCTCCATTATCTATGGAAAAACATATTGGAACAGAAGAAATAAAATGGGTCGGAAAAAATAAGGAATTGGGTATTGTTACTATAACTTATCATTAAATGTTACATAAAAGTATAATAATTATTTATTTTAGCTAAATAATATAATATAAAATCAATAAACTTATCCGTGATTTAGTTCAAATAATGATTATTAATAACAGTTTTGTGAATTAATCAATAATAATAGTGTGCCTATTTTTTAATTAAAAAATGACTTTTGATATTTATCAATAAAAGTTCTCAATGTCGTATTTTTCTTACGTGAAATAGTTATTATGGAGATGAAGGAATAAAAGGTAGCTGAGTTTTAGTTAATGGAAAAACGAAAGTGAGGTAACCATGAAAAATTATCTTAAGCTGTTAATGAGTTGTTTATTGGTTTCATGGCTTTCTTATGGATATGCCGAATCTAACGGAGGAATCATTCGGTTTTCAGGTGCGATTGTTGATCCAGGATGTCAAGTTGTTATATCAAACACTCAAGCCAATATCTCTTGCTATCGATTAGGTAAAAATCTCACTGTTAAACACATCATTTCAACTCACAAAACGAAAGGCGATGTCATGCTTCCTGGTAACATCGGTGTTTCCAGAGTGAAGTGGACTGACAATCAGAAACGTGTGGCAATTGTTAATGTGGATTACTTCTAACTTCAACGACTATGAGTTGCTCTTTTGATGAGAATAACGTTCGATACAAAGAGCAACTCATATTTAAGGATCAAGAATTAGTCACAACGTCCCATATAGCGACGCTCTGCAATATGAATGCGGATTTTTTCACCAGAACTCAAATATTCAGGAACTTGAATAGTCAATCCTGTACTCATTTTAGCCGGTTTAGTGCGAGCACTCGCTGATGCCCCCTTAATACCTGGTGATGTCTCCTCAATGACCATATCAACAGTTTGGGGCAATTCAAGTGCTAACAATTGCCCGTCCATTGTCAGGACCTGCATTCCTGGCAGACCTTCTTCGGGAATAAATAACAGTTCTTCTTCGATTTGATCTTTTTTGAAGTGATAAGGGGTGAAATCTTCGTCATCCATAAAGATATATTCATCACCATCAATATAAGAAAAACTGACACTACGGCGGGTCAATGTGATGGTTTCAAGAATGTCATCACCTTTGAAACGTTCTTCCACTTTTTGACCAGTACGAATATCAGTAAAACGCATCTTATATAGCGTGCTGGCACCGCGTGCGCTAGGTGATTGAATATCGATGTCTTTAACTAATAATAGCTTTCCATTGTAGCTGATTGCAGCGCCGCGCTTAATTTCATTGGCTTTAGCCATAGATACCTTCCGTAGAAACAAGGAAATAGTGGAATGAATATTTAAGTGGCGACAAAATTACTCGCAGTTGGTCTATTAGGCAAGAGGTGAATGTATACCCCAGTAAAAATACTGGGGTAGAAGAAAAATATTAACGATAAACTGGCAACACATCAAACAAAGAGAGAATGTGTGCTAGCGCATTTATCAAACCGAATAGGATAACAAAAACAATCAAAAAGTTACCGCCTGGTGCCCGATAGCTGGATGTCGGAAAGCGTTGACGGCTTGCCCGGGCCATTAAAGCCGGAACAATCACTGCCCAAATAGTTGCTGCCAGGCCAGCAAAACCGATTGCATATAGGAAACCGTTGGGAAAAATCAGTGACAATGCAGTCGGGGGAACGAATGTAATCAGTGCTGTTTTAAAACGGCCATTGCGATTGTCATCAAATCTAAAGCAGTCTGCCAGGTAATCAAACAATCCTAATGATACGCCTAAGAATGAACTCGCCAAAGCCATATATGAGAAGGCATTTAAGAATTGCGTTATTGCCGTATTATCAGAAGTATGATCCATTTGCTGCAATAGGTTACCAATATTACCGCCATCAGCAATGATTTGCTTAAAGGCTTCACGTGGGATATTTCCCTGAATGACGTACTGCCATAAAATGTAAATCGCTAATGTTATTAATGTCCCGTATAGCAAGCTGCGTGTAACGGCCTTACTGTCTTTATGGTAATACTTAACCAGCCCAGGAACGTTACCGTGATAGCCAAATGAAGCCAGTAAATAAGGTAAGGAGACTAAAGCATAGGGTAAATAGTCTGAATTGGTATTGGCTTGATCAAATAAGATAGCTGGTTTAACTTCAGTAAACATGCCGCCGACGGACATAATAAAGGTAATGACCATGCCGCCTATCAAGATAGTGCTTAAGCGATCTACGGCTTTAGTCGATACCCAAACAATAAAGGCAACGATAAAGGCAAAACATAATCCAGATATTGATTGAGGTAACGGGATAATGCTTTCGATATTGTGAGAAAGAATTGATCCACCGGCTGAAATATAAGCATAAGTTAAGATATACAGAACAAAAGCGATAGATAAGTCATTGAGAGAACTCCAGCCTTTGCCGAGCAAATCCTTGGTAACAGTATGGAAACTGGAACCCGCAGGGTAATTCATATTGGCTTCCAGAATCATCAGACCAGAGAAATACATACAGGTACAGGTATACAACAGCAAAATGATTGATCCTGTAAACCAGACACCTGATGTGACAATCGGAATGGAAAACATACCTGCGCCGACAGCAGTACCGGCAATGATCATAGCGCCACCAAATATAGAGGGGCGTTTCAAATTGTGCGTTACCTCAATGGTCATATAGACTCCGTGATGAATGGTGTTACCTTGTACTAGCGCAACGATACATAAATAAATTATATGTGTAAACAAATAATTAAGAAAAATAATTAAATTTATTTTGTTGCATTTTGCATATAAAAGCAGGGCAGGCTATCTAAGAAAACCTGCCGAAGGGAGTTTGGTATTAATTTGCGCAATAGAATTGTGCTTTTTGCCACAATTTTATGGCGTTACGGCTGGCTTCAAAATGAGGTTCGGGAAGCGGGAAGATGGTTAGGATCACACCACATTAATTGTTCACACTTTTCAGGTTCCATTAATTGCGGCTCACCTCCGGTATACTGTGCCAGCAAACAGACTGAAACGGTGTGCTTTCCTTCCTCGCGGTAGGTTTCGAGATTATTGCAAATACCATAAACTTTGGGATTTTGGATTGTTAGGTCAATTTCCTCTTTGACTTCACGGATCGCGCACTCTTCAAAGGATTCGCCGGGATCAACATGACCACCGAAGATTGACCAGTATGGCGCATGTTGGCTGGTACGTTTTCCCAGTAAAATTTCGCCTTTATCATTGATGATGACACCCACTCCGACAACGACTGACACTGATATATTCCTCCAGCTAATAACCACTTACTTTGGCTCAGATTGATTTTAGTCATCTAGGGCGTGTTGACGTTTCGTGGAGGGAAGTTTGAACAGCATGATGATCTGGTATCATTGTCTTCGCGAAAAAACCATTACCCCAGCTCATCATGCCAAGAACAATGTTATCAAAATCTTTATGGAATACGCTAGCTGTATTAATGCAACAACATGGATGTATTTACCACAAAGACGCGCATTACCTGACTTTCGAAGGGATCCTTTATCGAATGAGAACGGGATGTCCGTGGCGGGATTTACCCGATGAATTTGGCAAATGGAATACGCTTTTTAAGCGCTTTAACGCCTGGTCAAAGAAAGGTGTTTTTGAATTATTATTCAAATTGTTATCTGAAAATACAGACACCGAATGGTTATTCATTGATGGGAGTATTATCCGCGCTCATCAACATAGCTCAGGGGCAGCTTCAACAGAAGATGAAGCCATCGGTAAAAGTCGAGGTGGACGTTCGACTAAAATTCATTTGGCCGTAGACAGTTATGGTTTGCCTGTCCATTTTGAGCTGTCAGGGGGTCAAACGCACGACATTGTACATGCAGAAAGTTTGGTCACCCATTCACCCGCATCCGATTTTGTGATCGCGGATAAAGGTTACGATAGCGGTACTTTCAGAGATTTCGTTGAAAAACAAGGTTCAAAAACGGTCATTCCCTATCGAAAAAATAGCCGAAAACCCGATAAAAGTATTGATGAAGTTTTATACTGTTATCGGCATTTGGTCGAAAATGCGTTTGCCAGAATAAAACATTTTCGAGCTATTGCGACAAGATACGATAAATTGGCGCGAAATTACGCCAGTATGTTGGCACTGGCGTTTGTCATTATATGGTTACCGATGTGGGTTGAGTAAATGGTGAACTCAAAACGTCAACAGCCCCTAATAAGAAATTATTCCGTTGCATATTCTTGCTGTTAGCTTGCATTAACACAATGATCGAACGAGCTATAATTTTAACTGAAACGATTCAATTTTGATGTTATAAATAACAGATATACCAATCTCACTTCAAGATGCATGTAACTTCTCCCCGCGAAGCGGGGAGAAATCAGGTTTCATATGGTGTTGTAAATTGCAGCTTGAAGTTTAATGCGTATAAAACTTAATGTGACTTATGACTGTTTATTCGGGAGATATCGGGCAAGATGAGCCGCCGAGTTGCCACAATTACCTTAAATCCAGCTTATGATTTAGTTGGCTTATGCCCAGATATTGTTAAGGGAAATGTTAACCGTGTACAGACGGCAGGGCTTCACGCTGCTGGTAAAGGAAACAATGTTGCGAAGGTACTGCGTGATTTAGGTATTGATGTTACTGTCAGTGGTTTTCTGGGACGAGAGAATCAGGAAGGATTTCAGCAGTTTTTTAGCGAAAACAGGATGATAAATCGTTTTCATCTCGTCTCTGGGCGAACGCGTATTAATGTCAAGCTGACGGAAGAACAGGGTGAAGTGACGGATTTCAATTTTTCTGGTTTCCATGTGACAGAAGAAGAATGGAATCGCTTTGTCTGTGATTCTCTGACGTGGCTGGGGCAGTTCGATATGGTGGTTGTCAGCGGGAGTTTGCCCGAAGGGATCAAAGCAGAATCATTTGCGGATTGGATGATGCAATTACGACAATCTTGTCCCTGCGTTATTTTCGACAGTAGCCGTGAAGCCCTTGTTGCTGGCCTTAAGGCATTACCTTGGCTGGTAAAACCTAATCGCTATGAATTGGAGATTTGGGCGGGTAAGCCATTGCCGGATTTGGATAGCGTTATTGACGCAGCTCATGAGTTGCGTAATAGAGGGATCGCCCACGTTGTTATTTCACTGGGGGAACAGGGAGCATTATGGGTTAATGCCTCTGGTGCATGGTTGGCAAGGCCACCACATTGTGAAGTAGTCAGCACGGTTGGGGCGGGGGATTCTATGGTTGGTGGGTTGGTCTATGGTTTGCTGATGAGGGAATCCAGCGAACACACATTGCGTCTGGCAACCGCAGTTTCTGCGCTTACGGTTAGCCAGCCGAATGTTGGGATTAAAAGCCGCACTGAGCTTGCATCAATGATGGCGAAGATCGAGTTAATTTCAGTCAGGTAATTAGCTTTGCTGGGATTTTAGCCAGGCGATTTCTTCAGCCCAAATATCTGGATTGATCGTTTCAAGCACCAAGGGAATTCCATTGAAACGGTCATCTTGCATGATGTAGCTAAACGGTGTTTTACCGATATTGCCTTCACCAAGGCTGTGATGTCGGTCAACACGGCTGGAAAATTCACTTTTGGCATCATTTAGATGCATGGCCTTAAGATATTTAAAGCCAACAATTTCATCGAATGCCTTGAAAGTCGCATCGCAATCTTTTTCGGTACGCAAATCGTAACCCGCCGCAAAAGCGTGGCAGGTGTCTATACAGACGCCAACGCGGGTTTTGTCTTCGACATCGTCGATAATTGCCGCCAGTTGTTCGAATTGAAAACCAAGATTGGTGCCTTGTCCGGCGGTATTTTCGATAACGGCAATGACACCTTGGGTTTTATTCAACGTAATATTAATGGACTCCGCAATACGGGCGAGGCACTTATCAATATCGATTTTGTTGAGATGGCTGCCAGGATGGAAATTCAGCAGGCCAATACCTAATTGTTCACAGCGCTGCATTTCATCAAGGAACGCTGCACGGGATTTTTCCAGGCCGTCTGTTTCGGGATGGCCAAGGTTAATTAGGTAGCTGTCGTGGGGAAGAATTTGTCGGCTACCATAACCGTAACGTTCACAGTTTGCTTTGAATTGATCAATAACATTTGTCGATAACGGTGGGGCGTGCCATTGGCGCTGGTTTTTCGTGAACAGGGCAAATGCCGTTGCGTTTAATTCATGGGCACGGATCACTGCCTGATCAACACCGCCCGAAGCGCTCACATGGGCTCCAACAAATTTCATCTTATTTTCTCCTGTGTTTTCGTCATTATGGCATTGTTCGTCTGATTGATAAAATGTTGGCCGCAAAAGTCAATTTAATCTTCTTTCGTCCTGCATTAGCGCAATAAATGATGGATGCCTTGATTGACGATTAATCCCCCCACGACTAGCCAGATAAACAAAATAAGTGCCAACAAGAGGGGCTTAACCCCAGCCTGGCGAATAGCACTGATATGGGTGGTTAGCCCTAATGCAACCATGGCCATTGCCAGTATGATGGTATCAATGGCAATAATATGGTCAACAAGGGGTTCAGGTAAGAGATGAAAAGAGTTGAAACCCGCAGTGGCAATAAAAAATACAGCAAACCACGGAATAGTGATTGGGGATTTTTGGGGATGGACATGACAATTTTTAACTTTCACGCGACTGAGGTAGCCGGAAAGCAGCAATAGAAAAGGTGCCAGCAGCATAACGCGGATCATTTTACTGATAACTGCTGCATTTTCGGCATCACTGCCTAACTCATGTCCAATGGCAACGACTTGGGCCACTTCATGAACCGTTGAACCTGAAAAAATACCAAATGTTTCCTGAGTGAAATTAAACCACGAGTAGTGGGTATTGAGTTGATAAATCCATGGATAAATAAAGATTGCCAATGTACCAAAAATAACCACTGTAGAGACGGCGACAGCAACTTTGTTGGCAGGGGCTTTGACAACGGGTTCTGTTGCCATAACCGCAGCAGCGCCACAAATACTGCTTCCTGCACCAATTAAGATCACGGTTTGGCTATCCAGTTGAAAAAAAGTACGCCCAATCCATAATGCCATAAAAAATGTTGATGAAAGCATGATGATATCGATCAATACTCCTGTTGCGCCAACCTCTGTGATTTGTTGGAAAGTCAGGCGAAATCCATAAAGAATGATGCCTGCTCGCAGTAGGTAGTGTTTGGAAAAATAGATACCGCTATTGCAGGTGGATTTTAAGAGAGGATACAACGTATTGCCGATAATGATACCTAATAAGATGGCAAGTGTCAGGACACCCAATCCCATATTTATAAGCCAAGGAATCGTTCCGATATAGATGGCGATTACCGTTAGGACTGCGGCTAATAAAATACCAGGGATTAATTTTAATGCCGTCTTCTGATGAACTTGGGTAAATTCCTCTACTTGATTTTCAGACATAGTGGGGGCTCTATTAGATTATGCATTTTAGGAATAAGCATATATAAGATTTGTAAATTAATAAAATTGATAATATGCATATATATAAACACTAAAATAGATTAATTAAGGGTGACTTTTGTTAAGTTGCGTAATACTGTCTAAAATCAAGACTATCTTTCCCTTTTATTTTGCTTCCCGTGAGGCCATATGCGTATCACTCTGAGACAACTGGAGATTTTTGCAGAAGTTCTGAAAAGTGGTTCAACGACACAGGCTTCTCAGCAATTAGCGTTATCACAATCTGCGGTGAGTGCTTCACTGACAGATCTTGAAGGACAGTTGGGAGTACAGCTGTTTGATAGAGTCGGAAAACGTTTGGTCACCAATGAACATGGGCGTTTGCTCTATCCTAAAGCATTGGCATTACTTGAACAGGCTGGTGAAGTGGAACAGCTTTTCAAACTTGAATTGGGCGCATTGCGATTAGCAGCCAGCAGCACGATTGGCAATTATATGTTGCCTGAAATGCTGGCGAGATACCGTCAGGATTACCCTGAGACACCATTGGAATTGAATATCAGTAATACTGGAGATGTCATCAAGGCCGTTGCTGAGTTTCGTGTTGATTTGGGATTGATTGAAGGATTGTGTCACGATCCTGAGTTGATCACACAACCCTGGATGAAAGATGAGTTGATCGTTTTTTCCTCGCCAAAAAGCTCGCTGTTGCAAGGTGAACTGAACGTGGAGGATTTGATCAAAGCCCCCTGGATATTGAGAGAAAAAGGTTCAGGAACAAGAGAAATCTTGGATCATCTTTTGTTCTCACAAATGCCGAGATTCAATATTGCGATGGAATTGGGTAATTCGGAAGCCATTAAACATGCTGTTCAATATGGAATGGGGATCAGTTGTCTTTCACGACGAGTCGTCCAGGAACAATTGAAAAATGGCACATTATCTGAACTGGTTATTCCTGGGCTGAGCCTTAATCGCACCTTGTACCTGATTTACCATCGGCAGAAACATATATCCAATGCGTTACGGAAGTTACTGAGTTATTGTAACTAATATTGAGAAAATAATCGTGTAGCTAATAATTGGCTGTGGATTATGAAGGTATCTTATAACCACGAATCGTTGCTATTCTGGAGACGAGGATTTGTTACAATCCCATGTTAAATTCATTTCAGATGATATAGGAATAGAATGTCTCGAGAAGAAAGCATGCCACGGGATCAGGCTCCAAAAACCCTGCGCCGTGAATTAAAAGCACGACATATGGCAATGATTGCCATCGGCGGATCAATTGGCACGGGATTATTTGTTGCTTCTGGCGCAACAATTTCTCAGGCTGGCCCAGGTGGGGCTTTACTTTCCTATGCATTAATTGGCCTAATGGTCTACTTCTTGATGACCAGCTTGGGTGAGTTGGCCGCGTACATGCCAGTTTCAGGATCGTTTTCGACTTATGGTTCCAAATATGTTGATGAGGGTTTTGGCTTCGCATTGGGATGGAATTATTGGTACAACTGGGCAGTGACGATTGCGGTTGACCTTGTTGCTGCGCAATTGGTGATGGGATATTGGTTTAATGATGTGCCTGGTTGGGTATGGAGTGCGTTGTTTCTTGCCTTGATTTTTCTGTTGAACTTCATTTCCGTCAAAGGATTTGGTGAGGCAGAATATTGGTTCTCCTTGATTAAAGTTTCCACGGTTATTGTGTTCATTGCCGTTGGTCTTTTAATGATTGCCGGCATCATGAAAGGCGCTGAAGGTGCAGGTTGGCATAATTGGGCCGTTGATGACGCTCCTTTTGCAGGTGGCTTTGCCGCCATGATCGGGGTGGCAATGATTGTCGGTTTCTCTTTTCAAGGGACAGAGCTGATAGGTATTACCGCAGGAGAATCGAAAGATCCGGCGAAAAATATCCCTCGTGCTGTGCGCAAGGTATTCTGGCGTATTTTATTGTTCTATGTGTTTGCGATTTTAATCATCAGCCTGATCATCCCTTATACTGATCCTAATTTGTTGCGCAATGGCGTGAAAGATATCAGTGTGAGTCCATTTACACTGGTATTTGAAAATGCAGGCTTATTATCAGCGGCTGCAATAATGAATGCGGTGATATTGACGGCTGTTCTGTCAGCGGGAAACTCAGGGATGTATGCTTCTACCCGTATGCTATTCACCCTGGCAAAAGAGGGTAAAGCACCGAAAATTTTTAGTCATCTGTCTAAAGGTGGTGTTCCACGTAATGCGCTTTATGCCACAACCGTAGTAGCAGGGTTGTGTTTTCTTAGCTCCATGTTTGGTAATCAAACAGTCTATTTGTGGTTATTGAATACCTCAGGTATGACCGGATTTATTGCATGGCTTGGAATTGCAATCAGCCATTACCGTTTTCGCAAAGGTTATGTTGCTCAAGGTTTGGATCTCAATGACCTGCCATATCGTTCAGGTTTCTTCCCGATTGGGCCGATTTTTGCCTTTATCCTATGTTTGGTTATTACATTGGGTCAAAATTATCAGGCATTTTTGCAAGATAAGATTGACTGGTACGGAGTGACTGCAACTTACATTGGCATTCCGTTATTTCTGCTTATTTGGCTGAGTTACAAGCTGAAAAAGAAAACTCGCTTTGTTAAGTACAGTGAGATGGAATTTCCTGCATTCAACTATACCGATAAAGAATGATTTGTTAATCAATTATCAATAATCTGATAATTGTTAATTAAAGTATTATTGATTTTGTTTTACAAAAAACTGCCTGTTCTGTGATGGAACTGGCAGTTTTTATTTTTCAAGGAATTAGGAAAGGAATAACGATGGTAAATTTCGGCTATACCATTCCAATCGCATTGATAAGTATTCTTATTTGCTTTATTGTTAGCAGCACAATTGTTGCATGAAGAGGCTAACTAAAGTGAAGTTTGTATTTCGAACAGTCGTGAAAAATATGAGTATCGGTCTAATGGCGGGCTCTGCCATGATGGCAAGTTTTGCATCTTGGGCTGACACAGTCACTGATATTGCTGGACGTACTGTTGAAGTGCCAGAGAAAGTCAATCGTATCTTGTTGGGTGAAGGTCGTCTGTTCCATTCTGTTGCTATATTGGAAGGAGATAAACCTCTGGCTCGTATCGCTGGCTGGCAAGGTGATTTCCGTAAACTGGACCCACAAACTTACGCTATTTATAAAGCTAAATTTCCTGAAATCGATAATATCCCTCTGATTGGTAACACCAGCGCGGACAGTGTCAGCTCTGAAAAAGTGCTAACACTCAATCCTGACGTTGCCATTTTTGGTCTGTCTGGGCATGGTCCAGGCAAAAACAGTGAGTTGGTGAAACAGTTGGAAAAAGCAGGTGTACCTGTTGTTTTTGTCGATTTCCGCAATGATCCCCTGAAAAATACATTACCTAGCATCCGTATGCTGGGCAAAATCTTGCATCGTGAAGATCAGGCTAATGCTTATGCTAATTTTTATGAAAAAAATCTTAAATTAGTGACTGATATTACGGATCGCATACCAGAGGCTGAGAAGCCTTCTGTATTTATTGAGCTTCTAGCAGGTTTTAGTGAAGATTGCTGTGGTACAGCAGGTAACGGCAATATGGGGAACTTCATTGATTTGGCGGGTGGCAAAAACATTGCCAAAGAAGTGCTGGTTTCTCCATTGGGCACCATGAATTTGGAAAAAGTTATTGCTGAAGATCCTTATATTTACATCGCAAGCGGTGCACAAGATCCAGGTGATAAAGGTAACGGGATCAAAATGGGAGCCCAAACTTCCGCCGATACAGCCCGTGCTGGCTTAAAAGAAATTACAGAACGTAAAGGTATCAATAACTTAACCGCCGTGAAGGAAGGACGTAGCTATGCTATTTGGCATCACTACTATAACTCTCCTTATAATGTTGTTGTTACTCAAGTTTTTGCTAAATGGTTCTATCCTGAAAAATTCGCTGATTTAGATCCGCAACAAACATTGAAAGAACTGCACAATAAATTCTTGGCTATTGAACCGGTAGGTACATATTGGGTCAGCGAAAAATAAGCAGTAACAGGTAATAAGAATGAGCGTCACTACCGAGCCTATGCCAATGGTAAAAAAACAATTGAGTGAGTGCGATATAAAAGCACATTATCGTCATATCCTGTACCGACGTATTGCATGGATATTATTCATCGTCCTGGCAATTGGCATTTCTGTTGTACTGGATTTTACCTTGGGGCCATCAGGGTTATCGTTGCAAACCCTCTGGCAAACCCTGTTTTCACCAGAGAGTGTTAACGCAGCAACACGGGTGATTGTTTGGGATATTCGATTGCCCTATGCTCTGATGGCGGTAGTGATCGGCTTATCACTGGGACTGGCCGGCGCAGAAATGCAGACAATTTTAAATAACCCACTAGCCAGCCCATTCACGTTAGGGGTTTCCCAGGCGGCTTCTTTTGGCGCGGCATTAGCCATTGTGCTTGGCATTGGTATTCCGGGAATACCGGATCAGTGGTTTATTTCTGCAAACGCTTTTCTCTTTGCATTGTTGGCTGCTTTAATGCTTGATGGCATTACTCGCTGGACGAGAGTTGCAACCTCAGGTGTTGTGTTGTTTGGGATTGCAATGGTATTTACCTTCGATGCGTTAGTTGCAATGATGCAATTTATCGCTACGGAAGATACCTTACAGGGATTGGTTTTCTGGACAATGGGTAGTCTTGCCAGGGCGACATGGGAAAAACTGGGTATTATGGTGTTAGTTTTCTCTGTCATTATTCCTCTCTCATTGAGCAATTCCTGGAAATTGACCGCATTGCGTCTGGGAGAAGATCGGGCTATCAGTTTTGGAATCAATATTAGTCGCCTTCGTTTAGGAACATTGTTGCGTATCAGTATCCTGACCGCATCGGCAGTTGCATTTGTTGGTCCTATTGCTTTTATTGGATTGGTGGCTCCTCATATTGCCAGAATAACGTTTGGTGAAGATCACCGTTTCTTCTTGCCGGCAAGTGCGCTGATTGGTGCATTAGTTTTGTCCATGGCTTCCATTGCTTCTAAAAATCTGATACCGGGTATTATTATCCCAGTTGGGATAGTGACCTCATTGGTTGGTGTGCCTTTCTTCCTGAGTATCGTTTTACGCCATAGGGGGAATGTATGAGTCAGGGATTAAAAATCAATTGCCTGACGGCGGGGTATCCAAAGCACTCTGTGATTGAAAAGCTGGATATCAGTGCATTGCCACGTGGTCAAATTACTGTATTGTTGGGACCGAATGGTTGTGGTAAATCCACGCTCCTGCGTTCGCTGGCGGGATTGAATAAAGCCAGAGGTGAACTGCTGTTGGATGGGCAGGATCTGATGAAGATGAATTTTGCCCAACGTGCCCAAAATGTCGTTTATTTGCCTCAATCATTACCAGCAGGTGTGCATCTTCATGTATTGGAATCGGTGATTGTTGCTCAACGAGCATCAAGTGGTGTGAGTAATAGTCAATGTGAACAGGAAGTCATGGAACTATTACGCCAGCTGGGTATTGAACATTTGGCGTTTAGCTATTTGGATCAACTATCTGGCGGTCAAAAGCAGTTAGTTGGATTAGCTCAATCATTAATTCGTCGTCCGACATTATTATTATTAGATGAACCATTAAGTGCACTGGATTTAAATTACCAATACCATGTAATGGATTTAGTTGCACGTGAAACGCGCCGTCGTAATATTATTACGATTGTTGTTGTTCACGATATTAATATTGCATTGCGTCATGGTGACCATGTGTTAATGCTCAAAAAAGGTAAATTAATTTCTGAAGGTAAACCTGAGCAGGTTATTACCCCAAGTAGTTTGGCAGAAGTTTATGGCATTAGGGGCAGAATTGAACGCTGTTCCCAGGGAATACCGCAAGTATTAATTGATGGCTTAGTGACAGAATTAGTCAGTTAGAATAATAAAAACTATATACTAATCTAACTTCAAGATATGTGTGATTTCTCCCCGCTAAGTGGGGGAGAAATCACGTTTCATAGAGTGTTGTAAATTGCAACTTGAAGTTTAATGTGTATATAAATTACTTTAATAATATTAAAGTGTAATTTAGTAAATGTAGCATTAATAGGAATAAATTAATCATTATTTTTAATTAATATTTCTCTTTTTTATAAATATTAATCATTATACTTAACATCTGGACATCCTATAGAATCATCCCGTCATTAATTTTGTTATGATGGGATGATTTTTTTTACTATCAGAAAAGCATAATTAAATGGCAAATAGTTTTCCTCTGTGCTAAAAACTTATCAAAAGCCAATCAACGGATTTGGTGGTATTAGGTTTCAGCACTAACTCAGTAAGAGCCTA
Organism: Xenorhabdus griffiniae; assembly: GCF_037265215.1. Lineage (NCBI taxonomy): Bacteria > Pseudomonadati > Pseudomonadota > Gammaproteobacteria > Enterobacterales > Morganellaceae > Xenorhabdus > Xenorhabdus griffiniae. Next base: position 2,956,177 of record NZ_CP147737.1, on the reverse strand, counting down.
CTCCATAAGGCTCTGTAGTGTCGTAAAAAATAATAAATTTTTAGTGCTATCGCGCTTGCTATTTCTGGACTTGAAGTGCAAAATGCGTGCACTAAAAATAACTGGTGCGTAAATATGCATCAGTTATTTTTTTTGCTTTGAATTATTTTTTACAACACCAAGAGGCCGGATTCGTTCCGGATCGATATTGACCACAAGCAACCATAATTGAAATGGGGTTGCTGTACTGAGGAATGCAAATATGGAGCAATTATTCTCTTTTGCACTTGTGCCAATTGGCGCTCGTTGCTGCAACGATGACTATGGGGCACGGCCCTCTGTCAATTCACCGTTCACCAATTCTTCTTTCTTTTCTGTTTATAGACAGAAGCGAAGTCTGCCCAGTAACTATCGATTAAGTAGTTGTATCAGTACCCAAATCGAAGTTATGGGAGGCTTCGCTCATGTTGCATAATACCACCACTCCTACTGCACTTGGTATCAACCAAGCCAGTGCTGACAACCGCGTTCAACTAAGAAGAACATTGACTCTGTTTCAAGTCGTCATGATGGGGCTCGCCTATCTGCAGCCAATGACTATTTTTGATACATTTGGCATTGTTTCTGGTTTGACTGGTGGGCATGTCGCGACATCTTATGCTATTGCATTAACTGCGATTTTATTTACAGCGCTAAGTTATGGAAAATTAATAAAGCGTTTTCCATCGGCGGGTTCTGCTTATACTTACGTACAAAAATCAATGAGCCCCCATCTTGGATTTATGGTGGGTTGGTCTTCTTTACTGGATTATATGTTGATGCCGATGATCAATGTATTATTGGCAAAGATTTACCTACAGGCTTTGTTCCCTGGTATTGAACCATGGATCTTTGTAGTCATGTTGACTGCACTTATGACAATCATCAATCTGAGTGGTATCAATGTCGTTGCTAATATCAATAGCATCGTTGTTATTGTCCAGATTGCTGTTATGGTGATACTCGTTGGGTTAATGATCCGTGGTGTTCATAATGGAGAAGGCGCAGGAACGTTACTGAGTATTCAGCCATTTACATCAGAGGAAGCACAATTAATTCCGATGATTACTGGCGCGACAATACTTTGCTTCTCATTTCTTGGGTTTGATGGCATTAGCTCTTTGTCGGAAGAAACACCAAATGCAGGTAAAGTTGTCCCTAAAGCGATTTTCCTGACTGCGTTAATTGGTGGTATAATTTTTATTGCTGTATCTTATTTCTTACAGCTTTATTTCCCAGATATTTCTCGGTTTAAAAACCCAGATGCTTCCCAGCCAGAAATTATTCTTTATGTCGCTGGTGCGTTATTCCAGTATGTGATTCTCATATTTTCCAGTGTCACGGTAATGGCTTCTGGTATGGCTGCACATGCGGGTGTATCTCGTCTGCTCTATGTTATGGGACGCGATGGCGTATTGCCTGAAAAAATATTTGCGTATATTCACCCTAAATGGCGTACTCCGGCCATTAATGTGATATTGGTTGGTATTATCGCCTTATCAGCGTGTTGGTTGGATCTGGTGACTGCGACGGCATTGATCAATTTTGGGGCGTTGGTTGCCTTTACGTTCGTTAATTTATCGGTGATTTCTCAATTCTACATCCGTGAACGCCGTAATAATACTTTGAATGACACCCTGAACTTCTTGATCTTGCCACTTCTTGGTGCTGCAGCAGTGGGTGTTTTATGGATGAATTTAGAATCAAATTCAATGGAGTTAGGCTTGATCTGGGGAAGCATTGGTCTTATTTACATGTTTTTCCTGACTCGTAGCTTCCGCCAACCAATGCCACAGTTTACGGAATCATAATTAAGAAAGCATTTCAGTATTCTGTTCTAAAAAACAGCATCGTCAGATGCTGTTTTTTTATCTGGAATAACAAAAGAGAGCATAAATCATACAAATCTTACCAAAAAGCATCATATAATAACAAAATTTGCCGTGTCTGATTTCACTAAGAGCCTGTTTGTTTGGCTCAAATAAGGTAAGAGACGATTATGAATGATGCCAAAAATCCCCAAAATCAGCGATTAATTGCCACTCTCACGAATATTGTTGGATTTTCTCATATTCTCACTGAACCTCGAAAAACAGAACGTTACCGCAAAGGCTTTCGTTCTGGACAAGGGGATGCCCTTGCCGTTGTATTTCCGGGTTCATTATTAGAGCAGTGGAAAGTATTTAAAACCTGTGTTGAGGCCGACAAAATTATTTTGATGCAAGCAGCCAATACTGGATTAACGGAAGGATCTACACCGAGTGGCAATGATTATGATCGCGATATCATTATTATTAGTACATTACGAATGGATAAAATTCAGGTTCTTCCATCAACAAATCAAGTTATTGCATTTCCTGGTAGTACATTGTGGCATTTAGAAAAAGTATTAAAGCCATTAGGACGCGAACCACACTCAGTTATCGGCTCGTCTTGTATTGGTGCATCCGTTATTGGGGGAATTTGCAATAACTCAGGGGGATCTTTGGTTCAACGTGGGCCAGCTTATACTGAAATGGCTCTATATGGCAGGGTTAATGAGCAGGGAGAAGCTGAACTGGTTAACCATTTGGGAATATCGTTGGGTGATCAACCGGAAGATATTCTGACTTGTCTGGAAGAGCAACGTTATCGAACCGAAGATATTCAGCATAGTGACAGAGTCGCTTCTGATCATGAATACTCACAGCGTGTGCGGGATGTCGATGCAGACACAGCATCACGGTTTAATGCTGATGAGCGCAGGCTGTTTGAAGCTTCTGGTTGTGCGGGTAAGTTGGTTGTTTTTGCTGTTCGACTTGATACTTTTCCGGCAGAACCATCTTCACAGGTTTTTTATATCGGCACTAACCAACCCGAAGTGTTGACAGAATTACGGCGTCATATTCTATCAAACTTTCAGTATTTGCCAGTCGCGGGCGAGTATATGCATCGGGATATCTTTGATATCGCAGAAGTATATGGAAAAGACACCTTTGTTATGATTGATAAACTAGGCACAGATAAAATGCCAATGTTTTTTGATTTGAAAGGACGGATGGACACTATTTTGGGTAAGGTGCCATTTTTACCCGCACATTTAACAGATCGTGTCATGCAGGGATTGAGTCGTTTATTACCCTCCCATTTACCGACTCGCTTGAAAGAATACCGAAATCGTTTTGAACATCACTTAATGCTGAAAATGTCAGGTGAAGGTATAAAAGAGGCGAATGAATGGCTGGAAAATTACTTTACGCAGGCGGATGGAGCGTATTTTGCTTGTACTCCAGAAGAAGGGGCGAAGGCATTCTTACATCGTTTTGCAGCTGCAGGAGCCGCTATTCGTTACCAGGCTGTTCACAGCGATGAAGTGGAAGATATTTTAGCATTGGATATTGCTTTGCGGCGTAATGATCGTGAATGGCTTGAAGCTTTGCCAGCCGAAATCAATGAAGCATTAGTCCATCGGCTATATTACGGGCACTTTATGTGCTATGTATTCCATCAGGACTATATTGTCAAAAAGGGGACAGATATCCATGCATTGAAAACAAAAATGCTGGAAATTTTGCATCAGCGTGGCGCTGAATACCCTGCCGAACATAACGTTGGTCACTTGTATAAAGCTAAACCACAGCTCAAGCATTTCTATCAAGCGATTGATCCAACTAATGCCTTAAATCCGGGAATTGGGAAAACCTCCAAGCTGAAAAATTGGGGGATTACCACAGGGCGTTCACATGATTAGTGTATTTTGCTGATGGAGTAAAAGTAGAAAAAGACAACACTTTGGTGTTTGTCTTTTTCTTTATCAATATCTATTGGGTAGCTGTATATACGCATTAAACTTCAAGTTGTAATTTACCACACACATCTTGAAGTTAGATTGGTATAAAGGTTTTATCCGGCTATTTGGATTGCATAATCAACCAGTGCTTTTAACTGGCGACACTTTTCTTCATCAGATTGATATTCAATAAAAAGTTCTTCAATGACTGCAAGATATTGGCTGATGTTTTCCTGGGTTAATGTATCCTGCCGATGACGTAACCAACGTTGTTGCTCGTCATAATCCAATGTCGCTGGATAGTTTCTCGCACGATAGCGGAATAACAACGGTGTAATGCGGGCATCCTGGAATGTTAAATCCAAGGCAGGCAAGTTTTGGGGAGACGTTTCTCGGATGATTTCCATTGCCGTTTTGTCGGCATCGCTGAAAAAGCCGCTATAGAGCTTAGTATCGACATTATCAGATTCTGGAAACGCTTCTGGATGAGAAAACAGTTCAACGACTTTCTCCCTGATTTGCGGATTTTTGCGCAAGATAGCCAGATTTTGCTCACATTGGTTGCGATCTAATCCCACTCGCTCTGCATCTTTTGGCCGCAAGGTATTTTCTGGCGCAATGATTGGGCATTTATTAATGTGTACAAGTTTAATAGGGACTGGGCTTTGATCTGGTTGTAATTCGTCCCGTCGGGTATACAAGCGCTCGCGTAATTCATTTGCGCTGAGTTCCAAAAGTGGGGTGATATCACCAGCCAGATCGCACATGATAACCGCATTACGGTTACTTGGATGCCACGCCAAAGGAGCGACAAGGCTAACATTGCTGCGCAGAACCCCAAACATGCCAGATACATGAACCAGAGGCTTCATTTGAGGGATATCAATTTGATGACTGACTTTCTGTTTATTTCTTAACTGGAAAAAATAATCAAACAATTTAGGTTGAGCTTTTTTCACCAGCTTTGCCATTGCGATAGTGGCATAAACATCGGACATGGCATCATGGGCATGAGTATGCTCAACGCCATTGGCTTTTGTCAGATGCTCTAATTTGAAACTGGGTAACCCATCTTCATTATCCGGCCAGACAATGCCTTCTGGCCGCAAGGCATAGCAGGCACGTAATACGTCGAGTAAATCCCAGCGAGAGTTGCCTTTTTGCCAGCTATAGGCGTAAGGATCGTAAAAGTTACGATAAAAGATATTTCGGCTGACTTCGTCATCAAAACGAATGTTGTTATACCCAAGAATACATGTATTGGGTTTGCTGAATGCTTCATGGATTTGTCGGGCAAATTGGGCCTCATTAACGCCTTTTTTCAATGCCAACTGGGGAGTAATTCCTGTGATCATAACAGCTTCAGGATCGGGAAGATAATCGTCAGCGGGAGCACAATACACCACCAAAGGTTCTTCAATGATATTGAAATCACTGTCAGTGCGAACTCCTGCAAATTGTGCGGGGCGATCTAAGGCCGGATGTTTACCAAAGGTTTCATAATCATGAAAGTAGAAACTTTGGTTTTCTTTACTGGTATTCAAGGTTGTGTATTCTCCGTTATCGCCAATTTAATTACGACTAATCAATAAATTAAGTTTCCATTGGTGTCACATTTATCTCGTTCACACCAAAAACGATTATTCTCGATGACGTTAAATTACGTTGTCATACATGGTAAACCATAACAAGATTTGAGCGAAGTAGTTCGTATGGCTATCCAAACTCAAACTTACCGTGGCAGTAGTGGTTATTGTTCGGGAAAAGGAATTTGATTAAGAAATGTGTATCTGAAAGGGAGTTTGTATCAATAAATTGTTGAAACTGACTTGTCTATGCGCCACTTGAAATTGTATTGTGTAGTTAGCATAAGAAATTATCGGTCTGATTAAAAAGGTGTAAAAAATGGACAACACAAATAAACCAACATTCCAAAATGTACTGGAGTTTGTGCGTATATTTCGGCGTAAAAATAAATTACAGCGCGAAATTGTAGATAACGAGAAAAAGATCCGAGATAACCAAAAACGTGTACTTCTGCTTGATAACCTGAGTGACTACATAAAGCCAGGAATGTCGATTGAAGATATTCAAGGCATTATTGCTCATATGCGCAGTGATTATGAAGAGCGTGTTGATGAATATATCATCAAAAATGCCGAGTTATCTAAAGAACGCCGTGAGTTATCCAAAAAACTTAAGACAATGGATGGTGGAGTTAAGTAGTTTTAGTTGTTTGAACAAAGTGATAGACCACGCCTTATGGCGTGGTTGTTTTTTTAGTTTGAGTTCCAATGTGGTTTGAGTTCAGGATCAATTAAGGCATAGGTTTGATAGTAAGTTCGTTCATCTTCGGCCATTTGTGCTAATTGTTTTGCTACATCTTCTCGGCTTACCATGCCATGAACTTCCTCTTGATAACGTTTGCAATGTCCAGTGCCAGGTTGATCGGTAAGACCACCGGGACGGATAATTGTAAAATTCAGTGTGCTGGTTTGCAGGTAACTTTCAGCCAATGACTTGTGTCTGACAGATTGCCCGAATAATGATTTAGCCCGTGCTGATAATGTCTTCCAACTTTCACCACACCCAATGGATGTCACCAATAACATGCGAGAAATTTGGGCTTGTTCCAATGCATCTATTATTGCCATGTTTCCATGATGATCAGCATTGCCTCCGCCAATTGTTGAGAAAACAACGGGATTTTCTCCCGCCTGCGCAATCGCTTTTTCTATACTGTCTCTGTCACAAGCGTCGCCGAGTATTACAGTAACGCCTGCCGCGCTGAGTTCTGCAGCTTGTTGTGCATTACGAATTAAGGCTGTGACAGGGCGGTTTTGTTTTAGCGCAATAGTGACCAAATGGCGTCCAACACCTTTTCCAGCACCAAAAATCAACCAGGGTTTCATAGACGGGAAGCTCTCCATAAAATTAACCATCTTAAATGATAATAATAACCATCCAAGTTTATTGGAATCGATGATTGAAAGGAATGAGGGTAATTCATTTTTGTTGTAGGTAAGGTAAAAAAATGGCTCCCAATCCAGAGGAGCCATTTAACTCAAATCACAGTATCCAATTATTCGAATGGCTGTGGTTTAGACATAGCAGAAGTTGCAATACTGGTTGCAGAATGTCCACCCGCACCACCTTTACCTTTGAATGGATAAGCAGGGCGTTGCCATTCAGTGATAATCACAGGTTGGGTCATCATGTCCGGTGCTGGCGCCTTCATCATTGGGGAGTAAGCGTGATGATTTTTTTCCACGATAATCGAAGACTCAACAACTGTTTTCTTTTCCGCTTTAACTTCTTCTGCCTTAAGGCACATTTCCGTTGCGACAGTTGGCTGTTCTTCATGGTGTTCCTGTTTAACAATCGACGTCATAATGATGGGTTCTACCGTATGGCGCATTTTTTCAGCTTCATGTGGAACTAGGATATGTGGCTCTTCATTCCCTAAAATTTCTGACCACTGTTTTTCACCATGATTGATGACAGCTTCCACGTTTGCTGGTTCCGAAACGTTAGGTCTTTCTAATTCCGGTTCTAGTGGTGTAGCAATGGAAACGCTATCAACAACAAGTTTCACCTTGTCATCATGAGTGAGGCTGTCTTGTTGTTCTGCTATTTCGACGTGAGGTACTGTTGTCGTTGGTGCTGATTCTGTGATTGATGGCACCAGAATAACTTTTTCCTGTTGTACAGGTAGTGTTTTTTCTTCAACCGTTTCATTAATCACATCAACAGAAGCAAGGATTTCAGGTTCAGTCATAGTCACAGGTGCAACAGGATAACGAACCCATACTTTGCCTGATGCCAGTTCTGGCGATACGACAGCCATGTTCAATGGTACTGGTGATTGAGACAGATTACGTTCATCACGGTAGCGGCGACGACGCTGACCACTGACACGCAAGTGGCGTGGGGAGCGGCGGGAACGACGCGGCATGATGTTGTCTTGCTGCTCATTATTTGGTTGTGAAACGGCGGCTTGTGGTGCAGAGTTTTGTGAATCTGCATTTTGCGGCATTTCAGGTTGGTTAGCGGCTTCAACATGGGTATCAATAACGGCCGGTACAGACGCTTTTGTCTCTTTATGAGCGTTTTCTGATACAGATTCAGGCATCACAGCAGGTAAGGCTACAATGTTAGTTTCTGGTTTCAGTTCGTCAGTGATTCGTACTTTTTGCTCAAGCTGGCGGCGCTGACGGCGAGGCATGACTGGCTGACGCTCTTCAACTTCTTCTTCGACAATGTCAGGTCGATTGATGGTCTGCTGAGCCTGTTGCTGCCGTTTTTCTTCCTGACGACGACGTTGACGTTCGGCACGTTGTTCACGGCGTTGTTGCTGCTGTGCTTCACGCGCTTCGTTATCCAGCACAGTGCTATCCTGAACATTGTTTTTCTGCTGGGTATTACGCCCTTTACGCTGTTCATCACGTTCACGGTTATTACGTGCTTCACTTTCGCGACGTTGATTCTGACGGCGTGGGTTGCGACGTTCTGATGAGCGGCGATTATCATTGCCAGCCGGTTTTTTGCCCTTTTCTTGGGTTTGTTTCTCTTCTTCACCACTGAACATTTTTTTCAGGGCACTGAAGAATCGGCTGAACAAGCCTGGTTTTTCTGTTTGTTGCGGGTTATTAGCGACTACTTTTTTCTCTTTTGTTTTTACTTTTGCTGTTGCCGGTGCAGCGGCTTCTGCTGCTGGCAGATCAAAAGTTGAAATGGCCGGTTGCTCTGGACGTTTGCGTTCATGCTGGGCATCGTCTTGAACATTTGTCATTTCCGCTTCATGCAGCTGTGGCAGCAAATAACTTAAAGTTGAAATTTCTTCGCCTTTACGTACACGTAGGACAGAGAAATGTGGCGTTTGCATTTGATCATTTGGAACAATGACAACACCCACACCACCTTGACGATGCTCAATATCGCTGACTGCCCGCCGTTTTTCATTCAGTAAGTAAGAAGCGATCTGTACAGGGACAATGGCATGAACCTGATGTGTGTTTTCTTTCAGTGCTTCTTCTTCGATTAAACGTAGAATTGACAGGGACAGTGATTCATTATCACGAATAGTTCCGGTGCCGCTACAACGCGGGCAGACATGGTGGCTGGATTCACCCAGAGATGGGCTTAAACGCTGGCGCGACATCTCCAGTAAGCCAAAGCGGGAAATTCGGCCAATTTGAATACGAGCGCGATCTTGTCGCACAGCGTCACGCAGCCGGTTTTCAACTTCACGTTGGTGACGCACTGGTGTCATATCAATGAAATCGATAACAATAAGACCACCGAGGTCACGCAGACGCAATTGGCGTGCAATTTCGTCAGCTGCTTCCAGGTTGGTATTAAATGCCGTTTCTTCAATATCACCACCACGAGTTGAACGAGATGAGTTGATATCGATAGCCGTTAAAGCTTCCGTCGTATCAATGACCACAGAGCCGCCGGAAGGTAACCGAACTTCACGCTGGAAGGCCGATTCGATTTGCGATTCTATTTGATAATGGCTAAACAGCGGGACTTCACCACTGTACAGTTTGATTTTACTGGCAAAATCAGGGCGTCCCAGTGCAGTGATATGCTGGCGTGCCAAATCAAGGATTTTAGGGTTGTCAATCAAGATTTCCCCAATATCTGGGCGCAGATAATCACGGAATGCGCGCACGATAACATTGCTTTCCTGGTGGATCAGGAAGGGGGCGGGATGACTGTCGGCGGCTTTTTTGATGGCTTCCCAATGTCTCAGGCGGAAGTTCAAGTCACCCTGCAAAGCTTCAGCCGATTTACCTACACCGGCGGTGCGAACGATAAGCCCCATACCCTCTGGAACTTCAAGAGAAGAAAGCGCTTCTTTTAATTCGATGCGATCATCACCCTCAATGCGGCGAGAAATTCCACCTGCCCTTGGGTTATTCGGCATCAGGACTAAATAACTGCCAGCCAAACTAATAAAGGTTGTTAAAGCTGCCCCTTTGTTACCTCGTTCTTCTTTATCAACCTGAACGATAACTTCCTGGCCTTCTTTAAGGATATCCTTAATGTTAGGGCGTCCATGGGAGTGATAATTACTTGGAAAATATTCGCGAGCAATTTCTTTTATGGGAAGGAAACCATGACGTTCTGCTCCGTAATCAACAAAAGCAGCTTCCAGGCTAGGTTCAATTCGGGTAATTTTCCCTTTATATATATTTGCCTTTTTCTGCTCGTGTCCAGGGCTTTCAATATCCAAATCATAAAGACGTTGCCCATCAACAAGGGCAACACGCAACTCTTCCTGTTGGGTTGCGTTGATTAACATTCTTTTCATTCTAACTTACTCATTATTTTTTACATGAATATAGAGCTGCGAGTAAAAAAAGAGGCGAGCTACTAGTTACCGATGACCTCGTGTCTTTTACAAAACCGCCAGCCTCACGGCTATCGTTTGTATAGAGGCGCCTATTTGTCGGCGAGTCTGAATTTCATTTGAACACAGTACTCTTTATTGGGATGCTGTAATAAATAGGTACAGATTTTGCCCAATCCAGTAAGCTGCCACCCGCAGCCCATAAATTATTTGATCGAACATTACGTCTTATGCCATTGCTGCGTTTTTGCTCGATCAAACAGATAACAAACAATTTTAATCTTGCCATTCATAGTTTAGTAAACTGTGGCCAGAAAGCATTATTCCATTGCTATTGGGGTGATAGCAAGGTGACTTTATCGCTTTACGCTTTTTTTATTAGGAAATAGTGATAAGTTGTTAATATTTAGTCTTTATCCTAAGTCATCTGAAACAATGAAGTAAGAAAAATGGCTGTTATTTAGACATAGTTAAAAATGAGTGGCGCTCTGTTGGTTGGATTATTAGAATCTTGACCATGAAAACAGATAATCAAATTGTACAGTTTGTCACAGTTGATGACGAATATGCCGGTCAGCGAATTGATAACTTTTTGCTGGCCCGTTTAAAAGGTGTACCTAAGAGCCTGATCTATCGGATCTTGCGTAAAGGTGAAGTGCGAGTCAACAAAGGAAGAATCAAGCCTGAATATAAATTGATAGCAGGTGATGTCATCAGAATCCCACCGATTAGAGTTGCAGAAAAACAAGAAACGCCTGTATCTGTTAAGTTGGATAAGGTTGCTGCTTTGGCGGAATGTATCTTGTATGAAGATGACCATATTTTAGTCATCAACAAACCCTCAGGAACCGCAGTGCATGGGGGCAGTGGTCTGAGTTTTGGTGTGATAGAAGGGTTACGAGCTTTACGTCCTGAAGCCCGTTTTCTTGAACTGGTGCATCGGCTTGACCGCGATACATCCGGTATTTTGTTGATTGCGAAAAAACGTTCTGCATTGCGGGCCTTGCACGAGCAATTACGCCTGAAACAGATGCAAAAAGACTACTTGGCACTAGTGCGTGGACAATGGCAATCCCATTGTAAAGTCGTAGAAGCACCTTTGTTAAAAAATATCCTGCAAAGTGGGGAAAGGGTGGTTAAAGTCAGTAGAGAAGGCAAACCGTCTGAAACACGTTTTAAAGTTGAAGAACGGTATGCGTTTGCGACATTGGTGCGAGCAAGCCCAGTGACAGGGCGGACTCATCAGATCCGAGTGCACACTTTACACGCTGGCCATCCCATTGCGTTTGATGATCGCTATGGTGACAGAACATTTGATGCTCAGCTGGCAGAAACAGGACTTAACCGCTTGTTCTTACATGCCAGCTCATTAAAGTTTACCCATCCATCCACGGGAGAAACGTTGCGTTTCGAAGCCCCAATGGATGATAGGTTGCGGAAATGTTTAAGAATATTGCGGCATAATAATCATTAAGGGCATACCGTCAGTGGGTTTATCCCCTGACGGATCAGCATTTCTGTCAACGTTATTAATGGTAAACCGATCAGTGTGTTTGGATCTTTGCCGTCAAGCTTTTCGAATAATGTAATTCCTAAGCCTTCGCTTTTAAAACTACCAGCACAATTGAAGGGTTTTTCTTTGTTTAGATAATAAATAATTTCTGTTTCTGTCAGGTCCCTGAAATAAACATGGAATAACTCATAACGAGTATCAACCACTTCTGTTTTGCTATTGAATAAGGTAATGCCAGTATAAAAAGTGACACATTTTCCACTGGCTTTTTTCAATTGTAAGAAAGCATTCTCAAAATTATGGGGTTTGCCGGTGACTTCGTCATCCAAAACACAAACTTGATCTGACGCTATAATGAGATGACCAGAATACTCCTGCTGTAAAGTGCGAGCTTTTGCCTGTGACAGCCGCATTACCAATTGTTTTGGACTTTCGTTTTCCAGCGGGCTTTCATCAATATTGGGAGAAGCACAGGTAAAAGGTAATCCCAGCTTTTCTAGCAATAGGCGGCGATATTCGGAAGTTGACGATAAAACAATCGGAAGCATCTTTTTTTCCATAAAATACGTAGAGAAATATTTGCAGGCATTTTAAACTATACGCCGCTTAATAAGCGAATATTTGACGGAAAGGCGCAGATGTGTGGCCTTTTTCTTTGACTATGTCTCATTACAAAGATAATATGCGCGCCTTATGCAAAAGGTAAAATTACCCCTGACCATCGATGTACTTCGAGCGGCCCAGAAAAGATTGGATTACTATGGTAGTTATTCTGCTGGGCAAGTTTCTCGTCTTGCAGAAATTGTGGTCAGTGTGGATGGTGATGTAGATAGCTCATTATCATTTGAAATTGATAAGCAGCGTCTGGCAGTCGTAAAAGGGCATTCCGAAGTGGATGTTACGCTTGCCTGTCAGCGCTGTGGCAGTAATTTCAGTCATCATGTTCACACAACGTATTGTTTTAGCCCGGTCGTCAATGATGAGCAGGCTGAGGCATTACCGGAAGAGTATGAGCCAATAAACGTTAACGAATTTGGCGAAATAGATTTGCTGGCAATGATTGAAGATGAAATAATTCTATCTCTGCCGGTAGTTCCGGTACATGATTCTGAACACTGTGAAGTGTCCGACGCGGACATGGTGTTTGGTACGCTGCCTCCTGAAGCAGAAAAACCAAACCCGTTTGCCGTATTAGCCAGTTTAAAGAAAAGTACTTAAGGAGTAAGGTCAATGGCCGTACAACAGAATAAACCAACTCGTTCTAAGCGTGGTATGCGTCGTTCTCATGACGCACTGACTGCAACACTTGTCTCTGTAGACAAAACTTCTGGTGAAACTCACCTGCGTCATCACGTGACTGCTGATGGCTACTACCGTGGCCGCAAGGTAATCAACAAGTAATTTCAGCTAACCATTAGCAAGTTGATATCTTGGCTAATCTAACCTTAGCGTTAGATGCTATGGGTGGGGATTTTGGTCCTCGCGTTACGGTGCCTGCTGCATTGCAGGCACTGGCATCTAATCCACAACTGAAGCTATTGTTGGTCGGCAATCCCGAAACCATCTTTCCTTTGCTTGCAAATCAAAATGCTGAGCTGCTTAGCCGTTTGCAAATTATTCCTGCGGAACATGTCGTTTCCAGCGATGCAAGGCCGTCTCAGGCCATCCGTTCCAGTCACGGTACTTCCATGCGTATAGCTCTGGACTTAGTTAAGTCGGGCGAAGCACAGGCTTGTGTCAGTGCAGGAAATACAGGGGCTTTGATGGGATTGGCGAAATTGATGCTGAAATCCATTGAAGGAATTGAACGGCCTGCATTGATGACGGTGATACCTAATCTAAAACAGCAGAAGACAGTTGTATTAGATTTAGGCGCTAACATTAATTGTAATAGCAGCATGTTAGTTCAGTTTGCGATTATGGGCGCTGTCATGGCGGAGTATGTTGCTGGTGTGGATAATCCACGTGTTGCGTTACTCAACATCGGGGAAGAGGAATCCAAAGGGCTGGATAATATCCGCGAAGCCGCTATAACCTTGCGTAATATCCCAACGATTAATTATATCGGGTATGTGGAAGGAAATGAGTTACTGACGGGAAAAACGGATGTGCTCGTATGTGACGGCTTCGCAGGTAATGTTACGCTGAAGACGATGGAAGGTGCGATCAGAGTGATCTTATCTCTGGTAAAGTCACCGGATGGTCAGCAAAAAAAATCATCTTGGTTGATGAAACTCTTCAAGATGAAGATAGTTAAAAAATGGTTACTAAGACAGGTAACTAAACGGTTCGGCCATCTAAACCCTGACCAGTATAACGGAGCAACGTTATTAGGCTTGCGTGGCATCGTCATAAAAAGTCACGGTGCTGCTAATGAACATGCTTTCAAGGCGGCTATCGATCAAGCTATTCAAGCTACAGAGAAGCAGGTTCCAGACAGAATCGCTGCCCGGCTGGATGCAGTATTACCCAAGAGTGAATAAACATAAATGTATACAAAGATCTTAGGTACGGGCAGTTATTTGCCTGCGCAGGTGCGTACTAACGCAGATTTAGAAAAAATGGTAGAGACGTCTGACGAGTGGATTGTTACTCGGACGGGCATTCGTGAACGCCGTATCGCGGCTGAAGATGAAAATGTTGCCATTTTGGGTTTCAAAGCTGCTGAAAAGGCCATTGAAATGGCGGGCATCGATAAAGCACAAATTGACTTAATCGTTGTTGCCACAACAAGCTCAACGCACGCCTTTCCAAGCGCAGCTTGCCAAATTCAGCAATTGCTGGGCCTTCCAGGTGTTGCGGCTTTTGACGTTGCAGCGGCATGTGCCGGCTTTACTTATGCGTTGAGTGTTGTCGATAAATTTATTAAAACGGGTGCGGCTAAACATGCACTGGTGATCGGTTCTGATATTATTTCAAGAGTTGTCGATCCTAAAGATCGCAGCACAGTGATTCTTTTCGGCGATGCAGCAGGAGCGATGGTCGTCGGGGCTTCAGAGGAACCAGGTATCTTATCTACTCATCTTCATGCTGATGGCCGTTATGGTGATTTACTGTCATTGCCTCATCAAAGCCGAGTAAAATGTGATATGCCAGAATATGTCACTATGGCTGGTAATGAAGTCTTTAAAGTTGCCGTGCGTGAATTAGCTAATATTGTTGATGAAACTTTAGAAGCTAACAATCTGCCTCACTCGCAGCTTGATTGGTTGGTTCCTCATCAAGCGAATTTGCGTATCATTGCGGCAACAGCCAAGAAATTAGATATGACAATGGATAAGGTGGTTGTGACTTTGGATCGTCATGGCAACACCTCGGCCGCATCTATTCCGACTGCATTCGATGAAGCGGTGCGTGATGGAAGGATCCAACGCGGCCAACTTATTTTACTTGAAGCATTTGGCGGTGGCTTTACCTGGGGCTCAGCGCTGGTACGTTTTTAATTTAACAGGAAAATAAACATGTCTGATTTTGCAATGGTGTTTCCCGGTCAAGGTTCTCAATCTCTGGGTATGTTGGCTGATTTAGCCGCAGAATTTCCATTGGTTGAGCAAACGTTCGCAGAGGCTTCTGCGGTTTTGGGATATGATTTATGGGCCTTGGTTCAGCAAGGACCTATAGAAGAACTAAATAAAACCTGGAAAACGCAACCTGCATTGCTGGCAGCTTCAGTAGCGATTTGGCGTGTATGGCAGGAAAAAGGTGGTAAAGTACCTTCCATAATGGCAGGGCATAGCCTTGGCGAATATTCTGCACTGGTCTGTGCTGGCGTGATTGATTTCCAGCAAGCTATTAAACTTGTCGAATTGCGTGGGAAGTTGATGCAAGAAGCGGTACCAGAAGGGCAGGGAGCCATGTATGCCATTATTGGTTTAGATAATGACTCCATTACAAAGGCGTGTGAAGAGTCAGCGCAAGGTCAGATTGTTTCACCGGTTAATTTTAATTCACCTGGGCAGGTGGTTATCGCAGGTGAAAAAGAGGCTGTAGAGCGTGCGGGAGCGGCGTGTAAAGCGGCAGGTGCAAAACGAGCCTTGCCATTATCCGTTAGTGTGCCTTCGCATTGTGCATTGATGAAACCCGCAGCCGAGCAAC
Source organism: Xenorhabdus griffiniae (assembly GCF_037265215.1). NCBI lineage: Bacteria > Pseudomonadati > Pseudomonadota > Gammaproteobacteria > Enterobacterales > Morganellaceae > Xenorhabdus > Xenorhabdus griffiniae. The sequence continues at coordinate 2,940,424 of NZ_CP147737.1, read as the reverse complement.
TGGCAGCGGCATTGCAAGATGTTGAATTTAACCAGCCGCAATTCCCTGTCGTGAATAACGTCGATGTAAAAGTAGAAAAATCTGCTGATGCTATTCGGGACGCATTGGTTCGTCAGTTGTATAATCCTGTACGCTGGACAGAGTCAGTAGAATATATTGCAGAGCTTGGGGTTGAACAATTGCTGGAAGTCGGGCCAGGTAAAGTCCTCACCGGGTTAACGAAACGTATTGTTGATACTTTAAGTGCTGTAGCAGTAAATGATGTATCATCACTCACAGTTGCTCTGAACAAATAACTGGGGAAAACATGAGCTTTGATGGAAAAATTGCACTGGTCACTGGCGCGAGCCGTGGTATAGGTCGCGCGATTGCAGAATTATTGGTTGAACGTGGTGCACGTGTTGTTGGCACCGCAACCAGTGAGAAGGGAGCTGAAGCAATCAGTGCCTTCCTGGGTGATAAGGGCAAAGGTTTTGTACTAAATGTCACAGATTCAGAATCCATTGAAAATGCACTATCGAATATTCGTGCTGAATTTGGTGAAATAGACATTTTAGTTAATAATGCAGGCATCACTCGTGATAACTTGTTGATGCGCATGAAAGATGATGAGTGGCAAGATATTATTGACACGAATCTTTCTTCGATTTTTCGTCTGTCAAAAGCAGTAATGCGCTCTATGATGAAAAAACGTTATGGACGTATTATTTCCATTGGCTCTGTTGTTGGAACAATGGGAAATGCGGGGCAGGCGAATTACGCGGCAGCGAAAGCAGGAGTTATTGGTTTTAGTAAATCATTGGCTCGTGAAGTCGCTTCCCGTGGCATCACTGTTAACGTTGTTGCACCTGGTTTTATCGAAACGGATATGACCAGAGCGTTGACAGACGAACAACGTGCAGGCATTGCTGCTGGAATACCTGCTAATCGTCTTGGTGATGCAAAGGAAATTGCCAGTGCTGTAGCGTTTCTTGCTTCTGACGAGGCCGCTTACATCACGGGTGAAACATTGCATGTCAATGGTGGCATGTACATGATCTAAAAATGAGCGAACCTACTGTTTTTGATGTGTTTTTTATACAAAAAAAGCAGATTGTGGTTCGACCAGCCGGGATTTGGTTGCATCTTTTCCTGTATTTTATAAACTACGAAAACCATCGCAAAAGCGAGTTTTGATAGGAAATTTAATAGTATGAGCACTATCGACGAACGCGTTAAGAAAATCATCGTTGAACAACTGGGTGTTAAAGAGGAAGAAGTTGTGAACACAGCTTCATTTGTTGATGACTTGGGCGCTGATTCTCTTGACACAGTTGAACTGGTAATGGCTCTGGAAGAAGAGTTCGATATCGAGATCCCAGACGAAGAAGCTGAAAAAATCACTACAGTTCAAGCTGCTATTGACTACGTTGAAAACGCAGGTAAATAAGCACACATGCCTAGGCGGTCGTTCGACCGCCTATGTTTTTCGTCTCAAATTTTTTCCCTCCCTGGAGGATAACCGTGTCTAAGCGTCGAGTAGTCGTGACCGGACTAGGCATGTTATCTCCTGTCGGCAATACAGTAGCGTCTTCTTGGAATGCTGTTTGTGCCGGACAGAGTGGTATCGGCCTTATCGAACATTTTGATACCTCTAACCATGCAACGAAGTTTGCAGGTTTAGTGAAGAATTTTAATCATGAAGATTTCAATATTTCGCGCAAAGAAGCGCGGAAGATGGATCTCTTCATCCAGTATGGTATTGCTGCGGGCAAACAAGCTATTGAAGATGCAGGAATCGAAGTAACAGAAGCCAATGCTAGCCGCTTTGGTGCTGCTATTGGTTCTGGTATTGGTGGATTGGGTCTGATCGAAGAAAATCATAGTACACTGTTATCGGCAGGGCCTCGTAAGGTCAGCCCATTCTTTGTACCTTCGACCATCATCAATATGGTGGCGGGCCATTTGAGCATCCTTTATGGTCTTCGTGGTCCAAGCATTTCTATTGCAACTGCCTGTACATCTGGCGTACATAATATCGGCCATGCAGCTCGCATTATTGCCTATAATGATGCTGACATTATGCTGGCGGGCGGTGCAGAAAAAGCGAGCACTGAGTTTGGGGTTGCTGGGTTCGGTGCTGCACGTGCATTGTCAACGCGTAATGACGATCCTCAAGGTGCAAGTCGCCCTTGGGATAAAGATCGTGATGGCTTTGTTTTGGGCGATGGCGCAGGTATTGTCGTACTTGAAGAGTATGAGCACGCGAAAAAACGCGGCGCGAAAATCTATGCTGAAGTTGTTGGCTTTGGCATGAGCAGTGATGCTTACCACATGACATCACCTCCTGAAGATGGCGCAGGTGCTGCTTTAGCGATGCAAAATGCCCTGAAAGATGCGGGAATTTCACCAGAGCAAGTGGGTTACATCAATGCTCATGGTACTTCAACGCCAGTTGGTGATATTGCAGAAGCACGCGCAGTGGAGTCTGTTTTTGGGGAAGGCACTAAAGTATTGGTGAGTTCAACCAAATCAATGACAGGCCATTTGTTGGGTGCAGCGGGCGCGATTGAATCTATTTTCACTATTCTTTCTCTGCGTGATCAGATTATTCCTCCAACCATTAACTTGGAGAATCAGGATGAGAATTGTCGTCTGGATTTAGTTCCGGGTAAAGCGCGCAACGTTGAAGGGATGGAATACGCATTGTGTAACTCTTTTGGTTTCGGTGGCACCAATGGGTCATTGATTTTCCGTAAGATCTAAAATCACTTTGTGTTTATAAAAAGCCCCAACAAATGTTGGGGCTTTTTTATCAAAAATAAGAAGTTAACATGACGTATTGGATTAATGGGAATCAGTGCGATCATATACCTGTTAATGATCGTGCGGTGCAGTTTGGTGACGGCTGTTTTACCACAATAAGGGTTGAGCAAGGGATACCGGCTTTGCTACCTTTGCACATAAAACGGTTGCAGAAAGGTGTTGAAAAACTCTTTATGCCAGCACCGGATTGGTTCCAACTTGAGAACCATATTAAACAGGTCGTGAAAGGGTGTGATTCCGGTGTGTTGAAAATCATTCTTTCCAGAGGAACGGGGGGCCGTGGTTATGGCTTTGATGACACGGCTGAACCTACACAGATCTTATCTTTGAATTCATATCCTGAACGATATATTACTCAGCGTCAAAAAGGTGTGTCATTGACTCTTAGTCCCATTTCGATGGGAATTAATCCCTACCTGGCGGGTATTAAGCATTTAAATCGTTTGGAGCAGGTGTTGATCAAACGGTTCATTGAACAATCTGGAGCAGACGAAGCGCTGGTACTTGATAGTGATGGTTTATTAGTTGAATGCGGTGCGGCTAATATTTTCTGGCGAAAAGGAAAAAATGTTTATACACCTGATCTCAGCCAGAGTGGAGTGGAAGGGGTCATGCGCCGGAAGATCATCGAATTGTTGGCGAAAAGTGATTATAGCTTATCATGTGTTATGCGCTATCCTGAAGCTTTGGCCTATGCAGACGAAGTGATTATCTGTAATTCCTTAATGCCAGTATTGCCAGTAAGTCAAATTCAAGCGCATAAAAATCAACCGGCGTGGAAATATCAATCAAGAGAGTTGCATGAATATTTATTACCTGAATGTTTAAAACCTTAGCGAATCAGTATTCAGAAGTACAAATAAAGTGATTACCGGATGAAACTAAAAAAGCGCATTTTCATTCTGCCCGGCTTGCTTATTGCAATCGCTGTGATCGTGTTTTTTTCTTTTATGAAGAAAGTAGAGAACTTTGCTGCTCAAGATATTAATCTTAACCAGGAGCTTATATTTACTGTGCCGGCGGGAACGGGTCGTGCTGGACTGCAAGCCTTATTGACTCAGCATAAATTGATTGAAGATAGTCAATTACTGCCATGGCTATTTCGCTTTAAACCAGAGTTAGCAAAGTTTAAGGCTGGAACTTACCGTTTGCAAAAAGGTATGTCTTTGCAGTCTGTCCTGCAATTGTTTGCCAGTGGCAAAGAAACTCAGTTTACTATTCGTTTTGTTGAAGGTAGTCGCTTTTCTGATTGGGCAAAAATATTGCAGAATGCGCCATACTTAAAACATGAGATAGAAAATAAGACACCGAAAGAGCTGCTTGCTGCTTTAGGCATGAAAGAAGATGAGTCACTGGAAGGTTGGTTTTATCCTGATACCTATTTGTATACAGCAGGCACGAGTGACCTGGAGCTGCTTAAACGATCCCATAACAAAATGAAAACAGTCGTCGGGCAGGAATGGGAAAACAGGGAAAAGAGCCTGCCATATAACAGTGCTTATGAAATGTTGATCATGGCCTCTATCATTGAAAAAGAGACCGCAATTGAATCTGAGCGAACCAAAGTTGCCTCTGTATTCGTGAATCGTCTGCGGTTAAAGATGAAACTGCAAACTGATCCAACCGTCATTTATGGATTGGGAGATAAATATACGGGGACGATTTTTCGCAGCAATCTCAACACATTTACACCATACAATACGTATATGATTGATGGGTTGCCACCCACTCCTATCGCCATGCCAGGTTTGGCTTCAATTAAGGCGGCGGCACATCCTGCCGTCACAGAATATTTGTATTTTGTGGCGAATGGCGATGGAGGGCACACATTCACCACCAATCTGGTAGCACATAATAAGGCAGTAAGCCTTTATCGCCAAAGGTTAAAGCAGGATAAATGAGTAGCAAATTTATTGTAATTGAAGGGCTTGAGGGTGCTGGAAAAACAACAGCAATCCAGACAGTGGTTGAAACCTTGAAGCAGCAGGGGATTTTTGATTTGGTGCTTACCCGTGAACCTGGTGGGACACCGTTAGCAGAAAAACTCCGTGAGCTGATCAAACAAGGGGTTGAAGGAGAATCACTGACAGATAAAGCAGAACTATTAATGTTATATGCTGCCAGAGTTCAATTGGTAGAAAATATTATCAAGCCAGCGTTGGCAAAGGGAACCTGGGTCATTGGTGATCGTCATGATCTCTCTTCCCAGGCTTATCAGGGAGGAGGCCGAGGTATCGATCAGCAGTTGATGGCGTCACTACGCAATGCTGCATTGGGGGATTTTTCGCCAGATTTAACGCTTTACCTTGATGTACCACCAGAAATGGGCTTACAACGTGCTCTTGAACGCGGTGAATTAGATCGGATTGAAAAGGAGTCCTTAGATTTCTTCCATCGCACCCGTACAAAATATCTCGAACTTATGGCGAAAGATGACAGTATCAAAAAGATTGATGCCACCCAACCACTGGAAAAAGTGCAGGATGATATTCGCCATACCTTACTTGCCTGGTTAAAGAACATTGACTAAAAGCACAGGAAATTCAGACATGAACTGGTATCCGTGGCTCAATCATGCATACCGTCAGTTAGTTGAACTCCACCAACAGGGGCGTGGTCATCATGCTATTTTGCTTCATGCTCATGCCGGAATGGGGGCTGATGCATTATTGTATGGTTTGAGTCGTTGGTTAATGTGTCAGAATAAACAGGGCATTAAAAGCTGTGGCGAATGCCACGGCTGTCATTTGATGTTAGCGGAAACGCATTCTGACTGGCATGTTCTTGCGCCTGAAAAGGGAAAAAATGTTATTGGGGTCGACGCAGTACGTCGGCTCAGTGAGAAGCTCTATGAATATTCTCAGCAAGGGGGGGCCAAAATTGCCTGGATCACATCCGCAGAATCCCTGACTGATGCAGCTTCTAACGCCTTATTGAAAACGTTGGAAGAGCCACCGCAAAACACCTACTTTTTGTTGCAATGTCAAAACCCTATAAATTTGCTGGCAACACTACGTAGCCGCTGTTTTTACTATTTTATTTCAGTGCCTGAACCTTCGATGGGACTTTATTGGCTCCAAAAACAGCTTCCGGCGATATCCTCTTTAGATGCACAAACAGCATTGAAACTTTCTCAGGGAGCACCATTGGCCGCGGAGCAACTACTCCAAACGGAGAAATGGCAGCAGAGGAATTCACTTTGCCAGGCGATTGAACAGGCGTTGCATAAATGTGATACCCTGTCACTTTTACCCTTACTGAATCGTGATGATGTTCAGCAATCTTTACATTGGTTGATCAGCTTATTATCCGATGCAGTGAAATGGCGGCAGCAGGCGCAGAATTACTGTATTAACCAGGATCAGCAAGCTCTGATTCATTATCTTGCTGCTAGCCAAAGTGTAGAAACATTATTAAAGACAGTTGATGATTGGGTGCATTGTCGTCATCAATTATTATCTGTGGTGGGAGTCAATCGGGAATTGTTGTTAACGGAACAATTACTCAATTGGGAAAGGCAATTTTGTCCTGCACAATAACTTAGTTAGATACGAGCATATTATGTTTTTAGTTGATTCGCATTGTCATCTCGATTGCCTTGATTATGAAACGCTACACCAAAGTGTAGATGATGTTGTGGCGAAAGCGGCCGAACGGGATGTGAAATATATGCTGGCGGTGGCAACCACGTTGCCTGGTTTTCAGCAAATGAGGGCACTGATTGGTAAACGGGAAAATGTAGCGTATTCATGCGGCATCCATCCATTGAATTTGGATGAAGGTTACGATTTCGAAGAACTTGCCCGACTGGCTGCGGATGAAGATGTTGTCGCAATGGGGGAAACTGGCCTGGATTATTATTATCAGCAAGAAAATGCTGAACTCCAGAGAACTTCATTTCGTGAACATATTCGCATTGGCCGTGAATTAAATAAGCCAGTGATTGTGCATACCCGTGACGCAAGAGACGATACGTTGATGGTTTTGCGGGAAGAAAAAGTCCAGGATTGTGGGGGCGTATTGCATTGTTTCACGGAAGATAAAGAAACGGCAAAGGCTCTGCTGGATTTGGGTTTTTATATCTCTTTTTCTGGTATTGTCACTTTCCGCAATGCCGAGCAGATCCGTGAAGCGGCAAGATATGTGCCACTCGATCGCATTCTGGTCGAAACCGATTCACCTTATCTGGCACCGGTTCCCCATCGAGGCAAACAGAATCAGCCAGCTTATGTACGTGATGTTGCTGAATATATGGCAGTATTGAAAGGCGTCAATATTGAAGAATTGGCTGCGGTGACGACCAGAAATTTTTGTGAACTGTTTCATATCAATATTAAAGAAAACTAAGTTAGTCGTGTCACACGGTGTTTTTAAGCCTCATAACAAACAGGAGAAGTAAAATGGCAGAAGAAACTATTTTTAGTAAAATCATCCGTCGAGAAATTCCTTCTGATATTATTTATCAGGATGATTTGGTCACTGCATTTCGTGACATTTCCCCGCAGGCACCAACCCACATTTTGATCGTACCCAATGTATTGATCCCAACCGTTAATGATGTTACCGCTGATCATGAACTTGCTTTGGGACGTCTGTTTACCGTCGCAGCCAAAATAGCAAAAGAGGAAGGCATTGCAGAAGATGGTTATCGTTTGATCATGAACTGTAATCGCCATTCTGGACAGGAAGTTTTCCATATCCACATGCACTTAGTGGGTGGACGTCCATTGGGGCCGCTGTTAGCAAAATAATAACCTAACTTATGTATATCGGTACAAAGTAGTGATGTAACTGGAGTAGATTAATGAAAAGAATTCTCTTTGTTATATTATCGGCAATGTTGCTGGCGAGTTGTGTTGTTCCAGAAACACAAAAGCCTGCTCCTGTTACACCGGTGAAGCCAGAGAAAAAACCGGAACCGTCGGTAGGACCATCAGAAAAAGTTCCCCAGCCCCCTAAAATTCAATCTATTAATTGGGATAGCATTGTTCAGCCGTTAGTGGATCAGATGGTTAATGCTGATGGTGTGGAAGCGGGAAAATTACTGCTTGTCGATTCTGTCAAGAATAATACGAATGGCTCATTGCGAACCCTGAAAGCTACAGATGCAATTACGAATGTCATTAGCAATAAACACACTTTTCAGGTTGTACCGAAATCCCAAGTCTATTCAGCCAGACAGGCACTAGGGTTATCATCGGAAGATAGCCTAGGGTTGCGCAGTAAGTCTATTGGATTGGCTCGTTATTTAAATGCCGATTATGTTCTCTATTCCGTTGTTTCCAATAATCATGGACAGCGTGATCTGGAGATGCAGTTAATGCTGGTTAAAACTGGCGAAATACTCTGGTCGGGCCGTGGTGACGTTAACTAATGGCGACGCTTTGCTCAGGGTGTTGTGTCAGTTATGGCCTGATATTCCCGCAGGTTCTTGGGAAATTAGGCCATTAACGGGTTTGACACAGGGAAGTTACTCTATTGCTAATACAGTGACAAATGAAGTGCGTCAGATGGTCGGACGCGTACAAACACCGCATAGTGAAATGCTTGGTGTGGATCGTCAACGAGAAAATCGGATTTTGCGGCGGTTATCTTCCATCGGCATTGCGCCTAAAGTCGTGTCTATGCACGGAACCTGGTTATTGCTTGAGTGGCTTACTGGGGCAAAAGTAAAACCCGATACATTGGGCCAGTCAGCTTTACAGCAGCCATTAGCCCAACTGCTTGCTCTTCTTCATAACCATTCTCCATTGGGTTATCCCTTTCAATTAAAAAAACAAATTGCATTCCAGTGGCAGCAGATTGACAGAAAACGTTTATCTCCTCGTTGGTTACGTCTGCACAAATTTTTTATAACAAGAAGGATGCCTGCCGCACTTAAAATCGCTCCGGCTCATATGGATGTTCACCCTGATAATCTATTAATGACGGAAAAAGGGTTAAAATTGATTGATTGGGAGTACGCTGCGGATGTCGATATTGGTTTTTCGCTGGCTGTACTATTCAAGGGAAATCAATGGGATGAAGTGCAGCAAAAAACTTTTTTAGAGTATTATTGTACCCAGGCATCAGGATATTCAGATATCCACTTATTGCAGCAACAAATTAAGCAATGGGAGCCGTGGGTCAGTTATATGATGTTAATGTGGTATGAAGTGCGCTGGCAGCAGACAAGAGAACAACAATTTTTATTGCTGGCACATCCCTTACGCCAGGCTTTTAAGCTGGCGTAGTGAATCTAATAACCAATTTAAAGAGAAGTGAGGAAGGCTATGGGGCCAGTAATGTTAGATGTTGTTGGCTATGAATTGGATAATGAAGAGCGTGAAATTTTACAGCACCCATTAGTGGGTGGCTTAATTTTATTTACCCGCAATTTCCACGATACAGCACAATTACGTGAATTGGTGCGCCAAATTCGCGCAGCTTCCCGCCACCGTTTGGTGGTTGCTGTTGATCAGGAAGGTGGACGTGTTCAGCGTTTTCATGAAGGGTTTACGCGTTTACCTGCGGCACAATCTTTTGCTTGTGTACATGACATGCTTATGGGAGCACATCTGGCAAAAGAGTCTGGTTGGTTAATGGCATCAGAAATGATCGCAATGGATATCGATATCAGCTTTGCGCCAGTATTGGATTTAGGGCATAAGTGCATAGCCATTGGTGAACGTTCATTCCATGAAGAACTAGAACCTGCGATGGCAATGGCGGAAAAATTTATTCAAGGAATGCATTCTGCGGGCATGAAATCGACAGGGAAACATTTTCCGGGCCATGGTGCCGTGACAGCCGATTCCCATAAAGAAACGCCACGGGATAATCGTCCTATGGATGCCATTAGTTGTCATGATATGGTGATTTTCCGCGATTTTATCCAACGTAATCTGTTGGATGCCATTATGCCTGCTCATGTGATTTATCCGCAAATAGATCACCGTCCTGCAAGTGGTTCACCTTATTGGTTGAAATCCATACTTCGTCAGCAATTAGGATTTACAGGGGTTATTTTTTCTGATGATTTGTCGATGGAAGGCGCCGCAGTGATGGGCGGTTATGCTGAACGGGCTAAAGCCTCATTAGATGCCGGTTGTGACATGATTTTAGTGTGCAACAATCGAGAAGGGGCAGTCAGTGTGCTGGATAACTTACCGATCATTGAATCACTTAAAGTCAAACAGTTATACCATCAAGGCAAACAATTTAGTTTGGAAGAATTACAGCAATCTGAACGTTGGCAAAAGGCTAATCGGGCGTTACAGGGTTTGTGTGAACAATTTTTGTGATTGATGTCTAATTAATCAAAAGAATTTAGTTGTGATTATTTTTGGTATGACCAACTGACCTGCCATGATATTCTGGAGATATTTTCAATATGAAATTTGTTTAGCTTGAAGTTATTTAAGGACGTTATTCAAGGTTTTTACGTAAAGAAACGAACTTAGCGCCTTACATAACATTATGTTGTATTTTCAGTGGGGTATTCATGACAACGCCAAAGACAAGAATTGTCATCATTGGTGGGGGCGCTGGTGGTTTAGAGCTGGCAACGCGTTTGGGACACAAATTAGGGCGTAAGAAAAAAGCCGAAATTACTTTGGTGGATCGCAATAATAGCCATTTATGGAAACCACTATTGCATGAAGTTGCAACGGGTTCTCTGGATGATGGTGTTGATGCATTGAGTTATTTGGCTCATGCAAGCAACCATTATTTCAATTTCCAGCTCGGCACACTCACGAATATTAATCGTGAAGGAAAGAAAATTACTCTGGCTGGTATCCGTAATGAAGATGGTGATTTGTTAGTACCAGAGCGTGAATTGGCTTACGACATTCTTGTTATGGCATTGGGCAGCCAATCTAACGATTTTGGCACGGCGGGTGTGAAGGAAAATTGTATTTTCCTTGATAACCCGCAACAGGCACATCGTTTCCACAATGAAATGTTGAACCTGTTCCTGAAATATTCTGCAAATCACAGTGCAGAAGAAAAAGTGAATATCGCGATTGTTGGTGGTGGTGCGACGGGCGTAGAGCTTTCCGCGGAACTTTATAATGCGGTTAAGCAACTTAACAGCTATGGCTTTGAAAGCCTGAATTCAGATGCCCTGAACGTGACGTTGGTTGAGGCAGGGGAGCGTATCCTGCCTGCATTGCCGACACGTATTTCCAGTGCTGCTCATCAAGAGTTGACTAAGCTGGGTGTTAAGGTATTAACCAAGACAATGGTGACCAGTGCGGATGAGGATGGGTTGAATACCAAAGAGGGTGAGCAGATCAAAGCCTCCTTGATGGTTTGGGCTGCGGGAATTAAAGCGCCTGACTTTATGAAAGATATCGGTGGATTGGAAACCAACCGTATCAATCAATTGGTTGTAAAACCTACTTTGCAAACCACACGGGATGATCATATTTTTGCCATTGGGGATTGTGCATCATGCCCGAAAAAAGAAGGGGGTTTTGTTCCTCCTCGTGCGCAGTCTGCTCACCAGATGGCAAGCCGTTGTTATGACAATATCCTGGCATTGTTGAATGAAAAACCATTGAAAGAGTATGTTTACAAAGATCATGGTTCATTGGTTTCATTATCCAAGTTCAGTACTGTTGGTAGCCTGATGGGGAACTTGATGCGTGGTTCAATGATGGTTGAAGGCCGCATTGCTCGTATGGTTTATATCTCTTTGTATCGTATGCATCAGGTAGCTTTGCATGGATATATTAAAACAGGTTTGATGATGCTGGTTGGAGGAATTAACCGCGTTATTCGTCCACGCCTGAAGTTGCATTAATTAGCGCCCAAATGGCTCATCTTGAAGTAATTAATTAAGGTGAGTCATTTACCCACTCATTATATTTATTATTATACATATCATAATTATTCTTCTCTAAATTTAACCTGATTATTTACTATAATATATTAATCGACTTTCAAGATGCGTTTTATATCTCCCTGCTACGCGGGAAGATATAAGCAATCACACGTATCTTGGAGCTAGATTGGTATAAAACTGTATTTGAATCAAATTCAAGCCTCCTTTTAATTAATTCATTATTGTTATAGTTGATAATTTTTTTAAATAGTGAACCATAATTATATTGATATGTTATACAAGATACATTTAACTGACTTAGTTATGTATATCTACCTAATAGATAATCAAATAATTTATCAGCAGATTTAATTAATCGTTATAATACCGCCTGTTTTAGTTAGGTTACCTTGGTATCAGAAATTTTATCAGTCTGTACGATCAAGGCCCTGGGAGGTATATCTTTTATTTTTTTATTGCATGTATTTTTTATATGGCAATTTTTATTGTGATAATTTTTTATGTACTATACGCATTAAACTTCAAGTTGCAATTTACAACACGATTTCTCCCCGCAAAGCGGGGAGAAATCACACACATCTTGAAGTTAGATGGGTATAACTCTTAATGAAATAGGTATAGAAGCTGTTTTTTCGTAAAGTCAATACTGAAACTATTCACAATAATAAATAACAACATGGATAAGTGCTTAATGATTTTTCTGATTTAACGGAATAGGATTTTTCTCAATAATTAACTTAGCGCACTTTTAGCTTATTAAATAGGTTTTCATCATACTGAGGTAAGGAATACGCCTATCATTTTGAAACGCTATTTAAAATCGTTGCGAAATATTCTTTTAATCAAATTGAGTGGAAAACTATCAATATATCAAGGTGCTATGTGGTTAAACTAACGATAAGACAGTATGTAATGAGTTTTATAATGACTATTATTGCTATTGCCATCATTGGTATAGCCGCAACGTTTTATTTTGAACCGCCACGCCCCAGCGTTGCGCATGTATTATCTGCGAAACCTATCCGGTCAACGGTTTTTTTTCGTCAATCCTATTGTCATATTGCCGTATTTCCTATTCCTTTTACCGTAAAAAATAGTGTGCATAATCATTTGATTAAATATGAATATCGTATTTTAACCTTGATTAATTACTTGAAAATTAATAGAAAATATCCCGCATTAATCCACTCAACGTTAAAAAACTGTATAGAATTTCATTTTAAGAAACCACGTGTTGTTGCCTATGACGTAAATTATGTTATTGGTGAACAACCAGGAAAAATCAGGATTGAATACAAACCTGATGACACTATTCCTTTAAATGAGAAAGGACAATTGATCCTGAAATCACATCTACAACAATGAGTTTTTCTAACTATTTAGTGGAGAGTAAAAAAAGATTGCACTGTTTCTCGGTTAGTTCGCATTAAGGGGTAATTTGGCGAACTGGGAAAAATAGTGCAATCGTGACATTATCTTTTTATCGCTTAAGTGGCTTGATTAGGCATCACTTTTGTGTAGATCAAAGTCTTCTAATAATTGCTGGATAAACGATAAACGCGTGGCCCGTTCGGTTAACTCAGTAATAAATTTCAATTTATAAGGTCCATCCAATCGGTAAATATGGGGCTGCGTTTGTAACAAACTAATGAGATAATTCGGATCGACTTTATTATGATGGACAAATTCAATAAAACCCCCTTTTTCATGTGCTTCAATACGTTTAATACCGAGTTGTCGGGCGATCAGGCGAATAGAAGCAGATTGCAGTAGTTGGCGTCCTGAATCGGGTAGAATACCAAATCGGTCAATAAGTTCGACTTTTAGCTCATCCAATTCGGGATTATTTTGTGCGCTGGCAATACGCTTATAAAAAGATAAGCGTATGTTAACATCTGGAATATAGTCATCAGGCAACAGCACAGGCATACGCAATTCTATCTCAGTCTGGTTATTGGTGAGATCTTCAAGCGAAGGCTCTCGCCCATTTTTCAGAGCATCAACGGCATTTTCCAATAACTCCATATAGAGAGTAAAGCCAATGCTGGTCATCTGCCCACTCTGGTCTTCACCCAACAATTCGCCAGCTCCCCTAATTTCCAAATCGTGGGTAGCCAATGCAAAACCAGCCCCCAGATCTTCGAGAGATGCAATAGCCTCCAGCCGTTTTTGTGCATCGCTGGTCATGGCTTTTGGATGCGGTGTCAGCAAATAAGCATAAGCCTGATGATGGGAGCGCCCGACACGCCCACGTAATTGGTGTAATTGGGCCAGGCCAAAATGATCGGCACGTTCGATGATGATGGTATTGGCGCTGGGAATATCGATGCCCGTTTCGATGATAGTGGTACACACCAGAACATTAAAGCGTTGGTGATGGAAATCCGTCATAACGCGTTCCAGATCACGCTCACGCATTTGCCCATGCCCTACAACAATTCTGGCTTCGGGAACCAACTCTTCCAGGCGGGCTTTTGCCTTTTCGATGTTTTCAACATCGTTATACAGATAGTAAACTTGTCCACCACGCAAAATTTCACGCAGGATAGATTCACGTACCACCAGGCTATCATATTCACGTACAAACGTTTTTACTGCCAGACGACGGGCTGGGGGAGTAGCGATAATGGAGAGATCGCGCATACCACTCATTGCCATATTGAGCGTACGAGGGATCGGGGTGGCGGTGAGTGTCAGGACATCAACATTTGCCCGAATAGCTTTGATACGTTCTTTATGACGAACGCCGAAACGATGTTCCTCATCAACGATCAACAAACCGAGATCTTTCCAGCGCAGATCACTTTGCAGCAGTTTATGGGTGCTAATAATGATATCCACTTTACCTTCCGCCGCCATATCAATGACCTGTTGTTGCTCTTTTGCACTACGAAAACGAGACATAACTTCAATGTGCACAGGCCAATTGGCAAAACGATCACGGAAATTATCATAATGCTGTTGTGCTAATAAGGTGGTTGGCACAAGCACTGCGACTTGCTTATTGTTGATGACGGAGAGGAACGCGGCACGCATTGCAACTTCTGTTTTCCCAAACCCGACATCGCCACAGACCAGCCTATCCATAGCAATAGGTTCGCACATATCATCAAGGACTGCATTGATGGCTTGTTCTTGATCTGGCGTTGTGTCAAAGGGAAAACTTTGGCAGAACAGTTGGTACTGTTCGCGATCGTTCTTGAAAGCAAAACCCGGTTTTACGGCCCGTTGTGCGTAAACATCCAGGAGTTCGGCTGCAACGTCACGCACTTTTTCAGCTGCTTTCTGGCGCGCTTTATTCCATGCCTCTCCGCCCAATTTATGCAAGGGCGCACTCTCCTCAGTACCCCCCGCATAGCGGCTGATGAGATGAAGGGAAGAGACTGGTACATACAACTTGTCTTCTCCGGCATAAGTCAGGATAAGATATTCTGCCTTAATGCCACCCGCTTCTAATGTTATCAGTCCCTGATAGCGGCCAACGCCATGTTCAAGGTGAACAACAGGTTGTCCATGCCGTAATTCAGCGAGATTGCGGATCAATGTATCGGTATTAATTGTGCGCCGGTTATCCTGACGACGACGGCTGACACGTTCGCCCAGCATGTCACTTTCACAAATCAGGGCGAGATTGTTATCTTCATCAATAAAACCATGCTCTGCGGCACCCACCATCAAATAATGGCCGAGATTATTAGCGTCAGTGAGCTGGTTTATTTTTTCCGGTTTGACTTTAATTCGGGACAACAATTCTTTTATGGATTCTCGGCGCCCTTCACTTTCCACTGAAAACACGATCTTACCGCTGAATTGCTCTATGAAACGGCGTAATTTATCCAATGGCTCTTTTTGCTGTGCGGCAACCGATAAATCAGGCAGAGCCTGATAGGCTAAGTTGATATTCCTTGCTTTTTGAGGAAGGGGGGCATTATCAACTTCAATCCGAGGCCAATTTTTCAATTCCGAGAATAGCGTATTGACAGGCAACCAAAGCTGTTCGGGAGCGAGTAACGGGCGCATGGGATCAACTTTGCGGCTTTCAAAACGTTGTTTCGTATCTTGCCAGAAACGCTCCGCCGCACTGACCAAATTCTGGGTAATCAGCAGGGTATTTTCGGGCAGATACTCAAAGATGGCGGGTAAAGGGTGTTCAAAGAACAAGGGTTGCCAATATTCAATGCCGGCAGGGAGCACTTTTTTACTGACTTGCTGATAAATATGTTCAGCATCACGACGGACTTCGAACTGTTCGCGCCATTGGCTGCGAAACAGCTCAATCGCATCCTGGTCGGTTGGGAACTCATGGGCTGGCAATAAATTGATTTTTTCCACTTCGGCCAAGGTACGCTGACTATCCACATCAAACGTGCGCAGGCTGTCTATCTCATCATCAAAAAAATCAATACGATAAGGATACTCACTGCCCATAGGGAAGAGATCAAACAAGGCACCACGTGTAGCAAATTCGCCATGTTCAAGTACCTGTTCAACACTGCGATAACCTGCTTGTTCCAGTTCTGCCCGCAGTTTATCACGTGAAAGACGCTGTCCCTTGTGCATGACCAATGCATGTCCTTTGAGATAATCGTGAGGGCAGACACGTTGCATCAAGGTGTTGACGGGAAGGATTAATGCCCCTTTCGTCATAAATGGTAAGTGATAAAGCGTGGACAGGCGGTTGGAGATAATTTCTTGGTGAGGAGAAAAACTATCGTAGGGCAAAGTTTCCCAATCTGACATCGTATTTATTGGTGCGTCGGTGAACTGTTGAATTTCATCACGCAATCGTAGGGCATTTTGCATATCTTTGGTCACCAGCAGTATTGGCCCTGGGTGACGTTCAATGATTTCAGCACATTCAACGGCACAAGCGGCACCCGTCAAATGGCCTAAGTAGCGGGTATCGCCGCGGCTTTCAGGAAGTTGATAACGATATTTTGCTGACATAAGCGTTTGATGTGTTCTCTAAGATTCAGTCCATTCCCAACACATTTTTGCCCAGTGGCCTTACAATAAATACGCTGGTAGGTTGAGAGAAAGTAAAAAAACCACAGAACCGGGATACGGGTGGTTCCATAAAATATTGCTACCCTTTATTATCCCCGAACACTTTGCTTTGGCAACAGGGGCGTAACAGATTTCATGTTTCAATCGGTCTCATTATTTATAGGATTGCGCTATATGCGCGGGCGGGCGGTCGATAAATTTGGCCGTTTTGTTTCATGGTTGTCAGCGATTGGCATTACGCTAGGCGTCGCGGCCTTGATTACGGTATTGTCAGTCATGAACGGTTTTGAGCGTTCATTAGAAAATAGCATCCTGGGCTTTATGCCGCAGGCTATCATTACATCGGGAAAAGGCGCTATCAATCCGGTTGAACATCCGGTTAGCCAGCTGGTGGGATTAAAGGGGGTTAATCGCATCACCTCTATCGTACAAGGAGATGTGGTGCTACAGAGTCACCACAATGTAGGGGTTGGTGTCATGTTAGGTATTAACCAGGACGAATATGCGCCATTGGCAGAACATCTTGTTAATGTCAATCGAAGCCAACTACAACCCGGAGGTTATTTTGTCATTTTGGGAGAAAAATTGGCGGCTAAATTAGGGGTAAAACGGGGCGATAAAATCCGTATTATCGTGCCGAGTGCCAGTCAGTTAACACCAATGGGCCGAATTCCCAGCCAGCGTTTATTCACGGTAGCGGGTACATTCTTCGCCAATAGTGAAGCCGATGGTACGGAAATGTTAGTTAATCAACAGGATGCGGCCAGATTGTTGCGCTATCCCATAGGTAATATTACCGGCTGGCGCTTGTTTCTCAATGAACCCCTCACCGTAGATGCCTTGAGCCAGCAAACCCTGCCAAAAGGGCTGATATGGAAAGATTGGCGTGAACGCAAAGGGGAATTTTTTCAGGCGGTTCGCATGGAGAAAAACATGATGGGATTATTGCTGAGCCTGATTATAGCCGTTGCTGCTTTTAACATTATTACCTCTCTCTCTTTACTGGTGATGGAAAAACAGGGTGAAATCGCTATCTTGCAGACGCAAGGTCTGACCCGACGTCAAGTGATGGCCATCTTTATGATCCAGGGCGCGGGAGCCGGCATTATTGGTGCTGTATTGGGAACAGGATTGGGAATATTGCTTTCCAGTCAGTTAAATAATCTCATGCCAATTATCGGATTGCTGTCTGAGGGCATTCGGTTACCTGTTGCAATTGATGCTACGCAAGTAATGCTGATTGCCATCAGTGCCATGTTGATCTCCTTAATCTCGACGCTGTACCCTTCCTGGCGCGCGGCGACCACCCAACCTGCTGAGGCTTTACGTTATGAGTAAACACCCTTTATTACTGTGTCACCAACTGTGCAAAAAATATCAGGAAGGAAAAATTTCTACAGAAGTATTAAAGAATGTCACTTTCTCCATGCAACAGGGTGAAATAATGGCCATTGTCGGGAGTTCTGGCTCTGGCAAAAGTACCCTCTTGCACTTGCTTGGTGGTTTGGATTCACCTACGTCTGGTGAAGTCCGGTTCAAAGGGCAATCACTCAACCAAATGTCTTCGTCTGCGCGAGCAGAATTACGTAACAGTGAAATTGGTTTCATTTATCAGTTTCACCATTTATTACCTGATTTTACGGCATTGGAAAATGTTGCGATGCCGCTCCTGATTGGCGGACAAAAACGCCATTCTCAGCAAAAAGCGCTGGATATGCTGGCGGCGGTTGGGTTGGAGCATCGGGCGCATCATCGGCCATCTGAGCTGTCAGGGGGAGAACGTCAACGTGTTGCCATTGCCCGGGCGCTGGTAAATGAACCGTCATTGGTGTTGGCGGATGAACCAACGGGTAACCTTGATCAACGAAATGCAGACAGTGTGTTTCAGCTTTTGCAAGAACTGAACCAACAGCAAGGTACTGCGTTTCTCGTTGTTACCCATGATCTGAAATTAGCTAACCAACTGGCACGTCAGGTAGAAATGCGTGATGGGTATTTGCAGGATGAATTAACCCTGGCGGCGGGGGAGATGTAATGGTAAACCTGCCTCTTGCACTATTTACCGCATTACGATTTAGTCGTGGCCGACGTCGTTCAGGCATGGTTTCCCTGATCTCTGTCATTTCAACGCTGGGTATCATGTTGGGTGTGGCGGTGCTGATTATTGGCTTGAGTGCCATGAACGGTTTTGAACGAGAGTTGAACAATCGGATACTTTCCGTTGTGCCACATGGACAAATTTATGCTGTGGAGCAGCCTTTCCAGGATTGGGAAACCGCCCTTAAGCGGGTGAGACAGACACCTGGTATTGCCGGAGCCTCTCCCTATATTGAGCTCACTGGACTGATGGAGCGCGGTGAAAAACTTCATGCTATACAGGTACGTGGAGTCGATCTGGATACCGAGATGGATGTGAGTACCTTACCTCAGTTTGTGCGTAACGGGGCATGGAAAACGTTCAGGGCAGGAAAAAATCAGGTGATTTTAGGGCAGGGGGTGGCTAATTCACTGCACGTGAAACAGGGTGATTGGGTGACAGTCATGATCCCCAATAATGATGCGAGCCTGAAACTTTTGCAGCCTAAACGCATCCGTTTACAGGTTGCGGGTATTTTCCAGTTGAGTGGCATGTTAGATCACAGTTTGGCCCTTGTTCCTTTGCCTGATGCCCAGAACTATCTGGATTACGGTAATGCAATCACTGGTATTGCCATTAAAGCCGATAATGTTTTTGCCGCAGAGCAACGTGTGTGGGATGCAGGTAACGCGACAGGAAAATATGTCTATATCAGCACCTGGACAAAAGATTACGGTTATATGTACAACGATATCCAGATGGTACGTAGCATTATGTACCTGGCGATGGTACTGGTTATTGGTGTTGCTTGCTTTAATATTATTTCAACACTGATTATGGCGGTGAAGGATAAAAGCAGTGACATCGCTATCTTGCGTACTTTGGGAGCAAAGGATAGCCATATCAGGGCAATTTTTTTATGGTATGGATTACTAACAGGCATGATAGGGAGCATAATTGGTGTCGTTGTCGGGATTTTCACATCATTAAATTTGACGGCTATCATTAAAGGGTTAGAAAAGCTGCTTGGACACCAACTCCTTTCAGGAGATATCTATTTTATCGACTTTTTGCCATCAGAACTGCATGTTATGGATGTGCTTTATGTTCTGTTAACGGCATTAGTATTAAGCTTGTTGGCGAGTTGGTATCCTGCTCGTCGGGCCAGTAAACTTGATCCAGCGCGAATTTTGAGTGGACAATAGGATATCGGGGTATCAACGCGTATCTAAGCACGCTATCGTATACAAGGAAATAATCTATGCGGGTTCTTCATCGGCACAGTAAATTTTACCGAACCAAGCGATTACGGCGACAGCGATCACATAGACAAAACTTTTACAGGGATATCCGATTGGCAAATAAAATACAAAAACCTTATGTGGTGGTCCTGACAGGAGCAGGAATTTCGGCTGAGTCAGGTATTCAAACATTTCGCTCTGCCGATGGCCTGTGGGAAGAGCATCGTGTCGAAGATGTTGCGACTCCGGAAGGTTTTCAGCGTGATCCTGATCTGGTTCAGGCATTTTATAATGCCCGCCGCAAGCAGCTACAACAACCGGATATCCAGCCTAATGCTGCACATCATGCCCTGGCGGAACTCGAACAGGAGCTTGGTGACCATTTTTTATTGGTGACACAGAATATTGATGATCTGCATGAACGTGCGGGAAGTCGTCGTGTTCTGCATATGCACGGTGAATTACTGAAAGTTCGGTGTTGTCAATCTGGACAAGTCGTTGAATGGACAAATGATCTCACTATGGAAGATCGTTGCCATTGTTGCCAATTCCCGTCGCCATTACGTCCTCATGTAGTATGGTTTGGGGAAATGCCATTGGGTATGGAGCAGATTTACTCTGCTTTAGCTGATGCAGATATCTTTATCGCTATTGGAACATCGGGCCACGTTTATCCGGCAGCGGGGTTTGTGCATGAGGCTAAATTGTCTGGGGCGCACACTGTTGAGCTGAATCTTGAACCTAGTCAGGTCGAGAATTTGTTTGATGAAAAACATTACGGTTATGCCAGTAAAATAGTTACGCAATATGTTCAATCTTTAATTCAGCAGATGAAGACGGATAAAAGCTGACTTGACGCAATGCCTACGCTATCCATCTTTTTCATAATAAATCCACATGAACTAGGGAGAAGAAGATGGATAGATTATTAGAGCGTTTTTTTAAATATATTGCATTTAATACGCAATCAAAACCATCCGCTAAAACCATTCCCAGTAGTAACGGTCAACTGGATCTTGCCAAGGTATTATACGAAGAGTTGATCCAGCTTGGTTTTGCCGATGTCACTCTCAATGAACGGGGATGTGTGATGGCAACATTGCCAAAAAATGTTGCAACGCCTGTTCCTGTCATTGGTTTTATTGCCCACCTCGATACCTCACCTGATTTTTCCGGTAAGCATGTTAATCCCCAGATTGTGGAAAATTATCGTGGTGGTGATATTGCGTTAGGGATGGGAGATGACGTGTTATCGCCAGTCATGTTCCCTGTATTACATAGCTTACTGGGGAAAACATTAATTACGACCGATGGCAAAACACTGTTGGGTGCTGATGATAAAGCCGGGATCGCTGAAATCATTACCGCGATGGTACGCTTGAAACAGAGAAATATTCCACATGGTGATATTCGGATTGCGTTCACGCCAGATGAGGAAATTGGCAGGGGAGCACACTATTTTGATCTAGCGGCTTTCGGCGCAGAATGGGCCTATACCGTTGATGGCGGCGGAGTGGGGGAATTGGAATTTGAGAATTTCAATGCCGCATCCGTGGTCATCAAGATTGTGGGGAATATGGCTCATCCGGGCAGTGCCAAAGGAGTTATGGTTAACGCATTGACATTAGCCATGCGCATTCATTCAGCTTTGCCGGCTGAAGAAACGCCTGAACAGACCGAAGGTTATGAAGGTTTTTATCATTTGCATAGCATAAAAGGGACTGTTGAGCGTGCCGAGATGCACTATATCATCCGAGATTTTGACAGGGCTAATTTTGCAAAACGTAAAAAAAATCTCATTGCTATTGCGGAAACTATCGGAGAAGGATTACATCCAGAGTGCTATATTGAGCTGGCGATTGATGATGATTATTACAACATGCATAGCGAGGTGCTTAAATATCCTCATGTTATTGCCATTGCTAAACAAGCGATGCTCGATTGTCATATTGAACCGATAATCCAACCGATACGTGGTGGGACTGATGGTGCAGAGTTATCTTATCGTGGCCTCCCTTGCCCGAATATTTTTACGGGTGGATATAATTATCACAGCAAGCACGAATTTATTTCACTGGAAGGCATGGAACAAGCCGTTAATGTGATTATGCGGATTGCTGAATTGACGGTAAGCCATGTCTCGCCCGAATAACAGCCACTATTTAGTAAACAAGGGGCAACTTATCTTGCCCCTTGGCCTGGATTAATCATTAAAATACCAATAACCGCTATTGACCAAAGCCGTAAGCAGGCTGATAAATCGGACGTCGTCGATAGCATCGCCCAGCAATTCAGCATTCACTTTGTCATATTGGCAAAGGGCGTTAGCAGCCTGGATATGAGGAGTATCCATCAATTCCCCATTGACGAAACATTGATCACCAACTCGCAGGACGCGCAGGCCACTCAAACGATTTAACGCTTCGCCTTGTTTCAGTAAATCATAAATCTCATCGCTCTCATAAGGCGGTTCAGGTGGTGCCAGATCTAATTCATGGCGTGATTGAGAGATGAATTCGCCAAACCAGTTTTGGAAAGTTTCTGGTTGTTCCAACAATTCACGCATCATGGAACGCAGTGTGTCCAGTTCGTTTTTCTGGATCAGGGCTGGGTTGTCACGAAATGTTAATCCAGGATCGCTGTAGCGATGGCTTCCCAGTTCGTTTGCCAGAATATAGTCAGCAAATCCACTGAATAATTCACGGGCATTGGGGGCACGGAATCCCACCGAATAGTTCAGTGAATCCTCAATAGCATAGCCTTCGTGTGGAAAACCCGGTGGAATGTAGAGTATATCGCCCGGTAACATCTCTTCATCAATAATTGCCTCAAAAGGTTCGACCTGCAATAAATCAGGATGAGGGCAATGTTGTTTCATGGGAATTTTTTCACCTACCCGCCAACGTCTGCGTCCTTTTCCTTGAATGATAAAAACGTCATATTGGTCAAGATGTGGGCCGACACCACCGCCGGGTACGGAGAACGAGATCATCAAGTCATCCATGCGCCAGTCAGACAGTACACGGAATGGCTTCATCAGTGCAGAAGAAGGGAGATGCCAATGGTCAACGGCTTGTACAAGCAAAGACCAGTTTTTTTCGTCTAAATGGTCGTAGGTTTCAAATGGTCCGTGGGAAACTTCCCAGCGCCCATTTTTCTGACTAACCAAACGGCTATCGATTTCATTTTCCATCGCCAGACCCGCCAGCTCATCGGGGGAAAGAGGATCAATAAACTGATGGAAACCCTGTTTAATCAGCAATGGTCGTTTTTGCCAATGGTTTTGCAAAAACGCCTGCCAGTCCAGATTTAGCTGATAGTCCATGGTGACATCCTGAAGTGAGAAGTGAATTTCACGCTATTATAACGAATAGTCAATGACGATATCAGATTTGGTTGAAATATTTTGGGGGGCAGTAATCATCTGAGAAGAATTGTCGTTATTGTGTGATGGCCGTATTATTATGCTGGGCGCGAAATACGACACTCACTCTGGCGCCACCAAGGGGGCTATCCTCTATGCTGATATCACCATCATATTGCTCGACAATTTCAGATGCTATCGATAAGCCAAGGCCCTGGCCTGATCGTAATGTGTCAGCTCGTAAGCCGCGCTGAAAAATCATTTCCCGCTTATCAAGGGGAACTCCTAACCCATCATCATCAACAATAATAGTGACTGAATTTTCTCCCATTGTGGCGGTGATTTTGACCTGTTTCCGGCAATATTTACACGCATTATCTAAGATGTTTCCCATTACTTCCAGAAAGTCATTTTTTTCCCCTAGCCATGTCACTTCAGGAGAGACATCTAGCATCATTTTGATGCCTTTATGTTGATATACCTTGGTTAGGGCACTGATTAGGCCATCTAGCAAGATTGGGATGGAAGAAATCTGTCTCAGAAGCAAACTATGGTCGCTGCGTATATTGGCTCTATGCAAATAGTAGCCAATCTGTTGCGATATCCGGTCAATCTGTTCAAGCATAATGGGTTCAGCTTGTTCAATGGTCAGCTTCTGCGGGGGACGCAGAGAACGTAAGGTTGATTGCAATACCGCTAGAGGCGTTTTCAGGCTATGCGTCAAATCTGAGAGTGTCGTGTGATATTTGGCATAACGTTTACGTTCATTAGATAGTAAGTTGTTTAAGTTTCTGACTAACCCTTTTAATTCAGTAGGCGGGTTCTCCTCCAGTTCTTTTCTTTCTCCATTTTCTAATGAACTGATTTGGGTAATTAAGGATTTTATTGGTCTAAGGCTCCAGTCCGCGGCCAGCCAGATTAATGGAATGATTAAAAGTAAATTAGCAATTAGCACATATCCAAACCATTCCCATACTTTTGCTGATTCCTGTACATCTTGTGGAATGGTATCAATGATAACAATAGTCATGGCAGGCAATTTGTCAGTGGCAGGATAAATATTTACAGCAACCGAGTAGGTTAATAATACTTCCTCACTATTTTTTGCCTTTTTTGTATTATCTTGGTTTGGTGTCGCTGTTGGATTATAGAAAAAATCCCCTTTTTCTTTAAAATACGCTTCTAGAGTATATAAACCATCTTTTTTCAGCCAATCAGGATCAATCATTCTTTCCAATTCAGGTACATTATTCTGGCGCCAAAGAATATTCCCATCATTATCATAGATCAGTGCTAATGAGCGGTAATTCATGGAAAAATCTTTGGGAACAAGGATTTCTAGCTTGTTATTTTCCCATCTGGCCAAGGTGAAAAATAGATTACTTTGGCTACGGAGTATGGAATAGCTTGTTTTATCAAAACTAACTAAATATCCGACGATAGCAACAATGCCATATGATAGTGTCAATGCAAGAATAATCGCAGCCGTGGCCATGAGAAACCGTGTTCTCAAAGAAAAAGGTGTTCCTGAGAACTTAAGCATCGTAAGATTTCACATCGAAGCGATACCCTTGACCACGTACAGTGACAATGACCTCTTCCGGCCATTCATTCAATATTTTTTTCCTCAAACGCCCCATCAATACATCAATTGTATGACTTTCACGTAATTCAGCGTCTGGATACAATTGGCGCATGAGCGTTTCTTTACTAACAACTTTGCCATTATTGCGCATCAAGGTTTCGATAATAATGTATTCAAAAGCGGTCAACTTAATATTGGTTTCATGGATAGAGAACTCCTTTCTTGAAAGATTGATTAAAAATGGTGATATCTCAACTAATTGTGATGCCAAACCACTATTGCGTCGCATTAATGCTTGTATACGGGCATTAATTTCTTCCAGATGAAAGGGCTTGGTAACATAATCATCTGCACCCGCGTTTAGCACGTTGACTTTTTCTTGCCAGCTCTCACGAGCGGTGAGAACAAGAATCGGTAAATTAATTTGCTCACTGCGCCAGCGCCGTAACATGCTAAGGCCATCTTCTCCCGGTAACCCTAAATCAACGATAGCAATGTCAGGGTGACTTTCTCTAAGATAATAATCTGCTTCTTTAGCATTCTCCGCAGCATCAACTTGATGCCCGATATCCCGTAATTGTACGGTTAAGTGATGGCGAAGTAATGCGTTATCTTCAACGATCAATATCCGCATAATGATTCCTTATGCTAATCAGTAATTAATGTTTATCAAATAAATTTAAAATAGCTAAGTAATCAATTTCGTCAATAAAGATTAAATAAAATTATGGGTATATGATTATGAGTAAACTAAGTATAGTAACTATTTGGCGTTTGTTGGTATATTAATGATTGGTGCATTTGAAAACAAATGGTTAGGTTGAAATAGTAAATAAATTTACAATTTATTTAACTTCTATATATACCAACCTAACTTCAAGATGAATGTGATTTCCCCCCGCGAAGCAGGGAGAAATCAGGTTTCATATCGTGTTGTAAATTGCAGCGCAAATGGGCGGAATAGAATCCGCCCAATGATATGGATAAACACAGATTATTTTAACTGGTCAACCAGTGAAGTCGCGTATCCAATGTAATTTGCTGGCGTCATGGATTTGAGGCGCTCTTTCTCTGCTTCAGGAAGTTCAAGGCCATCAATAAACGCTTTCATACCTTCAGCATCAACACGTTTACCGCGAGTCAGTTCTTTTAGTTTTTCATACGGCTTTTCAATACCATAACGGCGCATAACAGTCTGGATAGGCTCAGCCAATACTTCCCAATTACCATCCAATTCATTCAGTAAGTGCTGTTCATTGACTTCCAGCTTATTCAATCCTTTCATCGTGGATTGATAGGCAATCAATGCATATCCCAGACCGACGCCCAGATTGCGCAATACTGTTGAATCTGTCAGGTCGCGCTGCCAGCGAGAAACAGGCAGTTTGCTGGCCAGATGTCCCAAGACCGCATTTGCCAGGCCCAGGTTACCTTCTGAGTTTTCGAAATCAATGGGATTGACTTTATGTGGCATAGTAGACGAACCAATTTCCCCGGCAATGGTTTTTTGCTTGAAATGGTTCAAGGCAATATAGCCCCAGATATCGCGATCAAAATCGATTAGGATGGTATTAAAACGAGCCACACAATCAAACAGTTCTGCAATGTAATCATGAGGTTCAATCTGAGTGGTATATGGGTTCCACTGAATACCCAAAGAAGTCACAAATGACTCACTAAATTGGTGCCAGTCAACTTGTGGATAGGCTGACAAGTGTGCATTGTAGTTACCAACCGCCCCATTGATTTTGCCTAGCACTTCTACTTGCTCAAGCTGACGGAATTGGCGTTTCATACGATAGGCCACGTTAGCAAATTCTTTGCCGACAGTGGAAGGGGTGGCGGGTTGACCGTGTGTGCGCGATAGCAGTGGCAGATCGCGATAATCATGTGCCATGCGGGTGATGGTATCGATTATTTGGCGCCATTGGGGCAGCAAAACTTCCTCACGGGCTGTTTTAAGCATCAATGCATGTGACAGGTTATTAATATCTTCTGATGTGCAGGCAAAATGAATAAATTCTGCAACCTGATGCAGGGCAGGGATATGCGCGACTTTTTCTTTCAGAAAATACTCAACAGCCTTAACGTCGTGATTGGTTGTGCGCTCAATTTCTTTAATACGCAGTGCATCCTGCTCATTGAAATTTACAATAATTTCATCAAGGTAAGCGTTTGCGTCGGCGTCAAAAGCAGGAACTTCCTGAATTTCTGTGGTTGCAGCCAGTTTTTGCAGCCAACGTACTTCGACTTGCACACGGAATTTTAGTAAGCCGAACTCACTAAAAATAGCGCGTAGTGCGCTGACTTTATCGCCGTAACGGCCATCAATTGGAGAAACAGCGGTCAGTGAGGATAATTCCATTGGTAGCAACTCCCGGATTTTATTTAACAATGTATGTTTAACAGCTTAGATTTAACAGTTTTTCGCTAACAGTCTTTATCATCTAACAGTTAGCAAGGATCTCTTTTGCCTGTCGGATCAGGCGCTGACGAGAAAACATGATTTGCAGGCGGCTACCGCCAACTTGTTGCCATAAAACGGCACTGCGGATACCGGCCAGTAACACCGATCTGACTTTTGCCTGAATCAATGAATTACGTAATACGTCAGGTGAACCGGTCACCTGAATACGTGGCCCCAGCGGACTGATAACATCGACATAAATTCCAGCCAGGGCGTTGAGCATTCCTTCTGACATCGGTTCAAAATAGGCTTGCTGACGTTCTAATTGTTCAATGCGATTTGCCAATTGATTAACAGCCGATGGGTTTTTATTCAAGCGGCGTTCCAATGCCACCAAACTCAGCATATAGCGGGTAAGATCGGCAGAAACGCCACTATGTGAACCGTTGAACATACCCAACATAGCGTCAAGGCCAACACGCAGGTTGCCGGCGTTATTGCCGAAGACATCCAGCGTAGAGGTTGGATTCATGTTCAGGACGCTGTTGATCATGATCTCAAAAGCATCCGTATCACACTGGCCTTCATGGGCAAGTTTTTGGACCAGACGGCCTGACTGGCAGATACCTGCCAGAGCCAGCGTAATATCGTAATAATTTTTAGCCACAACTACTCCTGTATACGTTGTTCGATCACGCCACCACCGAGACAAACTTTACCTTGATAAAACACGGCTGATTGACCAGGGGTGACAGCGGCAACAGGGCTATCAAAACGAACCTCAATTTTATCTTCACCCAGAGGGACGACAGTGCAGGGAATATCATGCTGACGGTAGCGTGTTTTGACTACACAGCGCATTTCTGCTTGTAGTGATTGACGATCAACCCAATGTAGTTGCTGGGCGATCAAACCGACAGACATCAGGCGAGGATGTTCATGGCCTTGGGCAACAATCAGTATGTTATTGTCGACATCTTTATCAACAACATACCAGGGTTCTTCACTACCCTCTTTCGTTCCCCCAATTCCTAGTCCTTTGCGCTGGCCGAGTGTATGGTACATCAAGCCAGTATGTTGGCCGATGGTCTGTCCATCCACAGTCATAATTGGGCCAGGCTGGGCGGGTAAATAACGCCCAAGGAAATCACGGAACTTACGCTCACCAATAAAGCAGATACCTGTCGAATCTTTTTTCTTTGCGGTAACCAGGCCAATTTCTTCGGCAATGCGGCGTACTTCGGGTTTTTCCAATTCCCCAACTGGAAACAGACTCTTGGCAACTTGCTGGTGGCTTAAGGTATATAAGAAATAGCTTTGATCTTTGTTGTCATCCAGGCCACGGAGCAATTGGCTCATGCCGTTCACATCCCGACGGCGGACATAATGCCCGGTTGCGATATAGTCAGCCCCTAAATCCTCTGCGGCAAACTCTAAAAATGCTTTGAATTTGATTTCTTTATTACAAAGAATGTCTGGGTTTGGGGTTCTGCCGGCTTTATATTCAGCAAGAAAATGTTCGAATACATTATCCCAATACTCGGCTGCAAAATTGATGGTATGCAATTCTATGCCCAATTTGTCACAAACGGCCTGAGCATCAGCAAGATCGGTAGCCGCTGAGCAATACTCTTCACTATCGTCTTCTTCCCAGTTTTTCATGAACAGGCCAGCTACCTGGTAGCCCTGCTGTTGCAGAAGGTAGGCGGAAACGGATGAATCAACACCGCCGGACATGCCGACAATGACTTTTTTCTGGCTGTTATCTGACATGGATATATCTCACTGCGGAAAAAAACAAACGCAATACTTTAGCACGTTGGCAACCAAGGTGCACCAAACGTCTTCATTTGGCGAAAGGTAAACCATAATAATCCAGTATCGAGAGTGGATAAGCTTTGTGCTCAAGGTAGCAAAGAAGACTTTCGGCAACCAGAGGGGAACGTAACTGTGAACTGCTAAGGATTTCTTCTGCACTTAACCAATGGCAGCAATGGATATCGTTATCGTGTGGATGGGTGTCCATGATTTTTTCCATTTCAACCAAGAATAGAAAACGGATAAATGGGGTTTTGTCCGGCGCAACCCATTGGTGCAGTTTTAAAAATGCTTGTGGTTGTGCACGAATTCCGGTTTCTTCCCATAATTCCCGTTCAACGGCTTCCAGTAATGTTTCATCAGCTTCAAGATGGCCTGCTGGTTGATTCCAGAGAGGTTTGCCGTTGATAAACTCTTCAACAACCAAAAACTTATTTTCTGCATGAACAATGCAGGCAACCGTGACGTGTGGACTAAACAAGATTAATTTCTCTCCATTCTCCAGGGGATAGTGAGTCTAATTGTATTGAACCCATACTAAAACGGATTAGGCGCAGTGTAGGGTATCCCACATGGGCAGTCATTCTGCGTACCTGCCGATTACGCCCTTCATATAACGTAATTTTAAGCCACCTTACCGGAATACTTTTTCGTTCCCGAATAGGGGGAATTCTCTCCCAAAGCCACTCAGGCTCTTCCACTAATTCAGCACCGGCGGGTAAGGTTGGGCCATCTTTTAATAAAACGCCGTTACGAAGTTGATTCAGAGCCGTTTCATCAGGAATGCCCTCGACTTGAACATAATAAACTTTAGCGGTTTTTTTATTAGGTTGAGTCAATCTAGCCTGTAATTTGCCATCATTGGTCAACACCAGCAAACCTTCACTATCACGATCCAGACGACCCGCGGCATAAATATCAGTAAACGGGATAAAATCTTTTAACGTTGTTCTGCCCATTTCATCGGTGAATTGGGGTAAGACATCATAAGGTTTGTTAAAAATCAATACCCGACGAGGGCCGATTGTTTTTTTTATGGCTCTATTATTTTTTCTTTGGCTGAATCGGTTAAGTTGGCGTTTTTTTAAAGCGATATTTGTCATGATAAGCCATTGTTTAAAATTAGGGGGCGTATTATACCTTAAATCTGTGACCGTTGGCGTTTGCAGAATATTCAAGTAGTATTGACACGTCCCTTACAAAAAATTAACAAGGCATTGCGCTTATTTGAAAGGAGAGGTTAATGGAAAGCAAAGTAGTTGTTCCGGCGGAAGGTAAAAAAATTACTATTGATGCCAAAGGTAAATTAAGTGTTCCGAATAACCCTATTATCCCTTATATCGAAGGGGATGGCATTGGTGTTGATGTTACGCCGGTCATGCTAAAAGTTGTTGATGCTGCGGTTCAGAAAGCGTATAGCGGTGAGCGCAAAATTTCTTGGATGGAAATCTACACAGGTGAAAAATCCACGCATGTCTATGGTAAAGATGTTTGGTTGCCAGATGAAACGCTAGATTTGATCCGTGAATACCGTGTTGCTATCAAAGGCCCTCTGACAACACCAGTAGGTGGTGGTATCCGTTCGCTGAACGTCGCATTGCGTCAGCAATTGGATCTGTATGTCTGCCTGCGTCCGGTTCGTTACTACCAAGGTACGCCAAGCCCTGTTAAGCAGCCTGAATTGACCGATATGGTTATTTTCCGCGAAAACGCTGAAGATATTTATGCAGGCATTGAGTGGAAAGCGGGTTCAGCGGAAGCGGACAAAGTGATTAAATTCCTGCAAGATGAAATGGGGGTTAATAAGATCCGTTTCCCTCAACAGTGTGGTATTGGTGTAAAACCTTGCTCAGAAGAAGGCACTAAACGTTTAGTACGTGCCGCGATTGAATATGCCATTGATAATGACCGTGAATCAGTCACTCTGGTTCATAAAGGCAATATCATGAAATTCACTGAAGGTGCTTTCAAAGACTGGGGTTATGAACTAGCTCGCACTGAATTCGGCGGAGAATTGTTGGATGGTGGTCCGTGGGTTAAGATCAAGAATCCTAAAAATGGCAAAGATATCATCATTAAGGATGTGATTGCAGATGCTTTCTTGCAACAGATCCTGTTGCGTCCAGCAGAGTATGATGTTATTGCGTGTATGAACCTGAATGGTGACTATATTTCTGATGCTTTAGCTGCTCAGGTGGGTGGTATCGGTATTGCCCCAGGTGCAAACATTGGCGACGAATGTGCATTGTTCGAAGCAACACACGGTACTGCACCTAAGTATGCAGGCCAGGATAAAGTCAACCCGGGTTCGGTGATCCTTTCCGCTGAAATGATGCTGCGCCACATGGGATGGTTAGAAGCCGCAGATTTAATCGTTAAGGGAATGGAAGGTGCGATTGCCGCGAAGACCGTGACTTACGATTTTGAACGCCTGATGGAAGGTGCTAAGCTGCTGAAATGTAGTGAATTCGGTGATGCAATTATTACACATATGTAATTAATTGCGTGGTTGAATAGACAACGGGAGCTTAATGGTTCCCGTTTTTTATTATAACGTATGAAACGGTTATCAAAACTCATCAAATTTAGAACGACTCAGACGACAATTTTTATCCAATCTTTACCGCGGTCATCATGATATTTATCGGGTTGTTGTTGTGTTTTATGCCCTAATAAATCTTTCGTATTGATACCTTGTTCGCGATGTAGACGTTCAAGGCAGCCGGAGTTCCTGCTTTCCAACCTATATCTGTTTTATCACATATTTTTTGTTGTTAAATAGCGTTTCAAAATGATAGGAGTATTCCTTACCCCGCGCTCCGCGCGGGGTAAGGAACGCCAACATCTGATACTCTCAGTATATGAAAACCTATTTATACCGTAGTACAGGGCCATATGGCCCTGATTTATCATGAAGGAGTTATGTCATTTAATGGATAAGAGTATACTTTTCCTTTAACTGCATTTTCGGGAACTCTTGATAAATTTGCCATATTAGACAAATTATTAATCGTTGCTCGATCTGATGAAAAAGCATTTAAGATTATACCTTGTGCAAAAGGACCAATTGATATGTAAATATCATAGTTATAACCGGATGTATTAACGGTTGCTAAGTCAGTAGGTGAGCCGCTATTAGTTGTATACATTACGGCGTTAATTCCGTGAGGACTATCATTTCCTGATCTCAGGATTATATTAGTAATAGCACACTGCCCAAAAATACCTACATTGTAGCCAGAACCGCCCATCAGAGTGATATTGATAGTACTTGCTACACGCATAGTCACTTCAGCTATTTTTACCCAGGCTGCCTCCATAGCTGTTAGGTCACCTGTATATTGTTTACCCTGTACTGAGTTTTTTGCCAGCACTACTGTTTCTGCTAAACCTAGGTTATTTACAAATTCTTGTTTATCAGAAATATCTGCTCCATTTTGGTCTTTAGATAAACGAGTATTAGCATTATTATTTGCATTGCTGGCGTTTTGATTAGCTGTATTCGCTAAATCATATGCCGTTTTCACCGCTTTGGATGTCGCAGCATAAGTTTCGTCATCTCTATCTATTGCGTTATTTAGGATAACGAATCCTTTTTCTCTGAGCGTTGCATCTGGATGGTTGCGGCTTTGTGCGTGTTCTTCAATCGTTTCTTGGATTGAATCTTTGACATATTTCGGAGTTGGAACGACAACAAGTTCCTCATCTTCTAAGACTTGTGTTTCAGGTTTTGTAACTTGAATACTCATATATCTTCCCTCATCTAATCAACAGCAAACATTGCTAAGTAACATGAAGGCGGGGAGACTTCTCCGCCTGTGAACATCAGTAAAATTGGTTCATCAATATTGGAGAGCATGGCTTGACTAAATTCAGTGGGTCAATATTTAATGCGTTATTTCTCTGCTGGAGTTAGGGTGAAAAGAATCTTTTCGAAAGTATATATATCGTATAATCCTACGTCTGTTGTATATGTTCTCAGCCCACTTACAAGTATATTACCATCACCTGTTCTGATACCGTTCCAATGATCTGCTATGACGTACTTTCTTGGAAGGGGAGGGGTAGGTGCTAAAATGGAATAGAAGCTTATTTGAGCAGGCCATTCCTGATTATCAGCAACAAATCTATATTGTCCAAATAATTGACTATAGCTTACTTCTCCGGTGAGGCGGCAGCTACTGGTAAAGGAACCCCCGAATGTGGCTGATGTATCACTACTGTTAATTATTGTAAGAATGTGCTTATGATCTTCACTTATATACATTCCATCTACTGAACCCATTAGATGATCCTCTTATCATTAGTTAATAATGCGTTTTATAAAATAACTCATACTAAAAAATGAAGATTTAAAGTATCGTAATAAAACATGCTAATAGTTAAATAACAATAAATGATAGAGATGTTATAAAAAGATATTTATTTTGTGGGTATGTTAACTTCCCGTGTTGGAATATATTTCCATCTAATAAAGTGTTTGTTAGAAGTAACAAATCCTATTTTCTAGCCGATTGATTTTATTAATCTCTATTTTTGAAAAAAAGCTATAAATCATAATGTTACACAAAGGAAAGAAACATCCTATTTTAACTCATTAATTGAATTTTAGTTCTGTGTGGGAACTACATATACGAGTTACCTTTCAAGTTGTTCATTATAAGACAGCATAACTCATTGTTTTTCCCAGCGAAGCTGGGAGAAACAATATGCATAATATAGTTTGCTAGATCACTCGTGGTCATTCTGATGTTCAGGAAATATTTACTCACAGATGCTGAAAGAGATCTGATTTTTGGCGATTTTTTGTTCTGCAAAAATCTTATAAAGATTTTATACATCAAATGGTTAGTTAAATTATTTTTTGTATGGGTTATCAGTATTAAAAATTTACTTTAAGATTATGTCATTATGCAATTAGTTACGCTATATGGGATGGTTCAAAGCTATAGACCTAATCGTTAAGGGAATGGAAAGTATTAATTTGCAATTATGGCTCCCGTTAGTTTTTCACAATTAAACAATGAAGGGGGAAACAATGCAATGATAGGTTATACTGACTTATAACTCATCTGATCATGGTGTACTTATGTGGAATAGTCGTCCTCAAAGAGGAAATATGCAGTTATTAGCGAATTTCCTATCGCCAATAGATGCTCACATCGTCTTGGGTAGAATGCTATCAGAAGATATTTATGCAGTAGTGATAGATGAAGACATTGTATGGAATAACTATATGTATTCCCAGGCATTTGGTGGTGTTAAACTGCTTGTCCACCACGCTGATATAGAACGCGCAAAAGTGATACTTGCTGAAATTGAGGATAATAAGTTTTTGTTAGATAAGGCAGAGTCTAATCAAGGTAATGAGGAAAAATTATCGTTTCGATATCATTTTCTTAAATCAATAAATACTTTTTTAGTGATTTTATTGTTTTTAATATTTGGTATAGCATTGCTGCTGAAAAGCTGAAACCAAATTCCTTTCGGATGGTTTAATTTAACTAAATAAATTCAAAAAAACACTGGCAATATTCATAAAACTTGAAGTATGATGCAGCGCCTGCCAAAAGCAGCTATTCGCTAAACTCATATTAACAACTGAAAAGGAGGAATTCATGATGATGACAATAACAATGACTCTTTTCAGGCCTGTCCATAGCTAATTACTACATCAACATTTTCAGTATTGCCGGCTAGGCCTGACCATACCTTTATTTTTTTCATTGATCATAAGGCTGATCTATGGGCAATACTTTGCATTCGGTTGTACCGAACGTACAGCTTATCGCAGCAGAAAATACTTGGCTGGATGATAAGGCTATCCAGCAACTTGAAATAACAGCACAACTCCCTGACATGATACGTGTCGTTGGTCTGCCTGATCTCCATCCTGGCAGGGGATATCCAGTTGGTGCTGCATTTTTTTCACAGTCACGTTTCTATCCGGCCCTTATCGGTAACGATATTGGTTGTGGTATGGCATTGTGGCGTACAGATTTGACGTTGAGTAAATGGTCATTGGATAAGTTGGAAAAACGGCTTGGCTCCATTGATACCCCTTTGGACGTAGAAGAGTTATCTGACAATATACCTGAACATTTTTGTTATTCACCGGGAACGATTGGGGGTGGTAACCATTTTGCTGAACTACAGCAATTAGATGAAATTTATCAACCCGATATTCTTGAAACTTGGCAACTGAACAAACAGCAACTTTTGTTATTGGTGCACAGTGGTTCGCGTGGCATGGGGCAAATGATCCTTGAACAACATGTTCGTGAGCATGGTCACCATGGGTTGTTAGCATCTAGTCCACAGGCGCAGAATTACCTCCAGCAGCATCAACAAGCGTTGGATTATGCTTGTATTAACCGTCAGTTAATTGCAGAACGAATGTTAAAACGTTGGCGAGCTAATGGGGAGCGTCTGCTTGATGTCTCACATAATTTGCTTACCCCGTGCACTATCGACGGTATTACGGGTTGGTTGCATCGTAAGGGAGCTACCCCAGCTGATCAAGGAGCAGTGATTATTCCAGGATCTCGTGGAGATTATAGCTATCTGGTTCAACCGTTAAGTAGTGAAGACAGTCTGTTTTCCCTGGCTCACGGAGCCGGACGGAAATGGATGCGCGGGGAATGTAAGGAGCGTTTAAGTGGCCGTTACAATGCCGTTCAACTTTCTCGCACAACATTAGGCAGTCGTGTTATTTGCTTAGATAAGCAATTGATTTACCAAGAAGCACCAGAAGCTTACAAACCTATCAATGGTGTGATGGATGCTATGTTACAGGCTGGTCTGGTGAAGTTGATAGCACGACTGAAACCTGTCCTGACGTATAAAACACGGGGAGGCAACGAATGATATTGTTGCAAATTTCCTCAGCGCAGGGGCCGGATGAATGCATGTTAGCTGTCAAAAAAGCATTGGATAGATTGGTTCAAGAAGCCACAGAATTAAACGTTAGTGTGGATATTCTGGAAGAAGAACGCGGGGTGCGTGCGGGTACATTACGTTCTGTGTTAATTGCCATTCAAGGAGAAAATGAATGGCAACTGTTTAAGCGCTGGAACGGTACTATCAAATGGATTTGTGAAAGCCCGTGGCGAAAAGGAGTTGGTCGTAAGAACTGGTTTATTGGTGTGATGCAATTTGAACCTATGCGAGAAGTGATGGAAAGTAACGTTAGGTTTGAAAGGTTGAAGGCTTCTGGGCCAGGTGGTCAGCACGTCAATAAAACAGAATCCGCGGTTAGGGCAATACACATTGCTAGCGGGATCAGTGTTAAAGTGCAATCTGAGCGTAGCCAACACGCGAATCGTCGAATTGCTCGTTTATTGCTGGGAAATAGGCTTCAGCAGCTACAAAATATACAGCATGTACAGATCAAGGCCAAACGACGTTTATTTCATCATCAGATTGAAAGGGGAAATGCAGTGCGGACTTTTGTTGGAATAGAATTCATACCGAAAGGTGAATACATACCCAATAGACACTGTCAGTCATTGTAATTCGAGTAACAACAAATCCAATGAAAATAGAGCGACAACATCAGTAAGTCGCTCTACAGGGATCTATTTTGTACTGTTAGATAAAGCATGTTTTGTTTGAACTTTACATGCTTCAACGGATTTATCCAGTGATTCGTCAAAATGATGAGTGCTTGGGAAGGTTTGTTTATTTTTCCTGACTTCCGTGACAGTTTGTTTGATAGATGTAATAAATTCATCCTTATTACTATGGATCTCTTTAAGATCAAATCCCTTGCGAGTTAATTCATTGAACGCCTTTTGCGCTATCGTGTCGGGTGAATCATGGGTTTTAAATGCTTCTACAGAGGCTTTCCCGAACAAGTTACAATAAGTTTCTGCGATGTTATCTGTATTAGCATGAGCGGCATATGAGAAGAATGGGGTAAGGAAAATTGGCAATAGCAATAAAAGACGTTTCATAATTTCTATATGAACGCATCCCGTTTGCAAGACAAAAACCACGCTGACATCGACGGTAGGTTGCAGCTCTATATCCGGCCTTATTGCAGCCAAAACTGCGGGCCTCGATGTAATCCGCTGGCTTGCTCCTCATTCTCCTGACGAGCTTTATGCTCAAGGAACTATTCAGGTTTAGCAAGTCACGGTCTTACCTGTCTTTGTCATCGTTACCCTTGCCTCAGCAATCTTTCTGCATTCATCCTTGTTGTGTTACAAGTTAAAGTTGACCAGTGAAGCGCCTTAGTAAGGCCTCACACTGACGTAATCTTTTTGGTAGTCCCGTTGATGGGCAACCAGTGCCCAAACGGTACGAGCCAGCTTATTAGCCATGCCTACTATCGCTACACAGGTTGGGCGTCGTTCTTTCAGTTCTGTCACCCACGGCGACGGGGTTTTCGTGAGTAAGGTGGCCGCTCTAGCACCGTGAATAAACAGGGTTCTCAAGTAGGTATCTCCCCGTTTGCTGATGCCCAGTAATTTGACCCTGCCTCCCGTTCCCGTTTGTTTCGGCACCAGGCCCAAATAGGCCGAAAATTCCCTGCCCGACCGAAACCCGCTGGGCTCGCCCATCGTCGCGATGGCGGCTGTGGCAATTAAGACACCGACTCCGGGAATTTTCATAATTCGCTGACAATCAGCATTCTGCTTTGCCCACGCCGTCAGTTGTTTTTCCACCAGGTCAATTTGTTCATCGATTTCGTCCAAACGACGGTATTGTTCTTCAAGGAGTCCAAGCAGGAATGGGGCGAGTTTTTCCCTTAGCCGCTCAAGCACCTCCGGCATCGCTTTATCCAGTGAGGCTCTTCCCTTATGCACGGTTTCACCAAATTCCAGCAGTAAGCCATGCAACGCATTGATTTGCGAGGTTCTGAATTTCACTAGCTGGTAGCGCATCCGGTGTAACGACAAAATGGCCTGTTGTTCTTCGTTTTTGACAGCGACCGATTTACCGGGTTGCTGAACGGCCAGCCAAATAGCCCGGGCATCCTGAACATCGTTTTTGTTTCCCATCCGAAACGCTTTGACAAATTTAGCCTGAAGCAAACGGACTTCATGCCCCAGCTTTCTTAGCTCCCGTGCCCAATAATGCGCACCGCCACAGGCTTCCATGCCAATCAGGCAAGGCTCACGGTTACTGAAGAACGTTAAAAAGTCATTTCGCCTCAGTTGCTTATCAATGAGTTCACCGGTGTATTCATCAACAAAATGAATCTGCATCAAATGTTTTGCAATATCGACGCCAAAAGGTGTATGTTTCATGAGTGGATCCTCCAGTCATCAGGGAGCAACAGGCTCCCGCTTTAGGCACTATAAGGCCGGAAATCTGTGAGGATCCACGCCTCATCTCTCAATTCCAGCACGGTACCAAAGGCCAAGTGGTTGGGATGCGTTCATTACATTCTCTTGATCGACTATACCATGATAGTGGTGACAACTTTAACAGGAACGACAACATTAACAATAGTACATAATTCAACGTTTGCTCCGAATCTCAGCGGATAATACTTTTAAGTGAGGAGCTGATTATTAAGGTTTTTGTTTAATACATGTTCCTCTTTTACATGTTGCACGGAGTGGCTTGATAGGATCATTGTTTCCATTTATATAGACACGGGTGAGAAGTGTGACATTTCTCTTGGTAATTTTAAGTGCATCGACTTCAAGATAATTCCCAGAACCTGCTGTAAGTTTGGAAACAATGAGTTCGTTGGTGCCATCACCATCAATATCGGCAAATTTGATCCTCGGAGTGCCATTATCTCCAAATACTGAACCGTCACGTTCAAAGACACCTCCAGTTTCAAAGTCTGTGAGATCTTTATCCTTAAAAATGGCAATGGAATAGCTGCCAATTGATGCATTTTCCAGATCACCTTCGGACAGGACGGCAAATCGGTTATCAGGTAATTTAATCAATTTACCCTCTCTTGCGCTAGCTGGTGTTGATAACATTAGCGTAATTAGAGTAGAAATAACAATAGATTTCATTATGTTATTTATACGCATAAGTAATGCTCCATCGTCTACAGTTTTGTTTTAACAAATATATGGGGATGATTTATATCGTAGCATGAATTTGGGAAGACCATATCCCTAAAGGAAAGCACCGCATAGATATTGAGAATATATATAATGTTAAATTTCAAAAATAAAATATTAGCTTATCTTATTGTTTTTATATTTAAGGGAAAATGCGTTCTTTATAACAGGGAGTAAAATAATATTTTGTAACACAGGCTGTTTTTGTTGTGATGACTGAATCTTATGCAGATGGCGACTATGCTGTTAGTATCAACGGGAGTGTTGGCTCCCGTTTTTTATTAACTTCGACATATATTAGGCTCTATGTGCTATTTTTTTCTATTTTTTCCACAATCTTATTGTATTCTTTCCAAACAACCGATACGGGGGAGTTCAAACAGCAGATAGAGATTGAACCACCTGTTGCAGGATGATATTCATACTTTGATTTTCCTCTGTAAACTCTCTTGGGCAGTATGTTGTCTGCGGGATTCTTTCTTTTTCGCTCTAACATCAATTATAACCTCACTTGCAGATTATCTGATGGCCAGATAGTGGATTATTAACATCTTAATAACATGTTATTGTTGTTTCCTATTGTAAAAATAACAACTGAAAATTTTAATATGCAATGGTGGCTTTTTCCAACTATCACAGTATTAAAATTTAATAATCTCATTTTAAGTGAAATATTACTACATGTTTCCGTAAATATTAGAAATTTCAAGATTAAACTTTGTAATGACCACAATTTTTTTAATGAGTTTGGTTATTATTACATTAGTGATATAGCATGGCGTGATTATCTAAATTTGTTCTATGCCTTTTGTTTGGCATGGTGTCAATAACCTTCAGTTAACATATGCTCTATACCAATTTAACTTCCGGATGTGTGTGATTTCTCCTCGCTTCGCGGGGGTGAAATCAGGTTTCATAGCGTGTTGTCAATTGCAACTTGAAGTTTAATGCGTGTATATGTTGCAGACATTGGAATAGGTATTAGATTGACGTTGTTTTTGATAGGTTGTATTTTGGTTGCCAACTGGTTTCGTATTTTAAGCTCAATTGTTAATTTATTTATATTTCTTGCTTATGTATGGGAAGAAAATTGCCGTGCATTTTTTGCGCTAAAAATGTAATTAGGTGGCTTGAAATAAGAAATGAAGCGTTTATGTCTATCAAGACAAATGTTCAATAACGCTAAAGTAAATGTAAAAATTTCATTAAAAGTTACCCATTGAAATAAATATTGTGTTACATTCTTTCCGCTTTAATCGCTTGTATCGCTGTATTTTTCGTATACAGAATTATGTTACTTGTTAATTATAAAAGGAATTAAGCACAATAAAATTTCGCCGAATACGGCACTATGGTCAGCTAATGTTTGCTAATTAGTAAGGGGAAAATATCTTGACGGATCTGATTAACTTCATTAACAACATTCTTTGGGACTATGTACTGATATACCTTCTCCTTGGGGTTGGTCTTTACTTCACACTGCGTTCTGGTTTTATACAACTTCGCCACTTTGGTCACATGTTTTCAGTTCTGAAAAACAGTAATAAGTCAGATAATTCTGGTATTTCATCTTTTCAGGCCTTATGTACTAGCCTTGCCGCTCGTGTAGGAACGGGTAACTTAGCCGGGGTTGCTATTGCAATTACTGCCGGTGGACCAGGGGCTATTTTCTGGATGTGGGTAGTGGCATTTATTGGTATGGCGACTGCCTTTGTGGAAAGCACGCTTGCCCAGTTGTACAAGACGAAAGACGATCAAGGAAATTATCGCGGTGGCCCGGCTTACTACATGGAAAAAGGGCTGAAGAAGCGATGGATGGGAATTCTGTTTTCATTCTTCCTTATTATCGCGTTTGGTCTTGTATTTAATGCCGTTCAGGCAAACTCAATTGCGGAAGCGGCTGCCTTTGCCTTTAATATCAAGCCAGTTTATGTCGGTATCCTATTAGTCATTATCAGTGGCATCATTATCTTCGGCGGGTTGCGTTCTATCGCTCGGGTAGCGGAAATCGTTGTTCCATTTATGGCGATCGCTTATTTTATCCTGGCAATTTGGGTTGTTGGTCACAATATTGAGCGTATCCCAGCGGTATTTGCACTGGTTATCAAGAGTGCCTTTGGCATTCAGGAAGCAATAGCGGGAACATTAGGCTATGGCATCTCCCAGGCAATGCTTCAGGGGGTTCAACGAGGATTATTCTCGAATGAAGCGGGAATGGGTTCTGCGCCAAATGCGGCAGCATCGGCGTCTCCATATCCACCTCATCCAGCCTCTCAGGGTTATGTGCAGATGTTGGGGGTATTTATGGATACCATCGTTATCTGTAGTGCAACGGCCATGATCATCCTCTCTTCTGGTGTTCTTAACGAGAACGTTACTGCGATCAGTGGGATTGAATTAACTCAGCGAGCATTATCATCCGCAGTTGGACATTGGGGAACGATGTTCGTTGCGATTGCTATTTTCTTCTTTGCCTTTACGTCGATTATTGCCAATTACGCTTATGCTGAAAGCAACATGATATTCCTGGAGCGTAACCATACTGCTGGCTTGTTTATTCTGCGGTTGGCTGCATTGGGTATGGTGATGTTTGGTACATTGGCAGAAGTACCTCTGGTTTGGAATATGGCTAACCTATCAATGGCGTGTATGGCTATTGTTAACTTGATTGCCATATTGATGTTGTCAGGCATTGCGATGAAACTGGCGAAAGATTATAACCAGCAGAGAAAGTCAGGCAAATTACCGACATTTAATATCAATAACTACCCAGAGATCCAACAGCAAGTTGAAAAAGGTATCTGGGATAATGATGCACCGCATAACAGCGAGAAGAGTAATTGCTGATACTGAAATGTCCATAGGATATCAGTAACAAAAGATAGCTCGTAACAAGTAACTTTATTAGCCAGCTATTCGTTCGTTCCACGAATAGCTGGCTTTTATTTGTTCTTAAAAACATGCGGATAAGAACGCCACATCTTTTTTGTTTCAATCTAATATATACGCATTAAACTTCAAGTTGCAATTGACAACACGATATGAAACTTGATATCTCCCCGCGTCGCAGGGAGATATAAGACACATTTTGAAGTTAGATTGGTATATAATCATCATCATATTATCTATTTTTGTAGAATAGCTGACCGATCATGATAAAACGATTAATAATAGGCATCTTTATCACGTTGTTGATTGGTTGTTCTTATTCCCCTAAGCGAGAAAGTAGAAATGGTTATATCGTTGACTATTCCTATCCCTATTCGACCAGGCAAGACATTGACTCAATTAGATTTCTTGTCCTTCACTATACTGCGTTAGATGATAAAAACTCTTTACGGGAATTAACGGGGGGGCGGGTTAGTATTCATTACCTTATTCCTTCGCAACCCAGCTATAAGGATAAAGAGCCGATTATTTTTCAAGTAGTTTCCGAAAAAGAAAGGGCATGGCATGCGGGAAAGAGTGAGTGGAATGGATACCAAAGTTTAAACCGTCACTCTATTGGTATTGAAATTGTTAATTGCGGATTCAAACAAGAGTTTATTAAAAAAGAATGGTGTTCATATCACCCGTCACAAATTGACGCAGTTATCAGATTGGCAAAAGATATTATACGCAGGCATAAGATCCAGGCGGTGAATGTTGTGGGCCATAGTGATATTGCACCACTGAGAAAAGAAGATCCTGGGCCTGTTTTTCCGTGGCGCGAGCTTTATGAACAGGGAATTGGTGCCTGGCCTGATCACGTAACGGTGAAGAAATATTTAGCGGGTAGGGCACCGAATATGCCGGTGTCAGTAGTATCAGTTCAGAAAGCACTGGCCCTTTATGGTTATAGTATTCCTCAAACGGGAGTTTTGGATAGTGCCACTTATAAAACTATTCAAGCATTTCAGATGCATTTTCGCCCGTCAGACATTAGCGGCATTCCCGATGCAGAAACGGAAGCAATAGCTTTGGCATTGGTCGAAAAATACCAATAACGATTTATGCTTAATATATCCTCGATAAACTTCAAGTTGCAATCCGCAAGACGAGGCGAGACCTTATATTTCCCCGTGCAGCGGGGAAATATAACACGCATCTTGAAGTTGGATTGGTATATAGAAACAGAATAATGCTTTTGGGAAAGTATAAATAGGTGGAGACATGGCGGCCATGATAAATGGCCGCTAACGATACTAGGTTTTATGATTCGCAGTTGTAAGTTAAATGTAGTGGAAGTTTAACTTCAAGTTCAATATCTGTACTTTGGCGAAAATCATAAGGTGTAATGCCATACTCTTTACGGAACATGTAGGTGAAATGGGATTGGGAACCAAACCCGAAATCCAGGGCAATATCAAAAATAGGCAAGGAACTATTTTTTAACAGATAAACAGCGCCAGCCAGGCGTCGTTGACGGATGTACTTCCCAAGAGATATGCCGGTAACTTCCTTGAATATTTTCTGCATGTGCCAAAGTGAATAGCCAGAATAAGCAGCAAGCTCTTCAAGATGAATGACACGGCCAAGATGGTTTTCTATCCATTTACTCAGTGCGCATACAAGTGCTAAGTGGTTATCTTGTGCCATTACAATTTTAATTTGGTTGAAGGTTGGGGAAGTATACACAACTTCTTTTCAAGATGACAAAACCCATCATGAATAGGGGGCAGTGATTAGATAAAAAACTTTAATACACTATTATCACTCTATCATATGATAAGTCTCTATAATATTTTAATATAAAATTAACTACAATGAAATAATCCCAAGGTGACCTCATTGAATACTAAAAAAATCCTTTTAGCTCTGTGCTTGATATTGATATGTTTGTTTTTGTATTTGCTAGCGTTAGACGTACATTGTGAGCAAGGTAATGATGTGTTCGAATTGGGGGTTTGTTCCATCACCCGATACTTACCTTTTTGACATTCAATCACCCATTATTCTGCCTGTATGTGTGTTAATATGCATTTGCAGTATTCATTCTTTGTAAAATGGTGTTTTAATACCCACTTGATACGAATTAACAAACTCAATATTGCGTTAAATTAGTACATAACTCAATCACATATAATATGTTGAAGGAATTATGTTGAGGAAATTTGAACTCAGCAGATTGTGCGCGATTTGAGGAGAGCAGGGTGTTTCTGACTCTATTCAAGTACAAAGGTTCAAAACAACAAATAAAACAACTTCTAATGAGACGGGTTCTAAGCATCGTAAAAAGAGGATTAGATGGCAGAACAACAAGAACAACAATCTACGCTTAAGCGTGGTTTAAAGAACAGGCATATTCAGCTTATTGCTCTCGGCGGTGCAGTAGGAACGGGGTTATTTTTAGGTATTGCCCAAACCATTAAAATGGCAGGGCCTTCAGTGCTCCTTGGGTATGCACTCGGCGGGTTTATCGCATTTTTGATTATGCGCCAACTGGGTGAAATGGTTGTTGAAGAGCCAGTCGCGGGGTCATTTAGCCACTTTGCTTATAAATATTGGGGAAATTTTGCCGGTTTTCTATCAGGCTGGAATTACTGGGCAATGTTTATTTTGGTTGGCATGGCAGAATTAACGGCTGTTGGTATGTATATCCAATATTGGTGGCCAGAAATTCCAACATGGGTTTCTGCCGCAATATTTTTTGTACTGATTAATCTCGTCAATCTCATTAATGTTCGCTTATACGGTGAAACCGAATTTTGGTTCTCTATCATTAAAGTCAGTGCCATCGTTGGGATGATTATCTTTGGGGGTTACTTGCTGATTAGCGGTAAGGGTGGCCCAC
The DNA here is from genome assembly GCF_037265215.1 of Xenorhabdus griffiniae. Lineage (NCBI taxonomy): Bacteria > Pseudomonadati > Pseudomonadota > Gammaproteobacteria > Enterobacterales > Morganellaceae > Xenorhabdus > Xenorhabdus griffiniae. The sequence goes on along the minus strand of NZ_CP147737.1, from coordinate 2,895,483 downwards.
AGGCAAGTATCACCAACTTGTGGCAGCAGGGCGGCTTTATGCCAAATGGGCTTTCTGGCTTGATTATGGCGTTGGCTGTGATCATGTTTTCATTTGGTGGCCTGGAAATGGTAGGCATTACCGCAGCAGAAGCAGAAAATCCTGAGAAAAATATCCCAAAAGCCACTAATCAGGTTGTTTATCGCATCTTGCTGTTCTATATCGGTTCATTGGCCATCTTGCTATCGTTGTATCCGTGGGAGAAAGTAGTAGAAGGCGGTAGCCCATTTGTTTTGATTTTCCATGATCTGGATAACTTCTGGGTAGCGAATGTGCTGAATGTGGTGGTAGTAACAGCGGCGTTATCTGTTTATAACAGTGGTGTGTATTGTAATAGTCGGATGTTGTATGGTTTGGCTAAACAAGGTAATGCGCCTTATGCACTCACCAAAGTCAACAAACGCAATGTACCTGTTTTGTCTATTGGTTTATCAGCGCTGGCAACATCAATTGGTGTATTGATTAACTATGTTATGCCCGGTAAGGCATTTGAGTTGTTAATGGCATTAGTGGTAACAACTCTGGTCATTAACTGGATTATGATTTGTTTTGCTCATTTGAAATTCCGTTCAGCTAAAGATAAAGAAGGTGTCAAAACGAAATTTCAGGCACTGTGGTATCCATTTGGAAATTACCTGTGTTTAGTCTTCCTGGCATTCATTCTCGTTATTATATTAATGATGCCCCCAATTCGTATTTCAGTTATCTTGATGCCGTTTTGGATTGGTATCTTATGGATTGGTTATTTGATTGTTCGCTCGAAGAAAGCTAAAAGATAAGTAGATTAGTTGCCAACCCATGTCATTTTTCAGCCGGGTATTATGCCCGGTTGATTGTTATTATCAGCACTAAATAATACATAACCGTTATTTTGTGTAACTATACCAATCATCTTGAAGTTAGATTGGTATATACTCTTTTTTGGACAATATGGTTTCATTTTAAACTGAAGCAATGCCGGCAAAAATGCACTTGATGAAATCAATGATCGTATAGACGAATAGTAAAAATCATCCTACAAATATTATAATTGAATAATATTTAATAAATGATAAACAAAAAGTAAGCTGGTTATATGTATACCAATCGTTTTTCAAGATGCGTCTTATTATCTCCTCGCTACGTAGGGAGATATAAACAATCACATAGCTTTGCAAGCTGCAACTTGAAATTCATTGGGTATAAAACAACTATATTGTATGTTCAAAAATAATAAGTGAAATTAGCTATACGCATTAAACTTCAAGTTGCAATTTATAACACGCTATGAAACGTGATTTCTCCTCGCGTAGCGGGGGAGAAATCACACGCATCTTGAAGTTAGACTGGTATATAATTTTTATCGTTATCTAAAATGAATTTTGCATAACGATAATTCTCTGGTCTACACCATAATAGATATGGAAAACAGTATTATGTATTAGTCTTATTAAAGCTATTTCTTAGGGTGAACTTTTCTTTTTGTGTTAATTCATGATGTTATGTGAATTAAAAATTATTCAGTGATTTCAAATTGGAATAGATATTAAGAACTTTAAATATGTGCGTTGGCTCCAGCGCCTGAAAAAAATGGCTTGCGATTATATAAAGAGTGTGTGATAAAACACATGGGTAAACGAAGTACGGTTCTGTTAATAAATAACAGCAACTAATACTGGTTTGTTTATTTTTATGCCAATAGGCTAATAAAGTGATTCAAAGGAAATTTTTGAAATGGCAAAAATCACTGGTACTGTGAAGTGGTTCAACGAGTCTAAAGGTTTTGGTTTTATTACTCCAGCTGATGGTAGCAAAGATGTATTTGTACATTTTTCTGCAATTATGAAAGATGGATTTAAAACATTATCTGAAGGCCAACAAGTTGAGTTTGAAATTCAGGATGGCCCTAAAGGTCCTGCTGCTGCAAACGTCACAACTTTATAGTAACAAATTTAATTTGGCGGGTATCTAATTACTGGCTAAATCTATTTATCGTTAGTTTGGTTTTAGTATCTGACGATAACCTATTGCAAATATCACTCTATTAGAGTACTAATAGGGTGATTTTTATTTTGACTCGGGGCGTTCTTTATTGAACTGAGAAGTACCCGTATTACCTGATCTGGATAATACCAGCGTAGGGAAGTCATGGTATCTCTTATTCCGATACCGCTTTTCTTTAGCTGGTGGTAGGAATCACTATAATGAGAATTAACTCACTGACTATCGCAGGAACCGATCCTAGCGGTGGTGCCGGCATTCAGGCCGATTTAAAAACCTTTTCCGCGCTTGGGGCTTACGGTACGACAGTTGTTACTGCGTTGGTTGCACAAAATACACTGGGCGTACAATCTGTGTATGATCTTGATCCCCTTTTTGTTGCTGCTCAGTTAGAATCAGTGCTTTCAGATGTCAGGATAGACAGCGCCAAAATTGGGATGTTATCGAATGCAGCTAATATCGCTGTGATAGCGGAGTCGCTGCATCGTTATGCTATTCCCTGCATTGTATTGGATACAGTTATGGTGGCGAAAAGCGGTGATCCCTTGCTATCACCGGAGGCCATTACCGCAATGGTAGAGCAATTGCTGCCACTTGTTTCTCTGATCACCCCTAATTTGCCGGAAGCGGCAGCCATATTGAACTGTGATCTTGCTGATACGGAAGATGAAATGTTACAGCAGGGCAGAGCATTACGTTCAATGGGATGTCAGGCGGTTTTATTGAAAGGCGGACATTTGAATAATGAGGAAAGCCCGGATTGGCTTTTTACCCCGCAAGGGGAGTGGCGTTTTACTGCACCCAGAATAAATACACGGCATACTCATGGAACGGGGTGTACTTTATCCGCAGCACTTGCTGCATTGCGTCCACGCCATTCAGACTGGCAAAGTACGTTGCCGGTTGCTAAAACATATTTACAAAATGCGCTGATACAGGCGGATAGTTTACAAGTTGGTCATGGCATTGGGCCAGTTCACCATTTTCATCAATGGTGGTGAATTTTGGGGTAAATAATGGGGATGCAGAGATCCCCATTTTGAACATACTGAAACTAATTGATTAGGCGATAGTAATTTTCTGATCGAGATAAACATCCTGTACGGAGTGGATTAACTCAACGCCCTCTTTCATCGATTTTTTGAACGCCTTGCGGCCAAGGATCAATCCCATCCCTCCGGCACGTTTATTGATAACGGCTGTGCGCACAGAATCACTTAAGTCATTGTTTCCAGAAGCCCCACCTGAATTGATTAATCCAGCGCGTCCCATATAGCAGTTAGCAATTTGATAACGAACGAGATCAATCGGATGTTCAGTGGTCAAATTGCTATAGACGCGTTTATCCGTATGCCCGAACCCAATAGCAGTATAACCACCATTAGTTTCAGCCATTTTTTGTTTAACGATATCGGCACCGATTGTTGCAGCCAGGTGATTCGCCTGGCCGGTTAAATCGGCGCTGGTGTGGTAATCAACGCCATCTTTCTTGAAAGCGGAATTACGCAGATAAGCCCACAACACAGTGACCATGCCAAGTTCATGAGCGCGCTCAAAGGCGGCTGAAATTTCTTCTATTTGGCGGCGTGATTCGGGAGAGCCATAATAGATTGTTGCGCCAACCGCAACGGCTCCCATATTAAATGCTTGTTCGACACTGGCATATAAAGTTTGATCATATTGGGCGGGATAGGTCAACGTTTCATTGTGATTAAGCTTAACCAGAAACGGGATTTTATGAGCATAGCGGCGAGAAACAGACGCCAAAACACCGTAAGTTGAAGCAACACAATTACAGCCTGCCTCAATCGCCAGTTCAACGATATTTTTGGGATCAAAATAGAGAGGGTTGGCCGCGAAAGAAGCGCTGGCGGAATGCTCAACTCCCTGATCTACTGGCAAAATTGAGAGATAACCTGTACCGGCCAGACGTCCATGATCCAATAAGGTTTGCATGGAGCGAAGAACAGTATTGGGGCGGTTATTTTCGAGCATAACTCTATCAACGAAATCTGTGCCTGGAAGATAGAGATTTTCACGTGGAATGGTATTACATTGATGTTCCAATAAACTCTCTGCGTCTTTTCCTAACAACTTAATGATATCAGTCATGATTAACTCCAGTTTGCAAAAGGCGCTACTGATTGTTGTTTATATTTGAGTTGATCACAAGGCAAGTGGAGAGGGAAGCAGCAGTGGATCGCTTCAGTTAATACAAATATTGCTAAAAATTAACCATATTATAAATAGGTTTTCATAATACTGAGAGTATCAGATGTTGGAGTTACTTACCCCGTGCGGTGCGCGGGGTAAGTAACTCCTATCATTTTGAAATGCTATTTATCAAGATAGAGTGAAATAATATTTATCTGATATGGTGACATACTCATTAAACTTCAAGTTGCAATATGAAACTTGATGTCTCTCCGCAGAGCGGGGAGACATCACACGCATCTTGAAGTTAGATTGGTATAAATATTGAAGTTATTCATAAACTGAATAATTTGGTTTACTTTTCTCAAAATTTCCTTCATTAAACTGAATAAATCCTGACATTATTTATCAAAAAGATGGTTTTTTTGATTATTATAAGTGCGGTTACTAATAAAAGATTAACAAATATCCAGTCAGGATTTGGAAGTATTAATTAATTTAATGATTTTTAATCATGGGTGTTTTTCTTAATTATTTGAATTTATTATTTTTTTTATTTGTTTGTGTAAAAGAAAAGGCCAGCCCAAGGGAGATTGAGCTAGCCAAGGAGGTGGTTCCTAGTCTTACAATAAAACTTTTTTTAGTTCTTTATTTTTCGAAACTGATAATACGAGAAATAAATTAGCATTGATGTGATCTATTTCTAAAAAAATAGATTAATTTCTTTAAAATCCTATTTCGAATTATTTCACTTGTCATTCATGTGGATGAGGTGCTCTGGTATTGCCACCTTTTAAGTTTCGTACAAGTAAAGCATAATCCAGCTTAATTTCTTCAGGAATAGGAAGATAAACGATATGCCCATCACCCGGCGCAATTGCCACGGCCTGGCCTTTTTTATTTGTCATGGATTCTAACGTGAAGTTAATATTGCCCGATGGTGTCATGAGTTCCAGATGATCCCCGACAAGAAATTTATTCTTCACGGCAACTTCTGCCAGGCCATTGACTCGATTGCCAGTAAATTCACCAACGAATTGTTGAGTGTCTGATACGGAATAGCCGTATTCGTAAGTTTGGTAAGCATCATGGGTATGACGGCGCAGAAAACCTTCTGTATAACCACGGTGCGCTAAACCTTCTAATGTGGTCATCAATGTTGGATCGAAGGGTTTTCCTGCAACGGCGTCATCTATGGCGCGACGATATACTTGGGCGGTGCGGGCACAATAATAGAAAGATTTGGTACGACCTTCGATTTTCAGTGAATGAACTCCCATTTGGGTTAATCTTTCCACATGTTCAAGAGCACGTAAGTCTTTGGAGTTCATGATATAAGTACCATGTTCATCTTCAAACGCTGACATATATTCGCCAGGACGCTTGGCTTCTTCTATCATGAAGACTTTATCTGTTGGTGCACCTTGGCCTAATGTTGGTTCAATGTTTTTAACCGGAATAGGATCATGCATATGGACAATATTGCCAACGCTATCTTCCTTGCCTTCCTGCACATTGTATTCCCAGCGACAGGCGTTGGTGCAGGTTCCCTGATTAGGATCGCGTTTGTTAATATAACCCGATAACAGGCAACGGCCAGAATAAGCCATACAAAGTGCACCATGCACAAAAACCTCAAGTTCCATATCAGGTACTTGCTGACGGATTTCAGCAATTTCTTCCAGCGAGAGTTCACGGGAAAGAATGACTCGCGTCAATCCCATCTGTTTCCAGAATTTGACTGTAGCCCAGTTAACCGCATTGGCTTGAACTGAGAGATGAATATCTATTTCAGGAAATGTCTCGCGTACCATCATAATTAAGCCCGGATCAGACATGATCAAAGCATCAGGCCCCATTTCTACGACGGGTTTTAAATCACGAATAAACGTTTTCAGCTTTGCGTTATGGGGTGCGATATTGACAACGACATAAAAACGCTTACCTAATTCATGTGCCTCCTTAATGCCTTGTGCCAATGTCTCATGGTTAAATTCATTATTACGGACTCGCAAGCTATAGCGAGGCTGACCGGCATAAATGGCATCTGCACCATAAGCGAATGCATACCGCATGTTTTTCAAGGAGCCGGCAGGAGAAAGTAATTCTGGAGTAAACATATTTTTTAACGTTCTCGGTCTGAGTTCAAGTCAGCCCTTACCCGGTCTTCATTATCATTACTAAGGGTAAGGTTTAAAAGAGGGGGGATTTTAACGCCTATTTAATCATTAGCACAAGCATATAAACTCTGTTAATGACATGGGGTTACGTGTATTCATGTTTTTTGTAATTTCATGAAAAACAAAAATAAATCTCTATTTGGTGTTTTCATCCGTTTTGGTGTTTGCGGGTTGTTGCACCTTCCTGCGTATTGCAATGTGTATTGCAAAATGAAAAGGTTTAGTAAATGGCGGTAAACAAACTCAGTGATAAAAAGCTCAAGTCCTTGTACGGTAAATCGATTGAAAAACAACAAACCATAGCAGACGGAAACGGGCTATCAATCCGATTAAGTAAACAGGGAACAATCAGCTTGGTCATGCTCTCAATGATTAGATATTGTGATAAACTCCCTGCTTTTTATTATGGAGTGAGAGATGGCTAAAGTTGATATGGTTTGTCGTTACTGCCATAAAACAGAAGAGGTTAAAGGGCATGGAAAAGGACGTACTGGTCATCCCCGCTATCACTGCTATGCCTGCCGTAAAACCTTTCAACTGAACTATGCCTATCAAGCCTGTTATCCCGGCGTGAAAGAGCAACTTATTGATATGGCAGTGAATAACTCCGGTGTTCGTGATACCGCTTGTGTACTGAAGATAGGGATTAACACCGTCATTCGCACGTTAAAAAACTCTCCCCGAAAAATGTGACCAACTTTCCTCTTAAGGGAAATGAAGTCCAGCTTATCTGTGAAGTTGATGAGCAATGGTCATTTGTGAGAAGTAAAAAGAATCAACGTTGGCTCTGGTATGCTTGGGAGCCTCGCCTCAAGCGAGTCGTGGCACATGTTTTTGGTGATCGCAGTACGGCGACTTTACGCAAACATCTTGAGTTATTATTCCCATTTAATGTCAGGTTTTACTGTACGGATGATTATGCACCTTACAACCGACTTCCTGAAGAAAAACATATTGTTGGAAAACATTATACCCAACGTATAGAAAGAACCAATCTGACATTACGTACACGTTTAAAAAGACTGAATCGAAGGACGATAGGTTATTCCAAATCAGAGGAGATGCACGATAAGGTGATAGGGACTTTCATCGAACGTGAATACTATTCTTTATAGGGCTATCTAACTATTGGAGTCACGACCTAATTTAAGCATAGAGATTAATCACAAATTCAATGTTGCACTTTCATTCAAGCTGGAACAGATAAATATTCCTGTTGTATTCTGCTTCATTTGGAATTTATCGGAAGTCAGATCATTGGAGACAAGATGTCACATATTATTTACTTGTCACTCAAAGGCAAGAAACAAGGTTTAATTTCAGCCGGATGCTCAACACCCGAATCAATTGGAAATCGCTATCAAATAGGGCGGGAAGACGAAATACAGGTACTGAGTGTCAATCATTCAGTAAACCGCGATCAGAGTGCACATCATCACCCTGTTAGCTTTACCAAACCCATTGATAAATCCTCACCTTTGTTAGCAATGGCAATTGACGGAAACGAATTGCTGGAAGCGCGCTTTATGCATTACCGGACAAGCCCGATGGGACAACTGGAACTCTTTTACGAAATTAAACTGACAGGCGCAACGATTGTCGATCTGTCCTACAATTATCCCCATTCCATCAATGATAACGGTGCAATCCCCCATGAAGTGGTGATGCTCGATTACAAATCTATCGCATGTAACCACATTGCTGCGGGGACTTCGGGCTACAGCATTACACAATTAGCAGGGCGTGAAGAAGGTAGGCCGCTTTTATCCGGGTTACCGAATGTGAAGCCACTTAAGAAGCCGCTGATTGAAGAAACTCCGGTAAAACCCGCTAAACATCATGCCCGCTATCGTTGTGTGGATGATGACGGCAATCTTTTAACCGAACGTAAGTATCGGGTTTGCCTGCCGGATGGTCAGATAAAAGAAGGCAAGACGGATAAACAAGGTTATACCCAATGGCATCTCACGGATGACAAAAAGAACTTGAGCTTTCATATTTTAAAGGATTAATACCATGCCGACCTATACCGTTTACACCAAAATAGAATCGAATGTACCTGCTGAGCACTTGCTGTATGATTTAATTATTTATCGTAAGGATGCAAAAGGAAACCATCACATATTACTTGATATTTTTCAGGCACAATTACAGAGCAATTATGAAACTCAGCAGCACGTCACTGAAGAAACAGATGATGAACTTTCCGTAACGTATATTATGCAAATTATGCTTTACCGTAAACATGGTTCAAATACGATTCAGGCATTGCAAGCCCCTTTTAAAAAAATGTATACACTGGGGGAATTCGTAGAAGGTAAAGCCTGTTCAGATAAAAAACGAGAGAATGCTTGTTATTTTGAAAGCACAATTGAAACAAAACCTGTTAGCGACGGAGATAATACCGTTGAATTAAAACTTACTGTTCCTGAAAGAGTATTTATTGCGGAAGAATATCCAATTGGTCATCCTGATGATCCATTTGAGAAGAATAAAGTTGAATCACAAATTCAGGATAGGTTATCGAAAAGAACTTATCCTGATCAAAATGGAGCTAGTTTGTGTGGCCCAGCAGCTTTGTTTTATTGCTTACAAATGGACAGACCTGATATTTATGAGCAAGCTGCCCGTGAGTTATGGGAATATGGGAAAACCAAAATTGGTCAATTAGATATTAATCCGGGTGACGGTTGCCGTCACCCTAAAGGAACTTTTTATGACGAGGATGGTGAAAGAATCTCAGGATTAGATTGGTTGACATTAGCCAGTTTGAGAGACTCAGAAAATACGATTATGGACTACGATGAAGTGTCCGATCAGGTAGCGGGTATTACTGCTTGGTGGACAGTATCAGATTGGTTTGAAAAAGCTGGTTATGAAAAAGTATTTAGTAATGTTGGATTGAAGCATAGTAGTAAAGAAGATATCGAAATTTTGAACAATTATATAGAACAAGGTTGCCATGTGGTCTCTTTAATTTCTGCTGGTATGTTGCAGAATATGCAGGAAACATCAGGGAAAAACCATTGGATTGTTTGGGCGGGTAAAGTAGAAGAAAGTGAGAAAGGTACTAACGTTAAAGCATTTTCATGGGGGAGAGTGAAACCTTGGGTAAAAGCGAATTCTACGCATGAATATTTTACTAACCACACATTTGGAGGATTGGTCTTCAAGCCACTTAAATAAAATGAAAAAAATAATATTGTTAATTTTTATTATATTAACCTCATCATGTAGTACGATTTCGGTATCTGTTCAGCCTAAAGGAAATTATCTGCCTGATGCTATTGTAGGTAAAAGTTATAATGCTTCTATTTCTATAGTAGGAGGGCCAGTAATTGTTAGTAATGAAAAAAAATTTACTAATTTTGTCATCATAGAGCCAGCCGATTCTGGAATGGAATGGAAGCCCCATAAAAAGAGTTTGGTGTATTCTGGAAAAGAAGAAAGTTGGGAAGATTATAATCATTTAGTAATAAGTGGTAAGCCATTAAAATCAGGTGAAATATATGTAACAGTAGTTGGTCGCGTGTATGGAACAATGCTAACTGGTTCTGGGAAATTTCAAAAAAAATATACCATAAAAGTAAATGAAAAATAAATACAACGGAATGGTAATTGAATTGATCATTTAAAATTAAAGTTTTTGTAAATATTTTGTTTTTATGTTTTCCCTTGTTTAGCCTCTAAATTTTAGAGGCTTTTTAATTATTTTTAACAGTGTTAAATAGTGTTTTGAAGAAAATAACCATTCTGAAAAACACCATGAAAAAACTATTCGAATTACGCCAACAGAAAGCCGATTTAACGACCCAAATGCGCTCACTGCTCACCCAAGCCGAAGACGAAAAGCGATCACTCAATACCGATGAAGCCAAACAGTTCGACGAGCTGCGCACTCAGTCCGAGGCACTCAATACGGAAATTGCCCGTATATGAAGCTTTATCGGATGAAGAACGCAATCAGGCCAAAAACCAGCCGACCAGTAAAACACTCAGCAATGACGAACTGCGTCACTATTATCTCGGTATACATCCCTCTGAAATTTGGCCTAGTCGATATTTTGATATAAATGGTCAACTAATTGAGCGTATAGCTCGTAAAGTCCCTACTTAATGCCAGTGAAATGTTCGTAAAAATAATATTTATCGGGAGCCTCTAGAGCCTATATTTAATATAATAAAATGCAGGAATTAAGAAGCTCTCTATGATTATATTAAAATTATTAAAAATCCTAAATATGTGGTTTTTGTTACGTCATCAATATGATAATAAATTGATTTAACAAAACATCTTATTCCATATAAATTAAACTTATCAATGATAATGGGTAATTGTCATGAAGTATAAAATGAAAGAAAATACAATCATTGTTGCATCTAGTGTAATTGATGATGCAAAATCATACTGGGCTATGTTTTATGTTGCAATTATTAAAACAATCACCTTACAAAAAAACATTAAATATACAGTATGTTCTAATTGTTCTCTTAGTGATTACAAAGGAGCATTAAAACATCCTTCAAATTTCTTTAATAAGATGAAAGGAAACATAAAGAATCATGGATTCGAGTATTTAATGCTGGATTATTTAAAAATCTCAATAGGTAAAAATGTTTTTGAAGAATTACTTAATCTTCTACTAAAAGAATATAATATTAGTGATTTTGAATATAAATATTTCAATATATTTAAAATGGGAAGTGATTCAAACTTGCATGAGATACACTCAACATTTCAAGAAATAGATGTCAAAGTGTGGGTGCCATCTGGTAATCATGTTGAATTTACTTATTCAGAAAAATGAAGCCTAGAGGGTTTACTTATGATATAGGAAAACTTTCTGATGCATTTGTGTATTCTGATTTATTTATTTTTGTTTCTGATGGAGATAAATATAATTATGGTTTTGTTGGAGAGATTGAAGGCAACGATGGACAAAAGTTATTTAGGGGGAACTATTTAGGGAATATAACAAAATCTAGATATAGTTCTTTCTACATCGGGGCATCGGATAGAAGAAAAGGAGGTCATAAAGATAAAATAACAATAACCAGAGAATTAAATAAATATATTTTACACTTTTCGGAATCTCTCTCTATTATAAAAGATTTTAATTCTGTTATAAGTATCCTTGAAATGTTTTTTGATGGGCATTATGAAAATGCTTTAAAATTAATTAATGATGTAGCTCATAAAGAAATCATTGAGTTAATATCAAAAAAGTGGAATTCTCTAATAAATCAATGGAATTATCTTTTAGAAAGCCAGATCAAATATGCTGGTAATGATGGAATATATGTTCAAGACTGTGATTCAGAATCAGGAAGGATAATATATAAACCTTATCTTGGTGCTTGTAAAGATAAATATGTGTTACGTAAAAAATAAATCATAAAAAGGCCAATCTCCAGACTTGTGAATCATTGAGAAAATGATCCTAAAAAAGGTATTTTCTTACTAGCAGTAATGTTTGTCATTGTCACCGGAATAGCTTTTGACGAAAGGCTCCGCAACAATCGCAACATCTTCACAAACTCAGAACGTTTAGCATACTGACTTCATGTTATAAAATCGCTCATAAAATTATTGTGTATTACATATCAAGGATGAACGTAGATTGTAAACTAATATCTATTTGTAAATAAACAAAAAATTCAAAATTTGCAATTTCTTTACGAAACATATTATGGAAAAGAGAGAAAACGCGCCGCGGATACGGCGCGAGTCATTAATTGTATCGGTTAATTCTGTTTGGTCAGGTCACGAATACTTTCTGTTGGACCGATTTTCATGACAGATTGTATACATTTCTTCATGTTTGCTTCATTGGTATGAATTTCACTGATAGCAATAATTTGATGATTCCGGGCTTTCAGGACAAAGTAAGGTTTGCCCGATTTGTTTTTTTTCACTTCATGGCGAGTTTTATCGGGAGAATTAACTTGCACAGAGTGAATGCCTTTATTGGCAGCAGCTTTGGTGGTATACATTTCACTGCTCAGAATAATCTCACCGTTTGCCGCCACCAGATTGAAATAAAATTGCCCGTTCTTTGCTTTCTTAAGATCATAATGCCCAGTAGCCATAAGACATTCTCCTGATTGGGTAATTATCAGCTTAAGTTTAGCCTGAATTTTGTACAGTCAAGGGGGTTGATAAGAAAAATTTATGCTCTGTCCCGCTATTTTTTACAGAACGTGATGACTATTTTGTCTTGTTTCAATTGCTTCCCAATTGGCTGTTGCACGAATATATTACACACTCTCAGAGATAACGATACACCGTTGCAATATAACTCGATTAACACAGCCTATTATTAGGAGTTCTCCATGCCTGTAGCTATTTTGGCTCTAGCCATAGCGACATTTGGGATCGCTACAACCGAATTCATTGTCGCTGGTTTACTGCCTGAAATCGCAACCGAATTTAGTCTTTCAATACCAACTGCGGGGTATATGGTAACCAGTTATGCGCTTGGTGTATTTGTTGGCGCGCCTGTGTTAATCATATTGGGGGGAAGTATAGAAAGGAAAAAGATGCTTTCCCTGTTAATGATCTTATTTATTATCGGAAATGCACTGACTGCCTTTTCTCCGACATTTTCTCTGGCAATTATTGGCCGGATTGTGGCCTCCTTAACACATGGCGCTTTTATGGGAATAGGGGCGATTATTGCTGCTGAACTCGTGCCAGAAAATAAAAAAACCACCGCGATCGCCTTTATGTTTAGTGGAATGACACTGGCGAATTTAGTTGGAATACCGCTTGGAACATGGATAGGAAAAGCGATTTCCTGGCGCGTCACTTTTGCAATCATTACCGTTATTGGCATGATCGCATTAGTTGGAATTTTGAAGTTATTACCTAAGTTCGATCAAAAAGCGCCTGCCAGTATTAAAAAAGAATTGCAGGCGTTCACCAATATCCATGTTCTTTTAGCCATGGGGATCACTGTCTTAGGCCCCGCTGCATTTTTTACAACGATTACCTATATTGCACCATTAATGATCAATATTGCAGGATTCTCTGAAAGCGCAATAACATGGCTCCTGCTGGTATTGGGGCTAGGGTTTTTCTTTGGCAATATTGTCGGCGGAAAACTTGCAGATAAAGCGATGATGCCATTGTTGTATTGGACATTAGGACTACAATCCTTAACTCTATTTATTTTCTGGCTTTATGGTGACAATCAGTTTATTGCGTGTTTGAGCCTATTTTTAATGGCAGCATTGGGCTTTGCCACCGTATCGCCAATCCAGCGTTTGGTGATGGATAAAGCTCAGGAGGCTGGTGCACCTAATCTTGTCTCCTCTGTCAATATTGGATTCTTTAATCTGGGTAATGCAGTTGGGGCATGGTTGGGGGGTGTAATTATCGCCTCTCATTATGGCTATACTTCCCTTAATCTGGCAGGGGGGTTATTAGCCGCTCTGGCATTGTTATTCGCTGTCATTTCAGGTTTGCTTGATGGTAAAAGAACTTTGAATGTTGAAAAAAACCAATCATAAGTGTGTGACGATAGTTGCAACAGTAACCGCCCAATTAACCCCACATACTCGACGGATTAAGATTTTTAGTGTTTTTTTATTAAGGAGACAAACCACCATGACATTCACTGAAAAACAGCAACACTGGGTGGCCATCATTGACTCCCAGAAGCAGAGCGGCTGACGGTGACTGCATTTTGCCAGCACCATGAGATTAATCTGGCTACATTTGAACCGTGGAATGTGAACACCAGCGACATCATGTAAACTGTATGGCTTAATTGAACGCTTACGAACATCGAGAGCAGCCGACTTACGAAAGCCTTTGTTTGACTAGGAATCACTAACTGACGACTTTTCCTAGTTGATAGCCTGCACAAGATTGTGGAACTACCGCCTGCCGGTGAATCCAAAAAAAGACTGTCAGGCACTGGGGGCCTTTTTGCCTTTGTTCTGATGATGTAAATCCAAGGAAGGAATGGAATTGATTCATAGACTCTCTAAGTAAAAATCCGCCTTCATAGAAGCGGATTTTTACTCAGTAATGGTAAATTGTTCTTGGTTGCGAAAACCCGATAGCTTTCTTGGATTAAATCACTATTTATTCCAGATCTTCTTAATTAACCTCAACTTTGTTTAAGCATCACCATTTCATGGTCACGTAAACCTAAGCTCGGCTTTTTCGACTGGAATGTATAAGCAATCAGTCCTGATACTATTTCCAGTAAAAAGCCGACTATGCTTCGGTGCCTTGAATGTTCTATCTGAGAAATATTTTTCAATTGGTCATTCACCGTTTCTATCAAAAACCGTTTTCTTAACATGACCTTGTCCCAAAGCGATAAAAATTTGGCTTTCATATTACGGCGAACATTCGTGATTAACGTAAGCCCTTCCTCTTTCAGTTCATCGCATAACACTTGGGATAAATAGCCTTTGTCACCATAGAGATGCCCGGTTAAACCTTTGACTCATTCCTTTACCGGCTGACGATCGTCAACATTTCCCGGTGTTAATTTAACGGATAAAATCTCACCGCAATCATCAATAATCAGAGGGAGTTTAAAGCCATAGAACCACCCTGTGCTGGTTTTTCCTCGCTGCGCGACACCCTCAAAAACTTTATGACGAGAAATACGTAGGTTATGGCAAACCGCGATTTTAGTGGGATCGATAAAGGCAATGCCGTGTGATTTTTGTTGGCGTGAAGAAAGGAAAGCGCATAACGGAATAAGGGCTCTTTTCTTCAATGTTATTATTCGATTGTAGCTCACCAGACTGGGGAAATCTGCTTTGAGGTATTGCTGCACATACTCAGTATAAAACGCTTTAAAATGACGATAATGGCTCATGTGAAATAAAATGAGGAGAGTCATTATTTCGCTGAGAGACAGGGAAGTGGCGCGATGACGCTTGAGCTGATTATTCTCAATGAGCTATTGTTCCCAAAGGGGAATAAATTTTTGGCAAAAGTCATCGACGCAACAGAAAAGTTCTTCTAAAGTAGTCATAGCCTGAGGATCCCCACGATTTTGTTTTCTAAGCAAAAACTTTGATCGTGCCTCAGGCACTGAGTTCCCTTTTGTCTTTCCTTTCTTAAGCGAAGTTCAGGTTTACCTAACTTTCGAAGGAATACTTTATCGAATGAGAACGGGATGTCCGTGGCGGGATTTACCCGAGGAATTCGGAAAATGGAATACCTTTTTGAGCGGTTCGCTAAGCTGCTCAGTGTCTTGCAGGTGAAAGTCCTGCCGCAGTAGTTGGTTGATTTGACTGCGTAGCTATGGCGTACGTGTGGATGGTGACTGAAACACGGGAGCAACGCCGGATAAACGTGACCCCTGACCCAGACTGTGGGTGCGCGCAAGTATGCAGCCCGTAACGCAAGTGAACCTGAACAAGCCTCGTAAATTTCAGCCATACCGTTATGCTGGGAGAGTGTGGTGTAGGGTGATCCTGCCGAGCCTTTAGAATGGGGGCGAAGGCCAGTGAATCATGATGGATTAACAACCATATGAAGTCATGACAGGGATCCGGGGTATTGAGGATGGGATGCATGTATAGCACTGAGTGGAACGAACGAGACCTCTCCCTGTCGTAGTCTAACCCACTGCGTAATCAAAGATATAAGGTAACCGCTGAAATTCTGAGAGATGCAGGATAGAGGAGTCGGAGGAGGTCATAGTACTGTTGATGGTAGGGACAACATAACCTGACCGTAGGGAAGGACCTCTACTTCTGTCATGCCTGTTGTTACAGGAGGTACTACGTGATTGCGAAAGCTCTAAACACGGCATTTGAAAAGGTACGAGTACTGCAACGCAAGCTATACCTGGCAGCCAAGGCGGATCCAAAACGTAAATTTGGTGTTCTGTATGACAAGGTATGTAGTGGTCGTGTGCTTGTTATGGCATGGACGCAGGTTAAAGCCAATAAAGGTTCTTCAGGAATTGACAGGTTAACAATCGATAAGATTGAAACTGAAATTGGTGTAGGTAACTTTCTGCAAGACATCCAGAAGAAGCTAGTTCAAAAGAAGTACTCTCCTCAACCGGTGCGTAGGGTTTACATTCCTAAACCGGATGGAAAGGAAAGACCACTGGGCATACCTGTTATTGAAGATCGTGTAGTTCAGGCAGCAGTAAAGATAGTCATAGAACCGCTTTTCGAAGCGAGTTTTAAAGATTTTTCATATGGCTTTCGGCCTCGCAGAAATGCGCAGCAGGCGCTGAGAGAAATCTATAAGTGGCTAAATTTTAAATGTTACTGGGTGGTAGATGCTGATTTGAAGTCTTATTTTGACACTATCCCCCATGATAAATTGTTGTTATCGGTGAGAACCAGAGTCATAGATCGCTCAGTTGTGAAACTGATTGAAATGTGGCTGAAAGCTGGAGTAATGGAAGAGGGAAACCTGAAAGCGGGGATAGCAGGAACTCCACAAGGAGGCGTGATATCTCCACTACTGGCTAATCTTTACCTGCACTGGCTGGATCATATCTGGGAAAAAGAGGGATTCAATCAGCGTGAGCATGACGCTCATCTTGTTCGTTATGCCGATGACTTTGTCATTTTGTGTAAGAAAGCACCGAGGTTTTATCTGGCTCAAGCCTGTAAGGTACTTGATCGGCTTGGATTGACGCTAAATACCGAAAAGACGAAAGTCGTTCATGCAATAAAGTCACCGTTTGACTTTCTGGGGCACAGGTTTGCAGTGCAGCCGTCCAAAAGGGATGGAAAATTGAGAACCTATTACTACCCCTCACCAGAAGCGATGAAAAGAGTAAAGCGAAAGATTCGTGAAGTGACACGAAAAGGTCAGCATCGGGATCTTCCGGAGCTAATCAGAACAGAAATAAACCCAATCCTTAGAGGGTGGGGTAATTATTTCAAGACGTGCAACTCCCGGATGCATTTCAAAAGCATCGCAAATTACACGATATGGACACTCTGTATTATGTTGAGGAAGAAGCACAAGAAGCGAACTAAAGGATGGAGGGACCATCCGCCGAGCTGGTTCTACAAGTATCACGGGTTATTTAAGTTGTATAGTCTGTCGATAAACGGAAACGAAGTCAGTCGGTATGCTCGCCTTGTAACGTCGTAATGCAGCAGGAAGAAGACAGTCGGAAAGCCGTGTGCGGGAAAACCGCACGCACGGTTTGACGAGGGGCCGCTGGGGAGATGACATCAAACTTGAGGCCTACTCTACAAGCGTTTCAATGCTTGGTCAAAAGGGTTTTTAAGAATCATAAAGAGGTTTTTTCGTATAACCCATCATCAAGGCATCGTGATTCTCAAAATCCATTCTTGAAACTCTATTCTCAATTGCCTACCTGCTGATCCTCAGTTAGAACGGAACGTACACCGCTCACAGAACCAGGTTGAGTCTTATCATCAACTCCAACTCCGTTCAGCCATCGCACAGGTCGGTGGCAAAAAGGAACTTACCGGACGAACCGACATCGAAACGGAAATCAGTAATCAGTGTGGGTGATTGATTGCTAACGCAATCATCTACTATAACTCTGCGATTTTATCCCGATTACTGAATAAACCGGAGGTATCAGACAGCATCAAGACGCGGGCATTAATAACCCAGCTGTTCCCTGTTGCCTGGCAACACATTTTGCTGAATGGGTATTATACCTTCCAGAACGAAGGGAAAATTATTGACCTTGATGCGCTCATAGCAACGCTAAATTTCGGCTGACGGAATTTTCGGCGATTCCAGCTTAGAACCCCATATAGAAATATTTCAATTCTTGACAGGAGTAATCGACGAAATAGTAAAGTTATTCTAAAGTATTAGTATTCAAAAGAGCTTCACTATTTTGTTTTCGCTAACAAACACTTTGATTAGTACCTCAGACAATTTAGCACTCTTACTTAAATGAAAATTAGATTATTTAGGTGTCCCTCTTATGAAGATATACGAACGCATTGTATTCCGAATAGCCCTTAGAGTGGTTTTATTTATTTCTGGAATGAACGTTAATGCAATAGCGGTTGCATCATCATGTGGTCCTTCAATTTCCGATGCTGAGACAGAACCCTGTAATCTGTCAAGTGGTGATAATCTTATTATCAATAAAGGTGCATCGATTAATGCCCCTAAAGGGCCAGTAAATGAATCTGATCCTTACGGTCTAAAATACAGTGCAGTTAATGTCGGCGATAACAGTAATCTGGCATCAAAAACTTTAGTTGATTACATTGAGAATAATGGAACTTTGCAGGGATCTAGTGGAGTCACAGTAACTTACACTGGTTCTGTTGAAAAGCTACTCAATCACGGAACAATAAGTGGAGACGAGTCCGGAGCCGTTTGGGTTTCTGGTCAAATAAACACGTTAGATAATGATGGTTCAATTAATGCCAGCAATGACTCTAGCTCATTGAATGCAATACAAATACAATCTGCGACTGGCCCATCTGATGATGGTAAATATGGATTCATAGATACCATCAAAAATCGGGAGAAAGGATCATTATGTAAAGGAATGTCGCATTGTACGCCATCTATTGATGGAATATCTGTTTATACTGCAACACTTAAGACACTTGATAATTATGGGATACTGAAATCTCAGAAAAATAACATTCTATCTAATCTCGCAACGTTTGATATCAATGATGGCAGTAATGTTGGCACTTTCAATAATGATGGGACAGTAACTGGCCTCTATCACGGCGTTCTGATTCGAGGTGGGGGATACCTAGAAAATCTGAATAATAACTCCGGGAGTAAAGGGATCACGGCTGACCAGGACGCAATTCAGGTCACTGGGCAGGGCAGGGCTGAATTGGATGTTAATCCCCAGATCAGGCCGTCTAAAATTAAACAAATTACCAATGCTTCCTTGTTATACGGAAAGAAGAATGGAATTCATATCGACGATAAAGGCGTTGTTGATACCATCACGAATTTGGACGGAGGTGTAATAAAGGGAGACCAATTCTCTATAAAGAATAATGGCACTATTACTAACGATATTCATAATTCAGGCGCAATTGATGGCAATGTCGAGCTTGGCAGTGCCCGCCTTTATATGTCTGGTCCAAATGTAACCCTAAAGGGCAATGTGTCCGGGGCGAAAAATTCAGTGGTCACCATCGGGGCAAAAGGTGCTACAACAGGAAATCTGGATCTTACCTATACCCATGACATGAATATTGGTACGGTCAATATATTATCCGGCAGCACGTTACGTTTGGGTGACGGACATAACACGGGAAGCATCACCAGTAACGTGGATAATGCAGGAAGCCTTTATTTCAACCGAAACAATAAAGTGACCTATAACCACATTATTAGTGGAGCAGGTTCAGTTCACCAAGTGGGTAGTGGCACAACTATTTTGACAGAGACGAATACTTATACCGGTGAGACAAAAATCGAATCGGGTACTTTGCAACTTGGTGATAAAGGAACAGCGGGAAGCCTTGATAATACTTCCAAAGTGACAATCGGGCAGAGCGGTGTACTGGCCTTCGATCGAACAAATCCCATCCTCTTTGCCGCTGATATTGAAGGCGCCGGTTTCCTTCACCAACAGGGCACCGGTGATTTGACTTTGACCGGTAATGTGACTACGGGTAAACCAATCACAGTGACATCAGGCAAACTGCGGTTTGGTGATGACAACACTATAGGCAAACTCTCGCTCGCCGGAATCGACAACAAAGGCGCGGTTGTCGTTGCCGGTACGAAGAACAGTGTGGTGACACTCGATGGTGAGATAAGCGGGACAGGCACTTTGGAGATCGCCGGCGGCAAAGCTATCATAACCAGTGACAGCAACTACTCGGGCCAGACTAGCATTGGCAATGGCGCAACGTTACAGCTCGGTCATGGTGGAACGACCGGAAACCTGACCAAAAGCGATATCTTAAACAAAGGCACTCTGGCACTCAATCTGAGTGGAACAAGCAACTTTGAGGGTGTTATTTCTGGAAGTGGTCATATTGATAAAATTGGCGCTGGCGTAACGAGGCTCAGTTCAGATTCCTCGGCTTTTACAGGATCAACGCATGTTGAAAAGGGAACTCTTATCGTTGATGGACAGCTAGGCACAACAACTTCGACTTTCAATGTTAAAAATGGAGGGACTGTTAATGGCACAGGCATAGTTGGGGGTAAAACAACGATTGAAAGCGGCGGTCACCTTACAGGCAAACAAGGTGATACTCTGACATTTAGCAAAGATCTTATTCTCAATAGCGGCGCAAATGTGGATATTTCGCTTGGGGCAAAGGATGTCTCCGCGCCGGCATTATTTGATGTTCATGGTGATCTGACATTGGCAGGAACACTTAATGTCACGGATCTTGGCGGATTAGCAGCAGGTGAATACGATATATTTCACTATGGCGGCACCTTAATCGATAACGGAATGACGTTCACTGGCGGAAAACCGGACTCATTCTCTCTCGGTACAAATAGAAACCATGAAGTCCATCTCATCAATACTGGCGGCATGATCCTGAACTATTGGGATGGTGGTGACATCAGTAAACACAACAATAATGCCATTGATGGTGGTGATGGTATTTGGCAGATAGGTGGAAATGATAACTGGACGTCAAAAACAGGCAATTCCAATGCCAGTTGGAAAGGCACTGACCAGTTTGCCATTTTCTCAGGGACCGCAGGGACTGTGCAGGTAGATAATAGCGGCGGCAATGTCACTGTAAATGGTATGCAGTTTAGCGCCGATGGCTATAAAATCACTGGCGGTTCTCTGATCTTAGAGAATGATAAAACAGGCAGCGCCAAAATTCGTGTTGGAACGGGTAATAAGTCAACTGCTGGTAGGGTTGCCACGATTGAATCAACCCTGACAGGGTCGGCTACACTTGAGACAACGGATGACGGGACGTTGGTTTTGAAAGGTGAGAATAAGTATACCGGCGGCACGACAGTGACGCGGGGTGTCCTCCAGATAGGGGACGGTGGTACCCAGGGCAGTATTTCCGGTGATGTGGTCACAGGCAGTAAAGGGACGCTGGCTTTTGACCGCGCAGATGCTGTGACATTTGGCGGCAATATTACTGGCGAAGGCAAACTTATTCAAAACGGTAAAGGGACGCTGGCGCTTACCGGCACGAATGCTCATTCAGGCGGCACGACAGTGACGCAGGGTGTCCTCCAGATAGGTGATGGCGGCACCCAGGGCAGTATTTCCGGTGATGTGGTCACAGGCAGTAAAGGGACGCTGGCTTTTGACCGCGCAGATGCTGTGACATTTGGCGGCAATATCACCGGCGAAGGCAAACTTATTCAAAAGGGTAAAGGGACGCTGGCGCTTACCGGCACGAATATCCATTCTGGTGGTACAGTAATTCGTCATGGCATTTTGCAAATCGGTGATGGACATAGCAGCGGAACCCTTACCGGATTGGTCGAAAGTGGGGTCGGTACGAAACTGGTTTTCAACCGTGCTGATCAAATGGCATTTTCCGGTTCCCTAAAAGGGCAAGGGCAAATGGTGCAGGCGGGTAACGGTACAACCCTTCTGACCGGCATTAACAACTATACAGGCACGACGGAAGTACAGAAAGGGACGCTTCGCCAAGGATCGGAAAGGGCTTTCAGTGCAGATTCGTCTTATACAATCGGGCAACATGGTAAGCTTGATATGGGCGGATTTAATACGACTATTTTCGCTTTGAATAACAGTGGCACAGTCTTGGCTGGTGGAGATGACAAAGCCGTAGGGCGTACACTGGTGATCGCAGGTAACTATAGCGGTAATAACGGTATAGTGAGTTTATCGACCGTGTTGGAAGGAGATAACTCAAAGACTGACAGACTGGTGGTGAACGGTAATACATCTGGCACAACTCATCTCGTTATCAAAAATGTCGGCGGCGCGGGGGCACCGACGACTGAAGGCATCAAGGTTGTTGATGTGAAAGGCACGTCGGATGGCATTTTCAGTTTGGTTGGTGATTATAGTTATAAGGGAGAGCAAGCCGTTGTGATCGGTGCCTATGCTTACCGGCTTCATAAGAATGGTATTGATAATTTGGATGGAAATTGGTATCTGCGCTCGTCGCTGACCAGTCAAAAACCCAACCCAGATCCTCTACCAAAGCCACAACAACTCTATCATGCTGGCGTTAGCGTTTACGAGGCTTATGGACGAGTTTTACAGACCCTGAATATGCCTGAGTCTTTGCATGGACGAGTTGGCGGGCGTGAGGACAAACTGCGGGGTGTGAATAGCTTCAGAACCACTGCTGACGAGGATAGCGCAGATGATAGCACAAACCCATCATTGCCCAGTGGCACATGGGGACGGATGGCAGCTTCTTACGGCAGATTATCACCCCGTATCACCACATCTGGAGCTGGCGATATCACCTATAACATGGCTCGTGCTCAAATCGGCATAGACGGCCGCTTGTATGAAAATGACCACGGCTCAGTGGTTGGTGGTGGTTTCCTGCAATATTCGAATATTAATGCAAACGTGGACTCCGTGCATGGTGAAGGTAAAATCCGTGCGAATGGTTACACGATAGGTGTGACAGGTACATGGTATGGCAATAATGGGTTTTATCTGGATGGCTTAACGCAGCTTACCTACTTTGAAAATGACTTGGATTCAAAGACGGCCAGTCGGCAACTGGGGAATAATAAGTCCGCTCTGGGCTATGCATTGGGTCTGGAAGCAGGGCAACGGTTTGATTTGACCCCAAAATGGTCGCTGACTCCGCAAGTACAGCTTGTGTATTCTGCCATCAATATGAATGACTTCTATGATACATTTGGAGCCAAAGTCCGCTTTGATCAAAGTAGGAACGTGAAATTGCGCATAGGTGCGACGATAGACTACAGCCAAAAGTGGAGCGAAGATCAGGGCAAGGCTGAAAAAGCCGCTAATCTTTACGGCCTGTTCAATCTTCGCCAAGAGCTGCTGGGGCGTAATGATGCGGTTGATGTTGCAAATGTTGCCTTTCACGGGGGGAATGACCGCACTTGGGCTGAGACAGGTATCGGGGGTTCCTACAATTGGAATGATGGAAATTCTTTCATCTATGGTCAGACTTCCGTCAACACCAGCCTGAATAATTTTGACAGCTATGAACTGAGTGCGAAAATTGGGCTAAGGATGACGTGGTAATATAAAAATATGCAATAAGAATGAAACCGTGGAAAATTATTCCACGGTAATCACTATCAGATAGGTATAGGTGGGACGGGAACTATAGGCGAGACTGGCAGCCAGCTTGCCAGAGAAATGAAAAAGTTAGAGAATTGAGTTGGACCACTATAATCATTAAAGGCAACATTATAGACTGTTCCATAAGTTGGACTTTCCGGATTAGGTGTTATTATGTTTTCAGCCCATGTATTATCAAGACGGGGACTTTGTGGGCAATCTACTGTACATATTAGATCTCCAGGTGCTCCATCATAAGCAAATGAACTAGCAATTCCATAGTCAGGAGACTGATAATTCCAAGTGAAAAAAGGCCTTCCAGTAGAACTCTCTTTTAACTGTACGAAATAATAATATTGAGATACTCTTTGAAAGAAAATCGACACACGTGTACCATTACCTACCGCTGGAAATAAAAGTGTCTGCATTGCCATAGTTAAAGCTCTCCCATAGTATGATTTATGTTACCAACAAGATTATTAATTGTCACCTGTATAATACAATGCCCAAATTTTTGACCTTTTAGATTTATTTTAAATTCTCCATATTCGTTTGTAGTCATTGAGTATCTAGTATCAGGATTTGAACCAATTTCAGGAACGTCAATGATATTAACGGGTTGAATTAGTTTATACTGAAAATCAGTATTTTTAATTAATTCATTCTTTTGTTTATCGTAAACCTGAATTGTTAGAATTTCATATTCATAACCGACTGGTTCATATCCAGTTATCATTAGAATAGCTTCAAGAGATGTCTGCGGAGAAGCCGAGTCCTTAATTGAGACAGGGGTGCTACCAGATTTCAGCTGCATATTTAATAAATCAGTAATAGTGTAGAAAACATTATAATTTCCGAGAGGGATCTTAGAAAAAGGAATAGTTATCTGATATGTTAAATCATCGATATTTTCATCTGTGATGAAATATGGTTTTGAGAATATATCTGAAGTCAAATAAACAATGATTTTATATCCAACACGAAATTTTTTATGTCTATTTACTATAACCACTAGTATATTTTGATCTAGTTCTGATTCGTCAATAGTATTATTACGGCTTTGTGGTAAACTTGGAGGGATGAGCACTTCATCCATTATTATATTATTTACTGACATATTATAACTTTCCATTATTCTGGTTAAAGTGCAACAGTACCAAAACTTCTAGTGTAAAGTTTCGATTTTTGGGCCGGAGCAAGGCGGCTATAGACAATTGTGATTAACCCTACATCGTAATCATCTGCAACAGCATACCCAATTAACTTGTCGGCAGTTAGCTGAAACTTAAAATAGCCATTGGATATTTCACTCTTTTGAACAATATAATTTTTAAGAACAGAAATCGGCATCGGACGATTTTTCTCCGGTAGAGTATCAATGCAATGTGAAATATAGGTGGTAATTGTTATCTTATCACCGGCGGCGATAGTATGCTCGTAATCGTTAGGGTCAGATGGCAATCTGATTTCAAGGCCTTTCTGACCGATGCTATCGATATTAATTGGATCATATAGACCAATAAATTGGTTGTCTTGATCGTACACCTTTGGTTCAACCAAAGTTCTGTGTTTATCATTAGAACTCGGGCCATTAATACCACCGTTATCATAATTGATGTAATTAAACTTGGATCTTACTGGCATACCTGTTTGGTCAAGCGCAACATAGCAAAGATGATTATCACCCGAATACAGGTCGCTGTAAGCAGCCTTAAATTTATAATATCCGTTTTCTTCACTTGTTATCTGCCCAGCGAAAAGTTCTGTCTTAAAAATGTCTTTTTTATCGTCCGTCACAAACCCGATGATAAAATCACCAATTTGGGCTGTCTTATAGCTCGGAACCATGACCGTAAACTCATCCGCTTGATCCGGCCTTGTTAAAGTAGAAGACAAGAGTGTTTCTTCAATGCTCGGTGGCTCCAGGCTGCTGGATACATCAGTCGGAACGGTCGTAATAAATATGGTTTGTTTTTGATTGTATTCCTCATCATTGAATATCGTATCAAGCGTAACGAACTTATGTACATTCTGAGTAGCATATATTTTTAGGTTCACCGCTGCACTTGATGTTTTCTGAATCAGGTAGTAATAAAACTTATTATCCCGGTCAATATCATAAGGATAAATTTCATCCATGTCCTCTGTGAATATTCGCAGCGGAGCTGTTGTACGAAGGGGAATATCATAGTTTGAGATTTGCCCCCCCTTCTTTAATATCGGATTGATTGATGCTGAAACGAATGGGTTGTCCTTCCCTGGGGCGGGACCCGTTAATCCAACAGGTTTAGAGTCATACAAATAAGCCGCAGTTCCTCTCAGTACACAAGTATCGGGGTTCAGGTCTGGATTATCAACAGGATGATAGGTTACATCCGTATGTGCTCCGTTTGGTGAATTTGAGGTAAAACTGATTTTGTGAGTATCACTGCTTTCGTCGGCTTGAAATATCAGTTGTTGAGAAAATATTTGTCCATCAACTTTGCCGGGGAATGTCTTGAGTAATGTCACTCCGGGTGGGAGAACAGCACTGATCTCCACCGTACTCTGAATATTATTTTCACCATTTATTGAAACAACCACACTGAAGGGTTGCCCTTTGATAATATTTTTACCATCAGCAGGAACTGTTGTCATGTTAGCCATTATATTATCCTTTCAAAATATTATGTTTATTCTTAATTTGAAATCACATTCTCTAGGTGTGTTCAATAACGGATATTAACTCTGTAAGGTAACAGCCAATAACAGTCACTATTAGTTGTCACACATTCAGGTTAGTGAGGTTCGACTGTACCAAAACTCCTAGTGAAAATTTTCGATTTCTGCTTCTGAGCAAGACGGCTGTAGTCTATCATGAGCACTCCTACGTCATAACCATCGGCTCTGTCATACCCCATCAGTTTATCGGGTGTGATGGGAACCTTATAATAACCATTTGTTATTTCTGTCGATTTCACAGGGTGATTTTCAACCACGACAATCGGTAAGGGACGTGCTGGTGAGAAAGTATCAACGCAGTGTGAGATATAGGCTGTAATCGTGATCTGATCACCTACGGCGATGGTATGATCTGGATTAGTGGGATCGGATAGCAACCAAACCTCAAGCCCTTTTGTACCGATACTGTAGATATTAATTGGGTCGAATCTGCCAATATATTGACCGTACTGGTCATATACTTCTGGGGCAACCAGAGTCCGGTGTCCATCAAAGGAACTTGGACCGTTAATACCGCCATTATCATAATATATGTAATTAAGCTTGGATCTTACTGGCATACCTGTTTGGTTAAGCGTAACATAGCTGATATGATTATCACCCGAATACAGGTCGTTGTAATCGGCTTTCAACCTATAAGATCCGCTTTCTTCAGTTGTTAGCTGCCCAACGAAGAGCACCTTCTTAAAAGTGTCTTTTTTATCGTCCGTTACAAACCCAATGATAAAATCGCCGATTTGAGCTCCCTCGTAGCTCGGAACCATGAACGTAAACTCATCCACTTGTTGCTCCGGCCTTGTTAAAGTAGAAGAAAAATATGTTTCTTCAATGTTTGGTGGCTCCAGGCTGTCGGATACATCAGTCGAAACAGTCGTAATAAATATGATTTGCCTTTGACTGTATTTCTCATCATTGAATATCGTATCAAGCGTAACGAACTTATGTACATTCTGAGTAGCATATATTTTTAGGTTCACCGCTGCGCTTGATGTTTTTTGAATCAGGTAGTAATAAAACTTATTATCCCAGTCAATATCATAAGGGAAAATTTCATCCATGTCCTCTGTGTATATTCGCAGCGGAGCTGTTGTACGAAGCGGAATATCATAGTTTGAAATTGCTCCCCCTCCCTGATTTAACATTGGATTGATTGATGCTGAAATGAATGGGTTGTCCTTCCCTGGGCCAGAACCCGTTAATCCAACAGGCTTAGAGTCATACAAATAAGCCGCAGCTCCTCTCAGTACACAAGTATCGGGATTCAAGTCTGGATTATCGACAGGATGATAGGTTACATCCGTATGTACTTTGCTCGGTGAGTTTGAGGTAAAACTGATTTTGTGAGCGTCGCTGCTTTCGTCGGCCTGAA
The DNA here is from genome assembly GCF_037265215.1 of Xenorhabdus griffiniae. Classification (NCBI taxonomy): domain Bacteria; kingdom Pseudomonadati; phylum Pseudomonadota; class Gammaproteobacteria; order Enterobacterales; family Morganellaceae; genus Xenorhabdus; species Xenorhabdus griffiniae. Next base: position 2,867,878 of record NZ_CP147737.1, on the reverse strand, counting down.
ATATCAGTTGTTGAGAATATCTTTTTTTATCAACTTTGCCGGGGAATGTCTTGAGTAATTTCACTCCGGGTGGGAGAACAGCACTGACCTCCACAGTATTTTGAATATTAGCTTCACCATTTATTGAAACAATCACACTGAAGGGTTGCCCTTTGATAATATTTTTACCATCAGCAGGAACTGTTGTCATGTTAGCCATTATATTACCCTTTCAAAGTATAAAATTTATTTTTTACTGAAAACCATATTCTATAGTGATGGTCAATAGAAGGTTTTGACTCTTTATCGAAATATCACAGGAATGACAGGGTTTATATTTATGATTTACTTTATAATAAATAAAATACCGCAATTCCTGAATGGATAATTTCAATTATATTTGAAAGTTAGAGTGTGTTCAAACAAATAAAATCAAGTATGAATAATATAAAATAATAATCACATCAACCGAATCATTAATATTTGCCCTGTAAAAGAATCACACTTATATATAATTAAATGTCATTATATAAAAGCATTATTAAACCAACCATGTTCTAAATATTTTATCTAGAAAAACATCACATTTGTAAATAATTAAATAATATTTAAAATCACAATTAAGAGATCAAGAAAAATTAATTGCAAATTGTTCGCCATAGCCTTCAAATAAAACATTTAGCTCATTCTCCATTGTATCCTGAGTCTAGGTGATAAAACTCCGCCCGTGGTATTTGACCTGTTTTCAGACGATTTCAATCTCTCCGGGTCTGATTCCCCGCCGCTTGCGGCGATGTCAGTCTAGTTTTCCTAATTTACAAATTAATACTAGGGCGTGTTGACGTTTTGAAAGGGGAATTTGAACAGCATGATGATCTGGTATCATTGTCTTCGCGAAAAAACCATTACTCCAGCTCATCATGCCAAGAACAATGTTATCAAAATCTTTATGGAATACGCTAGCTGTATTGATGCAACAACATGGATGCATTTACTACAAAGAAGAACATTACCTAACTTTCGAAGGGATACTTTATCGAATGAGAACGGGATGTCCGTGGCGGGATTTACCCGAGGAATTCGGAAAATGGAATACCCTTTTTAAGCGTTTCAATGCCTGGTCAAAAAAAGGGGTTTTTGCGCTATTATTCAAATTGTTATCTGAGAATACGGATACCGAGTGGTTATTCATTAATGGCAGTATTGTGCGTGCTCATCAACACAGTTCAGGAGCCGTATCACCGGAAGATGAAGCCATTGGCAAGAGTCGGGGTGGGCGTTCTACAAAAATTCATTTGGCTGTAGACAGTTACGGGCTGCCCGTGCATTTTGAGCTGTCAGGGGGCAAAACACATGACATTGTCCATGCGGAAAGTTTAGTTGCACATTCACCCACATCCGATTACGAGAGTAACGTGTTCAGAAGATTCGTTGAAAAACGAGGTTCGAAAACAGTGATTCCTTATCGAAAAAACAGCCGAAAATCAGATAAGAATATTGATGATGTTTTATACCGTTATCGGCATTTGGTCGAAAATGCGTTTGCCAGAATAAAACATTTTCGAGCTATTGCGACAAGATACGATAAATTAGCCCGAAATTATGCCAGCATGTTGGCGCTGGCATTTGTCATGATATGGCTACCCATGTGGGTTGAGTAAATGATAAACGGTAAACGTCAACACGCCCTAGAATGGCTGCGTAAAAGTTTATACTCAATACTACAAGATGTTAATTCGATAAGACTCTCAACGTAAGGGTAATTGGGGGGACGCAGATTCCCTAGAAAAGTTCACTCCCCCAACTTCTTCAGCTTCAGAATTGACCAGTGGCTCAACATGTTCCAGCATACGATATAGATTCAATAAACCGCCTTGATTTCCAAAAAAATAGTTTCCTGATAATTGGATATGGCGCTAGGCTACAGGAGAGAAACAGGCGATTTGGTTGACGGCTTTCTGATATTTTTCTATTAATGCAGACAGTAGTGCTAACTGTAATAATAATACTGTTTTCTATAAGTCTGGCGCACTCGTTCCACTAATCGATTTGATAATCATTTCTACCTTTTTACGGAACGCCCCAAACGTCAATCAGGTGATCCCCCTGCACGATCTGTTACCGTGGAATGTGAACATCAGCAACACATGTAAACTGCACGGCTTAATTGAGCGGTTACTGTATCTCATATCAAACGACAGATTTCAGCTTCCCAACGATAACCCAATCCATAAATGGAACGGATAAAAGATTTATCCCCATCCAGTTGCTCCAGTTTTCTGCGCAAGTTTTTAATGTGGCTATCAATCGTACGGTCATTCACAATGCGATGATCGTCATAAAGGTTATTCAATAGTTGATCACGGGAAAAAACCCGCCCTGGTTGGCCGGACATAATTTTGAGCAGACGGAATTCAACCGGTGTTAATTCAAGCGCCTGTTCAAGATAACGCGCCTGAAAGTGTTTTTCATCAATAGTCAGTGCGCCTTGCTCACTGATGATCTCCTTCGGACGGTAACAACGGCGTAAGATTGTCTTGACCCTGGCTACCATTTCCCGCGGGCTATAAGGTTTACAAATATAATCGTCAGCCCCAATTTCTAAACCGAGCAGTCGGTCAATTTCTTCCGTTTTGGCAGTCATCATGACAATCGGGATATCTGAAAATTTACGTAATTCCCGACAGATCGATAATCCATCAAGACCGGGCAACATAAGATCAAGCAAGATAATATGAGGATGGTATTTTTGCACATGAGCGATGACTTCATCACCACGCTTGAGCCATTGGGTTTGGTAATCTGCGGATTGCAGATAATCAACCAGCAGTTGCCCTAACTTTGGTTCATCTTCAACGATGAGAACAGTATATTGTGTCAGTTGTGTACTCATTGTGTTTCAAGTTCAGACGATTTAATCAATGGTAATTCTACGTGAATTTTAACACCACCTAAAGGTGAGCTTTCCGCACGTATTATCCCAGTATGGGCTTCAACAATGTTATAGCAAATTGCCAGCCCAAGCCCTGAACCTCCGCTTGCGCGGTTACGGGAAGATTCACAACGATAAAAACGTTCAAAAACCTGCTGGCATTGTTCGACAGTCAATCCAGGTGCACTGTCTTGTATATCCAATATCCATTTTTGCTGGTTGGAATATCCGCAAATAATGACCTTTCCATGCTCATTGGTGTAACGCAGGCTATTTTCCAGCAAATTATGAAATAACTGTGTTAGCCGATTTGGATCAGCAAGCAGGGTTATATTTTCCTTTACATTCAATGCCAACGTGATTTGCTTATCCGCAAAACGGCCATGATAATTCGCTACGGAGATTTGCAGTAATTCACTGACATTAACAGATTCTTTTCTATACGCCAGCGAACCGCGATTAGAAAGGGATAATAAATGCAGATCGTCTACCAGTTTTGTCAGGGTAGTGACTTCAGCAAGCAAGGAACAGATAGTTTCCGGCGTTAGTTTCCGTACACCATCTTGTAAAGCTTCCAGTTCACCGCGCAGAACAGAAAGTGGAGTACGCAGTTCATGGGAAATATCAGCCATGTAATCACGGCGCATCTGTTCATTTTTTTCCAGCGTGCTGGCAAGTTGGTTAAAATCCATTGCCAGTTTACCGATTTCATCTTCACTGGATGGAACGACACGAATACTGAAATCGCCTGCCGCGAGTTTATGTGTCCCTTCCACTAACCGCTTAACTGGTCTTAAAAGGCCACGTGAGAGAAGAAAAGTGGCGATTAATGCCAGTAAGGTGGAAAAACCGACAATAGCCCAACTGGTAAGTTGCTGCTGGTGAGCGAAGCTAATATCAGCCTGACGGGTAATTTTATCTGAGGCACTGACAATTACCCAACCGACAATATTGTTTTTATAGGTGATCGGCTCGCGATAACTTTCTACCGGAATATCATTAGAATGCCCGACTAAACGATGCATGTGAGTATCCACAACCCAAAATTGGGGACGCCACCCGTGAGGTTTGGTTTTCTGATGCGGGTTGTCATTCTGTTCAATCGTGCGGATAATTTGAAATATCGCGCGATCATTTTCAGTCAGAAAATGCCAATTGCCATATTGCTGGTATTGTTCTGTCAATGCTTGTGCCAGCGTATTCGCCCGATTTTGGCTATTTTGTTTAATATAGCCCATAAAACCGTGCTGAAAGCTGAGGTAAATGCCCCAGTGCATTGTGATCAATACCAGCATACAAGTGGCAAAAATGGCCAGAAAAAGTTTACTGCTGATACCTATTCTTATCCTGAATTTCATTCTAGCTCAACTAGTTGGCGTCAACTCTCTGAGAGGGTATTGTTTTGCGAAGGCGCCATTTTTCACGTAATCGGTCAAAAAACAGATATACAACCGGAGTGGTATACAACGTGAGAAGCTGGCTTACCACCAGACCACCTACAATCGTGATCCCCAGTGGGAAACGTAATTCTGCACCATCCCCATTGCTCAATACCAAAGGTAAAGCACCAAACAGGGCAGAAAGCGTCGTCATCATAATCGGACGGAATCGCAATAAACTGGCCTGAAAAATCGCTTCCTGAGCACTGAGCTTGCTGTTTCGTTGAGCTTCAAGGGCAAAATCCACCATGATAATGGCATTTTTCTTAACAATACCCACCAACAGCATAATCCCAATCATGGCGATTAGGCTAAAGGGGGTATTGAACAGTTCCAGAGCCAGCAAAGCACCTATACCCGCAGAAGGCAGGGTAGAAAGGATTGTCAGAGGATGAATATAATTCTCATAGAGTACACCAAGCACCAGATAAACAGCGACTATAGCCGCCAGGATCACCAATAATTGCGAACGTTCACTCTCTTGAAAATCCTGTGCTGTGCCGGCAAAAGAGCTACGTACTGCTGAAGGAACACCCAGTTCTGTTATTGTTTTTTCTATTGCACTGATTGCATCAGACAGCGTATAGCCTGGCGCTACATCAAAGGCAATGGTAGAAGAAGCCGAAAGTTCCTGGTGATAAACATCCAATGGTGCATTGGCAGGGCGCCATTGAGCAAAGTAGGAAAGGGGAATGCGTTCTCCTTTGCTATTAATGACAAACATCTTCTCCAATGCACTGGGATCTTGGTTATATTGCGGTGCCACTTCCATGACCACTTTATATTGATTCAAAGGGGCGTAAATCGTGGAAACCTGTCTCTGACCAAAAGCATTGTTGAGTAAATTATTTGCCTCAGCAACATTGATGCCTAAACGAGCCATCACATCACGATCATAAGTAATCGCTATTTCAGCGCCTTTAGCTTCTTCGTCTTCATCGCCGTTGACATCCACCAATTGAGGCAATTTTTCCAATGCTTTCTTGACGATAGGACTCCATTTGCGCAATGCGTCAAAATCATCTGACAGTAAATTAAACTGGTAAGTCGATTTACCGCCTCGTCCTCCGCTTCTCAGGTCCTGAACAGGAACTAAATAGAGACGTGCTCCCGCTTCATTGGTCAGTTTACTTCTTAAGCGGGTAATAACTTGTTGGATGCTTTCACTACGCTCTTTCAATGGCTTCAGTGAAACAAACATAAAGCCCATATTGATGCTGTCACCACCGGTAAAACCTACGACATTATCCACGGTTGGATCATCATCGACAACTTGCATAAAGCGTTTCATTTTTTCCCGCATGGCCTGAAATGAAATGCTTTGGTCAGCAACCACAAACCCCAACATTTTTCCGGTATCTTGTTGCGGGAAAAACGTTTTCGGAATACTGATATAGAGCCAGATATTCAGCGCGATAATGCCAACCAATGTCAACAATACCCAGCGAGTATGGTTGAGTATCCATTTTAATGAGCGGGCATAGCCTTGTTGAATGCTCAACAAAACCTTACCGAATCCCCGTGTTTGCTTCTGAGCATTTTTAGGTGTGGATTTGAGCAGATGGGCACACATCATCGGGGTTAAGGTCAGTGAAACGAACAAAGAAATCCCAATGGCAGTTGCCAGGGTAACAGCAAAATCCCGGAATAGCCTGCCAAGTAATTCATCGATCAATACAAGGGGAATAAATACCGCAATCAGTGACAGGCTCATAGCCAGCACAGTAAACCCAACTTCTCTGCTTCCCTTGAGAGCCGCCTGCATGGGGGTTAAGCCCGCATTTAAATGACGGGAAATATTCTCCAATACCACAATGGCATCATCGACAACAAATCCGGTGGCAATAGTTAATGCCATCAACGAAAGATTGTTGAGGCTGAAACCACATAAATACATGGCGGTAAAAGTACCAATGAGCGATACCGGAACGGCAATTGCCGGGATCAGCGTAGCTCGGCCGGAACGTAAAAACAGGAATACGACCAGAATCACTAAAGCGACGGCAATGGCTAATGCGCGTTTTACTTCGTGCAGGGAAGCCTGAATAGTTGGTGAACGATCCTGAGCAACGTTGAGCTGAATATTAGCAGGCAAGGAGGCTTGCAGGGCAGGGAGCTGATCACGAATGCGTTGCACGGTTGAGATGATATTTGCACTCGCTTCGCGGCGGATAATAAGCACAATTGCAGACTTATTCCCAGACATGCCTGCGGCGCGGATATCCTCGACAGAGCGCTTAACATTTGCAACATCCTGCAACCTGACAGGTGCTCCATTATTATAATGGACAATAATCGAACGGTAACTGTCAGGTGTTTTCAATTCATCATTGGTGCGTAGCTGCCAGATCTGGTTATTGGTATCAACATGGCCTGTCGGCAGCCGAACATTAGCATTATTGATGGCATTACTGACATCGTTGAGAGAAATACCTTGGTTGAAGAGCGCATTAGGGTTTAGCTCAACACGTATAGCCGGTAATGAACTACCACCGACACTGACTTTGCTGACACCTTCTATTTGAGAAAGCTTTTGCGCCAATCGGGTAGACGCAAGATCATACAGTTGCCCCTCACTATAATTATCTGAGGTGAGAGTTAAGATCATGATTGGGGCGTCTGATAGATTAGCTTTATGATACCTTGGCTTGTCTGGCATACCGGAAGGTAACAAGCTTTGAGCGGCATTGATCGCGGCCTGGACATCCCGTGCTGCGCCATTGATATCCCGATTGAGATCAAATTCCAGGTAAATAGAAGAACTTCCCAACGAGCTGGCAGAAGACATCTCTTTTACCCCCGCTATCCGGCCTAATGCGCCTTCCAGAGGCGTCGTTACGGAGGACGCCATCGTTTCTGGTGACGCGCCGGGCATGAAAGCCTGAACTGTTATCACGGGAAAATCAACTTGTGGCAACGGCGATATAGGCAGCAGGATAAAACTGAGTGCCCCACATAGAGTGATGGCTAAACTCAGTAATGTGGTGGCAACTGGTCGCTGGATAAATAGGGCGAAGAATTTCACAGCGGCTCCTGATGATTAACTGAGGATTTATCTAGCCTTATTTGTTTATCTTTCTTATTGTTTTTATTGCGACGGTAGTGTGCTAACTGATCAAACAACAGATAAATAACAGGCGTTGTGAATAAGGTTAGGATTTGGCTCATAATCAGACCTCCCACCATACTGACGCCTAACGGACGGCGCAGCTCTGCACCAATACCGGTGCTCAACATCAATGGCAATGCGCCCAGCAGTGCTGCCATTGTTGTCATCAAAATTGGCCTGAAACGTAACAGACAGGCCTGATAAATAGCTTCATAAGGAGTCATCCCTTTCTCCCGCTCTGCGGCCAGAGCAAAATCGATCATCATGATGGCGTTTTTCTTCACAATGCCAATTAAGAGAATGATGCCAATGATGGCAATAATATCCAGTTCGTACCCGCCAGCCATTAAAGCTAACAATGCGCCAACCCCCGCAGTAGGTAAGGTTGACAAGATAGTGACAGGGTGAATAAAGCTTTCGTACAAAATACCGAGCACGATATACATGGCGACGACAGCCGCTAAAATCAGCCAAAGGGTATTACTGAGTGCATCCTGGAACGCCAGTGTCGCTCCCTGAAATTGCGTAATGATATCTTTTGGCATTTGGATTGCTTGTTCTGCCTCTTTGACGGCATTGACCGCTTGTTCAAGGGATGAATCTTTCGCTACGTTGAATGAAAAAGTGGCCGCAGGAAATTGTTGCAGATGGTCAATAGACAAATTCCCTAACCGTTGTTCAACTGTGGCAATGGTATTGAGAGGTACCATTTTGCCATCATTACCGGTCAGATAAAGATTGTTTATTGCTTCCAGCCCCGATGAATTCTTCGTATCTTGCTCAAGGATAACGCGATATTGATTTGACTGAGTGTAAATAGTTGAAATCAGGCGTTGGCCAAAAGCGTTATACAAAGCATTGTCGACGGCGGCCATAGAGATCCCAAAACGGCTGGCCATATCCCTATTCACATTGAGGTAGGCTACTAACCCCTGATTTTGCCAATTGTTACCGATATCCACCAATTCTGAACGTTGTTTTAGGGCATGTTGCAATTTTGGAACCCAGACTGCGAGTTCATCAAGCGAAGTGGCTTGCAACGTAAATTGGTATTGCGTGCGCGATAGCTGGGTATCAATGGTCAAATCCTGAGTGGGTTGCAGGTATAACTTGACGTCGGGAACTTTAGCAATTCGCGCTTGCAGGCGTGGGATCACCTCGTCAATCCGGTCGTCACGCTCCTTGAGTGGTTTCAACGTGATTTGAAGACGTGCATTATTCAATGTTGGATTGCTACCATCGATACCAATAAAGGTGGTGACATTGTCTACAGCAGGATCTTTTAATAGCAGAGCCGTAACTTGCCGCTGTTTATCTGCCATTGCATTGAACGAAATGGATTGTGGTGCTTCCAGTGTGCCTTGGATCAGGCCATTGTCTTGCAAGGGAAAGAACCCTTTAGGGATCATGATATAAAGTAGGGCAGTCAGGGCTAACGTACCGAATGCAACACCAAGTGTTATCCAGGGATGATTCAACACCCGTTTCAGGAGGACAGCATACACGGCAATTATGCGTTCAAAGAAGCGTTCGCACGCTTGCTCGAAGCGATTGTGTTTAATATCAGCTTCGGGTTTCAGCATCCTTGCACACATCATCGGCGTTAGCGTCAGTGAGACAACGGCAGAAATTAAAATCGCGACGGCGAGGGTAATGGCGAATTCCCTGAATAGCCGACCGACGATATCCCCCATAAATAGCAGAGGGATCAAAACGGCGATTAATGAGAAAGTCAGGGAAATAATCGTAAAACCAATTTCACCCGCGCCTTTTAGCGCTGCCGCCAGCGGTTTTTCTCCCCGTTCAATGTAACGGGAAATATTTTCTATCACCACAATAGCATCATCCACCACAAAGCCGGTTGCGATAGTTAATGCCATTAAGGTGAGGTTATTGACGGAAAAGCCGCAAAAATACATCACAGCAAATGTACCCACCAGCGAAAGCGGTACGGCAATACTTGGGATCAAGGTTGCCGTTACATTGCGCAAAAACAGGTAGATCACCATGACGACCAGCGCAATAGCCAGCAACAATTCAAATTGCACATCTTTGACGGAATGACGGATCGAAACCGTACGATCTGTCAGCATTTCCACATTGACAGATTTGGGCAGGCTGTTGATCAATTCTGGCAACATGATGCGGATATTATCCGTAGTTTCAATAACATTAGCCCCAGGCTGGCGCTGGACATTGATGACGATGGCGGGTTTTTCATTCGCCCATGCGCCCAATTTGCTATTTTCCACGCCCTGTTCAATGGTGGCGACATCACGCAAGCGGATCGGCGCATCATTTTTATAGGCCACGATTAAATTGCGATAATCATCGATAGATTTCATCTGGTCATTGGAGGATATGGTAATAGAGCGAGTGGGGCCGTCAAAACTGCCTTTTGCCGAATTCACATTGGCTTTCATGATAGCAGAACGGATAACATCGCTGTCTAATCCTTGTGCCGCCAAAGCTTGTGCGTTCAATTTCACGCGCACAGCGGGGCGTTGCCCGCCCGCCAACGTCACCAAACCGACACCACTGACCTGAGAAATACGCTGGGATATGCGCGTTTCCACCATATCTTGTACCTGACTCATCGGCAGGGCATCAGAGGTTACGGCCAGCGTCAATATAGGCGGATCAGCCGGATTGACTTTGCTGTAAATGGGGGGATAGGGCAGATCATCGGGCAATAGATTACTGGCTGAATTGATCGCCGCCTGTACATCTTGCTCTGCCACGTCTAAGGGTAGTGAGAGCTGAAATACCAACGTGATAACAGAAGCTCCGCCGGAACTTCTGGATGACATTTGTTTTAAGCCGGACATTTGACCAAACTGGCGTTCCAGTGGTGCAGTGACAGCGGATGTCATCACATCTGGATTGGCACCAGGATACAGTGTTACCACCTGAATAGTGGGATAATCCACTTGTGGCAATGCAGAGACTGGTAGCATCCGGTAACCCATTATCCCGGTCAGCAAGATAGCAATCATAAACAGTGTTGTGGCAACAGGGCGCAGGATAAACAGGCGGGATGGCCCTCCGCCGGTCATTGGAGAATCAGATTGCATTAGGAATTCTCCATCTTACCGTTTGATTGCTCTGATTTTTTCTTATTTTGATCCGCATTAAGGGCTTCGATTGTCAAAGGTTTGACAATTTCAACTTTGGCGCCTTCGGTCAAGTTATCAATACCATCAGTGACGACACGCTCACCTGCTGACAGCCCACTGTTGATGACCACCAATTGATTATCTTGCAGGCCAGCAATGACTTTATGCTTACTGACTTTGTTCTCTTTATCCACTTTCCAGACGAAATTACCGCTATTTCCCATCTGTAAACCAGCCGTAGGGATCACAACGACATCGTCCAGGGTATTGACTTTCATCTGAATATTGACGAATTGATTAGGAAACAACACATTATCTTGATTATTGAATTGGGCCTTCATCTTGATCGTGCCAGTCGTAACATCAATTTGATTATCGATACTGATAAGTTTTCCTTGTGCCAATTGCTGCTGATTATTGCGATCCCATGCAATGACAACCACATTTTTGTGATTTTTTTGCGCCTTTAACACAGCACCAATATCGTTTTCAGGCAGGGAAAACACGACATCAATAGGATCGACTTGCGTAATAACGACGATTGGCGTTGCTCCTCCACCAGATACGTGATTGCCGATATCAATGCGTTTTAATCCGACGCGACCGGAAATCGGGGCGGTAATACGGCTATATGCCAATTGCAGTTTGGCTTCGTCGATATCTGCTTGGTCGGCCTGTAAGCTGGCTTCACTCTGACGAACCAAAGAGATTTGTTTATCCAGCTCTTGCTGAGAGATCAGTTTACTTTTCGCCAATTGCTGAAAACGGAGCAAATCTTGTTTAGTGTTAGCTAATGTTGCTTGATCTTTGGCATATTGCCCCTGCGCTCTTGCCAGTTTGACTTGGAAGGTGCGAGGATCGATTTCTGCCAGCAAATCCCCTTTTTTGACGTATTGACCTTCATTAAAATGCAGGGCGATTAACTGACCTTCTACCTGGCTGGTGACAGTAACGGTATTGGCCGCCAGGACCGTTCCTAATCCTCCTAGGTAATGAGGTATCGATTTGATTTCGGCCGTCGCTACTTGTACTGGTGGTTGAAAGGGATTAGGTTTTGATTCTGCATTCTGAGAATCACTTGTTGATGAAGATACGTTGAAGTATTTCCACGCAAAGAAAACGGCCCCGATGATCACGGCGAGTACCGCAGCGAGTCGGAAAAAGTAGGAACGGCTTTTATTATTCATTTGCTCGACATTCTCTTAGTGTTATGGCGATAACCAATCATGCAACATCTTATGCGAAGTTAGATGCAAGAGTATATTATTAGTGTAACCAACCGGAATTCGTCAATAATGAAGAAAATGTGGAGGTTATGTCAAAAAGATAATGTTTCTGGTAGTGATTTTTCATGGTATTTGTGATGGGGTGTCCAATAAAGTACAGGGAAGAAAAATATCCTAACAGTGGGTTGAACATTGACAGAGTAGCGCCCTCCCTGCCTATTGGGTGATGTCGCATTTATTATCTGAATGCAAGATTGGTATATAGTGTTTGGGACGACAGGATGTATTAATAATTAAAAAAACGCCGATGCAATGATCGGCGTTTATGTAAACTTAATTAAACCAAAAATAGCGTTGCCAGTCCCAAAAAGATAAAGAAACCGCCTGTATCAGTAATGGCAGTGATCATGACACTGGAGCCGATGGCGGGATCTCTTCCCAATTTCATCATAATAAACGGAATCAAGACGCCCATCAGTGCGGCCATCAGTAGATTCAATATCATCGCCATTGTCATGACCCCCCCCATAGCAAGGTCACCATAGAGCAGATAAGTGATGACGCCCATGATCCCTCCCCAGATAATGCCGTTTATAAAGGCAACACCAAGTTCCCTTAATAGCAGATAAGAAAAACTCCCCGTCTGGATTTGATGCAGCGCGAGTGCACGGACGATCATGGTGATGGTCTGGTTACCGGTATTGCCGCCAATGCCTGCGACGATAGGCATTAAGGTTGCAAGAGCAACAAGCTGAGAAATAGTATGCTCAAAGAGCCCAATAACGCGTGATGCCACAAATGCGGTGCACAAATTGATGGCAAGCCATGTCCAGCGGGTTTTGACGGCCTGACCAACCGGCGCAAAAACATCTTCTTCGCGGCTTAAGCCCCCCATGCGGCGAATATTGGTATCCGTTTCTTCACTCAAGGTATCAACAATATCTTCAACAGTCAGACGTCCCATTAAACGTCCGTTATTGTCGACTACAGCGGCAGAAATCAGGTCATAACGTTCAAATGCACTGGCGGCATCTTCACCTTTTTGCTCCGGTGAGAAAGTCACGGTATCTGTATTCATAACTTCTGAAACTAATTTATCCGGTACGTTGGTCAGCAAAGTGGTGAGAGGCAACTCTCCCTGTAGGCGATTTTTGCGGTCAATAACAAAGATCTTATCTGTTGTTTCAGGAATGGTGTCTCGGGAACGTAAAAAGCGCTGAACGGTGCCAAGTGTAACGTTGCTTCGCACTGTCACGAACTCGAAATCCATCATCTGGCCGATGCTGTCTTTGTGATACTGCAATACTTCTCGGATACGATTGCGTTGGCCCGGCTCTAAATAGGTCAATAAACGTCGAGTGGTATCACGGGGAAGATGTTCTGCGATATAGGCTTGTTCATCTACGTGCAGTTTACCGATAGCACGTAACAGCTCAACGTCGGTCATATCCTTGATCAGGTTATCCCAAACAGGAATAGAGGCTTCTACCAAAACCTCACCGCGCTGGCTATTGTCGATCAAGCGCCATAACGCGAGACGTTCATCATAAGGTAAAGCTTCCAGAATGTCGGCAATATCAGCGGTATGCAGTCTGGTCAGCAGCGCACTGACTTCCTCTATTTTCTCCAATAATTGTTCGTCACTGATTGCTGAATGTTCATCAGCCTGATCTAATAATGTATCAACAAATAGCTTATCGTGGTTAAACAGAGAAAGCAGGCGTTGACGAATATGTGCCAGTTTTTGGGAATACTGGCTGGCAATAGTTGAATTATCAGGTGTAAAGGTCGGTTGTGACATAGTAAACCTTTAAGGCAGAAAATAGGGCTAACAATCGGCGATTGCAATAATATCGCCATAAATTTGACAGCTATTGGTTATTATATTCTGTTTTCGAACCATGTAGGGGCGTCACCAATTGCTGCTGGGTTTGCTGATGATGCGCCAATGCTGCCATAAATGAATAGATAAAGCGTCCAAAGAAAATAAAGAAGCTGATAAACAGTACCAATTTTATAATTTGAACAGTTTTCTTTTTCTTTTTCATAACGCGATATCGTTAAGTCGATTCCTCTTCAATGTGTAAGTGCCAGCCAGCTACGTCATTCCAGTAACTTTGCTCTTGCTCCAAATCGAGCAACACAAGCGCATTTTGTTTTAGATAGTTTTTGGGTAAGTAGAGCATCCAATGGCTATGATCCGTTTTCAGCCTAAGTGTCTCCGGTGTCGTGGTAGCCTGGCGTTGGTTATTCAACAAGGTTGCCAAGCGCAATATCTTAAGCATAGGAAGATACTGTTTTTTCTTAAACAGATAGAAGCGAGGGTGTTCATGTATTTTAACCGCTTTACGGTGGTAGCGTACCAGTGTTGCCAGCAACAATTGCTGCTCTTGAGTAAATCCGGGTAGATCGGTATTTTGCAGAATATAAGCTGAATGCCGTTGCAATCCACTCAGATTGATGCTTAAACCGACTTCATGCAGCATGGCTGCCCACAGTAGAATAGATTCCAGTTGAGGATGGACGCGTTTGGGATTTTGTTCTGACCATTGGTCATAAAGATTTTTGGCGGTGCTCCAAACGCGGGTTGCTTGTTCTCGATCGATATTATAGTGTTCGGCAAGGCTTTTGGCTGTGCGTTGGCGAATATCTTGATGGCGGAAACGATCTTCCATTTCATACAGTACACCTTCCCGCAATGCGCCATGAGACAAGCGTAATTCCTGAATATGCAAAGCATCAAAAATACCGCACAAGATTGACAACCCAGGCACAAACGTTTGTTTACGGTCATTGGATAATCCCGGCAATTCCAGCGCATTGAAATTTTTGTATTTCAGGACACGTTTCACCAGCATGTTTAGGCGCTCTGGGGTAATCAGGCCATCTTTCTCACCCAGTTCAACCAACAGTTCATGTATTGCCTTGATCGTCCCTGACGCACCTAAAGCAAAATCCCAGCCTGTTGTCCGAAATTGCCAGACGAGGTTTTCCAATTTTTGCGCTGCCTGGAGTCGTGCTTTGCGAAAATTATGCTCATTAATGATACCGTTGGGAAAGAACTGGCGGGAAAAACTGACACACCCCATACGGCGACTTTCAATCAACAGGGGTTCAAAATCTTCACCAATGACCAATTCCGTCGAGCCGCCACCAATATCAATCACCAGTTTCCGACCTTTTTCCGGCTGTGTATGCTCAACTCCCATGAAAATCAGGCGAGCTTCTTCGTGACCAGAAATAATTTCAATGGGATAGGGGATCACTTCTTTTGCTTGTTGCAGAAATTCTTGTACGTTGGTTGCTTCACGTAAACTATGTGTTCCCACCAAACAGACATTACCTGCGGAAAAACCTTGCAACCGTTCAGCAAACAGAGCCAGACATTTCAGGCCACGGTTGATGGCTTCTTCGCTTAACTCATTTTTACTGTTTAAACCATCGGCAAGATAAACCCGTTTCTTTAAACGCCCGATAACCTGCAATGCACCGTTTACAATACGGGCGATGACCATGTGAAAGCTATTGGAACCCAAATCAATCGTGGCAATTTCTTGCGGTTTGGGCATTGGGGTATCGTGTTTCAATGGCATAGATCAGGCTCTTGGTTCCGGTTGTTCAAGGTTTTTCAAATAATCATAAACAGCAAGCTGAGCGCGGATTTTACGCTTATTTCCTCGCGGAACATAGCGATTGCTCAATTCCTTATCAATATATCGTGCTTTGACGGTATCACTGAATTGCAGTTCAAGGATATCCATAACTTGTTGTTTTAGCCTGGGGTCGAGCAGACAAACCGCCACCTCAATGCGATAGTCAATGTTACGTGTCATCCAATCGGCTGAAGAAAGGAAAATTTTTTCGTTGCCTTTGTTGGTGAAAACATAAACACGATCATGTTCCAGAAAACGATCCACAATGCTGGTGACTTGAATGTTTTCACTAAATCTAGGTTGATTAGGAACCAAAGAGCACATACCTCGAACCAGAATGCGGATCTTGACGCCCGCTTCAGAGGCATCATACAGACGGTTCACTAACTCCTTATCCACCAGGTTATTGATTTTCAGCGTGATGCCTGCCAGTTCACCGGCCTGTGCATTTTCGATTTCTTGGGTAATCAATTGATTGAGCATCGCCCGCGAATTTTGGGGCGATACCATTAAATTATCAAATGTGACGGGGCGATAAGGGTTTTCAATAAAGTTAAACACGCGGCGAACTTCATTGGTGACTTCAGGTTTGGCGGTCAGCAGAGAATAATCGGTATAGAGCCGCGCTGTTTTTTCGTTGAAATTTCCCGTACCAATATGGGCATAACGGATAATTTCTTCCCCTTCCAGACGCGAAATGATGAAGAGTTTTGCGTGAATTTTCAGGCCAGGTGCGGAGAAAATAACGTGTACACCGGCTTCAGTGAGACGTTTTGCCCAGTGAATATTAGCTGCTTCGTCAAAACGTGCCTGTAATTCTACTACGACAGTGACTTTCTTGCCGTTGTAGGCGGCGTGGATCATGGCATCAATAATGCGTGAGTCTTTTGCGACACGGTAGATATTAATCTTAATCGAAAGCACACTGGGATCGAAAGAAGCCTGACGTAGCAATTCCAGCACATGTTCGAATGTGTGATAAGGGTAATAAAGCAGCACATCTCTTTCACGGATCGCGTCGAACCCGTTGCGGAAATGGTCGAACCAGGTATGGCGCAGCCGCGGCATAGGCTTATTTTGCAGATTCCGATTGCCTTCATTGGGAAATTTGATGAAATCTTTAAAGTTATGATAACGGCCACCGGCAATCACTGAGTCATCATTGGATAATCCCAGCTTGCTCCGCAGTAGTTCCACCATTTCATCAGGCATATCACGCTGATAAACAAACCGTACAGGTTCCGCCGTCAGTCGCTGTTTCAGCGTGGAAGACATGAGTTCCAGCAAGCTAGATTCCATCTCTGTTGCCAGATCATATTCGGAATCACGGGTCATTTTCATCGAATAGACGTTTAAGGTATCGTAATCGAAGAACCCTTTGAAAATTTCATCCAGTGTGTAACGCAAAATATTATCAAGTAATATCATTGACTTGCGTTTTTTTGGCATCTCTGGAGGCAGGTTGACGAAACGCGGAACTTTGTCTGATGGAATTTCCAACAAAGCATATTGTGTTTCTTGCCCGTGGATAATTTCAACAGCCAGATAGGTGTAATCATCTTTGAGAAACTCAACTAAATTAGTTTCTGGATTGATGACGATTGGCGTGATGTGTGGCCGCAAATGTTGGCGAAAATATTGCCGTAACCAGATCTGTTGATTCGGGGATATCTGGCGTTCATTGATCAAGAAAATCTGGTTACGTGCCATTTCCAGCAGCAAATCGTTATAGAGAGCATCGAACTCTTGATCGATTTTGGCAACCTTAGTCTGGATCTTTTTCAACAATTGGCGGGCAGCAGTGGCTGAACCTCGCTCTTCACTGATAAGAATACGCCGCTTTACATCAGCAAAGCGCACTTTATAAAACTCATCTAAGTTGTTGGAGTAGATCCCTAAAAACCTCATTCTTTCAATCAGCGGGTTACTTTTATCAGCCGCTTCCTGAAGTACACGTTCGTTGAAAGAGAGCCAACTGAGTTCTTTCTCGTTATAAAGACGATCGTGGGACATTACTACTCCTTTCTACTCCATTGGGTTTTCCCATTTAGTTTAATGGTTGGCGTTTAACGAGTCGATGTGCTGATTTGGGCTTCATGGGTTTTCCTGGCGAAATAGTGGTGCTGGAAAGTACACATCCTGATAGCGGTATGATAAGAGCCGTTGACGAAAAATTCATCGATTAATTCCCCTTCAGTATAGAATCCCAATTTATTGTATATATGAATTGCTTTCACATTCTCTTTATCAACAATCAGATACAGCTTGTAAAGATTTAAGACAGCAAAAGCGTATTCCATCACAAGTTTGACGGCTACTGCCGCGTAACCTTGTCCTTGATAAGCGGGAGCGATGATAATCTGGAATTCTGCGCGCCGGTGGACATAATCAATCTCGACCAGTTCCACCAAACCGACTTTGGAGTTCAGGCTTTCGATAATAAAACGGCGCTCGCTTTGGTCATGAATATGCTTGTCGTAGAGGTCGCATAATTCGACAAAGGCCTCATAAGGCTCTTCAAACCAGTAGCGCATGACACTGGCGTTATTATCGATTTGATGAACAAAAGGAAGATCTTCCCGTTCAAGAGGACGTAAATTTACCGATGGATTTTCCGAACCACTGGACATTGGATACCTCAGTGTTTTGTAGTGAAATCGATAGGGTTTAACTTCAAGATGCGTGTGATTTATCCCCGCGAAGCGGGGGAGAAATCATGTTTCATAGCGTGTTGTAAATTGCAACTTGAAGTTTAATGCGTATAAATATATTTGATATTGAATAATGTTCGAATAAATAATAATTGCAAGATAAATCAATCTAAAATAGCAACTTACAGCAAAGTGTTATTGGAATATAGCAGTTAAAAAAGATTATAACAAAATCTGTTAACACAGAGCTGTAAGTTGAAGTCAGCGGGTGAACTTATTCTGATGCGTAACCTTGTGGCGGCAGAATCTTGCCATCCATCATTGCGTTATTACCTTCCATAATCAGACGTTGATCCAAAAACCAGCTGATAACCAAAGGATAAATATGGTGTTCCTGAGTTTGTACACGCCCGATAACGTCTTCTTCTTTATCTCCCGCAAAAATTGGCACCTTGGCCTGTAAAATAATCGGGCCACCATCTAATTCTTCAGTAACAAAATGGACGGAAGTGCCATGTTCGTTATCACCATTTTCAATGGCTTTCCGATGGGTATGCAGGCCTGGGTATTTAGGCAAGAGGGAAGGATGAATATTGAGCAGTCGCCCATAATAATGTTGGACAAATTCGGGCGATAAGATCCTCATGTAACCCGCTAAGACCACTAAATCGGGTTCATATTGGTCAATGGCTTTGAGTAGGGCGATATCATAACTTGTACGATCTGCATAAGCTTTTGGATTGATAAAATGGGCCGGAATATCTGCTTGTTCAGCACGTTGCAGGCCATAGGCATCGGCATTATTACTGAAAACCGCAGCAATATATCCATTAATTCGGTGTTGCTGGCAGGCATCTATGATGGATTGAAGGTTGCTGCCATTGCCGGAGATTAAAACGACAATTTTTTTCATAAAGGGTTTTCACTGAAGAAATTCATTGATTAATCTGTGCTTCATTTTTCAAGCTACAGCTTTATGGGCTGTAGCTTGAAAGCAATCAGACAAAATGTTTATTTTGTAATAACGACAGGTTGCTCATCGGCATTTAGTTCAGTAATTGTACCGATTTGCCATGCATTTTCGCCTGAGGCGGTCAGATACGCAATGGCTTGTTCTGCCTGAGACTGAGGAAGGGCAATTATCATACCGACTCCACAGTTAAATGTGCGGTACATTTCATGCTCGCTGACATTGCCGGCTTGCTGTAACCAGGTAAAAATCGCCGGCCATTGCCAACTGTTAGCATTGATTCTGGCCTGCATGTTTTCTGGCAGAACACGCGGAATATTTTCCCAGAAGCCGCCGCCAGTCAGATGTGCAATCGCATGAACATCAACTTTCTCAATCAGCTCCAGAATGGATTTGACGTAAATTTGGGTTGGGGCAAGTAAGTGATCGGCGAGTGGTTTTCCCTCAAGTTCGGTAGTCTCAGGATCTGCCTGACTGACCTCAAGAATTTTACGGATCAAAGAATAACCATTGGAATGTGGTCCGCTGGATGCAAGTGCAATCAGGGCATCACCGGTCTGAACCTGACTGCCGTCAATAATTTCCGATTTTTCAACAACACCGACGCAAAAACCCGCGACATCATAATCTTCACCGTGATACATGCCGGGCATTTCTGCCGTTTCACCACCAACCAATGCACAGCCTGCTTGTTTGCAGCCTTCTGCTATACCGGTGATAACACTGGCGGCGGTGTCGACATCCAGTTTGCCGGTAGCATAGTAATCAAGGAAGAAAAGAGGTTCGGCGCCTTGTACAACCAGATCATTGACACACATAGCAACCAAATCAATGCCGATAGTGTCATGGCGCTTTAAGTCCATGGCCAGACGCAGTTTGGTTCCAACGCCATCTGTACCGGAAACCAGTACCGGTTCACGATATTTCTGTGGCAGGGCACATAAAGCACCGAAACCACCTAATCCTCCCATCACTTCGGGGCGACGGGTCTGTTTTACGACACCTTTGATACGATTGACTAAGGCATTACCGGCATCAATATCGACACCAGCATCTTTATAGCTAAGAGAGGTTTTGTTGGTCACTGCGTAGCTCCCAGGCGGTTGCATTTTTATAAATAAAACAGAACGGCGACAATTCTAACAGCCTAAGCAAACGTTTGCGATAGCTTTATATCGGTTTCCTGTGAGATCGGGATCGAAGAAAATCATGCGTTCGTGATAAAAATTAATAGATTGGTAGTGGTTTGATACGGAAAAGGAGTTATAATCCCGCGATTTTTTTATCGCAGGCTATTAGGAGAAACCCATGAAAATCGTTGAGGTTAAACACCCGCTAGTTAAACATAAACTTGGCCTGATGCGAGATCATGATATAAGCACCAAACGCTTCCGCGAACTGGCTTCAGAGGTGGGGAGTCTTCTGACATATGAAGCAACTGCTGATTTGGAAGTCGAGAAAGTCACCATTGACGGATGGTGTGGTCCGGTAGAGATAGATCAGATTAAAGGGAAAAAGATTACAGTAGTACCGATCCTGCGTGCGGGCTTAGGCATGATGGATGGTGTATTGGAAAATATTCCTAGTGCACGAATCAGTGTTGTTGGCGTCTATCGTGATGAAGAAACACTTGAGCCAGTGCCTTATTTTCAGAAATTAGTCTCCGATATTAATGAACGCATGGCATTGGTTGTCGATCCAATGTTGGCAACCGGCGGCTCTATGATCGCGACCATTGACTTATTGAAAAAAGCGGGATGCCCTGTCATTAAGGTATTAGTTTTGGTTGCTGCGCCAGAAGGGATTGCTGCACTGGAGAAAGCTCACCCTGATGTTGAACTGTACACCGCTTCGATTGATAACTATCTCAATGAGCATGGGTATATCGTCCCTGGTTTAGGGGATGCCGGTGATAAAATATTTGGCACTAAATAACATTGATAGCCGGCTGAAAAGCCGGTTTTTTTTGGTTTCTAGCAAGATGATATAAGAGGATATCAATAATGACTCGTCGAACTATTGGAGTAGAAGAAAGACCTCCTTTGGCACAAACTATTCCTTTAAGTTTGCAACATCTATTTGCCATGTTTGGTGCAACCGTTTTGGTTCCCATTTTATTTAAAGTTAATCCGGCGACAATTTTGTTGTTCAATGGCATTGGTACATTACTGTATTTATTCATTTGTAAAGGAAAGATCCCCGCTTATTTAGGCTCCAGCTTTGCTTTTATTTCGCCTGTATTGTTGTTACTGCCTTTGGGATATGAATTGGCATTAGGCGGATTTATTGTCTGTGGTTTGTTGTTTTGTTTGGTGGCCTTGCTTGTCAAAGTTGCAGGAAGGGGATGGATTAATGTGATGTTTCCTCCGGCAGCGATGGGCGCGATTGTTGCCGTGATCGGCCTGGAGCTGGCAGGTGTTGCTGCTGATATGGCGGGGTTGCGTCCAGCGGCAGGTACTGAAATTAATATGACTAACCTGACCATATCCATGGTTACGCTGGGTGTGACTATCTTGGGATCGGTGATATTCCGTGGCTTTATGGCGATTATTCCGATTCTGATTGGTGTCTTGGCTGGATATGCGCTGTCATTTTTTATGGGTATTGTAGATTTAACCCCAGTACGCGAAGCGCCGTGGTTTGCATTGCCGACGTTCTATACTCCGCGTTTTGAATGGTTTGCCATTATAACAATTTTACCTGCGGCGCTGGTGGTGATTGCAGAGCATGTTGGGCACTTAGTGGTAACAGCAAATATCGTGCAGAAAGATTTATTAAAAAATCCAGGGCTGCATCGTTCAATGTTTGCCAATGGTTTTTCAACGATGATTTCGGGTTTCTTTGGTGCAACACCTAACACGACTTATGGCGAAAATATTGGTGTTATGGCGCTTACGCGTGTGTACAGCACATGGGTGATTGGTGGCGCTGCGGTAATGGCAATCTTGCTTTCCTGCGTTGGTAAATTGGCGGCAGCAATCCAAATGATCCCAATTCCAGTGATGGGCGGTGTTTCCCTGTTACTGTATGGTGTGATTGGTGCATCAGGTATTCGAGTTTTGATTGATTCGAAAGTGGATTACAGTAAGGCACAGAACTTGATCCTGACTTCCATTATTTTGATTATTGGTGTCAGCGGAGCAAAAATTCAGATTGGTGCTGCAGAATTGAAAGGAATGGCGCTTGCAACTGTTGTGGGGATTGGCTTAAGCCTGTTTTTTAAACTTATCAGCTTTATCCGGCCAGAAGAACCGTATATTAACGCTTCTGTGGAATCAATCAGAAATGATAAAAAGAGTGAAGTGGCAGAATAAAAGACATTAATGAAATTTATTGGAAAGGGTTTTTTCTAAAGCCCTTTCTATGTTAAAAATTATTTTCCCTATCATTTATACCCATCCAACCTTAATAAGATGCGTGTGATTTCTCCTCACGAAGTGAGGAAAAATCAGGTTTCATATCGTGTTGTAAATTGCAACTTAAAGTTTAAATGCGTATATACCAATTGCCTTTCAAGATGCTTCTTATATCTCCCCGCGAAGCGGGGAGATATAAACAATCACATTGATTTACAAGCCGTAACTTGAAGTTGGAACGGTATATAATGATAATTTTTTCCTTTACAAATAATCTCTGTCATTAAACTTTATTGAAAATAAGTTGCGAGGGATAAGTTAACATCTTTAGCAATACAGCAATTTTTATTATTGGCAATATTGGGCTATTAATAGTATGGAATTGTCAAATATAAGAATTTTTACTCTCGGTTATTTCTGGCTTGCGAAAGAAATGGTTTTGTTACTGGTCGTAAACTGTCCATTTTATGGGGAAATATGCTTTGATGATAATCTCTTGTTTTAAACAAAGCATTCGTTTCATTTATAGCGGCTTTTTGTGGTAGACTTAGCACTGTTCGTTATCCATTCTGTTTGAGGTGCTTCTGAATACACCGTCGCAGCTTTCACTACCATTATATTTGCCCGATGATGAAACTTTTGCCAGTTTCTTTGCAGGTGAGAATACCTCCTTATTAGCTGCAATAAAATTGGCTATAAGTCAGTCACACGGCAGTTATATCTATTTCTGGTCCCGCGATGGCGGGGGTAAGAGCCATTTGCTTCACGCAGCCTGTGCCGAATTGTCCCAACAGGGAGAAGCTGTAGGGTATGTACCACTGGATAAGCGCGCCTATTTTGTCCCTGAAGTGCTTGATGGTATGGAACATTTATCATTAGTATGCATCGATAATATTGAATGTATTGCTGGTGATCAGGAATGGGAGATGGCGATTTTCAATCTTTACAACCGCATTGTAGAAATTGGCCGAACCTGTCTTTTAATCACAGGTGATCGTCCTCCACGGCAAATTAACCTGACACTGCCGGATTTGGCATCTCGTTTGGATTGGGGGCAAATTTACAAATTACAGCCTCTGTCGGATGATGAGAAAATTCAGGCATTGCAACTGCGGGCAAAATTACGGGGTTTTGAATTACCTGAGGATGTGGGGCGTTTTGTGTTAAAGCGGCTTGACAGGGAAATGCAAACATTGTTCAGGACATTGGATGAGCTTGATCGGGCTTCCATTGTGGCACAACGCAAACTAACGATCCCGTTTGTTAAGGATATCCTTGAGCTTTGAGTGAATAAAACAGTAAGAAAATGAGATTAGAATAAAAAAGTGATAGAGAATATATACCTATCTAACGTCAAGATGCGTATATTCCTATCACTTTTTTATTAAAAAACGTTTTTATTAAGACATTGTTACAGCAGAATTTCTTTAACCTGCTCAGGAGGACGTCCCAAACGGGCCTTATCACCGACAACAACAATTGGACGTTCTATCAATTTGGGATTTTCAGCCATCGCCTGGAGCAATGCATCTTGGGATAATGTGGCATCGTCCAGGTTCAATGCCTTGTAGAGATCTTCTTTAGTACGCATTAATTGACGGGCATCTTTGAAACCGAGCTGTTGTAATAGTACAGCCAACTGTTTTGCTGTGGGTGGAGTATCAAGATAGTGAATGATTTCCGGTGTAATACCGAGTTCTTCAATTAGCATAAGGGTTTCACGGCTCTTTGAGCAGCGGGGATTGTGGTAAAAAGTCACTTTTCGTGAGTCAAGATTTTGCATGTAAAAATCCCTCATTTTTTATATTGGTCATAACTTTGTTGCAGTTGGCGTAATTGATCAATACGGGCATCATATCGCTCTTGTTCATAACTACCCAATTTAGCCAACCCACTGGCTTTGCTAAGTTGTTCTATAGCGGAGGAGAAATCACCTTGCAATGCCATGATTTCCGCATAGGCGGCTAGTTCATCATTGTGTTTCCCTTGCGCTCCGGCAGTTTTTCTTAATAGTATCCAGCCATTAAGATCGTCAGGATGATTGAAAGTATAACGAAACAAAAGTTGTGATGCCTGAGAATACTTTTTATCCATAAAATAGGCATTTGCGAGGTTAATCTGTAATATTGGATTATTTTTCAGTCTCTTGAGTGCATCCTGCAAGCGAGCGATGGCGTTGGCAGACTGTTTTTGCCCGATATCAATATCCGTCATTGTATCAATAAACCAAATGTTATCCGGTTGCTTATCTAGCAATGGAGAGAGTATTGCTTTGGCTTCGGTATACTTCTTATCACCAGAAAGCAAAAGAGCGCGTCCATAGGCAGCAGCCAGCTGCTCTTTGGCGGTACCCTGGCTATATTTTTTTAGCCATTGATCAATGTAGGGACGTTGATCAGTTGAATACATGGTGAGAATACGGACACGGGCGAACAGAAAATCCTGGGATTCTGGAACGGCTTTAGTGGAATATTGATTGGCCCGATTACGGGCGTCAGCCAGACGGCTGGCAGGTAATGGGTGAGTATATAGCATTTCCGGTAGCTTGGAGCTATAGCGCGATTGATCTACCAGCACTTGCATAAAATCAGGCATACCGTGTGGATCAAATCCCGCACGACTGAGCGTTTGCATTCCAATTCGATCAGCTTCTTGCTCATTGGATTGGGTAAAACTGATCATGCCTTGTTGGACGCCTGCCAGTGTGCCGCTGAGGGCGGCCATGCCAGCTTGTGGATTGGCTATCATAAGCAAAATAGAGCCGAGTGTACTGGTCCATGCCAGTGGGCTGGTACGTTTTTGTTCTTCTATCCATCGTGCTAAATGTCGTTGGGTAACATGGGAAATCTCATGAGCCATGACAGAGGCTAGTTCACTTTCATTATTGCTATAGCGAAACAGGCCCGAATGAAGAACGACATTACCACCGAAAAATGCAAGGGCATTAATATTGGGGTTGTCTACCAGATAGAAATGAAAAGGCGTTTTGACTGAATCGGCATGGGTGACTAATTTTTGGCCTAACTGATTAATGTATTGAGTTAGTAGTGGATCATAAATCAGAGGAGCCTGGGCTCTTATCGAGCGCATATATAAATCACCCATAGCCATTTCCTGATTGATGCTAAGAGTCGCTCCCGCTGTAGTGCCGATATCAGGGAGTGAATCTTCAGCGGGTGCAGAGAATACAGGAGGACCTCCTAATAACAATAGGCTGATAAAGATAGTTATCAAAGATTTTCTGGGTGTTTTTCTCATAAAGCGATTCTCATAAAATAGTGTGCTCCATTTTAGCTATCAATTTCATGAATACTTTTATGATAAAAGAGTACCTTAAAACGATTAATCATAATAAATTTTAGTGAAAAATGCTCATTAAGTATTATCGCAAAGGAGTTGTAATTATGTTGGATATGATCATGCAATGGTATCGTCGTCGTTTCGCAGATCCGCAAGTTGTTGCATTATCAATTATTTTATTGGTTGGTTTTGGGATCATCTACTTTTTTAATGGCATTCTGGCGCCTGCCCTGGCAGCTATTGTATTGGCTTATTTGTTGGAGTGGCCTACGACACAATTAGGTAAATTGGGATGTAGCCGGACATTTTCTGTTGCTATTGTATTAACCCTATTTATGGGAATCAGTGCGTTGATGATCTTGATTGTAGCCCCAACCGTCTGGCAGCAAGGTTTAAACTTATTTTCTGATCTTCCCAATATGATTAATCGATTTAATGAGTACGCGCTTACTTTTCCTTCCCGCTATCCAGCACTGGTTGATGCCGGCATTATCGATATGGTTGCTGCTAATCTGCGTAGCAAACTCTCTTTGGCGGGTGAGTCCGTTTTTAAGTTTTCGGTTGCTTCGTTGATTGGATTATTGACTCTGGCAATTTATCTGATCCTTGTTCCTTTGATGGTGTTCTTTCTATTGAAAGATAAAGACAAAATAGTGGCTGCATTGCGGCGTGTATTGCCACGTAATCGTAGTTTGGCGGGGAAAGTATGGCGTGAAATGAACCAGCAGATTACCAATTATATCCGTGGTAAAGTGACCGAAATGGTTATACTGACTATCTGCACATATGCTGTATTTGCCTTCTTTGGATTACATTATTCGCTGTTGCTTGCGGTTTTGGTCGGTTTATCTGTACTCGCTCCTTATATCGGTACCGTACTTGTTACCCTTCCAGTTATTGTTGTGGCGCTGTTTCAATGGGGGATTGGGGCTGATTTCTGGGGGTTGTTTGTCGCGTATCTGGTGGTGCAGGGGTTAGATGGTAACCTGCTTGTGCCAATCTTATTTTCGGAAGCTGTCAATCTTCATCCACTCGTTATCATCCTTTCTGTCATTATTTTTGGTGGGTTATGGGGGTTTTGGGGAGTTTTCTTTGCTATTCCACTTGCTACATTAATCAAAGCAGTTATCCATGTCTGGCCGGAAGAAAAAGAATGATAACGACCAATATTGTCAATAACAACACCCTATGAAACCTGATACCTCCCCGCGAAGCGGGGAGGTATCACACGCATCTTGAAGTATACTGATAATTAATGTTGGTTTAGGTAATCCAGTACAACTTGATGATGATCACTGGTTTTGAATTTATTAAAAACGTGTTCAATCTCACCTTGTGGGTTAATTAAAAAACTGATGCGGTGAATCCCGTCATAAATTTTTCCCATAAACTGCTTTTCTCCCCAAACACCAAACTGTTCGGCAACTTGGTGGTCAATATCAGAAAGCAGCGTGAAATTCAGCATTTCTTTTTCTACAAAGCGGGATAGCTTTTCAGGTGCATCTGTGCTGATACCCAAGACTTCAACATTGGCGTTTTTTAGCTCATCCATAGCATCACGTAAGCCGCAGGCTTGGGTTGTGCAGCCTGGTGTCATTGCTTTGGGATAAAAATAAACTAAAACACGTTGACCTTTGAAGTCAGATAACTTAATGGGTTCGCCATCTTGGTCAGGAAGGCTGAATTGTGGGGCCTTGTCTCCGGCTTTCAATGGACTCATCACTTATTCTCCGTTTAATCGTTTTGATTTAAATGATCCTGTACAATAATACTGCCTTGTGCATTTAATTCTGTACATAGGTGATGAAAGTTTTCTTTAAATATCGTGCCATTATCATCAATTGGGTTGTGCCCAGTGATTTGGATTTGCAGACGAGCAGGGTGATTTCCTTCGGCGGGGTGAGTTTTTGATACCAGTTCCGCGATATTAAGATCTTGGGCTGTGAATAAACTGGTAAAACGCTCAACAATTCCTGGTGAATCAACTACGTCTACTTTAACGGTGATGGTAGAAGGAAATGTTTTCTGGACACCGCATCGGGTACGTTTCATCACTATGAGTAATTCAAGTTCTGCGCCTTTTTGTGGCAAGGTGGATTCGATCAGCGTCACGGCGTTCCAGCTACCAGATAGCAACATGATAAAAGTAAATTCTTCACCAAACATAGCTAAACGGCTGTCTTCAATATTACAGCCGCATGTGCTGACGAGGCGAGTAATGGTATTGACGATGCCGGGACGATCGGTACCTAGGGCTGTGATCACTAAAAAATGCTGTTCTGATGTTGGCAAAGCGATTTTCCTTTAATTTTAGTTGGTGTTTGCTGTGTATGTTGTGTTTTAACATAAAAAATGATCAGGAGAAGGTCAATCGCCTTTGTTAAGGAAGCAAAATTATAATTTATGTTTAATCGGCTACACTTGATATTAACAAAATTCATTGAAATCGCGTGGTTAAAGAGTTTTCTTCTGTATAGCAAGAAAGTACCATGAACCTCTCATTTGCAGTTTTAAGTCTAATTAAGGGGAAATGGCAATGGTAAGTCATCATTCTGGTTTTACAGGCAGTATAGTTGCATTGATCACTCCGATGGACTCAGCTGGTCAGATTGATAAGGCCAGTTTGAAAAAATTGGTTGATTATCATATCGCCAGTGGCACATCTGCTATTGTGTCTGTTGGGACAACGGGGGAGTGTGCAACACTTAACCACGACGAGCACGTTGATGTTGTACTGACAACACTGGAAATAGCTGATGGGCGTATTCCAGTGATTGCAGGAACAGGGGCAAATGCGACAGCAGAAGCTATCTCTCTGACCAACCGTTTCGAAAATACAGGGGTTGTGGGTTGCCTGTCAGTCACACCTTATTATAATAGACCCTCACAGGAAGGTTTATATTTGCACTATCAGGCAATCGCTGAGAATACTGACTTACCACAAATTCTGTATAATGTGCCATCTCGTACCGGATGTGATTTATTGCCACCGACTGTTGCCCGTTTAGCGAAACTGAAAAATATTGTTGCGCTTAAGGAAGCGACAGGGAACTTAAGTCGTGTTAGTCAGATCCAAGAATTGGTTAGTGATGAAGATTTCATTCTTCTGAGTGGTGATGATGCAAGTTTTGTCGATTTCATGCAGCTTGGTGGTAAAGGCGTTATTTCTGTCACGGCAAATGTTGCGGCAGCAGAAATAGCGCAAGTGTGTGAATTGGCTGAGCAAGGTGAATTTTTGCAAGCTCGTGAACTGAACAGCCGATTGATGGAATTGCATCATCAATTATTTGTTGAACCTAGCCCGACACCAGTTAAGTGGGCTTGCCGTCAATTGGGGTTGATTGCCGATGATACATTGCGTTTGCCAATGGTTCCGCTAACGCAGGAAGGGCAAATTCCAGTTGGTAGGGCCTTGAAAATAGCTGGATTACTGTAAAATTTTAGGGAATTTTAATGGCAACATTATTGCAAAAATCGAAGATCATGAAGATTGCTGGACTGTCATTGGTCGTTTTTTTAGCTGCCTGCTCCAGCGATCAGCGCTATAAACATCAGGTAAGCGGGGATCAATCCTATCTTGATGCACCTCCACTGAAATTATTGAACGTCCCTGCGGGCATGACATTACCGCTGCAAAATGGTGAGTATAATCTTCCGACAACGACGATAACGGGGGCTGTGGGTAAAGATTTGGATATCCGTCCTCCGTTGCAAGCTTTTGCATTGTTGACGGGTTCCCGCGTTGAAAATAGTGCTAACAGCAGTAAATTGTTGCTTGAAAATACTCCTGAATACAGTAACTTATGGTCTCAGGTAAACAATCTGTTGGCAGAAAAAGGGTATAAGATCAGTCAGAAAGATGATGCTGCACAAACGTTGACGACAGATTGGATTACATGGCAACGGGCGGATGAAAATGTTCCTTATCAGGGGCGTTACCGTATTTCAGTGACCAAACAGGATTACCAAATAGCATTATCTGTTGCGAACGAAGGTTTGAAACAGGGAGAAAAGGAAATTACCGATCCGATACAAATCCAGCGTTACAACATCGTGATGCTCAATAAATTGGCGAGTGACTTAAGCCAACAACAAGAAGCAGCGAGCCTGAGCAGCACTAAAAATTCAGGTCCACTATCGGTACAAAGTGGCAGTGATAATACCGGATTACCGCAAATTATCGTGCGTGCACCATACAACATCGTCTGGAACAGATTGCCATACGTGTTGGAAAACATCGGTATGCAAGTCACGGATCGTACTCGTTCTACCGGAGCGATAGCGGTGACTTATGAAGAACGTAGCTCTTCTGACTGGAAAGCGCTGGGAGTTGAAGCACCTTCCATCCATGGAGGAAATTATAAGTTACAGGTGGGTGATTTGGACAACCGAAGCAGCCTGCAATTTATCAGCGACAAAGGTAAACCGCTGACTCAATCTGAAAATGATCAAATGGTGGCTGCGCTGGAAGCTGCGTTTAGCCAATCCAAGGATAAGTAATATCTATAAAAGGGGCTTAGGCCCCTTTTATATTTTGGATGCGTTTTTTGTTTAATTAGTTACGTTTAAAGACGTTATATTTCTGGAGTGTAAAATGCAGAAAAAAGCTGAGTTGTATCGTGGAAAGGCAAAAACAGTGTATGCCACTGACAATCCTGACTTACTTGTGCTGGAATTCCGTAATGATACATCAGCATTGGATGGTGAACGCATTGAACAGTTCGATCGCAAGGGAATGGTGAATAATAAATTCAATCATTTCATCATGAGTAAACTGGAAGAAGCGGGCATTCCGACGCAAATGGAACAACTGTTGTCAGATAATGAATCCTTGGTGAAAAAACTGGAGATGGTGCCTGTTGAATGTGTTATTCGTAACCGTGCCGCAGGCTCTCTTGTGAAGCGTTTGGGGGTGGAAGAGGGAATGGTGCTTAATCCGCCACTGTTTGACCTGTTTCTGAAAGATGATGCCAAACACGATCCCATGGTTAATGAATCCTACTGTGAGACATTCGGTTGGGTGAGCAAAGCGCACTTAGCTGAGATGAAACGTCTGAGCTACAAGGCCAATGAAGTATTGAGCAAACTGTTTGATGATGCGGGCTTGATTCTGGTGGATTTTAAGTTGGAATTTGGTTTGTTCAAGGGCAAAGTCATCTTGGGGGATGAGTTTTCACCGGATGGTAGCCGTTTATGGGACAAACAGACGATGGATAAAATGGATAAAGATCGTTTTCGCCAAAGCCTTGGTGGCTTGATCGAAGCGTATGAGGAAGTTGCACGCCGTATTGGTGTTATTTTGGACTAGTGACGCAAACGATTACTTTAAAAATATAATATAAAATAGGCAGGATGCTCCAATAATCAAAAGGGCATCCTGTCACGGTCTTGCAGGTTGGATAAACTTTAAAGTAGGGATTTGGTTATTTGCTTCCAGCCTTTTTGGTGCATACAGCCGTAATAAAATTCACTTCTGGAACCCTCGTTGACATCCGTCACATAGCTTTCGATCATGGGAACATTTTGACTGTAGTAACCGTTTTTTCCACATTGCTCTTTATTGAAACAAGGTTGCTGCACCATTTTCAGTGTTGATCTTTGGGCGACTTCATTTTTGATAGGAAATTGTTGTAATGCTGATAATCTGCATTCAACTTTTGCTTCACTGAAAGGAACAGGATTACTACTTGCAGGGACCCATTGAGTGGTGCAACCCGCTAAAGAGAGACAGATTATCATGGAAGAGGTTAATTTTTTCATATTCATATCGCTTATACGCACGCATATTAGCTGCAAGGCACTTCTTACAACCTTTCTGCATTTCCCTTGGTAAAAAGGTGTTGGTGTTTAAAAGGTTAACTATCAAGAAACAGAGGTTGTATCTTGGTTTATATGGCTAATTATTTATCAATGTGATTGTTTAAAGCAAGGATGTTAACAAACTACCCATTGTTGCGCTATTACCCAATTTTGGGATAGCGCTTTATGAATATACCCATCTGATTTCTCCCCGCGAAGCGGGGAGAAATCCGGTTTCATATCGTGTTGTAAATGGCAACTTGAAGTTTAATGCGTATATTTTTGATTAAGTGCAAAAATTTTAAGTTATCATCTTTTCCATGTCAGAATTTATATTGTCTGGCCTAAAAAACAATCAAACATTGTTCTATACCGATTTAACTTCAAGATGAGTATGATTTCTCCCCGCGAAGCGGGGGAGAAATCGGGTTTCATAGCGTGTTGTAAATTGCAACTTGAAGTTTAATGCGTATATCGGAGTTTACAGGAAATAAAAACTCATGAGTCATATCGATCCTACTTTACTTATTTTGCTCGTGCTTGCCGGTCTTGGCATCATCAGCCATAACATGACAGTGACACTTGCCATGTTATTTCTATTGGTAGTGCGTATTACGCCGTTGAATCAATTTTTCCCTTGGGTGGAAAAGTACGGCTTGACGATAGGTATCCTGATTCTGACTGTAGGAGTCATGGCACCTATCGCAAGCGG
Organism: Xenorhabdus griffiniae; assembly: GCF_037265215.1. Taxonomy (NCBI): domain Bacteria; kingdom Pseudomonadati; phylum Pseudomonadota; class Gammaproteobacteria; order Enterobacterales; family Morganellaceae; genus Xenorhabdus; species Xenorhabdus griffiniae. Next base: position 2,835,636 of record NZ_CP147737.1, on the reverse strand, counting down.
GAAAATCTCCGCACAGGAAATTTTTAGCTCTTTCTTAAATTGGAAATCACTGCTGGCTATTGTTGTTGGTGTCCTGGTGTCATGGCTGGGAAGCCGTGGTGTGGCGCTGATGTCTGGTCAGCCTTCTACTGTGGCTGGGTTATTGGTCGGCACTGTATTGGGCGTGGCCCTATTTAAAGGCGTTCCGGTAGGCCCTCTGATTGCTGCTGGCATTTTATCACTTATGATTGGTAAATCATGACCATGCAGTTAGCCATTTTAACCACCAGATATTTCACCTGTTATACAGTTCACTTTATGGATAGTTCATATTATGTATAGCGTATGGGCCATGTTACAGGCACAGATGCAACAACAGGGACAGCGCCGTTTAGTTGTTTTGAGTGGTGATCCGCAATGGAGTGAATGGATTGTCAATCAGCTAACGAAACAGTTTCAAGGGGACTGGTTAACGGTTTCAGCCCATGTGTCGGGTGCTATTGAACCAACAAAAGCTGTCAGCTTACTTGGTCGTGAATTCTTGCATGGTGTTTTTGATGCGACTCAAGGCGTTAATGCTGAAGCATTGGCGATATTGGCTGGCACACTAAAAGCGGGAAGCTGGTTGGTCATGCGCGTACCAGCCTGGTCACAATGGCCCAAACAGCCTGATGAAGATAGTTTGCGCTGGAATGAATCGGCAGATGTTATTTCGACACCTCATTTTATTCGTCATATTCAGCAGCAAATCCTCGCCTTTCCTGAAGTCTTATTATGGCGTCAGGAAATACCTTTGCAGCTATCTCAGATATCACCATTGCCTGCAACCGGAGCGTGGCAGATGCCTGATGGCAAGCCTACGGTAAACCAGCAATCTATTCTTGACGAATTGTTACAGGCCACACGAGGCGTTTGGGTGATCACCGCACCACGGGGACGGGGAAAATCGGCTCTGGCAGGAATGTTAGTGCGATATTGGCAGGGGAAATGCTGGCTATGTGCCCCTGCCAAAATAACCACAGAGGTTATTCGACGTTACTCCGCTATCACAGATTCTGGTGAACAGAAATCGTTGGAGCAAGAAACGCCTTTTTGGTCAGTTGACAATTTGTTGAAATATTGCCGAGCGAAAAAAGGCCAACCGGAAAATAAAAGCGATGCTGATTGGTTGTTGATTGACGAAGCAGCCGCGATCCCAACGCCACAATTAGCCGAATTAATTCGCCATTTTCCACGGGTATTGTTGACTTCAACCGTTCAGGGTTATGAGGGAACGGGACGTGGTTTTTTATTGAAACTTTGTGCTGAATTGCCTGACTGCCATATTCGTGAATTGAAAACCCCTATGCGCTGGGCTGAACATGATCCATTGGAAGCGTGGCTGGATAGTGCGCTGTTATTCGATGATAAATCGTTTGTTTATGACACACGATTAAACGCAGAAGAATTACATTTTCACGCGATCTGTCAGCCTGAATGGTTACAACACTCTACATTACTGCGCCAATTTTATGGCTTATTAACCAGCGCACATTACCGAACCTCTCCCCTTGATCTGCGGCGATTAATGGATGGTAACGGAATGACATTTTTGGCAGCCCTTTCTGGTGCTCCAAAACATGATCAACGATTGGTTGGTGCTTTGTGGATGGTGAACGAAGGTGCTTTGTCACAGACATTAGCACATGAAATCTGGGCAGGACGTCGGCGGCCAAGAGGCAATTTAGTGGCTCAATCCCTGGCGGCACATAGTGGTTTTCCGCAGGCGGCAACTTTGCGATCACAGCGAATCAGCCGTATTGCTGTGCAGGCTCAATATCGCCGTCGTGGTATCGCACAACATTTGATAATCCAACAATGTCAGGAAGCCAGTAAACAAAAGCTGGATTTCCTCTCTGTCAGTTTTGGTTATACCACTGATTTGTGGGCTCTTTGGCAAAAATGTGGTTTTCGTCTGGTGAGAATGGGAACTTACCGAGAAGCAAGCAGTGGTTGTTATACCGCAATGGCTGTTTTGCCTTTAAGTGAGCAGGGAGAACGATTTACCCAACTCGCACAACAGCGATTAGCCAGAGATGCCAAAGGGTTGGAATCGTTACTCGGCTTTGCCTTGCCGGTTGAGCATGATAGTGACGAACAGCTCAATGACAGTGATTGGCAGGAATTGGCTGGATTTGCATTTGCTCATCGTCCTTTGTCGGCGTCTTATTTTGCATTACAGAGATTACTGTTGAAGAGCAGCTTGAGCTTGCCTGCACTGAGAAAGCATCTTCAGCAGCGGCTAAGTATCGAACAATGTGTTAGCGACTTATCGTTAAATGGCCGTAAGGCCCTATTAAAACAGTGGCGTGAAGAGGCTGCTGATGCATTGGCAAGCATCGATAAAATACTTGCCAAGCACTGGAAAGATTGGGTTATTTCTTACGATCCCGCTGCGGCCAATCATCCTCATCATCCCATTGAGCATTAAGATCTCGGTGCGGAGGCAATTCGGGTTTGTTATCTAAGAAAGATTTCTTATCGACGCGGCTTAGTGCTTTTACTGCATTAACAATAATGCCGACGAGCACTAACAGAACAATCCACCAATAATCTATCAACCATTGCATGGTATTTTCCTCAGAGTGTTTAGAGCCTCTTCCATGAGGCTCAGGAGCCTAATGGATTATTTCTATACCAAAATCCAACTTTAAGTATCAATATGATTATTTATATCTCCCCGCATAGCGGAGGAGATATAAAGCGCATCTTGAAGTTAGATTGATATATCTGCTAATTATTTTCATAACCAGCCATTTTACTGTCCTGTTATTTTCCTGATTTATCGTTTTCTTAATCTATTATCCTGATGTATTTTTCAAATATATAGGATAGATTGGTTTTTAACCAGTTTATACCGGCAATATCACGTCCTTCCCAGACACTCAATAGAACGTATTCGTCGAATAAATATTCGGCTTCATGGGATGATGGCCAGTAGCTGATATGCCACGGTTCATAAGCTACACCCGCATCGTGGCGTGTAAAAGGACGGTAGAAATCATATTGGGACATGTTTTCTGTCAGCCAATGGGTTAATGGCTCAAAGTATCCGCCATTTTCATATTCCCACGGTTCTAGCTGCAATTTTTTACCTTCTGGTAGCAGAAAGGGATCATAAATATCCAGCTCCGTACCCCAATGATGGCGGCTTGCTCCTGGCAAGGCTGACCAACGAAGAATGGCTTTACAACGTTCCCCTTCATCCATTTTCGAGATATCAAGGGGCTGGCTATTTTCATCTAATACTGGCCGCTGACCGCGGAATTTTTCATTCCAGATAGTTTGTTGGCGTGTGAAATCGCGGAACGAACTGGCAGGTTGCAGCTTAAAACCTGCTTTGGCAGCGGCTTTTTGCATAGCAAGAAACGCTTTGGTGGCATTAAACTGCAAACGGTGATTGCCGGTCAGAGTGACCAGGTGATCCGTGGACAGGCCGGTCAAAGCTTCAGGTGTCATCATTGGATTAATTGCTCCATGATACGTTGATAAATCAGACTCAATGTTTGTAAATCAGTTACTTTGACACATTCATTGATTTTATGAATGGTGGCATTAATTGGCCCCAATTCCACAACCTGAGCTCCCATCCTGGCAATAAAACGCCCATCTGATGTACCGCCACTGGTTGATAGCTCGGGTTTATAGCCACAATAGTGCTCAATGGATCCCACTACAGTGTCAACAAGCGCCCCTTTGCAGGTCAGGAAAGGTTGGCCTGATAACCACCAGTCAATCTCATATGTTAGATGATGCTTTTTCAGCATATCTTCAACCTGTTGGCGGATCTCGCTATCTGTCAGTTCAGTGCTGAAACGGAAATTAAATTGCACCCACAGTTTACCAGGAATAATGTTATTACTGCCGGTTCCTGCCTGAATATTGGCGATTTGCATACTTGTGGCAGGGAAAAATGCATTGCCGTTGTCCCACTGAGTATTGACGAGTTCTTGCAGAAAAGGCATGGAACGATGGATAGGATTATCTGCTAACTGTGGATAAGCAACATGCCCTTGGGTGCCAAAGATAGTTAAGCTGGCAGTGAGTGATCCCCGTCGTCCATTTTTGATCATATCTCCAAGGTATTTCTGGCTGGATGGTTCACCCACCAGGCAATAATCCAAACGTTCATGGCGGGACATTAACGCTTCAACTACCTTAACTGTACCATTGGTGGCTTTGGCCTCTTCGTCGGAGGTGATCAGAAAAGCCAGACGACCTTTATGCGCAGGATTTTCTGCGACAAAACGTTCAGCGGCAACCACCATCGCCGCTAGAGAGCCTTTCATGTCTGCGGCGCCACGGCCATACAGCATTCCATCACGGATAGAAGGTTCGAAGGGCGGGGTTTGCCATTGTGAGATATCGCCAGCAGGGACAACATCGGTGTGTCCAGCAAGAGCAAAAGTCACTCCAGTGCCACGATAAGCCCAAAAGTTTTGGGTATCGCCAAAAGGCATTCGTTCTATTGTGAAACCGATGTCTTGCAGGCGCTGGATAAGTAGTTCCTGACAACCTTGATCATCTGGGCTGACAGAAGAACGCTTGATTAACTGCTGAGCAAGGTCAATTACCGGACAAGTCATGATGTTCTCCTCATCTAGTCATGCGAGAAAAATTGTTGATATTGTTCTGCCTTGAAACCGAGTAAATACTTTTCTGTTCCTGCGCTTTTTGAATCTTCTGAGCCTGAAACCAATAGAGGGCGTTTTATGATTGAAGGGTGCTCCAGCATGAGCGCCTTGGCAGCATCTGCATTGTTAATCGTGGCTTTTTGCTCATCGGGCAATTTGCGCCATGTTGTGCCACGGGTATTCAGGAGTGATTCCCAGCCAACTTGCTCAATAAATGATTGAAGTAATTCAGGGGATAGACCATCAACCCGATAATCATGGAATTGATAAGGTATTTTTTGATCGTCTAACCAACGACGCGCTTTTTTTATGGTATCGCAGTTTTTGATACCGTAGAGAATGGCTATTTTGTGAGAAAGGGTATCTGAATGAAAAGGGGTATTTGACATGATGAGAGCCTTGATTTTGTCTTGTTCAACATATCCGACATAATGCGGGAAATTGGCTATTTTATCCAGATAACGCGTTTTTGCGCATACTTTCTGCCTGCTTTTTCCTGACATTGACGTTACGGGTGTTTAAATTATCGACAAAAGCGGATTGCCTTTATTTCAAACAATAAATTTATAGATAATATCCTTATTTATTATATACAAAATTAATTTGTTCCTAATTAATTTATAATTCTTGATAACTCACAATTTCCCCATCGGTAAAAATGAGGGAAATTGTGTTTCGTATTGGGGCGTTAAGCAACAAGCCAATGTTAAATGAACTCTGTTTTTCTGTGTTTTAGATAGATGATAGTGGCTTCGAGACGGGAACGTGATTTAAGTTTTTTCAATAAGTTACGGGTGTGAACTTTCACCGTTTCCTCTGAAATAAAAAGGAAATCAGCAATTTCTTTATTTGTCATCCCTTCTGCAATTTCTTTTAAAACATCTAATTCACGTTTGGTTAATTTTGATAACGGATCAACATAAAGATGGCGAGTGGATAAATATTGATGGACTTTTTCACTGAACACAGCATGACCATCAATAGCTTTTTTTATGTTGTTCAATAGAGAGGTAAGCTCGATATCTTTTAATAAATAACCATTCGCACCGGCATCAACGGCGTCGTAAATATCACTTCTGTGATCTGAATCGGAAAGTACCAGGATATAGGAATCAAGCCCTTTGCGGCGGAGAGATTTAATCGTATCAATCCCTGAAAGACCATTGATTTTCAAATCTATCAGAATAATGTCAGGCTTTATTTGGCAAGCGATATTAATTGCGTCTTCGCCATTGCCAGTTTCGGCAGTCACAATGAGTTCTCGTTCTAATTCAATCAACCCTTTTAAGCCGTGACGAATGATAGGATGATCATCAACTATCATGACTGAATGATTATGCATATTCTTTCTCCCATATAGAAATGCAGATTTATGTTTAATAAAACATAAAAGACAGATTTCTGCTTTATGTTAAATTGCTGTGTGATTTTTATGGAGTATATTGAATCATCATTAATGAGATTCTGGAAATATATCCTGATATAAAAATAGAAATGGCGCAAACAGGTTTAACCACTCAGATGAAATTTACTTTCATAAGAAAATGTGTTTCCTTAATTGCTAATAATTTTCCAAATAAATTTGGATGAATATTTTATAGATTAAGTTTTGTTTTTGTAAACTTATTTTAAATATTAATTTAAAAATTCATCTTTAATTAATTTATCAGGTTGTTAATTTGGGATGAAATACCTCTATATGGGTATCATTAAGATAATATTTATACGCATTAAATTTCAAGTAGCAATTTACAATACGCTATGAAACCTGGTTTCCCCTCGCGAAGTGAGGAAAAATCACACGCATCTTGAAGTGAGATTGGTATATATAATATTGATTAACGTAAAGTCATTATTTGTTTGTTTTTTGCGCCTTGATTTTAAGGATTATGAACAAAATGCTGCTGACATCATGATTTAACCTCCCGTAACTATTATACTGGAACGGTTTTCACTAAGACATGACGCGTAAAGGATCTGATGATGGATGAAAAATTAAAACAAAGCGCTCTTGATTTTCATGAGTTTCCACAACCGGGAAAAATTACGGTTACACCAACCAAGCCACTGGCAACACAACGTGATTTGGCATTGGCATACTCACCGGGTGTTGCTGCACCTTGTCTTGAAATAGCAGAAGATCCTTTGGCGGCTTATAAATATACTGCACGTGGCAATCTTGTTGCGGTTATCTCTAACGGCAGCGCTGTTTTAGGGTTGGGTAATATCGGTGCATTAGCCGGTAAACCTGTTATGGAAGGGAAGGGCGTTTTATTTAAGAAATTCTCTGGTATTGATGTTTTTGACATCGAAGTGGATGAATCCAATCCTGATAAATTGATTGATATCATCGCAGCGCTGGAACCCACTTTTGGTGGAATCAACCTCGAAGATATTAAAGCACCGGAGTGTTTCTATATTGAGCAGAAACTCCGTGAGCGCATGAAAATTCCGGTGTTCCACGATGATCAACATGGTACAGCCATTATCTGTACCGCCGCCGTGCTGAATGGATTGCGGGTAGTTAATAAAGATATTGGCAAAGTGCGCATGGTGGTATCGGGGGCTGGCGCCGCCTCAATTGCCTGTATGAACCTGCTGGTAGCATTAGGTTTGAAACGTGAAAATATTGTCGTCTGTGACTCAAAAGGGGTTATTTATCGTGGCCGCGAAGAGAACATGGAGAAGACCAAGGCGGATTATGCTATTGAGGATAATGGCAGCCGCACATTGGCAGATGTGATCCCTGATGCTGATATTTTCTTGGGGTGTTCCGGGCCAGGCGTATTGACACAAGACATGGTGAAAACCATGGCAAAAGATCCGCTCATTATGGCATTAGCCAATCCAGAGCCAGAAATTTTGCCGCCACTGGCAAAAGCAGTACGCCCTGATGCAATTATTTGTACTGGCCGTTCTGATTTCCCTAATCAGGTGAATAACGTTCTTTGCTTCCCGTTTATTTTCCGTGGCGCATTGGATGTTGGGGCCACCACCATCAATGAAGAGATGAAACTTGCCTGTGTGCACGCCATTGCTGATCTTGCACTGGCGGAACAAAGTCAGGAAGTTGCTTCCGCTTATGGCGATCAAGACCTGTTCTTTGGCCCTGATTACATCATTCCAAAACCATTTGATCCTCGCTTGATTGTAAAAATTGCACCAGCGGTAGCGAAAGCGGCGATGGAATCAGGTGTGGCAACCCGACCTATTACCGATTTCGGGGCATATATTGAGAAACTCAATGAGTTTGTCTATAAGACCAACTTATTTATGAAACCAATCTTTTCCCAAGCCAAAAAAGAGAAAAAACGAATTGTATTGGCAGAAGGGGAAGATGTTCGCGTACTGCATGCAACCCAAGAACTTGTCTCCCTTGGTCTGGCATTCCCTGTCCTGATTGGCCGACCTGGCGTTATTGAAATGCGGATTAAAAAGCAGGGGCTGCATATTGAAGTGGGTAAAGATTTTGAAGTGGTGAATAATGAAAATGATCCACGTTTCAAAGAATATTGGAAAGAATATTATCATATGATGAAACGCCGTGGTGTTTCGCAAGAGCAAGCACGTCGGGCAGTGATTGGTAATCCAACCCTGATAGGTGCAATCATGGTACACCGTGGTGAAGCAGATGGCCTGATTTGTGGCACTGTTGGTAGCTACAGTGAGCATTATCAGGTCGTGAAAGATGTCTTTGGTTTCCGCCAGGGAGTGCATACCGCAGGTGCTATGAACGCCTTGATGTTACCGATGGGAAATACGTTCATTGCCGATACTTATGTTAATGAAGATCCAAGCCCAGAAGAGTTGGCAGAAATCACTCTGATGGCGGCTGACACGGTTCGTCGTTTTGGTATTGAACCTAAAGTCGCTTTATTATCACGCTCAAGTTTTGGCTCTTCTGATTGTGATTCTGCACAAAAAATGCGTAAGACACTGGCATTGGTTCAGCAAATAGCACCATCGCTTGAAATTGATGGTGAAATGCACGGTGATGCAGCGCTGGTGGAAAGTATCCGCCGCGATATCATGCCGGACAGCCCGTTGAAAGGCTCAGCAAACCTGTTAATTATGCCGAATATGGAAGCGGCGCGTATCAGTTATAACTTGCTGCGTGTCACCAGTTCAGAGGGGGTAACCGTTGGCCCTGTTTTGATGGGAGTTGCGAAGCCTGTTCATATCCTGACGCCGATTGCGTCTGTTCGTCGTATCGTGAATATGGTGGCGTTGGCGGCGGTTGAAGCACAAACAGATCCACTCTAAAAATAACTCCCTATTCTAACCGTGAATTTGGGATAAATCGGTGAACTACCCTGTCAGGCTTATGCCTGACAGGGTTTTTAATTTGTAAATAATTCTCATTATCTATAATATGCGGGCAATTTTTCTTTTAATGACTAATAGTTATGCAAACATCTACCCGTATAAAATCGACTTTTTTAACTGCTTCTCTCCTGCTTTGCGGTTGTTTTCTTGCTGGTTGTACTGCCACTCTAAACAACGCGCAAAATAGCTCTCAGACAACGCAGCAAACTCTCTCTGATGAGTTGATGCAAGCGGGGGCAGTGCTTGATATGAAAACAGGCAAAGCAATCACGCCAGATCAATTGCTGGAGCAATTGGCAAGTTACCCTCGTGTCATTGTTGGTGAAAAACATGACAATCCTTACCATCACCAAATCGAGTTATGGTTAGTTCAACAACTTGGGCAAAAGCGTCCTCAGGGTTCTGTATTACTGGAAATGATTAACCCAAACCAGCAAGAAAAAGTGAATAAGGTGAAAAGCTGGTTGCAGGGTAATCCGATCGTCAGGGAAGAGCGGGTTCAGAATTTATTGGCCTGGCAACAAGGCTGGCCGTGGAAATGGTATGGTGATTTAGTTATGGAACTGATGAGAGCACCTTATCCTCTGTTGGCCGCAAATTTGGATCGCAGCGAAATTGAACAAGCGTATAAAAATCATAATGCAGAAGATAAAAATTCCTTGGTTTCTGATGAAGTTAAAAAGCTGATTGAGGCCACAATTAAAAATTCCCACGGCGGAAATATAGAGCCACAACTTCTTTCTGGTATGACCAAGATTCAGCAAATGCGGGATCAACGGATGGCAGAACAATTGATGAAGGCTCCATCACCTGCCTTACTGGTTGCCGGAGGATATCATGCGGTAAAAGCCATGGGTGTGCCTCAGCATGTCAAAAAAATAGCGCCAAATGAAAAAATAGCTGTTTTTGTCATCGCGGAAGAAGGGGTTTCCTTAGACAGTGAATATGCTGATTTTGTCTGGTTTGCTCCCAAAATAAGTGAAAATATAACCAAATAAGAGTAAGTATCACAAGGAAGTGACTCATTAACAAATAAAAATAGTTTTCATTTATATATTGAATTGATTATTATTCACCTCCATTTATTATTGACATAATGTGCTATAAGAGATGTTGACGTACACCACGTATCAAAATGCTCACTCTGGTCATGTGGCGAAATCCTTTCTCGCTGCGATCACACTTCACGCCTTGTTCGTAGGATGGCTGGTCTACAAACCAAAGGATGTGGATCTTGAGGAGCTTCTTCCTCCGCCGGCGGTGATGGTGGAACTGTCAACGCAGACAGAAGCGCTACAAAAAATTCAAAAACAACCCATTGGCATTGAGCAGCAGCTCTCTGTTGTCAGTAAGCAGCAGGAGAGCAAAGTTGACGAAATTAACATGCCAAAATTGGATGTAAATGAAAATGCCCTGTTGTTGGTGGATAAGCAGAAGAAAAAGAAGAAAGAACAAGATGCACCGAAGAAAACTCAGCCTGTTAAGCGAGTGAAAGCAAAAGAGCAAGAAAGTGAAAAATCCCAAAGTAGTGCTGCGCCAACAACCAGTAATGCGACGGCCGATAATGTGACTGCACGTACTGCTGCATCCTATGAAAGCAATTCTGATGCTATTGCCGATGCCAAAGCCGTTTGGCAGGCAGAGGTCGCCGGACACTTAAACCGCTATAAAAAATATCCAGAAGATGCTCAGAGAAGAAGACGAACAGGGCGGCCGATGGTGAAATTTACGGTTAACCCATTGGGCGTCGTAATTAACAGTGAACTCACTCGACGTTCAGGAACTAACTCACTGGACAGGGAAGCAAGGATGGTGTTGGAAAGGGCACAGCCTTTACCTAAGCCACCTGAAGTCGTTTTAACTAATGGCAGTGTTACGGTTGAACTGCCGATAGATTTTTATTTATCTCAATAAAAATACAGGGTTAATGGCATGTCACAACATAAGGCGGCGTTTTCACCAGATACGAAAAGGTCGAATAAGAAAAAGAGAGTTTGCAGTAATACGATGTGCAGTAGAGGCGTGCGCGGTAAAAGAGTCATGCTTGGTTTGTTATTCAGTGGTAGTTTGTTGAGCTATAGTTTTGCTACTACTGCAATGGAGGAAAATATGATGCCGCCTATGGCCGCAAAACAGCCGCACAAAATGGAACGCCATGGGGATGTGCGTGTTGATAACTATTATTGGCTACGTGATGACAACCGTCAGGATAAAAACGTCATTGAGTACTTAACGGCTGAGAATCAATATGCCGAAGAGAGACTAAAATCAGGCCAGGAATTGCGCGAAACCCTCTATAAAGAAATGGCTGATAGAATGAGCAAAGAGGATCAGTCCGTTCCTTATACCTATAATGGGTATATTTATCGTACTGTTTATGAGGCAGGAAAAGATTTTCCAATCTATCAGCGCAAGCCAGTCGATAATTCAACTGATTGGCAGGTCATGGTTGATGGTAATGAGCGGGCAAAAGGCCATAAGTTTTATCAACTTGGTGGCTTTGCAGTTTCATTGGATAATAAGCGTATCGCGGTGGCAGAAGATACCCAAGGGCGCCGTAACTACAAAATTTCATTTAAAAATTTCAGTGATACCGATTGGCAGAATAACGTCATAGAAAATACTTCTGGCAATATTGTGTGGGCAAATGATGGCGAGACGCTGTTTTATGTGCGCAGAGATCCACAAACATTGCTGCCTTATCAGTTATTCCGTCACCAATATGGCACTGATAGCCAACAAGATAAAAAGATCTATCAAGAGGAAGATGAGCGCTTCTATCTGTCGATTGCGGAAAGCACTTCACTTGATTATATTTTGATTTCGAGTACCAGTTACACGAGTTCAGAATATCGACTGATTGATGCTAATCACCCACAATCAGAGCCGCAGGTTTTTTCTGCTCGTCAAGCTGAACGTGAATATGATCTAGACCATTTTCGTGGGCAGTTCTATATCCGATCTAATCACGAAAACCCATTGTTTGGCTTGTATCGGACAGATAGCATTAATTCCCCTTGGGAAACCGTGATTGCCCCACAGGAAAATACCGATCTGGAAAATTTTGCCCTGTTCAACGATTGGTTGGTTGTGCAGGAACGCACTAAAGGATTGTCATCGATCCGCCAGATTGACTGGAAAACCCAACAGGAAAAACGGGTTCAATTCGATGATCCGGCCTATATGGCATCATTGGGTTATAACCCAGAACCTGATACCCATGTTTTACGCTATAGCTATTCATCGATGACAACACCAAGTTCAGTATTCCAATGGAATATGCAAACGGGTGAGCGTGAATTGTTGAAGCAACAGACAGTAAAAGGATTCAACAAAGAAAACTATCAAAGCCAGCGCATCTGGGTGAAAGCTCGTGATGGCGTGGAAGTTCCTGTTTCTCTGGTATACCGCAAATCTTTGTTTAAAAAAGGTGAGAATCCGATCCTGATTTATGGTTATGGTTCTTACGGTATCAGCATGGATCCTTATTTTAGTTCTGCCTTGCTGAGCTTGCTGGATCGAGGCTTTGTCTATGCCTTGGTACATGTCCGCGGCGGTGGTGATTTGGGTAAAAATTGGTACTTGCAGGGGAAACTCAAAAATAAGCTAAACAGTTTCCACGATTTTATAGATGCGACCAAGACCTTGATTGCTGATGGATATGGTAATAGCAAGCGCGTTTATGCTGAAGGTGGCAGCGCGGGGGGGTTATTAATGGGGACGGTCATTAATCAGGCGCCAGAATTATACCGTGGTGTGATTGCAAAAGTGCCTTTTGTGGATGTTTTGACAACCATGCTTGATCCCTCTATTCCATTAACAACGGGTGAATATGAAGAGTGGGGTAATCCAAATAATAAAGAAGATTACTTCCGTATGAAATCCTATAGCCCTTATGACAATATTCAACATCAACGCTATCCTCATTTATTAGTGACGACAGGTTTGCATGATTCCCAAGTGCAATATTGGGAGCCGGCAAAATGGGTAGCGAAATTAAGGGAAATGAAACAGGGCGACAGTCTGTTATTGTTAGAGACTAATATGGATACGGGGCATGGTGGAAAACCAGGACGTTTTAATCGTCTGAATGACATTGCCTTTGATTATAGTTTCTTATTAATGTTAGATGACGCTAAAACTTATTTTCCAGAATTAAAAGATCAATAAAAAATATAATCGATAAATTTCAAGTTGCAATCCGCAAAACGAAGTGATGCCTTATATTCCCCTTCTCTGTGAGGGGAAATATAACGCGCATTTTGAAGTTGGATTGGCATAGCTAATTATTACTCAGGATGCTGATTATTTTATCAGCGTCTTGGGTGTTTTATTGCACAAATTTGTGAAGCAATGTGAGCGATAATAAATATTCTTCAATATTAGGATAATATATTAATGAAAACTGTGGCAAAAATAGCGGGAGCCAGCGCAATGCTGATTGGGCTTCAGGGTATCGCTTATGCTGAAAATGGCAATGATGATAAAAAAGAGAAGGTCATACGATTCAGTAGCCTGAAAGTTTCAGGCTCTCAGGATAATCATAATTCTCCTCAGATTGAGGCCATGGAAAAACCTGGGGCTTATAGCTCTGTGGGGGAAGATAATAAATTAGAATCCGTAGATAGCATATTGCGTAGCTTGCCAGGCACTTATACTCAGATGGATGCAAGCCAGGGGCAAGGAGTGGTGAGTGTTAATATCCGTGGCTTAAGTGGCTTTGGCCGCGTTAATATGATGGTGGATGGTGTTAGTCAGACCTTTTATGGTTCTTCCCCCAATGAACTTGCACATGGTGCACAACCGTATAGCCAGTTTGGTGCCTTGATTGATCCCAACTTTATTGTTCGGGTTGATATTTCACGAGGGCAAGCGGATGACGCTGACTCTATTAATGCCTTAGTTGGAAGTGCTAATTTCCGTACTATCGGTGTTGATGATGTCATATTCGCAGGTAATAATCTGGGCGTTCGTACTAAATGGTCATATGGTAATAATGGTATCGGCCGAAGTGGTATGATGGCTTTTGCAGGAAAAACACAAGCGTTCAGCCCAGAAGGTTCTTTAGGCGCGCTATTTGCTGTTAGTGGGCATAATATTGAAGCTCATTATCGAAATGCGGATGGTATCAGCAGTGAAGAGTTTGGTACCAACAAAACATTTAAACAAAAGCCAAATTCTCAATTGATGAAACTCAATATTAAACCGAATGATTTTCATGATCTGGAATTAAGCGGTCGTTTTTACCATAATAAATTTAACAAGCGTCATATTGATAATAATGATTATTATTTGAAATATCACTATACGCCATTTACTGAATTGGTTGATACCAAAGTCATGTTGAGTACCAGCAATGGTCAACAAAGTCTTCAAGGCCATTCAGTGGGGGTATTGGATAAGAGTGAAGCAAAAAGTCAATCCGATTCTATTAATATCAGCAATACCAGCCGATTCAATTATGGTGGCACTGATTTTGCTTTCACGCTGGGTAGCAAATGGATGAGAACTGAATATCATAAAAAAATAGATATAAGTTCAGATGATAAAAAAAGTGATAGTGAAATACGGACAAATAATGGGTTTGCTCCAAGTGGTAAGCAAGATATTACCAGCATTTATAGTAGGTTGAAAATTGAACGTGGTATTTATACTGCTAATCTGGGGTTAAATTATCTGGATTATAGTGTCAAAGGATTCAAGCCAGCTTGTGAAGAACGCGTAGAGTGTTTCCCACAAGGGGAAGCGCAATTAAACCTGAAAGAGCGTGGATTTAATCCAAATATCTTATTATCGGCAGAAATTATTCCTGAGTTTCAACCGTTTGTAAGCTATACCCGTTCAATGCGAGCCCCTAATGCTCAGGAAATTTTTCATTCCAATGACGGTGGTACTTCTATTAATCCATTTCTGAAGGGGGAGAAAGCGGAGACCTATCAAATTGGATTTAATAGCTACCGTCCGAATTTAATTGTAGATGGAGATACATTTCGTTTAAAAGCAACATTATTCCATACCAAAATAAAAAATTACATTAGTAGTGATCAGTATATGCTTTGTACTGGAAAGAAATTGTGTAAGCTTGATGGAAAATTGACCGCCGAAGAAGAGGATTCACTTAACCCGAATGTTAGCGCTTATATCTATACCAATAGCCTGAAACCAGTAACTATGAAAGGATATGAGATCTCTGCTAACTATGATGCGGGTATGTTCTATAGTTCATTGGCATATAGTCAACAGAAAACACAGCAACCGACATCATTAGCGACATATTATTTTGGCGCAAGTCCGGAATCTCAATTGCCGGAACGCTATTTGACATTAGATACCGGTGTTCGTTTCTTGGATGAAAAACTTCGGATAGGAACTATTATAAAATATACAGGGCAATCTTATCATCAGAGTCCTGGAGATGAACGGGATGATGATAATAAAATCGTAATGGAAAAATCAGATAAAATTCCAACAATAATTGATCTGTATAGCGATTATCAGATTAATAAAAATTTATTGCTTAAATTCTCTGTGCAGAATCTAACTAATCGAAACTATTCTGACGCATTGAACCGTATGAATACGTCACCGATGATGGCGGACCAAGATACTAAAACCCAAACCGCTCGTGGCAGAACCTACGTCATGGGAGCAGAAATTCGTTTCTAATTTCGCTAGCGGAAATAGCATCTAAATAGCCATATAACGATAGCGGTGAAGAACCACCGCTATCTATACACATGCATCTTGACGTTAGATTGGTATATAAATCTATTTTAATTTCTTTCTCTTATTGGCTTTTGTAACCTGCGTTACCTGGCTATCAATCCAGCCATCCTGCAACCGTGTTTTCAGCATATCACCTGCTTTGACTTGCTTAACCTGTCTTAGCAACTTTCCATCAGGAGCTTCGCTAATACTATAACCACGACTTAACGTTGCCAGTGGGCTAACAGCCTCCATGCGCGAACAGGAAATGGCAAACTTTTCCCGATAACGCCCTAACTGTCGTTCGATGGACTGTTTTAAACGAAAATCAAATTGTTGGATGGATTGGCTGTAGCGCTGAATTTCCCGCTCAGGATGGATTTGTAACAATCGTTGATTCAGCTTCTCATACGAAACTGATCGCTGTTTCAGGCAACGTAAAAAACGATCAATCAACTTTTGCCGTAACTCAGCTAAATGATTCTGCTGGCGCGCCAGTTGTAAATCAGGACGTTGCTGCTGGAGGCGATGCTGCAATACATTAACTCTCTGTTGTTTTTGAGCAAAGAAATAATCCATTGCCATTTCCAGACGTTGTTGCAGGGATTGTATTTGTCGCAATAACTCTATTTGATTGCGGCTAACTAACTCTGCTGCCGCAGAAGGTGTCGGTGCGCGTAAATCAGCGACAAAATCCGCAATAGTGACATCGGTTTCATGACCGACAGCACTAACAATGGGAATATGGCTTTGGAATATTGCCCGTGCCACGTGTTCATCATTGAAACACCACAAATCTTCCAAA